>CAYPFO010000001.1:0-112779 GCA_964410065.1 uncultured Pseudomonas sp.
CCCACAAGGTGCCGGTGGGTCGCGATCAGATCCAGCACGTGGAAATGGCGCGCGATATCGGCCAGCGCTTCAACCATCTGTTCGGTCAGGGCAAGGAGTTGTTCACGTTGCCTGAGGCGGTTGTCGAAGATGATGTGGCGACCTTGCCGGGCCTCGACGGCCGCAAGATGAGCAAGAGCTACGACAACACCATTCCGCTGTTTGGCAGCGCCAAGCAGCTCAAGGACGCCATCGCGCGCATCGTCACCGATTCACGGTTGCCCGGCGAGCCGAAGGACCCCGACAGCTCGCACCTGTTTACCCTTTACCAGGCGTTCGCAGGGGCCCAGCAGCAAGCGGATTTCCGTGCCGAGCTGATGTCCGGCCTGGCCTGGGGGGAAGCCAAGCAGCGCCTGTTCGAGCTGCTCGACAATGAGCTGGGCGAAGCGCGCGAGCGCTACCATGGGCTAATCGCCAAGCCGGCGGATCTGGAGGATATTCTTCTGGCTGGAGCCGCCAAGGCCCGCAAGGTCGCTACCCCGTTCCTCGGTGAGCTGCGTGAAGCGGTGGGCCTGCGCTCGTTCCGCGAGCAAGTCCAGGTGGCGGGTGCCGGCAAGAAGAAGGCCGCCAAGACAGCACGTTTCGTGAGCTTTCGCGAGCAGGACGGCAGTTTCCGCTTCCGATTCCTGGCCGCCGACGGCGAAGAATTGCTGCTTTCGCGGCCATTCCGTGATCCTAAAAAGGCCGGTGTGGTCAGCCAGCAGCTGATTGCTCAGGGCGCCGACGCCCTGGAATTGCGTGCCGATGAAGGTGCGCGTTTCACCCTCTGGCTAAACGGCGAATGCCTGGCCGACAGCCCCGCTTTTGCCGAGCCCGAAGCCTTGGACGCGGCCATGCTGCGCCTGCGCGAAGCCGTGGCCAGCTTGGCTGAATAACCCATCCCTGCCGCCGGGCGTGTTGCCCGGCGTTTCCGACGTTTCGGGGGCTTT
The DNA here is from genome assembly GCA_964410065.1 of uncultured Pseudomonas sp. GTDB lineage: Bacteria > Pseudomonadota > Gammaproteobacteria > Pseudomonadales > Pseudomonadaceae > Serpens. The sequence continues at coordinate 969 of CAYPFO010000001.1, forward strand.
ACCGTTGAACGATTTGAGCAAATTGCCAAGTATCGAGGGCGCCGCTAAAGTGGCGACCCCGTTTCAGAATCCAGACTCCGCCATGACCCCTCTCGAGCGCTATCAGGCCGACCTGCAACGCCCCGAATTCTTCCATGATGCGGCTCAGGAAAATGCCGTTCGCCACCTGCAGCGGCTTTACGATGATCTGGTCGCCGCGGACAAGAGCAAGTCCGGCCTGTTCGGCAAGTTGTTCGCCAAGAAGCAGCCGGAGCCGATCAGAGGCATTTATTTCTGGGGCGGGGTGGGCCGTGGCAAGACCTACCTGGTCGACACCTTCTTCGACGCGCTGCCGTTCAAGCAGAAGATGCGTACCCACTTCCATCGCTTCATGAAACGGGTGCACGAGGAAATGAAAACCCTCAAGGGCGAGAAAAACCCGCTGACCATCATCGGCAAGCGTTTCGCCGACGAGGCCCGGGTGATCTGCTTTGATGAGTTTTTCGTCTCCGACATCACGGACGCGATGATTCTGGCCACCTTGCTCGACGAGCTGTTCAAAAATGGTGTCAGTCTGGTGGCGACGTCCAACATCGTGCCGGACGGCCTGTACAAGGACGGTCTGCAGCGGGCGCGCTTCCTGCCGGCGATTGCCCTGCTGAAAAAGCACACCGAAATCGTCAACGTCGACAGCGGTATCGACTACCGCTTGCGCGCCCTGGAGCAAGCCGAGCTGTACTACAGCCCGTTGGGCGATGGTGCTGATGCGAGTCTGGAGAAAAGCTTCAAGAGCCTGCTGACGGAAAACTGCGTGGTGCAGGAAAACGAGGCGTTGAACGTCGAAAATCGGGTGATCCGTGCGCGCAAGGTCGCCAACGATGTCGCCTGGTTCGAGTTCCGCGAACTGTGCGACGGCCCGCGCAGCCAGAACGACTACATCGAGCTGGGCAAGATCTACGAAGCGGTGCTGGTTTCCAACGTCGAGCAAATGGATGTGTACAAGGAGGATATGGCGCGGCGCTTCATCAATATGGTCGATGAGTTTTATGACCGTAACGTCAAGCTGATCCTGTCCGCCGAAGTGGAGCTCAAGGACCTGTATACGGGCGGGCGACTGACGTTCGAGTTCCAGCGTACCCTGAGCCGGTTGCTGGAAATGCAGTCCCATGAGTTCCTGGCACGACCGCACAAACCCTGACAGCCTGTTGCTGGCAAAAAAACACCCCGCAAATGCGGGGTGTTTTGCGTTACGGGGGGGGTGCTTACCGGTTGGACGCTTGGTTCTGCGCGTTCAGCAGTTGCTTGGCGTGGGCAATTTCCAGCGCTTCCATGGCATTGGCCGGTTGCAGGCTGACGGCGCGCTGCAGGTGTTCGAGAGCTTTTCGCTCTTCATCATCGCCGTAGACATAGTTCAGGGCGTTGGCATATTCATAGTGGCCGATGGGCAGGTCGTCTGACTGCTGGAACGAGCGCTTGAAGTACTGTTCCATCTTGTCGGCGGACACCCCGTAGGTCATGCGCCCGACCATTTTTCCTACCTTGCGGATCACGCCGGCATGGTAGCCACCGTACAGCGCCAAGGCATACGGATGTTTTGGATGTGCGCTGAGCAGGGCGTCCAGTTCCTTGGGGATCTGCGTCGTGTAGCCACGCTTGAGCACCACCGGTACGGACAGCTCTTCACCCAGGCGTGCCTTGGCGTAGGCACCGCCGAACAGGGCGACGGAGTCCGCCTTGGCCAGATCGCCGGCATTTTTCGTGTGGGTGACAACCTCCTCGAGCAGGCGGTGTTTTTCTTCACGATTGTCCGCCAGGAACATGGCGTAGATCACTTGGGCATACATGGCGGGCACCTGGCCGCCAACGCCCAGCGCCATGCCTTGCTCTTTGGCCTGGGCGAAATCGCCGCGGAAGACGGCACGCCAGACGTCTTGCAGGCGCTCGGCATACTGCTGGGCCTCGCCCGGTTGGCCGCTGAAGCCGGTGTCGCCGTCCAGGGTCTGTTGCAGCGCTTCGGGATAGGTGGAGGCCATTTTTTCAACCCAGGCGGCATCCGGGAACGGGTAGTCGCCAAAGCCGCGAGTCAGGCGTGGCCAGGCCTCACGTAGCTTGTCGCCGGAGTAATCGAAGGCGCTTTGGTCATGGGGGAACGGCTTCCAGCCTGGGTCGGCCAGGACACCGAGGCTGAACAGCGAAAATAGGGCGATCAGAATGACGCGCATGGAGGGACCCGTTTTGTTGTTGTGATGATGGGAGCGAGCATAGAGGAGCGGACTGCGAGCGGGCCCCATCTAAGGGTTTGTTTCGGTTTCGTTGCGGTCGCGACGAAGCAGTGGGAACAGACCATAGGAATGGCCGGGTTCAGGTTTCCTTGCGTTGTGACTGCAGGCGATATTGGTTGGGTGACAGCCCTGTGTGCTGACGAAACAGACGGGCGAAGAAACTGGCGTCATCGTAGCCCACCTCGTAACTGATGGTCTTGATGCTCTTGCGGGACGTGGAGAGCAGACCCTTGGCCGTTTCGATGCGCAGGCGTTGCAAGTAGTGCAGCGGTTTGTCGCCTGTCGCAGCCTGAAAGCGGCGCATGAAGTTGCGGATGCTCATGCCGTGGGCGCGGGCCACTTCTTCGAAGCGGAACTTGTCGGTGTAGTGCTCTTCCAGCCAATGCTGGACCTGCAGGATGGCCACATCGCGGTGCAGCTTCTGTCCGCCAAAACCGATTCGCCCCGGCGTATAGCTGCGCTGCACTTCGTGCAGCACATCCCGAGCCACCGCATGGGCGACATCGATGCCGCAGAAATTCTCGATCAGATACAGGTACAGATCGCAGGCGGACGTGACGCTGCTGGCGCAATACAGCCGATCGGCATCGGTCAGGTGCTTGTCCTGATTCAGCTGTACGCGGGGAAAGCGTTCGGCAAACTCGGCGAAGAAACGCCAATAGGTAGTCGCCTCCTTGTCGTCGAGCAGGCCGGCCTGGGCCAGCCAGAACACGCCGCTGGCTTCGCCGCACAGCGTGCTGCCATCGCTGTGACGTTGTTGCAGCCAGCGTGGCACCTGCGGATAGCGCTGACACAGCTCGTCGAAATCGCCCCAGAACGCAGGCAGGATGATGATGTCCGCGGCGTCCAGCGCGCCCTCCACCGGCAGCATGATGCCGCTGAAGCTGCGCACAGGCAGGCCGTCCGGGCTGACCAGGCGGGTGGCAAAGGCTGGCGTTAGACCTCGTCCCTGGAGCTTGCCCAGACGCAGGCTGGCCATATGGAAGAGGTCGCTGGCTTGCAGCAACGTGGACGCGAGGACGCCGTCGCAAGCCAAAATGCTGACGTGGCGCAGAGGAGGCTGAGTGGTCAAAGTCATTATTCTTATAAGGGTGAATTAGCCAGCTGGCGGCCGGATCGTCTTATTTTTTGGCGCAACTGTCCAGTGTGTTGCGCTTCGGTCTTGGCTTACAGTCACGGTCTGCGCCACTCCTTCAGGTGAATAACAATGATTCCAAGAACCCTGTTCAGCTCCGATCACGAATTGTTTCGCGACAGCGTGCGCAAGTTTCTCGAACAGCATGCAGTGCCTCACCATGCGCAATGGGAAAAGGACGGTCATATCGACCGCGCGCTGTGGAACAAGGCAGGCGATGCGGGGATGCTCTGCTCGCATATTCCGGAAGAGTACGGCGGCATGAGTGCCGATTTTCTCTACAGCACCGTGGTGATCGAAGAGGTCGCCCGCCTGGGGCTGACCGGCATCGGCTTTTCGCTGCATTCGGACATCGTTGCGCCTTACATCCTGCATTACGGCTCCGAAGCGCTGAAACAGAAATACCTGCCGCGCATGGTCAGTGGTGAGCTGGTCACAGCCATCGCCATGACAGAGCCGGGCGCCGGTTCCGACCTGCAAGGGGTGAAAACCACTGCGGTGCTGGAGGGCGATGAGTATGTGATCAACGGCTCGAAAACCTTCATCACCAATGGCTATCTGGCCGACCTGGTGATCGTGGTGGCCAAGACCGATCCGAATGCCGGGGCCAAGGGCACCAGTTTGTTCCTGGTCGAAGCCGGTACGCCGGGGTTCGCCAAGGGCAAGCGGCTGGAGAAGGTCGGCATGAAGGCTCAGGACACCTCTGAGCTGTTTTTTCAGGATGTGCGGGTACCCAAGGAAAACCTGCTCGGCCAGCCGGGCATGGGGTTCGCCTATCTGATGCAAGAGCTGCCCCAGGAGCGCCTGACAGTCGGTATTGGTGCACTGGCCTCGGCCGAGGCGGCGCTAAAATGGACGCTGGACTACACCCGTGAGCGCAAGGCGTTCGGCAAGGCGGTGGCGGACTTTCAGAATACGCGCTTCAAGCTGGCCGAAATGGCCACTGAAATACAGATTGGCCGGGTGTTCGTGGATCGCTGCCTGGAGCTGCATCTGCAGGGCAAATTGGATGTCCCGACTGCGGCGATGCTCAAGTATTGGGGAACCGATCTGCAATCCCGGGTTCTCGATGAGTGCGTGCAGCTGCATGGCGGCTACGGCTTCATGTGGGAATATCCAGTGGCACGTGCCTGGGCCGATGCCCGTGTGCAGCGTATCTATGCCGGGACCAATGAAATCATGAAGGAGATCATTGCCCGCGCACTGTAGAAAATGGGGAGCTGCTATGCCTGTGATGTTCGCAACTGACGCGGAGGTTTTTCCCGGTTGGGATGGCACCGTTGCCGGGGCGCGCGAATTGCAGAAGCAGCTCGCTACCCAGGTGCGACTCCAGGACGATTTCGTTTCACCGCTGCGGCTCATTGCTGGGGTGGATGTCGGTTTTGAAGAAGGGGGCGCGGTAACGCGTGCCGTTGCCGTGCTGCTGGATGGGCAGAGTCTTGAAACCCTTGCCGAGGTGCTGGTGCGTCGACCTACCAGCATGCCCTACGTGCCCGGCCTTCTGTCGTTTCGTGAGCTGCCTGCGTTGCTGCAGGCGCTGGGTGAATTACCCGAGGTGCCCGACATGCTGTTCGTGGACGGTCAAGGTATCGCCCATCCGCGCCGTTTGGGCATCGCGGCGCACCTGGGGGTGGCCAGCGGGCTGCCGAGCATCGGTGTGGCCAAGCAGATTCTGGTCGGTGCGCATGGCGAACTGGGCGAGCATCGCGGCGCGCAAGTCGACTTGTTCGACAAGGATGACTGGATCGGCACCGTGTTGCGCAGCAAGGATAATGTGCGACCGCTGGTCATTTCACCAGGGCATCGGGTTAGCTTGGTGACTGCGCCGCAGCTGGTATTGCGTTACGTGACTCGCTACCGGCTGCCAGAGCCGACGCGTCTGGCCGACCGGCTGGCGTCGCGTCGCGGGCCCGGTATGCGCTGAAAGATCCGAATGCTACTCAGCGCTCGGCTTGCATTTTTCGTGGAGTTCGGCATAATCCCGCAACTTTCTCGATGGGCCCGCCTAGCTCGTCGGGGAACAGGTGGGGATGCCTAGCCTGCCGAACCTTGTAAGTCCCGCCGTAGCGGACGCGCTGACCCGAGCCCCCGATAGCGTCTGTTTCCGGCTGCCTGACCTTGTCAGGAAAAGCACTATTCAGTATGATTCGCCGTCTTATTTTCAGGGCGGCCCCTGAGGCTTATAACGAATGAAAACTTATACTGCGAAACCGGAAACCGTTAAGCGCGACTGGTTTGTCGTCGACGCTGCCGGTCAGACCCTGGGTCGTCTGGCCACTGAAATCGCGAGTCGTCTGCGTGGCAAGCACAAGCCCGAGTACACTCCGCACGTCGATACCGGCGACTACATCGTCGTGATCAACGCCGAGCAAGTACGTGTTACCGGTGCCAAAACCACCGATAAGATCTACTACTCGCACTCCGGCTTCCCGGGTGGCATCAAAGAGATCAACTTCGAGAAGCTGATCGCCAAGGCTCCCGAGCGCGTGATCGAGACCGCGGTCAAAGGCATGCTGCCGAAGAATCCGCTGGGTCGCGACATGTATCGCAAACTGAAGGTGTATAAGGGGTCTGCGCATCCGCACACCGCTCAGCAGCCTCAAGAACTGAAGTTTTAACGGGATAGCTTATTATGTCGGCGACTCAAAATTACGGCACTGGCCGTCGTAAGACCGCTACCGCTCGCGTCTTTCTGCGTCCGGGTACTGGCAAGATTTCCATCAATAACCGCACCCTGGAGAACTTCTTCGGTCGCGAAACCGCCCGCATGGTGGTTCGTCAGCCGCTGGAGCTCACCGAGAACACTGAAAAGTTCGACGTGTACGTCACCGTTCTGGGTGGCGGCGTCAGCGGTCAGGCTGGTGCAATCCGTCACGGTATCACCCGTGCACTGATCTCCTACGACGAAACCCTGCGCAGCGCTCTGCGCAAGGCCGGTTTCGTGACTCGCGATGCTCGCGAAGTAGAACGTAAGAAGATTGGTCTGCGTAAGGCGCGTAAGCGTCCTCAGTACTCCAAGCGTTAATCGACGCTGGTTTCAAAAAGCGCCCAGTTCCCCGTGGAACTGGGCGTTTTTGTTAGCGCAGATTCTTGTGCGACAACATGCCACAGGCTTGAAAAGCCCGCGCCACAAGGCTTGCACCGACTTTGTATCAGGCTTTTGCCTTGTCATAAGTGGGGGTTTTCTTTACCATTTGGCGAATTTTTTGCGCGGTTCGATTTTTACTTAGTAGAGGCCTGACCAACAGGCCACAAAGCTGATGGGAGACGACTGAATGAGCAATGACGGCGTGAATGCTGGCCGGCGTCGCTTCCTCGTCGCAGCCACCTCCGTGGTGGGTGCGGCTGGAGCGGTGGGGGCGGCGGTCCCGTTCGTGGGATCGTGGTTCCCGAGCGCCAAGGCCAAGGCCGCAGGTGCACCGGTGAAGGTGAATATCAGCAAGATCGAACCGGGCCAGCAGATGGTGGCGGAATGGCGCGGTCAGCCGGTGTTCATCCTTCGTCGTACCGAAGAGATTCTGAACAATCTGGGCAATCTTGAAAGTGTAGTGGCTGATCCGGATTCGCAAGCATCCGAGCAGCCAGGCTACGTGGATGGCAAGACCCGTTCGATCAAGCCCGAGGTTTTGGTTCTGGTTGGCCTGTGCACCCACTTGGGCTGCGCACCGTCCTTCCGTCCCGAGGTCGCTCCGGCAGACCTGGGCGCGGACTGGGTTGGCGGTTACTTCTGCCCCTGCCACGGTTCCAAATACGATCTCGCCGGCCGCGTCTACAAGTCGCAGCCTGCCCCGTTGAACCTGCCGGTGCCGCCGCATTCGTACGAGTCGGATGATGTGATCATCGTTGGCGTGGATCAGGAGAGCGTCTGATGAGCAAATTCATGGAATGGGTCGATGCGCGCTTCCCGGCGACCAAGATGTGGGAAGACCATCTGTCCAAGTACTACGCCCCAAAGAACTTCAACTTCTTCTACTTCTTCGGCTCCCTGGCGCTGCTGGTGCTGGTCAACCAACTGCTGACCGGCATCTGGCTGACCATGAGCTACAACCCGAGCGCTGAAGGTGCCTTCGCCTCCGTTGAATACATCATGCGTGATGTGGAGTACGGCTGGATCCTGCGCTACCTGCACTCCACCGGCGCTTCGGCGTTCTTCGTGGTGGTTTACCTGCATATGTTCCGTGGCTTGCTCTACGGCTCCTATCAGAAGCCCCGCGAGCTGGTATGGGTCTTCGGCATGCTGATCTATCTGGCGCTGATGGCCGAGGCCTTCATGGGCTACCTGCTGCCCTGGGGCCAAATGTCCTACTGGGGCGCCCAGGTGATCATTTCGCTGTTCGGTGCCATTCCAGTCATCGGGGCTGACCTGACCGAGTGGATCCGTGGCGACTACCTGATATCCGGCATTACGCTGAACCGCTTCTTCGCGCTGCACGTGGTTGCGCTGCCGATCGTCCTGCTGGGCCTGGTCGTGCTGCATATCCTGGCGCTGCACGAAGTGGGTTCGAACAACCCGGACGGCGTCGACATCAAGAAAACCAAGGATGCCAACGGTGTTCCGCTTGACGGCATTCCGTTCCATCCCTACTACACCGTAAAAGACATTGTCGGCGTAGTGGTCTTCCTGTTCGTGTTCTGCGCGGTTGTGTTCTTCTTCCCGGAAATGGGTGGTTACTTCCTCGAGAAGCCCAACTTTGAAGAAGCCAACGCCCTGAAGACACCTGAGCACATTGCTCCTGTCTGGTACTTCACGCCGTACTACGCGATTCTGCGTGCGGTTCCGGACAAGTTGTTTGGTGTGATCGCGATGGGCGCGGCGATTGCTGTGCTGTTCGTCCTGCCCTGGCTCGACCGTAGCCCGGTCAAGTCCATGCGCTACAAGGGCTGGATGAGCAAGATTTGGTTGGTGATCTTCTGCATCTCCTTTGTCATCCTGGGTGTGTTGGGCGTGCTGTCGCCAACCCCGGGTCGTACGTTGCTGTCGCAGATTTGCACCATCTTGTACTTCGCCTATTTCCTCCTGATGCCGTTCTACACCAGGATGGAAAAGACCAAACCGGTTCCGGAAAGGGTGACTGGCTGATGAAAAAGCTCTTTGCTGCATTGATTCTTTCTGTACTGCCTGTTGCCTCGTTTGCGGCAGCGGTCAACGTTCAGCTGGATAAAGTGGATATTGACCTGACCGACAAGGCCGCGCTGCAGGATGGTCTGCGTACCTTCAGCAACTACTGCATGGGCTGTCATAGCGCCAAGTTCCAGCGTTATGAGCGGGTTGCCAATGATCTCGGCATCCCGGCAGAAGTGATGATGGATAACATCGTGTTCTCCGAAGCCAAGATCGGTGACCACATGAACATCGGCATGCAACCGGCTGACGCCAAAGTTTGGTTCGGCGCAGCGCCGCCGGATCTGACCCTGGTGGCTCGTGTGCGTGGTGAAGATTGGCTGTACAGCTACCTGCGCAGCTTCTACGAGGACCCGAGCCGCCCGCTGGGTGTCAACAATACGGTGTTCCCCAATGTGGGCATGCCTAACGTGATGGCGGACCTGCAGGGTCGTCAGGTCATTGGTTGCAAGCAAGTGCAAGTGGTCGAGGATGGCAAGAGAATCTACGATCCGCTGACGGGCACTCCGGTGACTCATGAAGCTTGCGATCAGCTGACTGTGCTCCCCAATACCGGGTCGCAAAGCGAGGCGGAATTCGATGAGACGGTCAAGAATCTGGTGACCTTCCTGTCCTACTCGGCCAACCCGGTCAAGCTTGAAAGCCAGCGCATCGGTACCTACGTGCTGCTGTTCCTGGCCTTCTTCTTCGTATTTGCCTACCTGCTCAAGCGCGAATACTGGAAGGACGTACACTGATCCTCGCCTGATCAGTCCAAAGCGCGCGCGCCCAACTCGGGTGCGCGCGCTTTGTTATTTCTGAAAAACCTAAAGGAGGGACGCTATGGCCGTGTTCAATAAGTTGGCCTGCTTTTCCGATCCCGCCGACCATTACTGCCATCGTGTGCGGCTGGTTCTGGCAGAAAAGAACGTAACAGCGGAAATCATCGATACAGTGGGCGGTGAATGTCCGACCGATCTGAGCGACGTTAATCCATACGGTAATGTACCGACCCTGGTCGATCGGGATTTGGCGCTGTTTGAGCCAACGGTGATCATGGAGTACCTGGAGGAGCGTTACCCCCATCCGCCGTTGATGCCGGCCTACCCGCTGGCCCGCGCCAATACCCGGTTGCTGATGCACCGTATCCAGCGCGACTGGTGCGTACTGGTTGATCAGATTCTTGATTCGCGCGCCAAGGATGCGCAAAAAACCCAAGCGCGCAAAGCCCTGCGTGAAAGTTTGACTGGCGTGGCGCCGCTGTTCGAAAGCAAGGCGTTTTTCCTCAGCGACGAGCTGTCGCTGGTTGATTGCTGTCTGCTGCCCATTCTCTGGCGTTTGCCGCAGCTGGGGGTAGAATTGCCCACCCCCGCCAAGCCGTTGCTCGACTACATGGAGCGGGCTTTTGCCCGTCCGGCCTTTCAGGCTAGCCTGTCCTCCGTTGAGCGCGACATGCGCTGAAGCACAATGAGGAGCCTTGCATGAACTCCAGTCGGCCTTATCTGATCCGGGCGTTGTACGAGTGGATCGTGGACAATGACTGCACGCCGCATTTTCTGGTAGATGCCGAGCATCCGCAGGTGCAGGTGCCAAGTGGCTATGCCAATGACGGCCAGATCGTGCTCAATGCATCGCCCAGCGCGGTGCGCCATTTGCACATGGACAATCAAGCGGTGAGCTTTGAAAGCCGTTTTGGGGGCGTGCCGCACAGCCTGTATTTGCCCGTTGGCTCGATCTTGGCCATCTACGCACGAGAAAATGGCCAGGGAATGGTGTTCGAGCCGGAGCCGCCGCAGGACGACTCCGCTGGCGTCGATGATGCTGGTCCGGATGGAGGCGGCGGGCCTGAACCTGAGCCGCCACGACCGAGTGGTCGGCCCAGCCTGAAAGTGGTCAAGTAAGCTGCAGAACAAAGAAAGGGCGCCTATGGCGCCCTTTCTTTTGGTTGTGTATTTATTTCGGCCAGAGGTTGCTGGTCAGTCGGTGTATTGGAACAGGCGCACGATACGCTGTACGCCGGACACCTTCTGGATCGCAGCTGTAGCCTGGTTGGCTTCCTGGCGCGTTACCAAGCCCATGAGGTAAACGATGCCGTTCTCGGTCACTACCTTGATGTCGGAGAACGGAACGCCGGTGCTGGCAAGCATCCGGGTCTTGATGCGCGTGGTCAGCAGCGCATCGTTACTGCGGGCGAGGCCCGACGAAGGTGCCCCCACCTGGATTTCGTTATGAACCTTCTTGACCCCGACAACGCGGCGCGCAGCCACCTCGGCTTGATCGCGCAGCTCCTGGCGGGGCGTCTGACCCGCCAGCAAGATGACGCCGTTGTAGCTGGTGACCACGATATGCGAGGTGGGCGAGGTGAGGTCGGCGTGTGCTGTTTGAATCTGGCCAGCGACCTTGGGCTCGAGGAATTGGTCGTCGATCTTGTTGCCAATGCTGCGATTGCTGCAGCCGCCCAACAGCAGCGTCATGGCCAAGAAGGCCAGAATCAGCGGATTGCGTGTCATTCTTCACTCCCGAACAGTTGACAGTCGATTTGGTCGCACAGGCAGTGGATCACCAGCAGGTGAACTTCCTGGATGCGCGCGGTGACTTTGGCGGGGACGCGGATTTCAACGTCTTCTGGCAGCAGTAGTGCAGCCATGTCGCCGCCGTCGCGGCCAGTGAGGGCAACCACTGTCATTTCGCGATCGTGGGCCGCCTGGATGGCTTGGATGACGTTGGCTGAGTTGCCGCTGGTGGAAATGGCCAGGAGTACATCGCCGGGCTGGCCGAGCGCGCGAATCTGCTTGGAGAAGATTTCGTTGTAACTGTAGTCGTTGGCGATCGAGGTAATGGTCGAGCTGTCCGTGGTCAGGGCCATAGCCGGCAGGCTGGGGCGCTCACGCTCGAAACGGTTAAGCAGCTCGGAGGAGAAATGCTGTGCATCGCCCGCTGAACCACCGTTTCCGCAGGAAAGGATCTTGCCCTCGTTGAGCAGGGCTTGAACCATGACCTGGCTGGCCTGCTCGATGAAGGGGATGAGAACTTCCTGGGCGCGTTGCTTGGTTTCGATGCTGGCCAGGAAGTGCTGTTGAATACGGGATTGCATGTCCATCGGATGGTGACCTTTACAAGGGCGGCTGTTCAGGTATCGAACGCGTTACGGATCCAGTTCAGGCGCTGGTCCGGGTTGCTGGCGCTGTTCATGGCCACCACGTCAAAACGACACGGATACGCGGCCCAGCGTTTTTCCTGCTGTAAAAAGTGTTGTGCGGCCAGACTCAGTTTGGCGCGCTTGCGAGCATCGATACTCTCCAGCGCGCCACCCCAAGCGGCGTGCTGGCGGTAACGTACTTCGACAAATACTACTGTATCGCCGTCGAGCATGACCAGATCGAGTTCGCCGCGACGGCAGCGCCAGTTTTGTTCAAGCAGGCGCAGGCCATGTTGCTGCAAGTGCCGGCACGCGAGGGCTTCGGCTTCCTGGCCGCTGAGCCTGGCGCCGGTTTCCATCAGAGGTTGTAATCCGGCAGGCGGCGTATGGCACCGCCCTGAAATTCAGCCCAAGGCAGTTCCCGCTCGATACGTTGTTGCGCATTCAGGCTGAGACGCCCCGAATAGCCATCGATGCGGGTTTCCGGCAGGGCCTTCAGCTGTGCCAGGCGTGGCGCGAGTAGGTAAGCGTCGATGCCCATGGCGTAGAGACGCCCCAGGCTGCCGCCGGCTTGCGGCCACTGCTGGATCACTTGTTCGCGCAGGGGATTATTTTCGTCGAGCAGCCAAGGCGTTTCGCAGAAACGAATACCGCTCAGGTCGCGGTACTGGGCAGGGTTGCTGTCACCGGAATAAAGGTGCGACGTGGCGTAGACCGGCACGTCGCCGGCGTATTGGAAGGTCAGCGTGGGCTTGATCTGCTGGGCTTGCAACGGTGTGGCAGCGAGGAAGATGAAATCGACATCGGCGCGGCGGGCGGGCTCGGCGGCCAGCTCCACGCCCAGCGTTTGCTTGAGCCGTTGAGCACGGGCTTCACTTTGGCGAAGTTGGAAGAGATCCGCAATCTGCCCTGCCAGCTGCACAGGCTGATCGATATGTTTGGCGTCCAGCAGGGTACCGCCTTCGGCTTGCCAGCTCTGGTTGAAGGCGGCCAGCACGCGATCGCCCCATTCACCGCGCGGCACCAGGGCCACGGCACGGCGCATGCCATCATGCCAGGCGCGCCTGGCGGCTGAGCGGGCTTCGTCCTCGGCGGCCAGGCCGAATTGGAACAGCTGCGCCGGACTCCCTTCGCCTGCGTCATCGTAATTCAAGGCCAGGGTGAGGATGGGCAGTTGGGGCAAGTCACCCAGTTGCTTGACCAGCGGCTTTTCCAGCGGCCCGACGACCAATTGGGCGCCGTCGGCTTGGGCCTGCTGATAGAAGGCTTCCAGCGACTCTATTTGCGTACTGTCATACAAGACAATTTCGGGCGGGTTGAAGCCGGCTTGTTGCGCTTGGTAATGAGCAGACATGAAGCCGTCGCGCAAAGCCCGGGCAACGCTTGCCAACTGGCCCTCTTGGGGCAGCAGCAGGGCGATCTTGCTCAGGGGCTGGCTGGGCAGGGCGCGCAATTTGCTCAAAGGCTCAGGCAGGCGAAGCGCTGCGGGGTGATTGGGGTTGGCGTTGCGCCAGTTGTCGATGGCAGCCTGCTGGAGCTCGAGCGTGATGGCATCGCGTACGGCAACGCCCAGGGCCAGCCAGGCGCCTAGCTCACCGCTGGCCGGGCTGGTCGCTTCGTCGGCGGGCAGGCGGGCGACCAATGCCCAGATGGCTTCGTGGTTGTCCTGGGCAACGGTTCCGGTCAAACGCGGGGCGACCGATACGCGCTCGCGTACGGCGGCTAGCAATTGATTGTCAGCCTCAAGAGCCTGGGCGCGAATCAGCTGCGTACGCACTTGCTGCTCGGTTGGGAGCTCGTTGAGGCGCGTCAGGCTGGGATGTTCCAGGGCTTGCAGCGCGGCCTGGGGGCGGTTGCGCAGCATCGCCAGCTCAGCCTGCAGCGTGCTGGCCAAAATCTGCTCGGCAGGGTTCAGCTGATCCAGTGATACCTGTTGAAGGATTTGCCCCGCGCGCGCGGGATTGTTCAAGGTGAATGCCTTGTCGGCAGCAGCCAGGCGCAATTGCGCGGCCAGGGCCGGCGGGCTTTGCTCCGCTTTCTGTAGCAATTGCTCAATGCTTGCCTGAGGCGTGCGGGGCAATTCGCCAAGCGAGGATGTGGGGGTGCCGGAGCAGGCCGCCAAAAGTCCGACGAGGCACAGAACGGAGAGCAGGCGAGCGATCATGGGAGTCTTCCCGTTGCACAGGCGAAAGGAACCCTGGATTGTACCCAAGCCTTGCCGGCTGCGCGATGCCGAAACGGTAAACGGGATACAATGGGCGAAATTGAATGTTCTTGAGGTGCTTCGTGGCTGATTTCGGTGCTCAGAATGTGTCTGCCGGCACGCTTTTCGTGGTCGCCACGCCCATTGGTAATCTGGAGGACATCAGTGCGCGTGCCGTGCGGGTGCTGACGGAGGTTGCCTTGATCGCCGCCGAGGATACGCGGCACTCGCAGCGTCTTTTGCAGCACTTTGGCATTAATACGCCCCTGCAAGCCTGCCATGAGCATAACGAACGAGATCAGGGTGGGCGGTTCATTGCCCGGCTGTTGGCAGGCGAAGACGTCGCACTGATTTCCGATGCTGGTACTCCGCTGATCTCTGACCCGGGCTTTCATCTGGTGCGTCAGGCGCGTGCGGCGGGAGTGCGCGTGGTCCCCATCCCAGGCGCATGCGCCCTGGTTGCGGCGCTGTCCGCGGCCGGTCTGCCCTCGGATCGGTTCATTTTCGAGGGCTTCTTGCCTGCGAAGTCGACGGCCCGCTGTGCCCGCCTGGAAACCATCAAGGAAGAGCCCCGCACGCTGATCTTTTATGAGGCGCCGCATCGGTTGCTGGAATCCTTGCAAGACATGGGGAAAGTTTTCGGTGCCGATCGCTTGGCCGTGCTTGCGCGCGAGCTGACCAAGACCTTTGAAACGCTCAAGGGATTGCCGTTGGGCGAATTGAGTAAGTGGGTAGCATCGGACGCCAATCAGCAGCGCGGGGAGTGTGTCCTGCTGGTGGCCGGCTGGCAGGCACCCGAGGGTGATAGTGCGGTCAGTGCCGAGGCCTTGCGCGTACTGGATCTGTTGTTGGAAGACCTGCCGGTCAAGCGAGCCGCTGCCGTGGCCGCAGAAATTACCGGGGCGCGTAAAAATGTGCTGTACCAGATCGCGCTGGAGCGCAAAGGCTGATTGGTCAGGATTCATCTTGATTGAGCCGTTTTGTCTTGCAGCTTGCCGGTAGCGGCCCTATCCTTGCCGGCGGAGAGTCGATCGGACAGTCGCTGTTCTTTTTTGTTCGCAAAAGAGAAGGGAGGAAAGTCCGGGCTCCATAGGGCAGAGTGCCAGGTAACGCCTGGGAGGCGCGAGCCTACGGAAAGTGCCACAGAAAATTACCGCCTAAGCATGCAAGTGCCGGTAAGGGTGAAAAGGTGCGGTAAGAGCGCACCGCACGGCTGGCAACAGTCCGTGGCTAGGTAAACCCCGCTCGGAGCAAGACCAAATAGGGTTCCATTGGCGTGGCCCGCGCTGGAACCGGGTAGGTTGCTAAAGGCGTGCAGTGATGTACGTCGTAGAGGAATGACTGTCCTCGACAGAACCCGGCTTATAGATCGACTCTCCTCCTTTTATTCCCCCGCTTGTCCTGATGAAGTGAAAAACACTTCATCTCACGTAGTACGTTAACTTCCAACGTTAGCTCATTGACGCATGTCACTTCCTGACTCATGCACATGTTGCGCTTCGTCTCAAATCTGGCCATCCGTCGCTAAACCACCGTCTCGTAAGGGTTTTCCATTTGTGAGCAGCCTTGACGCTGGGGGATGCGCATTCCTATAGTGTGCGCAAGTGGTAGAAAGTGGCGGGAAGTGGGAATTAGGAATGTAACAGCCAGCCAAAGCGGGGAAGTGCCAACGTGTTTCGCGGAGCCAATGCCGTCAGCCTTGATGCAAAAGGGCGACTCGCGATGCCGAGTCGGCACCGTGACGAACTGCTTTCGCGTTGTGCCGGCCAGCTCATCGTCACCATTGATGCTATGGATCCCTGCCTAAGCCTCTACCCCCTGCCTGAATGGGAACAGATCGAAACCAAGTTGCGTGCCCTACCGCCGTTGCGTGAGGAGAACCGCCGCTTGCAGCGCTTGCTGATTGGCAATGCGGTCGATCTGGAGCTGGACGCCAGTGGGCGTCTGCTGATTCCGCCACGCTTGCGTGAGTACGCCAAGCTCGACAAGCACGTCATGCTGGTCGGCCAACTGAACAAGTTTCAACTGTGGGATGAAGACGCCTGGAACACCATTTCGATGGATGATCTTGAGGCTATTAAAGCGCCCGGTGGAATGCCGGAAGAATTGCTCGACCTGACCTTGTGATTATGATCAGCACGTTTCGCCACACCACTGTTTTGCTCGAAGAAGCCGTTGCCGCCCTCGCGATACGGCCAGACGGCTGTTACCTGGACGGCACCTTCGGGCGAGGCGGCCACAGTCGACTGATATTGCAGCATCTCGGTGCGCAGGGGCGGCTGCTGGGATTCGATAAAGATCCCCAAGCCATTGCCACAGGGCAAGCGCTGGCGGCCGAAGATGGCCGCTTTGTAATTGTGCAGCGCAGTTTTGCGGAGCTGGGCCACGAAATGGCGGGGCGCGGCCTGGAGAGCAAGGTCAGCGGCGTACTGCTCGACCTGGGCGTTTCCTCGCCGCAGCTCGACGATCCCGAGCGGGGCTTCAGCTTCCTAAATGACGGCCCGCTGGATATGCGCATGAATCCTGAGGCGGGCATGAGTGCTGCCGACTGGATTGCCAGCGCTCCCGAAGATGAAATTGCCCGAGTCTTCAAGGAATACGGCGAAGAGCGTTTTGCCAAGCGCATGGCCCGTGCGGTCGTGCTGCGCCGAGCCGAGAAGCCCTTTACCCGTACCGCAGACCTGGCAGCGGTGCTCACCGAGGCCAATCCGGCCTGGGAGAAGGGCAAGAATCCGGCCACCCGCGCCTTCCAGGGGCTGCGCATCCATATCAATAATGAGCTGGGCGATCTCGAGCGTGGCCTTGAAGCAGCGCTCGATTCGCTTGAGGTCGGTGGTCGGCTGGTGGTGATCAGCTTCCATTCCCTTGAGGACCGTATCGTCAAACAGTTCATGCGCCGTCAGGCCAAGGGCGAAGCCGATAACCTGCCGCGGGATTTGCCGATCATTCCCAAGGCGTTTGAGCCACGCATCAAAGTGCTGGGCAAGCCGCACTACGCCTCCGAAGCCGAACTCAAGGCCAACCCACGATCACGCAGCGCGGTAATGCGCGTGGCGGAGAAGGTGCGGTGAGTCATTTGGCCATCAGGTCAATGCCTGGCGGCGGTTTGTTGCTGCTGGTCGTGTTTGTCGCTGTGCTGGGGACGGCAATTGCGGTGACGTATTCCGCGCACCTGAGTCGGCAGCTGGTCAATGACCTGTATGGCGAGCTGCACGAGCGCGACACGATACAAGCCGAGTGGGGGCGTCTGGTGTTGGAGCAAAGCACTTGGACGGCGCATAACCGTATCGAGGCCTTGGCCAGCGAGCGATTGAAGATGCGTATTCCCGAGGCGGCCGATGTCCGTCTGGTGACGCCATGAGTTCCCTGAGGCGAGTATTCGAGCACGGCCGGTTCGGCTTTGTGCTGTTTCTATTCGCCTTGATGGTCGGCACGCTGGTCTGGAAGATTGTCGACCTGCATGTTTTCGATCACGATTTTCTGCAGGGACAGGGTGATGCCCGCAGTGTGCGGCACATTCCGATCCCGGCGCATCGAGGGGTGATCACTGATCGTAACGGCGAGCCGCTGGCGGTAAGCACGCCCGTGACGGCCATTTGGGGCAACGGCCGCGAACTGCAGGCCGCGCGCGATCAATGGCCGGCGCTGGCCGAAGCGTTGGGGCAAAAGCCCGGCACTCTGAGCGAGCGGCTGGAACAGGCCGCCAATCGCGAGTTTATCTACCTGGCCCGCGGCCTTACGCCGGAACACGGCCAGCAAGTGCTCGATCTGAAAGTTCCCGGCGTGAATGCCCTAGAAGAGTTTCGCCGCTTTTATCCGGCCGGCGAGGTCGCCGCCCATGTGGTCGGCTTCACCGATATCGACGACACGGGACGCGAGGGCATGGAGCTCGCCTTCGACCAGTGGCTGGCGGGGGTGCCAGGTGAGCGTCAGGTGCTAAAGGACCGCCGTGGTCGGGTGATCAAGGATGTCCAGGTGCTCAGCAATGCCAAGCCGGGTGGCGAGCTGGAATTGTCCATTGACCTGCGCTTGCAGTATCTGGCGCACCGCGAGTTGCGCAACTCCTTGCTGGAGTTCGGCGCCAAGGCCGGCAGCCTGGTCATGATCGACGTGCGCACCGGTGAAATCCTTGCCATGGTCAACCAGCCCGTCTACAACCCCAATAACCGTCGCGTGCTGCAGCCCGGCGCCATGCGCAACCGGGCCATGATCGATGCTTTCGAGCCGGGCTCCACAGTCAAGCCTTTCACCATTGCCGCCGCGCTGGCAACCGGCAAGTGGCGGCCCGAGTCCGTAGTGGATACCACGCCGGGCTGGATGCGCATCGGCCGTTACACCATCCGCGACGTTTCCCGCGGCGGTGTGCTCGACCTCACCGGCATTCTCATGAAGTCGAGCAATATCGGCATCAGCAAGATCGCCCTGGATATCGGTGCCGAGCCGCTCTATTCGATGATGCATTCCGCCGGCTTCGGTCAGTCCACGGGGCTTGGCTTCCCCGGCGAGCGGGTCGGCGTACTGCCCAATCATCGCGTCTGGAAAGAAGCCGAAATTGCCGCGCTGGGCTACGGCTACGGCTTGTCGGTGACGGCTGTGCAGTTGGCCCATGCCTTTGCGACACTGGGCAATGACGGCAAAAGTGTGCCGCTGTCATTGATCCGCCGCGACCGGGTCCAGGAAGGCCACCGGGTGATGGAGGCAAAGATTGCCCGCCAAGTGCTGGGCATGTTGCGTGCCGTGGTCGAGGAGCCGGGTGGCGGTGGCTCCCGAGCCAAGGTGCCCGGCTATCACGTCGGCGGCAAGAGTGGCACGGCCAAGAAAGTTTCCACGTCCGGCGGTTACACCGACGATGCCTACCGCTCTTTTTTTGCTGGGCTGGCGCCGTTGAACAACCCGCGAATCGCCACGGTGGTGGTGATCGATGAACCCAGCAAGGGCGGCTATTACGGCGGCCTGGTGGCCGCGCCGGTTTTCGGTCGGGTCATGGCTGGAGCCCTGCGCTTGATGAATGTTGCACCTGACAACCTGCCGGTTGAAAGCAAGACCGCTGCCGTCGTCCCTAAAAAAGGAGGGCGCAGCTGATGCCCATGCCACTCAATCAACTGCTTGTTCAGGCCAATAATTCCGCGCTGGTGCGTGAGTTGACCCTGGACAGTCGCAAGGTACGTCCCGGTGACCTGTTCCTGGCGGTGCCCGGCGCCAACCACGATGGGCGCGCGCATATCGCAGACGCCATCGCCCGCGGCGCTGTGGCGGTGGCCTATGAAGCCGAAGGTGCTCCGCCGCTGCCGGACAACCAGGCGACCTTGCTGCCAATCAAGGGCTTGAGCATGCAGCTCTCGGCGATTGCCGGGCGCTTCTATGGCGAGCCCAGTCGCGGATTGCATTTGGTCGGGGTAACCGGCACCAACGGCAAGACCAGCGTCAGCCAATTGCTGGCCCAGGCGCTGGATCGTCTTGGCGAACGCTGCGGCATCGTCGGCACCCTGGGCACGGGATTTCATGACGCGCTGGAGAGTGGCCGTCATACCACGCCCGATCCGCTCGCCGTGCAAGCCACCCTGGCAATGCTCAAGCAAGCCGGGGCGCGTGCGGTGGCCATGGAAGTGTCGTCCCATGGTCTGGCTCAGGGCCGTGTCGCCGGGCTGGACTTTGATGTTGCAGTGTTCACCAATCTGTCCCGCGACCACCTGGATTACCACGGCTCGATGGAAGCCTATGGCGCGGTCAAGGCCACGCTATTCGCCTGGCCCCAGTTGCGCTGCCGGGTCATCAATCTGGACGATCCGTTTGGCCGCCAACTGGCTGGCCTAGAGGGTGCGCGACTGATCGATTACAGCATCGATGATGCTGCGGCCTATGTGCATTGCCGGCAGGTGCGCTTCGATGACCACGGCGTGCGCGCCGAGCTGATCACGCCGCAGGGGCAGGGGCTGTTGCGCAGTTCGCTGCTGGGGCGTTTCAACCTGAGCAACCTGCTGGCGGTGATCGGTGCCTTGCTAGGCATGGACTATTCGCTGGACGATGTCCTGCGTGTGCTGCCGGAACTGCAAGGTCCGCCGGGGCGTATGCAGCGCTTGGGGGGCGGCGCCGCACCTTTGGTAGTGGTGGATTACGCTCACACGCCCGATGCCTTGGAAAAAGTTCTCGAAGCACTGCGCCCCCATGTGCGCGGCCGTCTGCTGTGTCTGTTCGGGTGCGGTGGTGATCGAGACCGTGGCAAGCGCCAGCTGATGGCCGAGGTAGCCGAGCGGTATGCCGACGGCGTAGTGGTTACTGACGACAATCCGCGTAGCGAAGATCCGCTGGCGATCCTCGCCGAGATTCGTGCCGGTTTTACCCGTCCCGAAACGGTGCAGTTCATGTCGGGGCGAGGTCAGGCGATTGTCTCGCTGATTGCCGGCGCCAGCGCGGATGACGTTGTGCTGCTGGCCGGCAAGGGCCATGAGGACTATCAGGAAATCAACGGGGTTCGCCAGCCGTTTTCCGACTTGGACGAAGCGACCAAGGCACTGGCGGCCTGGGAGGTCGAGCATGCTTGATGCAGTGCGCCTGAGCGCCATAGCCGCCCCACTGCACGGTCGCCTGGCTGGCACCGATGTCGCCTTTTCCTCGGTCAGTACCGACAGTCGCTCGATCACGCCGGGACAGTTATTTGTGGCCCTGGTCGGACCGAATTTCGATGGTCACGCCTACCTTGCCGAGGTCGCAGCCAAGGGCGCAGTGGCGGCCCTGGTGTCGCGCGACGTTGCTGATGTCGATCTGCCGCAGCTGGTGGTCGACGATACCCGCCTCGCTCTGGGGCGTCTCGGTGCGCTGAACCGCCAGGCCTATCTGGGTCCGTTGGCCGCCGTGACCGGCTCCAGTGGCAAGACCAGCATCAAGGAAATGCTCGCCAGCATCCTGCGCGCCGGTTTGCACGGTCCCGTTCTGGCCACGCGCGGCAACCTGAATAACGAACTCGGCGTGCCGCTGACGCTGCTGGAGCTGACCTCTGAGCATGTCGGTGCGGTGATCGAACTGGGCGCCAATCATGTGGGTGAAATTGCCTACACCGTGGAGCTGGCCCGTCCGCAGGTGGCCATCATCAGCAACGCGGGCAATGCCCACGTGGGTGAATTTGGCGGCCCGGAGAAGATCGTCGAAGCCAAGGGCGAAATCATCGACGGTTTGCCCACCGATGGCGTGGCCGTGCTCAACCGGGACGATGCAGCCTTCGACATCTGGCAGACGCGAGCCGCAGGGCGAGCTGTGGTGAGTTTTGCCCTGCACGATACTCAAGCCGATTTCCATGCCCGTGATGTGCGGCGCGACGCCCGCGGCTGCATGGCCTTTATTTTGTGCTCGCCGCTCGGCGAACTGCCTGTTCAGCTCAATTTGCTGGGCACGCACAACGTCGCCAACGCCCTGGCTGCCGCCGCTGCAGCCCATGCCCTGGGGCTTTCGGGAGCAGCTATCCAGCAAGGTCTGCAGGCCTTGCAACCCATGCCGGGACGCGCTGCGGCGCAGCTCACCGAGGGCGGTCTGAGAATTATTGATGACAGTTACAACGCCAACCCCCTCTCGATGTGTGCCGCGGTCGATATACTCGCCGCCTTCTCCGGGCGCACCGTTTTGGTGTTGGGAGACATGGGCGAACTGGGCGACTGGGCCGAACAGGGCCATCGCCAGGTCGGTACCTATGCGAGCGGCAAAGTCGATTGCCTGTATGCCGTTGGGCCCCTGATGACCCATGCGGTAGCAGCTTTTGGAAAAAATGCGAAACATTTTGCCGATCGAGCGGGTCTGATCGACGCCCTGCGACATGAGCAGGGAGATACCACCATTCTGATCAAGGGCTCGCGAAGTTCGGCGATGGACAAGGTTGTCGCTGCGTTGTGCGGGTCCGCCGAGGAGAAACACTGATGCTTCTGCTGCTAGCAGAGTACCTGCAACAGTTCCATAAAGGCTTTGCGGTCTTTCAATACCTGACCCTGCGCGGAATCCTGGGCGTGCTGACGTCCCTGATCCTGGCTCTGTGGCTGGGGCCCTGGATGATTCGCACCCTGCAGACCCTGCAGATCGGCCAGTCGGTGCGTACGGATGGTCCGCAATCGCACCTGTCAAAAAAGGGCACGCCCACCATGGGCGGCGCGCTGATCCTGTCCTCCATCGCCATCAGCACGCTGCTGTGGTCCGACCTGAGCAACCGCTACGTCTGGGTGGTTCTGGCCGTGACCCTGCTGTTCGGCGCCGTCGGTTGGGTCGACGATTACCGCAAGGTGATCGAGAAGAATTCCCGTGGCCTGCCGAGTCGCTGGAAGTACTTCTGGCAGTCGGTGTTCGGTCTGGGCGCGGCGATTTTCCTGTTTATGACCGCGCAAAACCCGATCGAAACCACGCTGATCGTGCCCATGTTCAAGGACGCCGCCTTGCCGCTGGGCGCCGCCGGTTTCATCGTGCTGACCTACTTCGTGATCGTCGGTTCGAGCAATGCGGTGAACCTCACCGACGGTCTCGACGGCCTGGCCATCATGCCCACCGTACTGGTGGGGGGCGCACTGGGGGTCTTCTGCTACCTGTCGGGCAACGTGCGCTTCGCTGAATACCTGTTGATTCCTTATGTGCCGGGCGCCGGCGAGCTGATTGTGTTCTGCGGCGCGCTGATTGGCGCCGGCCTGGGCTTTTTGTGGTTCAACACCTACCCGGCGCAAGTGTTCATGGGCGACGTCGGTGCGCTGGCGCTGGGTGCGGCGTTGGGCACCATCGCGGTGATTGTCCGCCAGGAGATCGTGCTGTTCATCATGGGTGGGGTGTTCGTCATGGAAACCCTCTCGGTGATGATTCAGGTTGCCTCCTTCAAGTTGACCGGCAAGCGGGTGTTCCGCATGGCGCCGATCCACCACCACTTCGAACTCAAAGGCTGGCCCGAACCGCGCGTCATCGTGCGCTTCTGGATCATCACGGTGATCCTCGTGCTGATCGGTCTGGCCACCCTGAAACTGCGTTGAGGCGAAAAATGACATGAGCCTGATCGCTTCCGACCAATTCCGCATCGTTGTCGGCCTCGGCAAGAGCGGCATGTCCCTGGTGCGCCATTTGGCGCGCCGGGGATTGTCGTTTGCGGTGGCCGACACGCGCGCCAATCCGCCTGAACTGGCCACCTTGCAGCAGGAATTTCCCGGTGTTGAAGTGCGCTGCGGTGCGCTGGATGTCGAGTTTCTCTGCCGGGCCGACGAGCTTCTGGTCAGTCCGGGCCTGGCCGTCGCCTCCCCGGCGTTGCAGGAAGCGGCGCGGCGCGGGGTGAAACTTTCCGGCGATATCGAGCTGTTCGCCCGCGAAGCCCGTGCGCCGATCATTGCCATCACTGGTTCCAACGCCAAGAGCACCGTGACCACCCTGGTGGGCGAAATGGCCGCGGCGGCTGGCAGGAAGGTCGCCGTTGGCGGCAACCTGGGCACGCCGGCTCTGGATTTGCTGGCCGACGACGTCGAGCTGTATGTGATCGAACTGTCCAGCTTCCAGCTGGAAACCACTGAGCAGCTGAATGCCGAGGTGGCGACCTGCCTGAACGTCAGCGAAGACCACATGGACCGCTACACCGATCTGCAGGCCTACCACTTGGCCAAGCACCGCGTCTTCCGTGGGGCCAGGCAGGTGGTGATCAATCGCGACGATGCGCTGTCACGCCCGCTGGTAGCCGATCAACTGCCGTGCTGGAGCTTTGGCTTGGGCAAGCCGGATTTCAAGGGCTTCGGTCTGACCGAGCTGCACGGCGAGAAATGGCTGACGTTCCAGTTCGAGGCCCTGTTGCCGGTACGCGCCTTAAAGATGCGCGGCGCCCACAATCAGAGCAACGCGTTGGCTGCCCTGGCCCTCGGCCATGCCGTGGGGCTGCCGCTGGAGCCGATGCTGGCCACCCTGAAAAGCTTTACCGGTCTGCCCCATCGCTGCCAATGGGTGCGTGAACTGCGTGGCGTGCAATATTACGACGACTCAAAGGCGACCAACGTCGGGGCCGCGTTGGCGGCGATCGAGGGCTTGGGCGCCGATATAGAAGGCAAGCTGGTGCTGATCGCCGGTGGCGATGGCAAGGGAGCGGATTTCTCCCCGCTGCGCGCCCCGGCGGCACGCTATTGCCGTGCGGTGGTGTTGCTCGGCCGCGATGCGGACCAGCTTGCCGCTGCCTTGGGGGATGCGGTACCACAGCTTAAGGTCGCCACTCTGGATGAGGCGGTGCAACGCTGCGCCGAACTGGCTGAGCGCGGTGATGCCGTACTGCTGTCGCCGGCGTGCGCCAGTCTCGACATGTTCAAGAACTTCGAAGAACGTGGTCGCCTGTTCGCCCGCGCGGTGGAGGGCTTACCACAATGATCGCCTTCCTGCGCCCGTACCCGTCGCCGCTGTTCAGTGGGCGCGGCCTCGATCTGGACCTCCCGCTGTTGCTGGGGTGCCTGGCGTTGCTCGGGCTGGGATTGGTGATGGTGGCGTCGGCGTCTTCGGAAGTGGCGGCCGCGCAACTGGGCGATCCGCTTTACCACATGACTCGGCAGTTGGTGTACATGGTCGTCGGCCTGGTGGCCGGTGCCGTGGTGCTGATGGTGCCCATGGCCACCTGGCAGCGCCTGAGCTGGATGCTGCTGGCCGCCGCTTTCGCCATGCTGGTCTTGGTGTTGCTGGTTGGGCGCGAGGTCAACGGTTCGATTCGCTGGATCAGTCTGGGCATGTTCAATGTGCAGCCCTCCGAAATCGCCAAGATCTTCATGGTCATCTACCTCGCCGGTTATTTAGTGCGCCGTCAGGAAGAAGTGCGTGAAAGCTGGATGGGCTTCCTCAAGCCGATTTTCGTGCTGATCCCCATGGCGGCGCTGTTGCTGCTGGAGCCGGACTTCGGCGCCACCATTGTCTTGTTCACTGCGGCGGCGGCCATGCTGTTTCTCGGTGGTGTGGGCCTGCTGCGCTTCGGGCTGTCGGCGGGGCTGGCAGTCGGTGCGCTGTATCTGCTGATCAAGACCCAGCCGTATCGCATGGCGCGCCTGACCACCTTTACCGATCCCTGGGCCGACCAGTTCGGCGCGGGCTACCAGTTGACCCAGGCGCTGATTGCCTTTGGCCGTGGCGAGTGGTTTGGCGTCGGCCTGGGCAACAGCATCCAGAAGCAGTTCTACCTGCCCGAGGCGCATACCGATTTTGTTTTTGCCGTCCTGGCTGAGGAGCTGGGCATGGTCGGTGCCCTGGCCACCTTGGCCTTGTTCGTGTTCATCAGCATGCGCGCTCTGTATATCGGCCTGTGGGCACAGAAGGCCAGGCAGTTCTTTTCGGCATATGTCGCCTATGGCCTGGCCTTTCTGTGGATCGGCCAATTTCTGATCAATATCGGCGTGAACGTCGGCCTGCTGCCGACCAAGGGTCTGACATTGCCATTCCTGAGCTACGGCGGCAGTTCGTTGGTGATCTGCTGCGTCAGCCTGGGGTTGTTGTTGCGTATCGAGTGGGAACGACGTTTCCAGCTCGGCAGCGAACATTTTGAATTTAGCGAAACGGATTTTGCCGAGGAGGACGTGCGACATGCGCGGTAATGTCCTGATCATGGCGGGTGGCACTGGCGGCCACGTATTCCCGGCGTTGGCCTGCGCGCGCGAGTTCCAAGCGCGTGGCTACCGTGTTCACTGGCTGGGTACCGCACGCGGCATTGAAAACCGCCTGGTGCCTGAAGCCAATCTGCCCCTGCACCTGATTGAGGTGAGCGGCCTGCGCGGCAAGGGTCTATTGGCGCTGCTCAAGGCGCCTGTGCAGTTGTTCAAGGCGCTGATGCAGGCCCGCGATCTGGTGCGTACGTTGCGCCCGGTGTGTGTGCTCGGCATGGGCGGTTATGTGACAGGCCCCGGGGGGCTGGCGGCCCGCCTGTGTGGCGTGCCCTTGATCATCCATGAGCAGAATGCTGTGGCCGGCACCGCCAACCGCAGCCTGGCGTTGTTTGCCCAGCGCATTTGCGAAGCCTTTCCCAACACGTTCGCGCGCAGCACCAAGCGCCGTACCACGGGTAATCCGGTGCGCAGCGAGCTGTTTCTTGACACGCCCCGCGCGCCGCTGGCCGGGCGCCCGGCCAATCTGCTGGTGCTGGGTGGCAGCCTGGGCGCCGAGCCCTTGAACAAGCTGGTACCGGCGGCGCTGTCGCATTTGCTGGAAGAAGAACGTCCGGCGGTTGTGCATCAGACCGGCGCCCAGCATGCCGAGATCACCCGGCAGCGTTATGCCGATGCTGGCCTCAAGGCTCATGTCGCGCCGTTTATCGAAGACATGGCCGGCGCTTATGCCTGGGCCGATCTGGTGATCTGCCGCGCGGGCGCGCTGACCGTCAGCGAACTGGCCGCCGCCGGGCTGCCGGCCTTCCTGGTGCCGCTGCCCCATGCCATTGATGACCACCAGACGCGCAATGCCGAATTCCTGGCCCGGGAGGGCGCTGCCGTCCTGCTGCCGCAAGCCACTACTGATGCGGCCGCGCTGGCCGCGCAGCTGAACGAGGTGCTGATGCAACCGCAACGACTCGATGCCATGGGCACCATTGCCCGCGATCTGGCCATGCCCGATGCCACCCGTCGGGTGGTGGATATTTGCCTGGAGGTGGCCCGTGGCTAAATCGCCCGCCGCTGCAAAGGCTGAAGTCAGGCGCATGCGCCGTATCCGGCGCATCCACTTCGTCGGTATCGGCGGGGCGGGCATGTGTGGCATCGCCGAGGTGCTGCTCAACATGGGCTACGAGGTTTCCGGATCGGATATCAAGGCTTCGCCGGTCACGATCCGGCTGGAAAGTTTCGGTGCCCATGTGTTTATCGGCCACCACGCGCAGAACGTCGAAGAAGCCGATGTGCTGGTAATTTCCAGCGCCGTCAATGAGAGCAACCCGGAGGTCGCCCACGCTCTGGAGCGTCGCATTCCCGTGGTCCCGCGTGCCGAGATGCTCGCCGAACTGATGCGCTACCGGCATGGCATCGCCGTGGCCGGTACCCATGGCAAGACCACCACCACCAGTCTGCTGGCCTCGGTGTTTGCCGCCGCCGGGCTGGACCCCACCTTCGTCATCGGTGGGCGCCTGAATGCCGCGGGAACCAATGCCCAGTTGGGCGGCAGCCGTTTCTTGATCGCCGAAGCCGACGAGAGCGATGCCAGCTTCCTGCACCTGCAGCCGATGGTGTCGGTGGTGACCAACATCGACGCCGACCACATGAGCACCTACGAAGGTGACTTCAACAAATTGAAGCGCACCTTCGTCGATTTCCTGCACAACCTGCCGTTCTACGGCCTGGCCGTGCTGTGCATCGATGATCCGGTGGTGCGCGAGATTCTTCCGCAGATCGCCCGACCGACCCTGACCTACGGCTTTACCGAGGACGCTGACCTGCGCGCGGTGGGCGTTCGTCAGGAAGGCATGCGCACCCACTTCACCGTGCTGCGCCACGGTCATGAGCCGCTGCCGGTGACCGTCAACATGCCGGGCAATCACAACGTGCTCAATGCCCTGGCCACCATCGCCATCGCCACCGATGAAGGGATCAGCGATGACGCCATCGTTCAGGGGCTTTCCGGTTTCCAGGGCGTCGGTCGGCGTTTCCAGGTCTACGGCGAACTGCCGGTCGACGATGGCAGCGTGATGTTGGTCGACGATTACGGTCACCACCCACGCGAAGTGGCAGCAGTGATCAAGGCCGTGCGCGGTGGCTGGCCGGATCGCCGGCTGGTGATGGTCTACCAACCTCACCGTTTTTCTCGTACCCGCGATCTGTACGAGGATTTCGTGCAGGTGCTCGCCGAGAGCAATGTGTTGCTGCTGATGGAAGTCTTCCCGGCTGGGGAAGAGCCGATTCCCGGTGCCGACAGCCGCAATCTGTGCCACAGCATCCGCCAGCGCGGGCTGCTCGACCCGATTTACGTCGAGCGCGGCAGCGACTTGGCCCCTGTGCTCAAGCCGCTGCTGCGTGGCGGCGATATTCTGTTGTGCCAGGGCGCCGGTGATATCGGTGGGCTCGCACCGCACCTGTTCAGTCACCCGTTGTTCGCCGCAAGCGGCGAAGGAAGTGCGCAATGAGTGCCGCCTTGCAAACCACTCTCGACCCGCAGGTGTTCGGTCGCGTTGCCGTGTTGTTTGGCGGCAAGAGTGCCGAGCGGGACGTTTCCCTTAAATCCGGCGCTGCGGTGCTGGAAGCCTTGCAGCAGGCAGGTGTGGATGCCTTCGGTATCGATGTCGGCGATGACTTTCTGCAGCGCCTGGGCAGCGAGAGGATCGACCGGGCCTTTATCGTCCTGCACGGGCGCGGCGGCGAAGACGGCAGTATGCAAGGCCTGCTGGAGTGCCTGGGCATCCCCTACACCGGCAGTGGCGTGCTGGCCTCGGCACTGGCCATGGACAAGCTGCGCACCAAGCAGGTGTGGCAGAGCCTGGGTCTGTCGACCCCGCGCCATGCGGTGCTGCGCAGTGAAGATGATTGCCGGGCTGCCGCCGAGGAGCTGGGCTTCCCGTTGATCGTCAAGCCGGCCCATGAAGGCTCCAGCATCGGGATGGCCAAGGTGACGAATACCGAGGGCCTCATTAGCGCCTGGCGTGACGCCAATACCTATGACAGCCAGGTGCTGGTCGAGCAATGGATCCAGGGTCCGGAATTCACCATCGCCATGCTGCGCGGCGAGGTTTTGCCGCCCATTGCACTGGGCACCCCCAATACCTTTTATGACTACGAGGCAAAATACCTCTCCAACGACACCCAGTACCGCATTCCCTGCGGCCTCGATGCCGAGAAGGAAGCCGAGCTGCGTGAACTGACTGCCCAGGCCTGCGCGGCGGTCGGCACCCAGGGCTGGGCCCGGGCCGATGTGATGCAGGATGCCGAGGGAAAATTCTGGCTGTTGGAAGTCAACACCGTGCCGGGTATGACCGACCACAGCCTGGTGCCCATGGCGGCTCGGGCGGCAGGTCTGGACTTCCAGCAACTGGTATTGAGCATTCTGGCCGACAGCTTGGAAGCAAGGGGCTGACATGGGCGCTTTCCAGCTTCGTCACCCGTCGCCCGCAACCGGCCGCAAGCCGGTCCCCCGGGGCGCCAGTCGCCCGGTGGCCCGCGAGCCGCTACGGGCACGCTTGCCGAAGCTGGCGCCGCAGACACTCAAGCGTCTCGGCTGGATCCTGGTGCTGGTGGCGTTGGTATGGAGCGGCCAGGAGCTGGCCCCGCGCCTGTTGCCTTATATCGACCGGCCGATTGCCAAGGTCGGGATCAGCGGGGAACTCAACTACACCAGCGCGCAGGCCGTCGAGCAACGCATCGAGCTCTTTGTCGACAGTAGCTTCTTCAACCTGGACCTCACCGGTATGCGCGCCGCGCTGGAAAGCATGCCGTGGATCGCCAGTGCGGAAGTCCGGCGCATCTGGCCGGATCAGGTACAGATCCAGTTGCACGAATACCTGCCGATTGCCCGCTGGGGCGAGGAAGCGCTGCTCAACAACCAGGGCGAGGCATTCGTACCGCGTGAGCTGAGCAGTTACCACTACCTACCGCAGTTGCACGGCCCAGAGCGGGCCAAGCAGCGAATCATGCAGCACTACCAGGTGCTGAGCCAGATGCTGCGCCCATTGGGGTTCAGCATCCGCCGCCTGGAATTGCGCGAGCGCGGCAGCTGGTTCGTGTCGCTAGGGTCGGGTGAGGCGGGACCCTCCATCGAGCTCTTGCTCGGGCGCGATCACATCGTGGAAAAAGTCCATCGCCTGGTGGCCATTTATGACAAGGCCCTGAAACCGCAGATAGCCAACATTGAGCGCATCGACCTGCGTTATGCCAACGGCCTGGCCGTGGCATGGCGCGAGCCGGTGAGCGACACGGCCGCCTCTGGCCGCGCCGTGAATTGAGGAGAAGACAGCAGATATGTCAACTGTGCAGAGCGGCAAGATGATCGTCGGCCTGGACATCGGCACCTCCAAGGTGGTGGCGTTGGTTGGTGAAGTCGGCGATGACGGTCAGCTGGAGATCGTCGGGATCGGCTCGCACCCTTCCCGTGGCCTGAAAAAAGGCGTGGTGGTGAATATCGAATCCACCGTGCAGTCGATCCAGCGGGCGGTTGAAGAGGCCCAGCAAATGGCGGGCTGCTACATCCACTCGGCCTTTGTCGGGCTGGCTGGCAACCATATTCGCAGCCTGAACTCCCACGGCATCGTGGCCATTCGTGATCGCGAAGTGAGTACTGCGGACCTTGAGCGCGTGCTGGATGCCGCGCAGGCCGTGGCCATTCCTGCCGACCAGCGCGTATTGCACACGCTGCCGCAGGATTACGTGATCGACAATCAGGAGGGTGTGCGCGAGCCCTTGGGCATGTCCGGCGTACGCCTGGAGGCCAAGGTGCATGTGGTCACCTGTGCGGTGAACTCCGCGCAGAACATCGAGAAATGCGTGCGCCGTTGCGGCCTGGAAGTCGACGACATCATTCTCGAGCAACTGGCCTCCGCCTACGCAGTGCTCACCGAGGATGAAAAAGAGTTGGGCGTGTGCCTGGTGGACATCGGGGGTGGTACTACCGACATCGCGATATTCACCGAAGGGGCGATTCGCCACACCGCCGTCATCCCCATTGCTGGCGACCAGGTCACAAATGACATCGCCATGGCCTTGCGCACACCGACGCAGTATGCCGAAGAGATCAAGATTCGATATGCTTGCGCGCTTGCCAATCTGGCTGGCGCTGGGGAAACCATCAAGGTGCCCAGTGTCGGTGATCGACCGCCGCGGGAATTGTCCCGCCAGGCATTGGCAGAAGTGGTCGAACCGCGCTACGACGAACTTTTCACGCTGATTCAGGCCGAACTGCGGCGTAGTGGCTATGAGGACATGATCCCGGCCGGCATCGTCCTCACCGGTGGGACCGCGAAAATGGAAGGCGCAGTCGATCTGGCCGAAGAAATCTTTCACATGCCGGTACGTCTAGGCGTGCCCCATAGCGTCAAGGGACTGGCCAACGTGGTGCGCAACCCCATTTATTCAACGGGCGTGGGCCTACTGCTCTACGGGCTGAAGAAGCAGGCTGACGGCTTCATCATGCCCAGCCCCGGTACGTTTGGCGAAGACGCCAGGATACCTGTTCTGGAACGGATGAAGCGGTGGTTCCAGGGCAACTTCTGACAAGCAGTAGCAGTAGGTAAAAACGAGAAGAGAGAGGAGAGGGAATCATGTTCGAGCTCGTAGATAACGTTACGCAAAACGCGGTCATCAAGGTGATCGGCGTCGGTGGCGGTGGTGGTAATGCCGTCAATCACATGGTCCGCAGCAACATCGAAGGCGTCGAGTTCATCTGCGCCAACACCGATGCCCAGGCGTTGAAGAACATCGGTGCGCGCACCGTGTTGCAACTGGGCCGCAGCGTGACCAAGGGCCTGGGTGCAGGCACTAATCCGGAGATCGGTCGCCAGGCCGCACTGGAAGACCGCGAGCGCGTGGCCGAAGTACTGCAGGGCGCGGACATGGTGTTCATCACCACAGGCATGGGCGGTGGTACCGGTACCGGTGCGGCGCCGATCATTGCGCAGGTGGCCAAGGAAATGGGCATCCTGACCGTCGCGGTGGTGACCCGTCCGTTCCCCTTCGAGGGCAAGAAGCGCATGCTGGTGGCTGATGAAGGCATTAGTCAGTTGGCCGAGTGCGTCGACTCGCTGATCACCATCCCCAACGAAAAGCTGCTGACCATCCTCGGCAAGGACGCAACCCTGCTGTCCGCGTTTGCCAAGGCTGACGACGTACTGTGCGGTGCGGTGCGCGGGATCTCCGACATCATGCTGCGAGAAGGTCTGATGAACGTCGACTTTGCGGACGTGAAAACCGTCATGGCGGAAATGGGCATGGCGATGATGGGCACCGGCAGTGCCAGCGGCCCGAATCGTGCTCGCGAAGCTACCGAGGCGGCGATCCGTAACCCGCTTCTCGAAGACGTCAACCTGCAGGGCGCCCGCGGCATCCTGGTGAACATCACCGCGGGTCTGGACCTGTCCCTGGGCGAATACGCCACTGTGGGCGAGATCGTCAACGCTTTCGCTTCCGACAATGCCACCGTCAAGGTGGGCGCGGTGGTCGATCCGGATCTGCGTGATGAATTGCATGTCACCGTAGTCGCCACGGGCCTCGGTCCGGCCAAGGCTGAAAAGCCCGTCAAGGTGATCGACAACACGTTGCAGTCCAACGCCGCAGCAGCGTCTGCGCCGGGCGTTACGACTCAGCGAGGCGAGCCGGCGGCCGTTAACTATCGAGATCTGGAACGTCCTACGGTCATGCGCAATCAGGGCCAGGCTTCAATGGCGCCCAAGCATAATCCGCAGGAAGATCTGGATTACCTGGATATTCCAGCATTCCTTCGTCGTCAGGCCGATTGACGGAGCTTATCAGGATGATTTGCGTGTTCGGTATTCAGCAAAGGCCGGGTCTGCTATGATTTCGGCCTTTGTTGACAAGAAACGCATTCGCGCATAAAGCAGCCACTGTCATGATCAAACAACGCACTCTAAAGAACATTATCCGCGCCACCGGCGTGGGCTTGCATTCTGGGGAAAAGGTTTACCTGACCCTGAAGCCTGCACCTGTGGACACCGGCATCGTGTTCCGTCGCGTCGACCTCGATCCCGTCGTGGACATCTGCGCACGGGCAGAAAATGTCGGCGAAACCACCATGTCCACCACGCTTTATAACGGCGATGTCAAGGTCGACACCGTGGAACACCTGCTCTCGGCAATGGCCGGGCTGGGCATCGACAATGCTTATGTCGAACTGTCCGCCTCGGAAGTGCCGATCATGGATGGCAGTGCGGGGCCCTTCGTCTTTCTGATTCAGTCTGCTGGCCTGCAAGAGCAGGACGCACACAAGAAGTTCATTCGCATCAAGCGCGAGATCACCGTTCAAGACGGCGACAAGCGCGCGACCTTCGTGCCTTTTGAAGGCTTCAAGGTCAGCTTCGAGATCGATTTCGATCATCCGGTTTTCCGTGGGCGCACCCAGACGGCGAGCGTGGATTTCTCCAGCACGTCGTTCGTCAAGGAGGTCAGCCGTGCGCGGACCTTTGGGTTCATGCGTGACATCGAGTTTTTGCGTTCCCACAACCTTGCCTTGGGTGGCAGTGTCGAGAACGCGATCGTGGTTGATGAAAACCGTGTCCTCAACGAGGACGGTTTGCGTTACGAAGATGAATTCGTCAAACACAAGATTCTGGATGCCATTGGCGACCTTTATCTGCTGGGCAACAGTCTGATTGGCGAGTTCCGTGGCTATAAATCCGGCCATGCGCTGAATAACCAGCTGTTGCGTGCGCTGATCGCACAAAAAGATGCCTGGGAAGTTGTCACCTTCGATGATACGAAGGATGCACCGATTTCCTATATGCGTCCGGCTGCTGCTGTCTGATTCCCTGATTTCCTCCTTCTCTTTTGTTTGGCCACCTTATTAGGTGGCCTTTTTTTTGCCTTATGGCAGCGTTGTGGTCGGACAGATGGGTGGTCTGACGCTCGCGGGGATCGATCGCCCTAATGGGCTATCGAGGACTCATATCTCTGCGGCAAAAGCGGGCCGTTTATTGCCGCAGGCGGTGAGAAATTGCCTTGGTGGCCCTTGGTCAGGACGGCGGTATCCGCCGAGTGTCTAATTGCTATCATGGTCTTTTTCTTGCATGATCGTATTGTGCTATCACGTCTGGTCGGGTTTTTTGACACGACTTGCCAGGCGTTCCAGGGCTTCTCGCAGTTTTGGGTCATCAATGGCTGCGGCGGTTTCCTGAATGTTGCGTGCGGCAAAAAGAGTCAGTTCCGGGGTGTGACCGGGTGCACGGTTTGAGGTGTGAGGTGGTTGCACCTTGAAGAGGATTCTCGTTAGGTTCGCGAACTCTTCGCACGCCTGCAATTGGCGCATCAAGCGACGTTGTTGATAACGCAAGCGAGTGGCCCAGTGGCCGTCGGTAACGATCAGCAACAGGCAGCCCTCTCGCCAGGAAGCGACACGGCAGTGTTCGCGGGCTGCGGGCTGTAGCTGGCTTTCCAGTAGACGCTGAAGGTTAGAGAGCCGTTGGGCTTCGCCAAACAGCGCTTTCAGGGGTTTCGCTTCGCGCAGGAGTGCAGCGGGAGCCCGGGCCGGCAAGGGACGAAAAGTCATGGCAGGACGCCTGATGTTGACAAAGGCGCATGGTAACAAAGCCAGGCAGCCGTATGCGTTACCAGGGGGATATATGCAAGTCATTCTGCTCAGTCGGAGCCAGGGCGCGGCGCGCTCGTTCAGTCTCGATTCTCGAGTGCTCGCGGCGGGTTTAGCCACGTTGGCGGTTGTGGTGCTGGCTTCCGGCATCGCGCTGGGAGGGTACTTGCAGCCTTTTTTCAATAACCAGGCTGCTCAGGTAGAGGCTCGCTTTCAGCAGCAGCGCGCTACAGTGAGCGAGGCGCGACGTGACGCGCAACGTCAGTTAGAGGCGTTTGGCGTCCATATCGCCGAGCTGCAGGCGCGCCTGACACGTCTTGATGCGCTCGGCGAGCGTTTGACCGAGTTGGCCAAACTGGATGCGCGGGAATTCGATTTTTCCCTCAACGTCGGGCAGGGCGGTCCCGAAGAGCTGATCGATAGCGCTGCATTCACGCCGCCGCCCTTCCTGCAGACGCTGGATGAGTTGCTGGAGCGCCTGGACAGCCGCGAGCAGCAGCTTGAAGTGCTCGAAGATGTGCTGGCTGAGCGCCGCTTGAGCGAAGCAGGCAGCGTTTCCGGGCGTCCGGTGCGTCAGGGGTATCTGTCCTCTCCTTTCGGGCGCCGAACCGACCCGTTCAACGGTACGCCCCGTATGCATAAAGGGGTCGACTTCGCGGCCCGTGAAGGCACTGACGTCGTCGCGGTTGCGGCGGGCGTCGTGACCTGGTCAGGCCGCAAGAGCGGCTATGGCACCACGGTGGAAATCAGTCATGGCGATGGCTACAAGACGCTGTATGCACACAATCGTGAGAACCTCGTGCAGATAGGCGAGTTGGTCAAACGCGGCCAGGCCATCGCCACAGTGGGCAGCTCGGGGCGCTCGACCGGGCCTCACGTGCACTTCGAAGTCATCAAGAATGGCCGCCAGGTCAATCCCTACAGCTTCATCGCCAGCGCGAAAAGTGCCAAGTAAGCGCCGATAAGGGCGCTTTCCTGATCTCTGTTTCCGGGTAGAATGCTGTCTTTCGTGTGCGATCAGCAGATCGCGCGGGCGGCTGTCTGGTCGTCCTCCATTCCTATGTGTGGAAGAACTAGTCGATATGTTTGCGCCTTTGTTGAGAAAACTCTTTGGAAGCAAGAACGAACGGGAAGTCAAACGCATGCTCAAGACGGTGCAAACCGTCAATGCGCTCGAAGAGCAGATGCTGGCGCTGACCGATGAGCAGTTGCGGGACAAGACCGTAGAGTTTCGAGCCCGGCTCGGCAAAGGCGAAACCCTCGATCAACTGTTGCCCGAAGCCTTCGCCGTAGCCCGCGAGGCGGGCAAGCGGGTCATGGGCATGCGGCACTTTGATGTACAGTTGATCGGCGGCATGACCCTGCATGATGGCAAGATTGCCGAAATGCGCACCGGCGAGGGCAAGACCCTGGTCGGCACCCTGGCGGTGTACCTCAATGCCCTGGAGGGCAAGGGCGTGCATGTGGTCACGGTCAACGATTACCTGGCCCGCCGCGATGCCAACTGGATGCGGCCGCTGTATGAATTCCTCGGCCTGAGCGTGGGAATCGTCACCCCCTTCCAGGCGCCAGAAGAAAAGCGCGCGGCTTATGCTGCCGACATCACCTACGGCACCAACAACGAATTCGGTTTCGACTACCTGCGCGACAACATGGCGTTCAGCCTGGAGGAGAAATTCCAGCGCGAGCTGAATTTTGCCGTAATCGACGAGGTGGACTCCATTCTGATCGACGAGGCGCGTACCCCGTTGATTATTTCCGGTCAGGCCGAGGACAGCTCCAAGCTGTATCAGCAGATCAACCAGCTGATTCCCCGACTCAAGCGTCAGGTCGAGGAAATCGAAGGGCAAGAAACGCGCATCATCGAGGAAGGCCACTACAGCATCGACGAGAAGACCCGCCAGGTCGAACTCAACGAAGCCGGCCACCAGTTCGTCGAGGAATTGCTCAGCCAGGTCGGTTTGCTGGGCGAAGGAGAAAGCCTCTACTCGGCGCATAACCTGTCGCTGCTCACCCATGTCTATTCCGGCCTGCGCGCACACAAGCTGTTCAACCGCAACGTCGAATACATCGTGCAGAACGATCAGGTTCTGCTGATTGACGAACACACCGGTCGTACCATGCCGGGGCGTCGCTTGTCCGAGGGCCTGCACCAGGCCATTGAGGCGAAGGAAGGCCTGCCGATCCAGGCCGAGAGCCAGACACTGGCTTCGACCACCTTCCAGAACTATTTCCGCCTGTATAAGAAGCTGGCCGGCATGACCGGCACGGCCGACACCGAAGCGTTCGAGTTCCAGCAGATCTACGGCCTGGAAGTGGTGGTGATTCCCACCAACAAGCCGGTGGCGCGCAAGGATTTCAATGACCTGGTTTATCTCACGCAAGAAGAGAAGTTCCAGGCCATCATCGCCGATATTCAGGAATGCCAAGCACAGGGCCGCCCGGTGCTGGTGGGTACAGCCTCGATCGAAAGCTCCGAGTATGTCTCGCAGCTGCTCACTCAGGCCGGCATCCAGCACAACGTGCTCAACGCCAAGTACCACGAAAAAGAAGCCGAGATCGTTGCCCAGGCCGGTCGCCCGGGTGGGTTGACCATTGCCACCAACATGGCCGGTCGCGGCACCGACATCGTGCTCGGTGGCAACTGGGAAGTGGAAATCGCCGCGCTCGAGCAGTCCAGCCAAGAGCCGCCGACCGAAGAACAGATTGCACAGATCAAGGCCGATTGGCAGAAGCGTCACCAGCAGGTGATCGAGTCCGGCGGTTTGCATGTGATCGCGTGCGAACGTCACGAATCGCGGCGTATCGACAACCAGCTGCGTGGTCGTTCCGGTCGCCAAGGTGATCCGGGCTCCAGCCGTTTCTACCTGTCGCTGGAAGACAGCCTGATGCGCATCTTCGCCTCTGACCGGGTGAAGAACTTCATGAAGGCGCTGGGCATGCAGTCCGGCGAGGCCATCGAGCATCGCATGGTCACCAACGCCATTGAAAAGGCCCAGCGAAAGGTCGAAGGCCGTAACTTCGATATCCGTAAGCAATTGCTGGAATTCGATGACGTGGCCAACGAGCAGCGCAAGGTGATCTACCACATGCGCAACAGTCTGCTGGCGGCCGCCGATGTGGGTGACACCATCAGTGAATTCCGCGAGGAAGTGCTGGAAAGTGCCATCAATTCGCACATGCCGCCGCAATCGCTGCCCGAACAATGGAATATCAAGGGTCTGGAGGCCACGCTGAAAAGCGACTTCGCCCTGGATCTGCCGTTGCAACAGTGGCTGGACGAAGACGACAAGCTGTACGAAGACACGCTGCGCGAGAGAATTCGTGAGGCGCTGTTGGCCGCGTATGCGCAGAAGGAAGAACTGGCCGGCGCCGACACGCTGCGCACCTTCGAAAAGCAGATTCTGCTGCGTGTAGTCGATGATCTGTGGAAGGATCACCTGTCCACCATGGACCACCTGCGTCATGGGATTCACCTGCGTGGATACGCGCAGAAGAACCCCAAGCAGGAGTACAAGCGCGAGTCCTTCAACCTGTTCCAGGAACTGCTGGACACCATCCGTCGCGACACCATTCGTGTGCTGTCGCACGTCCAGGTGCGCCGCGAAGACCCGGCCGAGGAAGAGGCGCGCCTGCGTCGCGAGGCCGAATCCCTGGCCCAGCGCATGCAATTCGAGCATGCCGCAGCGCCCGGGCTGGAGCCCGAGCAGCCGGAGCCGGTCGCCGCTCAGGCACCTGCCCTGACCACGGTGCGCACCGAGCCGAAGATTGGCCGCAACGAGCCGTGTCCTTGCGGCTCTGGCAAGAAGTACAAGCATTGCCACGGCCAGGTTAATTAACCTTTAGCTGTCCATGCTGATCAGCGCCGCGACCGGATCTTCCGCTCGCGGCGTTTTTCCTTACACTGCAACGCCGCTACGGCGACTTTCATTTTCTGATTAGGAGCGCTTCCATGGCTGTTGGTCTTGGCCCTCTGCCCACACTGCACCCGGTACCCGGTTTTGAACTCGGCATTGCCTCCGCTGGCATCAAGCGCGTCGGGCGCAAGGATGTGGTGGTGATGCGCTGTGCGGAAGGTTCGCGCGTGGCCGGGGTCTTCACCTTGAAT
Source organism: uncultured Pseudomonas sp. (assembly GCA_964410065.1). Lineage (GTDB taxonomy): Bacteria > Pseudomonadota > Gammaproteobacteria > Pseudomonadales > Pseudomonadaceae > Serpens. The sequence continues at coordinate 39,097 of CAYPFO010000001.1, forward strand.
GCGTTCTGCGCCGCGCCGGTGATCCTTGCCAAGCAGCGCGCCCAGGGTGAGGTGCGTTACCTGCTGACCAACACCGGCAACGCCAATGCGGGGACCGGCGAGCCGGGACTACGCGCCGCCGAGCGCACCTGCGCCAGGCTGGCGGAGCTGACCGGCGTGCCGGCCAGCGCGGTGCTGCCGTATTCCACGGGCGTGATCGGCGAGCCGCTGCCGGTGGAAAAAATCGAAGCGGCATTGCCTGCCGCCCTGGCCGATCTGGCCGAGGATCACTGGGCGCAGGCTGCTGAAGGCATCATGACCACCGACACCCTGCCCAAGGGCGCCAGCCGCCAGTTCCAGCATGACGGCGTGACCGTCACCGTGACCGGCATTTCCAAGGGTGCCGGGATGATCCGGCCGAACATGGCCACCATGCTCGGTTACATCGCCACCGACGCCAAGGTGGCCCGTGACGTGCTGCAGGATCTGGTGCGCGATGCGGCCAACAAATCGTTCAACCGCATCACCATCGATGGCGATACCTCGACCAACGATTGCTGCATGCTGATCGCCACCGGCCAGACCAGCCTGCCGGAAATCACCGCGGCCACCGGCGAGCTGTTCGCCAAGCTCAAGCAAGCGGTGTTCGAGGTGTTCATGGAGGTCGCTCAGTCCATCGTGCGTGACGGCGAGGGCGCGACCAAATTCGTTACCGTGCAGGTTAACGGCGGCGGCACCCATCAGGAATGCCTGGATGTCGGCTACGCTGTGGCCCATTCGCCGTTGATCAAGACCGCGCTGTTTGCGTCCGACCCCAACTGGGGGCGCATTCTTGCCGCAGTGGGTCGCGCGGGCGTGCCTGAGTTGGACGTGAGCAAGATCGATGTGTACCTCGGCGACGTGTGCATCGCCAGCCAGGGCGGTCGCGCCTCGACCTACACTGAGGAGCAGGGCGCGGCGGTGATGGCACAAGCCGAGATCACCATTCGGATCGAGCTGGGCCGCGGCGCGTGCAGTGAGACCATCTGGACCACCGACCTGTCCCATGAGTACGTGAAGATCAACGCGGAATACCGCACCTGATCGGCAGGCCACAGGCTGCACGTTCGCAGGGTGGGTAGGCGCGTTGCGGGAGCTGTTGGACGGCTCCCTTACCCATCCACCTTGCGTTACCTGGCAGCTTGCGGAGGCTGTTATGTCCCTGACTCTGATAATCGGCAACAAAAACTATTCCTCCTGGTCGCTGCGTGCAGCCCTGGCACTGGCCTTGACGGGCGAGCGTTACCAGGAGCGGCGGATTGTCCTGGGCCAACCTGACACTCAGGCGCGACTGCTGGAGATCTCGGCTAGCGGCAAAGTCCCCGTGCTGCTGACCGAGCTCGGTCCGGTGTGGGATTCCCTGGCGATCGCCGAATACCTGGCCGAGCGTTTTCCCGAGGCTCATCTGTGGCCGCGCGGCGAATATGGCCGGGCCCTGGCGCGTTCGATGTGCGCGGAAATGCACAGCGGCTTCGTGGCGCTGCGAACGCACCTGCCCATGGACCTCAAGCGCCAGGTCGAGTTAAGCGATCTGCCGGCTGAGGCCAGCGCCGATATCGAGCGCATAGGCGCCTTGTGGCTAAGCTGCCGGCAACGGTTTGGTGCCGACGGCCCCTTTCTTTTCGGCCATGCAAGCATTGCCGATGCGTTCTTTGCCCCCGTGGCTGCGCGCTTTCACAGCTACGCAATCGCGCTGCCTCCGGTGGCGGCAGACTATGTGGCGACCATCTATCAGTGGCCGGCTTTCCAGCGCTGGTACCGGGCCGCCCTGCAGGAAACGGAGACCTTGGAATGAAGCGTGTACACGTGGCCGCGGCGGTGATTCGTGGCGACGACGGCCGGGTGCTGATCGCCCGGCGACCGAATGACAAGCATCAAGGTGGCTTGTGGGAGTTTCCGGGCGGCAAGGTGGAAGAGGGCGAGTCGGTCCTCGCTGCGCTGGCCCGGGAGCTGCACGAGGAACTGGGAATTGTCGTGCGTACGGCGCAGCCGTTGATTCAGATTCCCCACGATTATCCAGACAAACACGTACTGCTGGATGTCTGGGAGGTCACGGCATTTGACGGCGAGCCCCATGGCGCCGAAGGCCAGCCGCTGGCCTGGGTGGCGCCCCGGCACCTGGCGGAGTATGAATTTCCCGCCGCCAATGCCCCCATCGTTGCCGCTGCGCGTTTGCCGGAGCAGTACTTGATTACGCCGGAGGGCTTGCCGGCGCAAGAAGTGCTGATGGGGCTGAAACGGGCGCTGGACACTGGTGTGCGGCTGATCCAGTTGCGCGCACCGACCATGTTCGATGCCCAGTACCGCGACATGGCCGTAGATGCGGTAGGGCTGTGCGCCGGGCGCGCGCAACTGATGCTCAAAGGACCCTTGGAATGGCTGGGGGATTTCCCGGCGGCCGGCTGGCACCTGAGCAGCCAACAGCTACGCCGCTACGTTGACCAGGGGCGGCCTTTTCCCCGCGAGCGCTGGTTGGCGGCGTCCTGTCACAACGCCGAAGAACTGGCCATGGCCGAGCAGATGGGGGTGGACTTCGTCACCTTGTCACCCGTACTGCCTACCGAGACCCATCCGGAGACTGTGCCATTGGGCTGGGAGCGAGCTCAAGAATTGACTGTGAGCTGCACGCGGCCGGTATTTTTTCTCGGCGGGCTGACGCCAGACGGTGTGGTCCGAGCCAGGAAGTGTGGCGCGCAGGGCATCGCTGCGATCCGCGGACTTTGGCCGCTGGGTTAACGGTTAGGCTCATTTCTACGTCCCGTTTCTGATTGACTCGTCGCGAATCTTCTAAAGACCGCCAAGCGTCGCTTGGCGGTCTTTCTCTTCGTGGGAGAGTCCTCCAAGGCCTGCCTTGACAATCAGTAGGTGCTCTGAGCAAAAGCTGGCCCAATTATTGTATGAGGCGTCTAACGCACGTTGATAGCGAAGCGATGCCAATTTTATGGCTTGGTTCGTTATGGGCGTTTGCATCCTGCCGGTCTGCTCTCCAGTGCATGACCAGGCGCTAAGTGAACCCTCCCGCTGTACGTGCGGGTTCTGTAGTTGGCCAAACGTGGATTCATCATGCAATTTATCCAATCCAAACGGCTTGTGACGAGCCTGAGTATTCTCTGTCTGATCGGTGTGTTTGCATTTGCCTGGTTCGACAAGCCTGGTGTCGAACTGGCAGGTTTTGCTGTCGCGCAGGCCCCACTTCCGGCTGACTCTGCAGCCCAGGTGCCGGTCTACACCAGTCGTTTCGCGTCGTCGGACCTGGATGATTTCGTGCATTCTTCCGCGGTCGCCGCACTGCCCGACGGCGGTTTGATGTCAGTCTGGTTTGCCGGCACACGCGAAGGCGCCGCCGACGTGCAAATTCGGGGTGCGCGCTACGACGCACAGAGCGGAGAGTGGGGCGAGGAAATGGTCCTGGCCACCCGCGATTCGACCCGTGATGGGATTCAGAAATACATCCGCAAACTGGGTAACCCCGTCATTGTCATGACGCCTGATGAGCGCCTGTGGTTGTTCTACGTCTCGGTGTCGCTGGGCGGTTGGGCTGGCAGTGCGATCAATGCCACCTACTCGGACGATTTAGGCACCAGCTGGTCAACGCCGCGCCAACTGGTCACCTCGCCGTTCCTGAATATCAGCACGCTGGTGCGCAGTGCGCCGGTGGTGCACGCCGACGGCTCGATCGGTCTGCCGGTTTATCATGAGTTCCTCGGCAAATTTTCCGAATACCTGTACCTGGACCGTGACGGTCAGGTGATCGACAAGTTCCGCATCAGTCACGGCACGGATAATCTGCAGCCGACCGTAGTGCCACTGGATGGGCAGCGCGCGGTGGCCATGTTGCGCTATGCGGGCAAGGGCGAGCGCCACGTACTGGCCAGCCGCACCGAGGATGGCGGCCGTACGTGGAGCGAGCCGCAGGCGCTGCAGCCGCAAAACCCGAACTCGTCATTGGCGGCTGTGGGCACGTCAGGCCATGGTCTGTTGGTGGCCCTGAATGACCTAAGCAGTGGTCGTTTCCGTCTCAGTCTGTACGGCACCAATGCCGACATGAGCCAATGGCGTCCGCTCGTCGAGCTGGATCAGTCGCCGGACCCGCAGGGCAACCCCTTTGCCGAGGCGGAGTACCGCAACCTGATCAGTGAAGAGTTCCTGCGCTCCAGTGGTGAGCGTCGCCAGGGCTTGCTGCCGGACTTTATGTCCAATATCGATCAGCGCAACTGCAAGCGTGGCGAGTGTGACTTCGAGTACGAATACCCCTATTTCATACGCGGCTCGAACGGGTTTTATCACGTGGTTTATTCATGGAATAACACCTTCATCAAACACGTCAGTTTCAACGATGCCTGGCTTGAGGAGCGTCTGTAATGCTTGATTTATGGCATATCCATCTCAGCGTTACCTTGGTGGCGTTCCTGCTGCTGCCCACGGGTAAATTGTCGTTGCGCACTCAATGCGTCGTGTTGGCCGGCTTGTTGCTGGTCGGTTATGTGCCAGTTGACGGTCTGCCGCTGGCCATTTACCTGCGTACGCTTGCCCATGACGTATCGATTGTTACCGTACTGGGGTTGGGCTGGGTCACCTTGGTACGCCTGGGCTGTGTCGAGCGCCTGGCCAGTCCGCAGCGTTGGCAAATCATCGTGTTGTTTGGGGTGATGGGGTTGCTGCTGTATCCCGCCACGCTGGGAATGACTCCTTTCGATCCGTATCGCCTCGGGTACAATCCGCGCGAGATGATTGTGGTGGTCGGAGCGCTGGCTCTGCTGATGCTGTACTGGCGCAACGGACTGGCGATGGCGATGCTCACACTGGCCACGCTGTGCTTCAGCCTGGAGCTGATCTCGTCGGATAACTACTGGGATTACCTACTGGATCCGTTTGTCGCGATGTACTGCTGGGGTGCGCTGTTTGTCGGTGCTGTCCGGCTGTGCCTGCCGCGACGCGCCAACGTACTGGCAGACTGATTCATCGGCATAACTGCGGTTCTGCGTGTTTGCGCAGGACCGCATTGTCATTTGTGGAAAAGGCCCCTCCGGCCTTCTCGGCGGAACGTACACAACCAGCACTGTCAGCGAGCTAATGAGCTGCCGGCGGCATGCCTGGGATAAGAGGTGGAACTGATGGATTGGCTGCAATCGCGCCGTTTGCATTATGTAGTCGGCGCAGTCGCGCTGCTGTTCGCGCTGTTCGCCGCGTTGCGGTTGATGTTCTTCTTTGGCTTTTCCGGGCTCGACAGCAGCACGCTGAGCGGTGTTGAAGCTGTGCCCGACACCTTGGGCATTGGTCTGCGCTTCGACCTGCGCCTGGCCGTCCTGGTGCTGCTGCCGGTTGCCGTACTGGCTTGGCTGCCGCGCTGGAACCTGACCCGCGAGCCCGTGCTGCGCTGGATCGCCCGTGCCTACCTGGCCGTGGCGCTGGCCGTGCTGTTGATGGTCTACATCGTTGATTTTGGCCACTACGCCTACCTGGGGGTGCGCATCAATGCCACGGTGTTCCGCTTCCTGGAAGATGCGCAGATTTCCACCGACATGGTCTGGCAGACCTACCCCGTGGTGTGGATCACCCTGGGCTGGCTGCTGACCAGTGTACTGGCCTGGTTTGCCCTGGTGCGTCTGGAGCGCATCACCCTGGATCGCCCCGCCAAGCCGCTGAAGAAATGGTCGGTGGCATGGGGCAGTGCCGTGATGGTGGTCGCCCTGTTTCTCGCGTTGCTCGGACGTGTTTCCGGCGTCAACCTGGAGAACCCGGTGCCGCTGCGCTGGAGCGATGCCTTCTTCTCCGGCGACAACCAGGTGTCCGCCCTGGGCCTGAACCCCGTTCTGTTCCTATATGACACCTCCCGCGTGTCACGCACGCCTTACGAGGAAGACGTGGTGCGCCGTTACTATCCGGCCATCAGTCAGTACCTGGGTGTGCAGGAGCCGGATGACCAGGCGCTGAACTTCCAGCGCACCCAGGCCCCGCAGCCTTATCAATTGCAGGCTGAGCGTCGACCGAACGTGGTCTTCGTGATGCTCGAATCCCTGGGCACCAGCGCAGTCGGTGCCTACGGCAATCCTCTGAACCCGACGCCGAACATCGACCGCCTGGCCAAGGAAAGCTGGTTCTTCGAGCATTTCTACGTGCCAGTGACCGGCACGGCCAAAACCGTGTGGGCGAGCATTACCGGGATTCCCGATGTATCCCGCGAGCAAACCGCCACGCGCAACCCGTTGATCACCAATCAGCACACCCTGATCAATGCGCTGGAAGGTTATGAAAAGTTTTACCTGATCGGGGGTAATTCCGGTTGGGCCAACATGAACGCTCTGGTTCGTCAAAGCATTGACGATGTGCAGCTGTATGAAGAGCGCCATTGGAAATCGCCGCTGGTGGACGTCTGGGGCATTTCCGACCTGGACCTGTTCAAGGAGAGCGACAAGCTCTTGCAGGCAGTCGCCGACGACACGCCGTTCTTCGCCTATATCCAGACCGCCGGCAACCATCGTCCTTTCACCATTCCCAAGGACAATGACGGCTTCCAGGTCAGCGAGCTCACTCAGGATGAGGTGCGTGAATACGGTTCGGTCACCAAGGCCCAATACGAGGCTGTGCGGCTGCTCGACTTCAACATTGGTCGATTGATGGACATCGCCAAGGCCGGGGGCTGGTACGACGACACCATCTTCGTCATGTTCGGCGACCACAACACTCGCATCACTCAGCTGCCGCACATGCCGCCGGCCTTCGAGAAGCTGGGCCTGGAAAGCAACCACGTGCCTCTGCTGATTCACGGGCCGAAATGGTTGGACTCCAAGGTGTTTGAGGAGGCTGTCGGCCTGGCCGATTTGTTGCCGACCGTGGCCGGTCTGCTGGGCTTCGAGTTCCAGAATGGCAGTTTAGGCCGTGACATTCAGCAGCCCGCGCCCGAAGGCGAGCGAGTGGTGCCCCTGGTATTGCTCGAAGGCACCTTCCCGATCATTGGCGGCGTCACCAAGGACTTCCTGGTGCAGATGAACCATGACGGCAGCAAGCCGACCATGCACGATCTCGCCTCGCAAGTGCCTCTGGAAAACGTTGCCGAACAGCACCCGGAAGAGTTCCAGCGCCTACTGGAGCTGACCCATGGCTTGCATGAAACAGCACGCTTGATGATGTACCAGAACGTGCGTTGATAGCCGCAAACCCCAGCCTCGCGCCAGCGAAGCTGACGGGCCTACGCAGGTAGAACCCTGTGTATCAAAGGCGTTGCGCTTACCCGCAACGCCTTTTTTACTTCTGCTACTCAGGCTTGGCCGCCGCTTTCCACAGCACCTCAGCCACTTGCTGGCGACGGGCAATTACGCGGGCGGCGACGAACAACAGGTCAGACAGGCGATTCAGGTAAGCGAGCAGCACCGGGCGCAGCGTTTCACTGGCGTTGAGGTGCTGGCAGCGGCGTTCGGCCGTGCGCGCGACGCTGCGGCACAGGTGGGCCTGGGCAATCAGGCGCGAGCCACCCGGCAGGATGAATTCCTTGAGCGGGCCGACTTCCTCGTTCCAACGGTCAATGACGTCTTCCAGGCGGGCGATTTCGGACTCATCCACGGCCTGATACTCGGGCATCGCCAGCTCGCCACCCAGGTCGAACAAACGATGCTGGCAGGGCAGCAGTACATCGCTGACTTCGCCAAGGCTTGGCCAGCGGGCCTGCTGTTCCGCGAGGTCGGCGAGCAGTACGCCAAGTTGGCAGTTGAGGGTGTCAACTTCGCCCATCGCTTCGACGCGCGGATGGTCCTTGCCGACCCGCCGGCCATCGGCGAGACCGGTCTCGCCACTGTCGCCGGTACGGGTGTAAATCTTGGATAAACGGTATCCCATAGGGTTTTAAAGTCCTGAGCTGAGAGGTTCGGCCAGTGGCAGGCGCAGTGTGAATGTCGTGCCCTGACCCGGTTTGGAACTGACTTCCATCTGGCCTTTGTGGTTGTTGGTAATGATGAAGTACGAAACTGACAGGCCGAGCCCTGTGCCCTGACCTACTTCCTTGGTGGTGAAGAAAGGCTCGAAGATACGCTTGCGCACGGCCTCGGGCATACCTACGCCATTGTCTGTCACCTGAATTTCCGCCCAGGGTGGAGTGTACCGGGTGCGCAGGGTAATTTGTCCCGGCGGCCCGCCTTCGCGATGGTGGATAGCCTGGGCGGCGTTTTTCAACAGATTGAGCAGCACCTGTTCCAGTTCATTGGCGATACAGGGCACCGTCTCCAGCTGTGGGTCGAATGTGCGCTCGATGTGGAACGATTTGAAGTCGAATCCTTCACTGAGGTCGAAATCATTGCCCGCGATTTCCACGGCTTGATCGATCAATTGCGTCAGATTGCAGGGCGCCAGTACACGATCACTGCGCCGGCTGAAATTAAGCATGTGGGACACGATACGTGCGGCCCGTGTGCCCGCGCTTTGGATGCCATCGAGCAGGTGCGGGACTTCCCGAGCGGCAAGGTAATGACTGATGCGCTCGAGGCTGACGCCGCTTTCCTGCGCCTGTTGGCGGTTCTTCTCCAGGTCCGGCGAAAGGCGCCGGCGGATGTTCTGCACGTTGTGCAGGATGGCGCCCAGTGGGTTGTTGATTTCATGGGCCATGCCGGCGGCCAGGCTGCCAACCGAGAGCATTTTTTCCGACTGCACCATGGCGTCTTCCAGCGCCAGCCGCTCGGTGATGTCGTCGATCCGGATCACCACGCCTCGCCCTACCTTGCCGCTCAGAGGATAGAAGGTCAGCGTGTAGTGGCGCAGTTCGCCGTGGCGCGGTAAGGAAACCCGTTCGATGCGTTCGACCTTGCGGCGTTCCGCCGTCTCACGCAGTTGCGCCAGGAACGGCTTGAGCAGCGGGAAGGCGAGCAGCACCGGTTGGTTCAAGGCCTGTTCCAGGTCGGTGCCCGACAGCTGGCTGGCTTCGTGATTCCACTGGGTGACATAGAGCTGATCATCAAGGGCGATAAGGGCCGAAGGCATCGAGTCGATGATGCTGTTCAGGTAATTTTGAAAGCCGGTGAGCTGTTTTTCGATCTTGCCGCGTACCTGCACCTCGAGCTCTAGCTGACGGTTGGAATGTCGGGTTTCCTCGGTCAGTGAACTGGCATGGTCGAAGGCGTTCTGCGCGTCATCGCGGGCACGCTTGAGTTGCTGTTCGCGGGATTGCATGCGCGACAGCATGGTGTTGAACGCCTCGGCCAAGCTGCCGATTTCATCCTGGTTACCGGGTGCGGCACGCAGGGCATAGTTCTCCTCGCGAGTGACCTGACGCGTCAACTCCTTCAGGCGCCGGATCGGCTCGGTCACCAGACGGCGAATCTCTCGCACCACCACCAGCCAGAGCAGAATGCTGAACAGCAGGATCGCCAGGCTGGCACCCAGCGTGCCGGTGTAGAACGCGCCCGGCAGCTCGCTGGAGGCCACCAGCAACAGATGGCCCGGCGGCCCCTCGGCTTGCGGCAACTCGATCAACAGGTTGGTGCGAAACTCGGTCAGGCGCCAGAGTTCCAGGCGCTCCAGATGGGCCGGAATGCCGAGCTCTTCGCCCCGTTGAAACTGAGCCAGGTTGCGCCCTTGCGGGTCATACAGCGCCGCCGCACGCAGCGGCTCATAGGGCTCCAGCCGGGCCAACACCGCGTTGGCGTTGTCCGGAGAGCTCAGCGCCTGGCGGCTCAGCACGGGGCTGGCGATCAGCTGACCGAGGGTTTGCATCGCTTGGGGTGTAACGCTCTGCTGGGAAATCCAGTAGGCGGCGCTGATGAAGGTCAGGTTGGCCGCCAGCAACACCGCGCTGAGCAGCACCAGTAAGGCGACGAGCAGTTTCTGCCCGACCGGGAGATTGTCCAGGCGCCGACGCAGGGACATGGGAGCTTCGCACAATGGCTGGAAGGTTCCGGCAGGGTAGCCGGGCTTCAAGCCGTGGGCAATCCACGTGCCTGCAGATGACCGATCAGGCGCTGCTGCAGGTCGCCCAGGCGTGACAGCTCGAATCCCAGACGCTGCGCAGCGGCACAGGCATAACCAAGCAAATAGGCAATTTCCGTACGCCGCCCACCCGCCACGTCCTGATACATCGAGGAGTAATTGGCGGCGGTGGCCTGAATGACTGTAAGCACTTCGTCGTGCAGCCCTGCGGCCGCCTCGGGGTGCCCCTGGGCACGCAATAAGGTGTCCAGCTCGGCGCACAGGGCGGCAACGTCCGCTGGATGTTCGGCCAACTCGCCGTTACGGCAGCCGAGCAAGACCGTCAGTGGATTGATCGCGCAATTCAGTGCCAGCTTGCGCCACAGGCGCGCCTGGATATCGAGGGTCCATTGATGGGGAATGCCGGCGCGGGCCAGCCCGCTCAGCCAAGCCGGTGGGGTGGCGTTATCAGGATCGCCGAGCCAGGTATGGCCTTGTCCGGCGAACACCACGCGAAAATCACCGTCGCGGTAGGCACCCTCGGTGCTGGAGGCGCGAATGCAGCGAGCCTGGGGAACCTGGGCGGCCACGGCGTCCTGGCTACCCAGGCCGTTTTGCAGCAGGATCAGCTCGGCACCTGCCACCAGGCGTGGCGCCAAGGCCTGGATGGCGGGCAAGGCATCATAGGCCTTGCAGGCCAATAGCAGGCGGCTGATGGGTTGAGGATCGTCGAGACTTTGCGCCGGCAAGGCAAAGTGCTGGCTGTGCCCTGCTTCGACCAGGGTCAGGCCGCCGGCGGCCCGGTAGTCGGCCAGCCGCTGGGGGCTGCGCAGCAGCAGGGTAACGGGAAGGCCGGCGCGGGCCAGACGGGTTGCCCAGAGGGTGCCCAGGCTGCCGGCGCCCAGAATGTGCCAAGTCATCACGCGGTGCCTTTAGTGCTATATCGTGTGGGCGACGATAGCGCGTCGCGGCCACGGGCGAAATGGGGGCAGACCCCGGGCTCAGCGAGCGGTCATGCGCTGCACGGCGATGCGCCCACCGGCATGGGCTTGGGGCAGGTGTTGCACGGCCTGGGTCATAAGGTCTTCGGGTGTCTGGGGTAGCGCCTGGGCATCCAGTCCGACCAGGCTGATCACGGCGTTGAGCTCGATAAGCCCTTCGCGCGTCTTGAACGGCTGCTGGCTAAAGCCATTGGCCAGGCGGGTAAAGCTGTTGGCCTGACATTCGTCGAGGTCGTTAAGCAAGGCGATCAAGGCGAAATGCTGATCGTCCAGGCGCACCAGCACATCGAGAGGGCGCACCAGCAATTGCAGGCGCCGGGCGATGCCAGACAGCAGCTCCTGGTGAAAGGCATCGCCATGACGTGCGCGCAGCTCCAGCAGTTTAGGCAGGCCGATCAGCACATAGCACAGCGCGCCACCGCGCGAGTCGATCTGGCGCAGGCTGTCAGTCAGTTTCTGGCGTAGATAACGCAGGTTGCCCAGCCCGGTCAGCGGGTCCACCAAGTTGCGTTGCTCCAGGCAGGCAATGCTCTGGGTCAGCAGGCGGTTTTCTTGCAACAGGCGGTGCAAGGTATTGCACAGCCGGTCGCCGGCATAAATGCGCGGTACCAATTGTTCGCTGAGCTGGGTCTTGCTGATGAAATCATCGACACCGTGGTCAAACGCTTCGCCCAAGGCGTTATCGCCTTCCTTGCCGGTGAGCAGCATGATGTAGGTGTAGTGGTCGGACATCTCATCGAGCTGGCGCACCCGGGCGGTCAGTTCCAGGCCGTCGATGTCCGGCATCAGCCAATCGGCGAGCAGCACGCAGGTCGGCCGTTCCTCGATCTGCTGCAATGCCTGCTCGGCACTGCTGGCAAAGCGCACGTCCAGGTAACCGGCCTGGGTCAGGGTTCGGCCGATCATGGCGCTGGAGAATTTGGCGTCATCCACCACCAGAATACTGAGCTGGGGATTGGGCATGGCAGGGCTCTGAAAAGGGGCGTGGCAAGGCACTGGGTGCGTATAATGACTGCCTCTTCTCAACCGTCAAGCTGGGTGCGCTCTGTTCCGTGAAGCCGGTCGCGCCAACTTCTGGAGGATTCTCATGCCATCGTTCGATGTAGTGTCCGAGCTGGACAAACATGAACTTACCAACGCTGTGGACAATGCCATCAAGGAGCTCGATCGCCGCTTCGACCTCAAAGGCAAATGCAGCATCGAAAGCAAGGACAAGGCGCTGACGCTGACCGCCGAAGCCGAGTTCATGCTCGAGCAGATGCTCGACATCGTGCGCAGCAGCCTGGTCAAGCGCAAGATCGATTGCCAGTGCATGGACACCGAGGAGCCTTATGCGTCAGGCAAGGTGATGAAGCAGGAAGTGAAATTCCGCGAAGGTATCGACAAGGAACTGGCCAAGCAGATCGTTGCTCACATCAAGGAGCTCAAGCTCAAGGTGCAGGCCGCGATTCAGGGCGAGCAGGTGCGCATCACCGGCAAGAAGCGTGATGATCTGCAAGAGGCCATCGCCGCCCTGCGTGCCAAGGAGTTCGGCATGCCGCTGCAGTACAACAACTTCCGGGATTGATTTTCCCCGTGCAAAGCAAAAGGCCAGCTCCGTAGGGGCTGGCCTTTTTTGTCGCCGGCGAGGCTGCGATACCGGCAAGGGCTCAAGGCATGCGGGTTTCGCTGAGTGTCTCCGCGGTGGGCTGCTGGCGTTCGCGCCCCCACTGCAGGCCGATCAGAATCAGCGTGGGGATGCCCAGCAGGGCGGTCAGCACGAAAAATTCCTTGTAGCCAAGCATTTCCACCAGCGCCCCGGAGTAACCGCCGATCAGCCGTGGCAACAGCAGCATGATCGAGCTGAGGAGGGCGTACTGGGTGGCCGAGAATTTCAGGTTGGTCAGACTCGACAGGTAGGCGACGAAGGCCGCAGTGGCCAGGCCGCCGCTGAAGTTGTCGCAGCTGATGGTCACCACCAGCATCTGCAGATTGGCGCCCAGGCTGCTCAGCACGGCAAACATCAGGTTGGTGACCGCGGCGGCCACCCCGCCGATGAATAGGATCGGCATGATGCCGAAACGCACGATCAGCAGGCCGCCGGCGCCGGCGCCCAGCAGGGTCATGATCAGACCGAACAGCTTACTGACACTGGCGATCTCGTCCTTGGTGAAGCCCAGGTCGATGTAGAAGACGTTGGCCATTACGCCCATTACCGTGTCGGAAAGCCGGTAGGTGGCAATCAGGCCGAGCATCAGCAAGGCCTGCCAACGGTAGCGGGTGATGAAATCGTTCACTGGAGTCAGCACGGGCGCCAGGCTGCGGCGGCCAAGGGCGGACAGGCACAGTGCAGTGAGAATGCCGTAAAGCAGGGCGCGCAAGAACGCGCGATCCTCGGTAATCAGCTCACTGGGGTTGTCGCCGAGCAAGGTTTGAAAACCGGTGTTGTAGAGCTGGGTGAACAAGGCCGGCACGGAAATCAACAGCACGATCAGCACCATGACCGATAGCAGCTGGCGCCGAAACCCGTAACGCTCGGTGGCCTCCTGCACCTGCGGAGCCAGCGGGGGTTCACGCATCCAGGTGCTGGTGATCAGGCCCGGCAGCATCAGCAGTGCAAACAGCAAGTACGTGCTGCTCCAAGCGCTGAACTGATAGTCGCCGCCGGTGGAGCCGAACCAACTGGCGAAATACAGCGCGCCGGCGGTGGCGAGCAGGGCGGCGACGCGATAGCCGGCCATATAGCTGGCGGCCAACGCTGCCTGGCGGCTCCCATCGGCGATTTCCAGGCGATAAGCATCTACCGCGATGTCCTGGGTGGCCGAGGCGAACGCCACCAGCACGGCCAGGGCGATCAGCCAGGGTAACTGGTGTTGGGGGTCGAAGAACGCCATTCCGACCAGTCCGAGGGTAACCAGCAGTTGCGACAGGATCAGCCAGGAGCGCCGTCGGCCGAGGCGTCCGAGCAACGGCAGGCGCCATTGATCGAGCATGGGTGCCCACACCCATTTGAAGGCGTAGGCCAGGCCGATCAGGCTGGCAAAACCGATGGTTTGCAGGGAGACGCCGGCCTCACGCAGCCACACTGACAGGGTGGCGAATACCAGCATGTACGGCAACCCGGCAGCAAAGCCGAGCAGAAGCAGGGCCAGGGTGGCCGGACTGGCATAGGCGTTAAGGGCGTCGCGCCAGGAGCGTTTGGGCATGGAGGTCCGAACAGGAACAGACAAAGTTCAGCACTCTAACCGCAGATATCCGTTGGATGCCAGCTGAAGCGCTGCATATCGACGCGATCACCAGCCAGAATCAGACCTTCGGTACGCAGCCGAGCGCGCTGCTCGGCACCCGCCGGCGTTCCCGCCGGCAGGCTGAGACGTCCGCTGGCGGACAACACGCGATGCCAGGGCAGGCGGCTGTCATCCGGCAACTGGGACAGGGTGCGGCCGACCCAGCGCGCGGCGCGCCCCAGCCCTGCCAGCTGCGCCAGTTGGCCATAGCTCACCACCTTGCCAGGCGGCACTTGGGCCAGCACGAGGTACAGCGCTTCACGTCGGGCCTGGGGACTGTTCAGGGGTTCAAAGTTGGGCATGGCAACCTGGTGGGTCATGGGGCGACAGTAAGACGCTGATGATGCGTAATTATGAACTAATGGGACGTTCATCAGTCCGCTACTCCCTGAGCGGCTTATTCACGGATAATGCTCGGCTTTGTTTTGCCAGTCGACGGTTGGAAGTATTCATGTTGTCCCGTTCCCTGCTGTGTTTTGTGTTGCTGTTTACCCTTGTCCCGGCCAGCGCCGATACCATTTGGTTAAAAAATGGCGACCGGCTGACCGGCACCATCAAGGCCTTCGACGGCCGCAGGCTCGTCATGCACACCAGCTTTGGTGGTGAGCTCGCCATCGAATGGTCGTCCATCGCCACCCTGGAGAGTACCCGACCGCTGCTGGTCAAACAGGATGAGTATTCCGGCGAAATAGCCAAATCCCTCGATCGTGCAGAAGATGGCTACGTCACCCTGGCCAATGGCAGCCAGCCGAGGACCGTGGAGCTCAGCAGTGTCCGGCAAATCGTCAAGCCAAAACCGTTGCTCACCGACCTGAGCTGGAGCGGGACACTGGATGTGGCGTTGAACTATAAACACGCCGACAGCGAGACTGAGGACCACCACGTCAGCCTCGACACCAAAGCCCGCCATGGTCGCTGGCGTCACAACACCACGGGCAAGTACAACCGTGAACTGAGCAATGACGTCGAGACCGAGGACAATTACCAGCTGGGTTACGCCCTCGACCACTTCATTGATGACAAGTGGTTCTGGCAGGGTCGCTTCGACTACAAACGCGACAATATCCAAGACCTGCGCCGCCAGCGCTCCCTGGGTAGCGGTCCCGGTTATCAGTTCTGGGACAACGAGCTGGGCAGTTTTTCCCTGGCCTCATTGGCCAACCGCAGCGACTACACCTATGTCCACGGCGAGGACCGCTTCCATGCGGTGAGCTTGTACTGGAATTACAACCGCTTTCTGCTGGGCAAGCGCTTTGAGCTGTATACCAAGGGCGAGGTCGGCAAGCCGTTGAACAACGTTGCCGATTACTCGCTGGATGGCGAAGCCGGGGTGCGCTACAAGGTCACCGACTGGGCCTGGCTGAACATGCGCGCCGAGCGGGATCTGATCAAGGGCGCGGAAAACAAACAGCTGGACGAGACCCGCTATCTGCTCGGCTTTGGAGTGGGCTGGTAAGCGGGCAGGCAGCGCCTTATCAACGGTAGTTTTGAACTGCCTGCTAGCGTCCTAGCCGGCGCAATTCATCGGACTCCACCACCCGCACGCCATGCCCGCCTTCCAGGGCCAGACGCCACAGGGCATGGGCCAGGCGGTTCGCTTCGATGCCGCGCCATTTGCCGGGCAACAGTTGCGCAAACGGCGCAGCGAACCGCTCGCCCAAGCGAAAGTCACTGCGCTTACCAAGCAGCAGCGATGGACGGGCCAAGGTGAGCTGTGGCCACGCCTGGGCCCGAAGAGCCTCCTCCATTTCGCCCTTGATGCGGTTGTAGAACACGCCCGCGTTTGGGTCGGCGCCCAGGGCGCTGATCACCAGCAGATGGCGCGCACCGAGTTCACGGGCGCGCCGGGCAAAGGCGACGACCAGTTCGAGGTCGACGGCGCGAAAAGCACTCCGTGAGCCGGCCTTCTTGATCGTCGTGCCCAGGCAGCAGAAGGCGGTGTCGATGGGCCCTGTCAGTTGCGGCAGCAATTCACCCAGATCTCCGACTGGATTGTCCAGGCGCGGATGTTCCGCCAGTGCGCGGCGACTCGGCGCCAGCACACGTTCCACAGTGGGTTCGTCGAGCAGCCGGTCGAGCAGGTGTTCGCCCGTCAGTCCGGTGGCTCCGGCCAACAGGATGTGGCGTGGCGTATCCATGGGTATCTCCTTGGGTTTCAGCGTAGGCGGTCGGTGGTGCTGTTCGCCTGTTGTCGATAGTGTTGCCAGTGGGCAAGCACCGCCGGTGACGCCCACCACTGGGGGAGCGAGGGCTCGAAGCCGTCGGCGAGCTCGCGCGCGGAGACGCTGCCGCGGGCCAGTTCGAACGCCTGGGCCAGGTCGTCGGTCTGCTGCAGCGCCTCGGCGAACAGTGCGCGGCCGAAATAGGTAAAATCACTTTCTTCGGAGCAGCCAAACGATACCCGGTCGGCGCGGGCGGCGGTCATCAGCACGGTCTTGTCGTCCTTGAGCGGCGCAATGAAGCCACCTGAATAACAGGCAGAAATCACCACCACCTTATGGCGGTCCGCCAGCGGGCGTAGCAGAACAGCCAGCTCGTTGGCGGGCAGGTCGAGCAGTTGCAAACGCGGCATGTCCAGGTTCAGAGCATGGCTGGGCGAGCCGTGGCTGGTCAGGTAGAGAAACAGCAGATCTTCCGGGCCGCTGCGCTGTGCAATCGCCTCCAGGGCACGCTTGAGATTTTCACGGGTCGCCAGGGGGCGGTCGGCCAGATGGTCACGGTGATTGGCCAGCACGATCTGGCCGTGGGCCGCGAAGCGTTCGCGCAGCAGCGCCGACACATAATCGGCCTCGCGCATGAATACGCTTTGCTTGCCGTCCCCGGCCAGGGTCAGGCTGTACAGCTCGATGGCTGGCGTGGACGCGGGCAGGCTGGCCAGGGCGTCATCGAGTAACCGGCCCTGATTGATCAGTGCGTGCTCCAGCGGGTCGCTCAATCGCTGGCCTTTCTCGTCGAAAACACGCACGCCGTCTTGCCAGGTGCCGCTCAGTTGGCTGCCGTCGGCGCGGGTCAGGGTGCCAATGCCCTGGTAGCGCCAGCGATGGAATCCGCCCAGAAAATGACTGCCGTCGGCGCCGCGATACTCGCCAGGACCGTTGAGCTCACCGTCGCGAAACTCGCCGCTCCAGGTCTCTCCTTCGCCATTGCTGAATACGCCCTCGCCGTGAAATCGTTCCTCGACGAAGGTGCCGATATACAGCGTGCCATCAACCCCCTGGAATTGGCCTTCACCCTGCAACAGGCCGTGTTCGAAGACACCGCTGTAGCGGTTGCCTTCGGCATCCATCAGCACGCCCGTGCCGCTCATTTCGCCGTCGCTGAAATAGCCTTGATAATGGCTGCCGTCGGCCCACTCCAGATGGCCGACGCCGTGGTAGCGGTCATTGAGAAACTCACCGCGATACTGGGCATCGGCCAGTTCCAGCAGGCCGCTGCCTTGCAGGCGGCCCTGGGCAAATTCACCCCGGTACAGGCCGCCGTGGCTGTAGGTCAGTTCTCCCGTGCCATGGAACTGACCCTGGTGAAAGTTGCCGACATAACGATCGCCGCTGACGCCTTGCCAGGTTCCCGCACCGTGAAACAGGCCGTCCTTGAACTCACCCTCATAAAAGCTGCCGTTGGCGTAATCGAGACGGCCGTGTCCCTGCAAGCGTCCGTCCACCAGTGCGCCACGATAGCGACCGCCATCGGGCAGCAGCGCCGTGGAGGACGTTGTTGGTGTGCTGTCACCACAAGCGACCAGCAGCGAGGCAAGAACAAAGCATAACGGTACGCGCATGGTCGCAGGTCCAGTAACCGGGTGAGGCGGCGTGCAGTATGCCGCAAAGTCGGTCGGCCAGCGCAGACCGGCGAGCGCGCGCATGTGCGCGTGGGGGCATATAATGCCGGGCTGTCCGTGTCGGAGATAATGATGTTGTTACGTGGCTTGACCTGGCTGATCCTGTTTCAGCTGCTTGGGACGGCGCTCAATGTGTTGTTTTTCCCCATCCTGCCAGGGCCGATCATCGGTCTGTTGTTATTGTTCATTGCGCTCGTCTGGCGGGGTGAAATCAGTGATTCGCTGAACAGCGCTTCGATGACCTTGCTGAATTACCTGCCGTTGCTGCTGATTCCGCCAGCGGTGGGCGTAATGGTCTACGTCGATGCCATTGCCGCCGACCTGTGGGCGATCGTAGGTGCGCTGGTCTTGTCACTGGTTGTTTCCCTGGGCTTCACCGGCTGGCTGATGCAAAAACTCATCGACCGCCAGACCCGCCGGAGCAACGGCACATGAACCTTCTCGATTACCAAGCGGCTTGGCAGGCGGTCATTCATCATCCGCTGTTCGGCCTGGGCATTACCCTGGTCGTTTATCAGTTGGCGGTGGCCGGCTATGAGCGGACCCGCTCGGTGCTGTTTCAACCGGTACTGTTTTCCATGGTGGTGGTCATCGGCGTGCTGCTGGCCAGCGGCCTGGCGTATGACGACTACCGCGACAGCGTGCTGCCGCTGACCCTGCTGCTGGGGCCGGCCACCGTTGCGCTGGCGGTGCCGTTGTTTCTCAACCTGCGGCGCATTCGTCTGTTGTTCTGGCCAATCGTGCTGACCCTGTCGATTGCCGGCGTCTTCGCTACCCTGACGGGAGTGCTGGTGGCCTGGTTGCTCGGCGCCGAACCCTTGATGCTGATGACCCTGGCACCCAAGTCGGTGACGTCGCCGATCGCCATGCTGGTGGCTGAGCAGATCGGCGGTGTGGCGGCCCTGGCCGCAGTCTTCGTGATGATCACTGGCGTGCTTGGCGCGATTCTGGGTCCGACCCTGCTGCGCTGGCTGCGGGTCACCCACCCAGCGGCCCAGGGCATGGCGCTGGGTCTGACCGCGCACGCGGTGGGTACGTCACGGGCGTTGCAGGACAGTACGGAAAGCGGCGCGTTCGCCGCGTTGGCGATGAGCCTGATGGGCGTGGCCACTGCGGTGATTCTGCCGCTGGTGGTGGCGCTGATTGCCTGAGGAGACGCCATGAAGCTGCCCCTGTTCCCCCTGGATACCGTGCTGTTTCCCGGCTGCATCCTCGATTTACAGCTGTTCGAGGCCCGCTATCTGGACATGCTCAGTGCCTGCATGAAGCGCGGCGAAGGGTTCGGCGTGGTCACCCTGATCGAAGGCGAGGAGGTCGGTGCGGCGCCGAGCTCGTTTTCCGGGGTGGGCTGCGAAGCGTTGATCTGCGATTGGCAACAACAGCCCAATGGCTTGCTGGGCATTCGTGTCGAAGGCGGGCGGTGTTTCAACGTAGAGGACGTCGAAATACAGCGCGATCAACTGGCCATCGGCGAGATCGAGTGGCTGGCGGAGGCCCCGGACGTGCCGTTGACCGACGAGCACGCCGATTTGCTCGGTCTGCTCACGGCGCTGGGCGAGCATCCGCTGGTTGCCTCGTTGGAGATGGGCGGCATGCCCGGCGGGGTTCAGGCCCTGGTCAACCGCCTGGCCTACCTGCTGCCCTTCAGTCGCGCGCAGAAGCTGAGCTTGCTCGAATGCGAGCAAGTCGACGAACGCTTGAAGCGTCTCAACAACTGGTTGGAAGATTTGCAGCGCTAGGGACTGTCTTGTTTCCTGGGCCATCGAAGCGGAACAGGCTCCAGGGGTGACGTTTCACCGGTAGCGGTACGCTTCCAAGGCCGCAGGCAGTTCCCACGTGGCGATACCACCCAGCAGCGCCAGGCAGGCGGGCAGAATGATCCACCAGGCTCTCGTCGGCAGGGCCGGCAGCGGAGAGCGCCATTGCGCCAGGCTGAGGCTTGCGGCGCACACCGTGGCGGCCAGCAGCGCCCCAGCCAGCACGTCACTGGGCCAGTGAACGCCCAGGTAGACGCGCGACAGGGCAATCAGCGTGGCCGGCAGAATGGCCAGCAATAGCCAGCTCAGGTGCAGGCGCGGGGGTTGTCCGCGTCCGGCCAGAATGCCCAGGCTCAGAAAGAAGGCGAACGCCGCTGAGCTGTGGCCGCTGGGGAAACTGAAGGTGACCAGCGGTTCGAGCAGCACATCCGGGCGCACCCGGGCGAACAGCGCCTTGAGCAGGCCGTTGCACAAGGCGGTGCCCAGCAGGGTGCCGAGCGTGAACACGAAGGCGCGCCATTGCTTGAGCAGGGCCAGCAGTGCGCACAGCAGCACACCGCAGTACAGCTGGGTGCTGAAGTCGCCCAGGCGCGTGACCAGCACCATGAAACGATCCAGGCCCAGGCTGCGTTCGGCTTGGATCACCTCCAGCAGCCCCTTGTCGAAGGCGTCCAGTGCAGGCCAGCCAAGAAACAGGGCCAGCAGAGCCAGTGCGCACAACGTGGCGGTCAAGGGCGTCGCCAGGCGCTTGCGGCGCAGGCTCAGTTGCAGGCTGATGATCACCACCACGCCCAGCCCGGCGGCGACCACCCCGGCCGATGGCCAGAAGCCTTCGGGCAGCGGCAGGCGCAGGGCAGCCCCGGTGGCCCAGCCCGGCACCAGGTAGGCAATCACCCAGCCGGCGGCGGCCAGCATGCTCACTAGGCAGAAACGCATGAATGGCATGTCGAGCATGCCGGCAATCATCGGCAGCATCGGGCGCAGCGGCCCGATGAAGCGGCCGAGCAGCAGACTGACCGTGCCGTAGCGCTCAAAATACAGCTCCGCGCCGACCATCCATTCCGGGTGATGACGCAGGCCGGGCAGGCGCCGGATGTTCTGGTGAAAACGTCGGCCCAGTCCGTAGGAGAGCAGGTCGCCGAGCAGGCCGCCCAGGTAGCCGAGCAGCAGGGTTTCCCGCAGGCTCAGCACGCCGCTGCCGGCCAGGACCGCGACGGCGAACATCAAGACCGTGCCGGGCACCAGGATGCCGGCGATGGCCAGGCATTCGACGCAGGCGATGATGAAGATGGCCAGTCCCAGCCATTGCGGATGGCTGCCCAGCCAGAGGTTGATACTGTCGAGCCAGGGTCCCATGTATGCAGCTCCCATTGCGAAGGCGCGAAGCATAGCAATCCGGGCGCAGGACAGTGCAGGGGCAATTGCTTTCCCCGCGAAAAAGCAGGAGCCAGCTTGCTGGCGATCCGTTAACCGAAACATCCGCAATCGCCAGCGAGCTGGCTCTTAAGTAGGTGTACGTCAGGTCTATTCGAAGGGTGGGAGGTCGCCTTTCACATCCATTAACCTCGGACCGGTTCAGGCGATGCGAAACGCCTTGGCCGCGTCTTGCAAGCGATCAGCCAGGCCCAGCAGTTCCGCACCCTGCTGGCGCGTTTCGGCGATACGGGTGAGGTTGGCGTGGCCGAGCTGGTTGAGTTGTTCGCTGTGGTCATGGATGTGGCTCACGGCGCCCGACTGTTCGGCAGTTGCTGCGGCAATTCGCCGGGTCATTTGGGCGATGCTCTGGATGCTGTGCACCACTTCATGCAGCGCCCCGTCCGCGGCTTCGGCCTGGGCGGCACTGCGCTCGGCCTGTTCGACCTGGCTGTGCATGGCGCTTAGCGAGTCTTGCGCCGCCCGCTGCAACTGCAGGATGCGCTGCTGGATCTGCTCGGTAGCTTCGCCGCTGCGTTGCGCCAGGGTACGTACCTCGGCGGCAACCACTGCAAAGCCGCGTCCGCTGTCACCTGCACGGGCCGCCTCGATAGCCGCGTTGAGGGCCAGCAAATTGGTCTGCTCGGCGATATCACGGATCACAGTCAGCACTTGCTCGATGCTGGAACTTTCCGTCGCCAGCTGTTCGATGCCACGCGCATTGCCGCGTACCGCATCGACCAGGCTGCGCAGCTCGACCAGGCTGCTGTCGATCACCTGCTGTCCTTCCCGTACCGCCAGACCCGCGGCTTGGGTGGCATCTGCCGCCTGGTCGGCATCCCCGGCCATTTGCTGAATGGTGCGTTCCAGCGCGCCCAGCGCCTGGCTGACCTGGGCGTCGCCCGCAACCTGTTGTTCGGCACTGTGGTGCAGTGCCTGGCTCAGGCTGGCCAGGGTCTGGCTGCTTTCACCCACCTGGCCGGCATGCTGGCGCAGGCTGCCCACCAGCCCGGCCAGATAATCGCGCAGCCGATTCAACGAGGCGGCAATGTGCTGCACTTCGTGCAGCCTGGAATGCAGCACCACGGAGCGAGTGAAGTCACCTTTGGCCCAGGCTTCCAGGGCCGGAACGAGTCGGCCAAGGGTCTGGGTCAGATGCTGCTGCAGGGCGTAGACCAGCAACGCCGCGAACAGGATCAAGCCAATGGCTACTCCCTGCAGCAGCGCCACCTCACCCTGAATGCGACCGTGTTCGTCGCGCACGGCGGGTTCGAGGGTCGCCACCGCTTGCTGCAGGTTGGTAACCAGTTGCAGGGTTTTGGTATTCAGTTCGCCACGTTGGCGAATCAGCGCGCGCGTGCTTTGCAGTTCCGCCGGATAACGGGCGATCAGGCTGCTCAACTCACGTTTGAGGGCAATGCCCTGATCTTCCTGCGTGTTTTCTTGCTCATCGTCGCGGGATAACTCCAGCAACGCGGCGAAATCATTGGCCGCCGCCGGACTTTCGTCATACACCCCCAGCAGGGGCAATTGCTGCAGGCGCTCGGCCTGCTCGGCGAGGTTGCCCAGCGCCTGTTCCACGCCCGCAGCCAGGTCATCGCGGCCACTGCTCACCAGGTTGGCGCGGGCCTGGCTCAGGCGTTGTAGCTGTAGCGCCGCGTCCAGCAGCGTGGCGCGATAGCGCGTCGCGTCGACCCCGCTGCTTGCGTAGCGGGCCAGTTGCGTCAAGGTAGCGTTGAGCTCACGTTCGGCCTGCACCAGCAGACCTTGCGGGTCGCCGGCCAGTTTGCCGGCGGCCAGCAGGTCTTCGGCGGTGTATCGACGCAGTTCGGCGAGGCTGGGCCGCAAGGTGGCGGTCAAGGCAGGAGTTAGGTGTTCAAGGCTGGCGGCCAGCTCATCGAGGGCTTGCAGGGCCGTTGCGTGGCGCACGGCATCGCCGGTGTCGAGGTAACTCTGGATCTCGCGGGTCAATTGCTGAAGCTGCTGAGACAGCCCCAGATAGTGACCCATCAGTACGTAGGGGCGCTCCAAGGCACGCTGTGACCACCAGAGCGTTGCGCCCAAGGTCAGGCAGACACCCAGCAGCAGGCAGGTGATCAAGGGTGACAGCAACTTCAGGCGCATCCGCAACCTCAACCGGGTTTTGAACTGTAATGCCCTGAACTTATTGCATTTTCATGACGTTTTCGTGACTCCCGCCGAGCGTGGTGCAGGAAAACAGGCTGACCTGATTGCGCCCGCAGCGCTTGGCCTGGTACAGCGCCTCGTCGGCCTGTTGGCCGAGCGTAGCGCTGTCCTGATTGCTCAGCTCGGCGATACCACAGCTGAAGGTGCAGGTCAGGTCGTGGGGTTGGGCAGGGTGGCGCAGCTCGGCGAAACGCTGGCGAATACTGTCGAGTACTTTGCTGGCCGCGGCAGCGCTGGTGTCCGGCAGGATCACGGCGAATTCTTCACCACCGTAGCGGCCGATCAGGTCGGTCTTGCGTAGGCGCTGCTTGAGGAACAGTGACAGGCTTTTGATCACGCGATCGCCCATGGGATGGCCATGCTGGTCGTTGACCTGCTTGAAATGGTCAATGTCGATCATTGCAAACGTCAGCGGCCTGCCGTCACGGCGGGCCCGCACGCCGGCGTCTTCCAATAACTGGAGGATGTGCGTGTGGTTGTACAGGCCGGTCAGGCTGTCGCGCACCATGTGGGCCTTCAGGGTGCGGGCGCGCTGGGCGCGGTTGCGCACCGTGGCAATCAGGTGATGGGGCTGGATCGGCTTGGTGAGGAAGTCGTCGCCGCCTTCATTCATTGCATCGAGCTGTTTGTCCAGATCGCTTTCGGCTGACAGGTAGATGATCGGCACGCTGACGTAGCGCTCATCCTGACGGATCAGCCGGGCCAGCTCGGGGCCGGTGCAGTCGGGCATGTACAGGTCGAGGATAATCAGGTCGGGCTGGAATTCGGCCAGCACTTCCAGGGCATCGATCGGCTCGTTGAGCGTGCGGGTGATGATTCCGGCACTGTTCAGAATGCGCTCGGTATGCGTGGCCTGGGCACGCGAGTCGTCGATCACCAGGGCGCGGTAGGGTTCCTGGTGGGTGCTGTGAGTCAGCGTTTCGATGTGTTCCAACAGGCAGGAAGCGTCAAGGTTGCCACTGAGCAGGGCCACGCCGCCGGCGCGTACGGCGGCCAGGCGGGTCGGCGCATCGGTTGCGCCCGGGTTGAAAAACAGCACCGGCAGCTTGTCGCTGCGCGCCTGCTGTAACTGCTGAATCAGCTGCAGGCCCTGGCGAGGACCCGCAAAGTGGAAGTCCATGACGATGGCAGCCGGATGGCGTTCGCGCAGCGCGGTTTGAAAATGCTCGGGTGTGCTCAGCGGTTGGGCCACCAGGCCAAAGAAATCCAATTGATGAACCAGGCGCGCGGCGCATTCCTGGTCCTGCAATGCGAGGTAGATGGGTTTGCGCAGCGAGGGTAGAAAGACCTGCTCGTCATCGCCGTAGCGCAGGCCCGTGTGGGCCAGGCGCTGCAGCAACTGATCCAGATCGCTGATCAGGGCACTGTCGAGTCGACCATTGTTGGCCTCGGCTCGCTCCAGGCAGTGCTGGATGCCACGGGCCAGCTCGACGTGCTCGACTTGGCCAAAGCGTTCGGCATGGCGCATCAGCAGCAGGTTGGCTTCGGCGAGGGAGGCCATTTCTGCGCTGTTCCAGTCACCGCGCTGCAAACGCTGCCAAAACTCCAGAACCTGACGGGCCTGATGGATCACCCGCTGGGCAAAATGTTGCTTGAGACGCTGGCTGGGTTCGTGTTCGCTCATGGTGCGCGACTCTTATTGATTAGTGGCAACAGGCTATCTGTTCCGGGTGGCGGCGATAAGCCACTTTTCCACACGCTGCGCAGCAGCTCTCACAACGTCGTGCCGGCAACCTGACTGGGTTCACTATATAGTGGGTACCTGATCTAGCAGGCCGTTGAAAAATTACCTGCGCTAGCGCTTAAAACAGCCTCGTATTGCCTTGCCTCGTCTACGTTATTCAACGGCTTGCATGCTGGCGCGCAACCCGCCTGGCGGGTCACGGTCGAATCCCTGCACAAAACACTGGAAGGACACTGCCATGTTGGACTGGAAGAACCGCGGCGGCGGCTCAAGCGACTCTGTAAACGAAACTGGCGCAACGGCCAAGGAACGCAGCTGGATGGGGCGCGGCCTGCTGATCGTCATCGGCGTACTCCTGCTGATCAGTTGGGTCGTCGGCTGGTACTGGAGTCGCGAGCCCGCGCCCTTTGCGGTGCAACAGCACACCCAGGCCGCGGCGCAGCAGGCCCAGCGCCAGCTGGTGATTGGCTACACCACCGTGGAAACCCTGAAACAGGTGGCGCGCACGCTGCTCGACAAGCCGGGCGGCTACCTGAGCAATGACATCGCTCCGCCGGGCGTGTGGCTGGACAACATGCCCAGCTGGGAATACGGCGCACTGGTGCAGGTGCGCGATCTGGCGCGGGCGTTGCGCAAGGATTTTGCCCGTTCGCAGTCGCAGTCCACCGAGGACCCGGACCTGGCCAAGGCCGAGCCGTTGTTCAACTTCGACAACAACAGCTGGGCGCTGCCGCCTTCTGAAGGCGAATACCGCCAGGGTATCCGTGCGCTGGATCGCTATCTGGCGCGGCTCTCCGATCCGGCGCAGACCCATGCACTCTTTTATACCCGCGCCGACAACCTCAACAACTGGCTGGGCGATGTGGCCACTCGCCTCGGTTCGCTGTCTCAGCGCCTGTCTGCGAGCATCGGTCGGGTACGCCTGAACGCCGATCTGGAAAACACCGGCGCCGGCCAGTCTCTGCAGCTCAGCGAAGACATCGTGGAAACGCCCTGGCTGAAGATCGACGACGTGTTCTACGAAGCGCGCGGGCAGGCCTGGGCGCTGTCACACCTGTTGCGCGCCATCGAAGTGGATTTCGCCGACGTGCTGGCCAAGAAGAATGCGACCATCAGCGTGCGCCAGATCATTCGTGAGCTAGAGGCCGCCCAGGAGCCGATCTGGAGTCCCATGGTGCTCAACGGCAGCGGCTACGGCGTGCTGGCCAACCACTCGCTGGTCATGGCCAATTACATTTCGCGCGCCAATGCGGCCGTCATCGATTTGCGCCAGTTGCTTAGCCAGGGGTAATGATGTCGATCAGCGCAGCCGAACAGGCGCACCGGGCAGCATCGGATGCCGAATCCGTCGCCTGGGTCGACGAGCAGGACCTGCTGCTGGGCTGCCTGCCGCGCGCCGAATTGCGCGCGCGGGCTGATTGGGCGCTGCACATTCATTCTGCTGTTCAATTCGGCCGGTGAGCTCTGTGTGCATCGGCGGGCCCTGAGCAAGGCGCTGTATCCGGGCTATTGGGATGTGGCCGCCGGTGGCATGGTGGATGCCGGAGAGGGCTATGCCCAGGCCGCGGCCCGTGAGCTTGAAGAAGAGCTGGGCATTGCCGGTGTCGAACTGCGGGCCCATGGGCGCTTCTTCCACGACACGCCGCGCAATCGCTTGTGGGGCGCGGTGTATTCGGCGGTCTCCGACGCCCCGCTGCGCCTGCAGGCCGAGGAAGTGCTGGAGGCGGTGTTTCAGCCCGTGGATCGGATACTGACACGTGTTCCACAGCAGTCCTTCTGCCCTGACTCGCTGCAGGCGCTGCGTTTGTATCTGGACGACGTTGCCAGCACGTGAACCGGCTCGGTTGCACCGATTGGGGCTGGGCGTGTTTGTCGTTACACTGCGCGCCCCGTGCTCCTGCGAGGACTTTGTAATGTCCAAGAAAACCTCTTCCTTCGCCGCCCTGGGCGGTTTGGTGTATTCCACCGATGCCGGTCGGCATTGTCCCGATTGCGGCCAGCCGCAGGCCGCCTGTATCTGCTCGCAGAGCCAGATCCCCGAGGGCGACGGTATTGCCCGCGTCCGCCGTGAAACCAAGGGTCGCGGCGGCAAGACGGTGACCACAATCTCGGGCGTGCCGTTGGCTGAGCCGGAACTCAAGGATCTGGCCAGCGCGTTGAAGAAACGCTGCGGGTGTGGCGGCGGGCTCAAGGACGGGGTGATCGAAATCCAGGGCGAGCATGTCGACTTGCTGCTGGAAGAACTGCTCAAGCGTGGCTTCAAGGCCAAGAAATCCGGCGGCTGAGCCCCTGGCTGCAGTTCTGCGGGAGGCTCGGCCTTGGGCCGAAGCCTTTAGGCATAGCGGCGAGTTCCGGACCAGGCACCGTTTCGCGGCGGGGTCGTCGCTCCCACACGGAATCGACCTCCCGCGCAAATCTTCCGTAGGAGGCCCACCCTGGGCCGAAGCTTTTCGGGCATAACCCGGCCGCTACAATTGGCCGCCTGCCACACTTCCCATTCAGGTACTGAGCTGTCAGGCTCTTGGGCGACTTTGAGGTTTGCTGGGAGAAAAAAATGGCTCGACGTACACGCAAGGACGATGGCAGCAGCTGGACCGTAGCGGACAGCCGCAGCGTCTATGGCATTCGTCACTGGGGTGCAGGCTATTTTGCGATCAATGATGCCGGGCGGGTGGAAGTCAACCCACGCCCCGGCCTCGGCAAACCCATCGATGTCTTCGAGCAGGTACAGCACTTGCGCGGCAGTGGCCTGTCGCTGCCGTTACTGCTGCGTTTCCCCGACATTCTTCAGGATCGCGTGCGCCAACTGACCGGCGCTTTTGACGCACATATCGAGCGGCTCGACTACCAGAACCGCTACACCGCGCTGTACCCGATCAAGGTCAACCAGCAGGAAGCGGTGGTGGAAAACATCATCGCCACCGAAAACGTCGCCATCGGTCTGGAAGCCGGCTCCAAGCCCGAACTGATGGCGGTGCTGGCGCTGGCGCCCAAGGGCGGCACCATTGTCTGCAACGGTTACAAGGACCGTGAGTTCATTCGCCTGGCGCTGATCGGCCAAAAGCTCGGTCACAACGTGTTCATCGTGATCGAGAAAGAATCCGAGGTGTCTCTGGTGATCGAGGAGGCGGCCGAACTCAAGGTCGCTCCGCAGATCGGCTTGCGGGTGCGCCTGTCTTCGCTGTCCTCATCGAAATGGGCGGATACCGGGGGCGAGAAGTCCAAGTTCGGTCTGTCCGCCGCGCAGTTGCTGACAGTCATCGAGCGCTTTCGCGGCGCCGGGCTGGACCAGGGCGTGCGTCTGCTGCATTTCCACATGGGCTCGCAGATTGCCAATATCGCCGATTACCGCCAGGGCTTTCGTGAGGCGATCCGTTATTACGGCGAGCTGCGCGCACTGGGCCTGCCGGTCGATCACATCGACGTCGGCGGCGGCTTGGGTGTGGATTACGACGGCACCCATTCGCGCAACGCCAGTTCGATCAACTACGACATCGACGATTACGCCGCCACTGTGGTCGGCATGCTCAAGGGCTTCTGCGACCTGCAAGACCTGCCGCATCCGCACATTTTTTCCGAAAGCGGCCGGGCGATGACTGCCCATCACGCGGTGCTGGTAGTACAGGTGACCGATGTCGAGCGCCACAACGATGAAACGCCCGTCATCGACGCCGAGGCGGAGCATCCTGAGACGCTGCAGGAGTTGATCGGGTTGCTGGGTGACACTGACCCGGAAATGGTCGCCGAGACGTACTGGCGAGCCACGCATTTTATCGCCGAGGTATCGAGCCAGTATTCCGCCGGCAAGCTCAGCCTGCCGCAGAAGGCCCTGGCCGAACAGTGCTACTTCGCCATCTGCCGGCGCCTGTATAACCAGCTCAAGGCCCGCCAACGCTCGCACCGCGCGGTGCTTGATGAGCTCAACGACAAGCTGGCCGATAAGTACATCTGTAACTTCTCGGTGTTCCAGAGCCTGCCAGACACCTGGGCCATCGACCAGATTCTGCCCATCACCCCGTTGCACCGCCATGATGAGGAGCCGCTGCGCCGCGCCGTGCTGCAGGACCTGACTTGCGACTCGGACGGCAAGATCAAGCACTACGTCGACGAGCAGAGCATCGAAACCAGCCTGCCAGTGCACGAGGTGCGTCCGGGCGAGGATTATGTGCTCGGTGTGTTCCTGGTCGGTGCCTACCAGGAAATTCTCGGCGACATGCACAACCTGTTCGGCGACACCGATTCGGTGAACATCTACCAGCGTCCGGACGGCAGCGTCTACCACGCCGGCATCGAAACCCACGACACCATCGAAGACATGCTGCGCTACGTGCACCTGTCGCCGGAAGAGTTGATGACCTTCTACCGCGACAAAGTGGCCAGCGCCACGCTCACCGCGCGCGAGCGCACCCAGTACCTCGACGCACTGCGCCTGGGACTGACGCGTTCGTCGTACCTGTCCACCTGATTACCCAACCGTAGGGCGGTCGCGCCGCTCTACGGTTGCGGTGTCGGCGCAAACCAGCGGTCATGGTGCGCAAGTCGCCAACCCATGGTGGCCAGGCACAGGCCGCGGATGCCCATGAATGCCAGGAACGCCAGCCACAGGCCATGATTGCCCAAGGGACGCAACGCCAGGCCCAGCGGCAGGCTCAGCGCCACGGCAATCAGCATGGCATTGCGCATTTCGCGGGCTCGCGTGGCACCGATGAACAGGCCGTCGAGTAGATAGCTCCAGACCGCAATCACTGGCAACAACGCCAGATACGGCACGTACCCATGGGCCACTGCGCGCACCTCGGCGATGTCGCTCTGCAGATTGACGAACACATCACCAGCGCTGAAGAAAAGCAGGGCGAAGGCCAGACTGGCCAGCAACGACCAGCCCCCGCTGATCACCAGGGCGCGGCGCAGGGCAAGCCGGTCGCGGGCGCCAATGGCGTGCCCGCACAACGCTTCGACGGCGTGAGCCAGGCCATCCAGTGCGTAGGCGGTAACCAGCAGCCCGTTAAGCAGCAAGGCATTGGCCGCCACCGTGGCATCGCCCAGGCGCGCGCCTTGCACGGTGAACAGAAAGAACACCCCTTGTAGCGCCAAGCTGCGGATAAAAATGTCCCGATTCACCGCCAGCAGCGGGCGCCAGTTACGCCAGCGGCGCAGGGCGTGCAGGTCCAGCCGGCCTGTTTGTTGGCGCAGGGCCAGGCGGGTCATTAGCAGGCCGAGCAGCGCCCCGCTCCATTCGGCGAGCACCGCCGCCCAGGCGGCACCGGCCACGCCCCACTCGAGCCCGAGCACAAACCACAGCGACAGCACGATATTGGTGAGGTTGGTGACCAGTAGCACGGCCAGGGGCGCGCGGGCGTTTTGCGCACCGAGAAACCAGCCGACCAGCGCATAGTTGGCCAAGGCGGCGGGCAGCCCAAGTAAACGGATGTGGAAGAACTCGCGGGTCAGGTCATGCAGTTGGGCCGAAGGATTCATCAGGCCAAGGGCCAGCTCACTGAGCGGTAGCGCCAGACTGCCGAGCAGCAATGCCAGTAACCCGGCCAGCAGCAGCCCCTGCAGCAACACCTGGCGCAATGCACCGCCGTCGCCACGGCCGCTGGCCTGGGCGGCAAAGCCGGTGGTGCCCATGCGCAGAAAACCCAGGGTGCCGACGATCATCACGTACAGCGTGCTGCCTACCGCCACAGCGCCCAGCTGGTGGGCGTGGGGCAAGTGGCCAGCGACTGCGGTGTCGACCAGCGCCACCAGTGGCACTGACAAATTGGACAGGATCATGGGGACAGCCAGCGCCCAGACCCGCCGGTGGGTCGGGGCATGGCGCCAGGCATTCAACAGCACATACATAAGACACTCCACAGCGATCGCCGACTATAACGGTTGCCTGCAGGGCGGACACGCCTGGAGGGGTGAAAGTCCCGGTTAACGGCCCGAACGCTGCTAGGCTGAGCAAGCCGAGGGCAATGGAATTGCCCTCGGCAAGCAGCACCCTTTCGCAACCCACAGGTTTTTCCAGAGCATTGCATCTGGTCCTATCGGTGTGCATGAAAGGCGTGTGTAGGCCCTGCACAGGAAGGCGGGGAAGAACGATAAGGAGATCGGCAATGAAGCGCTGGCAATGGCAGCGGCTGGGTACCGGACTGTGGGTGGTTGTGCTGGCCGGTTTGGCCTGGGCAACGTGGATCTATCGCCAGGAGGCATTGAGCGTGTTGTACGCCGCATCCCCTGAGTGTGTTGTCGAGAGTGCGAACCCAGCAGAACCCTATGAGACGTTCGAGCAGGGAGTGCGTCGCCAGTACGACGGGGCGGGACGCTTATTGCGTGAGTTTCAGGTCGACGCCGCAGGCAATTTGCAGGGCGATCTGCGCGAGTTCTACAGCTCGGGCGCGGTGCGTTACCAAATGGCTCATGTGGATGGCCGGCGAATGGGCCTGGAAAAGTTTTTTCGCACGGATGGAAGTCTGAGCCGGGTTGCTTGGATCGATGCCCATGGTCGCGAACAGGCGGCGGCGAGCTTTCTTGCCGATGGCCGGCTGAGCAGCCTGCAGTGTGCCGATCGGCCGTTGCTGGAGGGGCGGGATGGACCCTGGTGCGGATTTTCCGGCTCACCCAGCGACGTGATCCTGCATGAGGAACACGGGCCCGTCAGCCGGGAAAGCTGGTTGCTCGGCGACTTGCAACGGCGCGATGTGCTGGACGAATGGGGGCGCGTGCGAAGCTCTTTTCGACTGATCGATAAGCAACAGGTTACGGTGCACTATTTCCCCAATGGGCAGATAAGTGCGGAAAGTGCTTTTCGCTGGCGAAGCCGACAGCAAACGCAAGAGCTACGCGACGGCCATGAGCGGCAGTGGGCGCAAAATGGCCAGCTAGTGCGGGAAACCCTCTGGAAGCAAGGGCAGATCATAAGCAGCACCCAGTGGTATCCCAACGGGGAGCTGAAAGAGCGCCGTATCCTGAAGCGCGTGAGCGGCACGGCTGCGCAGCCAGTATTGCGGGTCGAGCAATACTGGGAAAACGGCAAGCTCAGTTATCGCGGTACGCAAATCGGTGGAGTTGGCGTGGGGTCCCATGAGCGTTTTGACGAACAGGGACGTCTGCAGCTGGAAATCCGCCTGGACCCCAATGGCACGCCGCTGCTGCGTATCGAATATGACCCCCAGACGGGCGCCGTGCTGCAGGCAGAACACCTGCAGCCACAACCGGGCGGAGTCGCCGAGACGTCAGCGCCAAACGGGCGAGACTACTTCTGAGGCGCGTCTCAGCGCTGGGCCGGGGCTGGCCATTCGAGGACACCCGAATCACTGAAACGCGCCGAGCCGAGCATGCTGCCACCGAGCTTGCCGCGAATCACATAAGGCACGCCCTGGCCGGGCTGATAGCCTGCCAGCCCCCAGGTCTGACGCAGGGCCGAAAAGGCGGAAATGGTCACCGGCACTTCGATCAGTGTTTCGCCGAAACCGGCTACCTTGCCACGTTGATCGCTCACGCCGCTGGCCAGCGGCTGGCCGTTGATATCCAGCTCCAGCGCCACGCCATGAAAGTCGATGCTGGTGTCATTGGGATTCTGTACGCGCAATTTCACCTTGAAGCGCATTTCCAGACCTTGTCCCGGTAAGGGTTCCAAGCCGGCCAGGTCGATTTTCAAGGGATCGCGAGGCGCCAGGTTGGCGCAGGCGGCGAGCGTAGCCAGCAGCAGGGCGCTGATCAGCAAGCGCGGGATTCGGGACAGCAGGCGACTGGGCATGGATGGCTTTTCCGCTACGGCTAAGGGGGAGGTTCGACCCTTCGAGTATGGGTTTTGCTCCCGAAGATCGCCGCAAAGTGTACCTCACGCAAGGCCGCGCGTTCCGGGACAGTCGCAGCGTGATGAACGACACGATCGCACCCGTCAGTCATGAGCTGCCATCACGTGGCGGGCGCGACGTTACATTCTCCCGCGCTTGGTCAATCGAGTCGGTATAATCCGGCGCCGCCTTCTTCTGGCGATCCTGTTTGGCTGCAAGCCCCGGCCGTATGAGTTTGATTGCGTGCCAAGCCGCTCCGGCGTGCTCGGATGGTCGACCTTTGTATAGCTGTCAAAAAAATGGGTAACCCTAGAATACGGTGAGCGATTAAAGAGTGGACATTAAGCGCGGCATGATTCCTCGTGAGGTTCTGTAGGTTGGGTGGCAGCGACATGGCGTTTGCTTCCCACGCTTGAAGTCCTGACATCTGAACCGTCAGGGCGCTATGTGAATGAGCTGCAGAAGCCTCATAGGCGAGCATTAGATGAATTCAGAGGTGGATTTCATGACAACGGATCTAAACAAGTACATTCGCAATGCTGCTTTCCTGGATAAGGTTGTTTCCGCAGAAGAAGCAGCATCGTGGATCGAAGACGGCATGACGCTGGGCATGAGTGGTTTCACCCTGTTTGGTGAGCCGAAGGAATTTCCTCGGGCACTGTCCGAGCGCGGCCAGAAAGAGAAGTTCAAGGTCAACCTGTTCACCGGCGCTTCCATGGGCCCGGCCGCCGACCAGTCCATGGCTGAGGCGGGCATCATCAACAAGCGCATCCCTTACCAGGGCAACCCGGTCCAGCGCAAAAAGATCAACGCCGGTGAAGTCCTCTATATCGACCAGCACCTGTCGCACATGGCTGAACTGATCCGCCAGGGTGTTCTGCCTCAGGTCGATTACGCCATCATTGAAGCCGCTGCCATCACCGAAGACGGTCAGATCATTCCGACCGGCTCCGTGGGCAACTCGCCGATTTTCGTACAAACCGCCAAGCACGTGATCATCGAGCTGAACACTTCTGCTCCGCGTGAGTACGAAGGCATGCACGATATCTACGTGCCGGGCGCCGCCGGTGAGAATGCTCGTAAAGACATTCCTGTTTATGACATCAGCACCCGAATCGGCACCGTGGGCATTCCGGTCGACCCGGCCAAGGTGCGCGGTATCGTGCTGTCCAGCCAGCCGGACATCCCGTCGCCGCTGTTCGAGCCAAACGAAGAAACCCAGAAGATCGCTGACAACCTGCTCGATTTCCTGCGCACAGAAGTGAAGGCCGGTCGCCTGACCAACAGCCTGGCTCCGCTGCAGTCCGGTGTAGGCTCCGTGGCCAACGCCGTGTTGAACGGCATGCGCACCTCCGAGTTCAAGGACCTGGTGGTGGCTTCGGAAGTACTGCAGGACGGCGTGTTCGACCTGATCGACGCAGGTGTGGTGAAGTTTGCCGCGGGTACTGCGTTCTCGCTGTCCAAGAAGCGCGTCGAGAACCTGGCGTCGGACATGGCCAAGTACGCCGGTAAGGTGGTTTTCCGTCCGCAGGAAATCTCCAACCACCCGGAAGTGATCCGCCGCCTGGGCATCATTTCCTTCAACACCGCACTGGAAGTGGACATCTACGGCAACGTGAACTCCACCCACGTCGGCGGCACCCACATGATGAACGGTATCGGCGGCTCGGGTGACTTCGCCCGTAATGCGCGTATCAGCATCTTTGTGACCACTTCCACTGCCAAAAACGGCAACATCTCCTCGATCGTGCCCTTCGTCGCCCACGTCGACCACACCAACCATGATGTGGACTGCATCATCACCGAGCAGGGTTTTGCAGACCTGCGCGGCCTGGCCCCGGTCGAGGCGGCCGAGCGCATCATCAACAACTGCATGCACCCTGATTACAAGCATCAGGCGATGGCCTACCTTGAAGAGGCCAAGACCCGCGGCGGCCATACCCCGCATGTGCTGGAAAAAGCGTTCTCCTG
This sequence comes from uncultured Pseudomonas sp., assembly GCA_964410065.1. Lineage (GTDB taxonomy): Bacteria > Pseudomonadota > Gammaproteobacteria > Pseudomonadales > Pseudomonadaceae > Serpens. Next base: position 73,910 of record CAYPFO010000001.1, read on the forward strand.
GCACACCAACCTGGCTGAACACGGCACCATGCACCTGAAGAAGTAATCGGCACGAGCGATACCAGGCCCTAATGCCGCTCAAGCCTTTGAGCTGCAGCCGGGCCTTCCAAAAAATCCGATGCTGGGTAGCCGGCATTGGATTTTTTTGTTTTTCCAGTCTTCATTAATGCCTGCGTTCGTCGCAGCTGCTGTGCGGTGTGAGGGATAGGCGCCAGGCGAATAAATTCGCCCCTACAGCGTGACTGGCAGCCCCGAGGATATTTGCCGTTCAGGCGCAACGGGCAGTTCCGTAGCGCGGGTGTCACCGGCCCGATACGTGCCTGGCTCAGAGGGTCATAGGACATGCGGTGCGTAGGGCGGCCTCGCCCGTTGCACGGTGTCAGGATGAGGAGGCGCAGTGTCCCGGGCAGCCCGCCGCAGGGAATTTCCGTGGGCGAGGTGTTCTTCGAATCATAGAAGGCAGATAAGTCTGCGTTCGTCGCAGCTGCTGTGCGATGTGAGGATAGGCGCCAGGCGAATAAATTCGCCCCTACAGCGTGATCGGCAGCCCCGAGGACTGCGTGAGGTGGGGTTTCCCGCAGTGGCCATTCATCAGAAATACTCGGAGGCCCAAGATCACTGCAATCCCTTCCCAGAGCGTGGCGGGCAACGCGTCAAGGCCGTCATCAGCGAGCCGCAGCCGCTTCTGCGCAACACTTGCCGCTGGAAAACCGGATAATGGCGGCCACTTCGTCTTGCTCGTTATTCTGGTAATCCCGCATGGAAATCAAGGTCAACTTTCTCGACAACCTTCGACTTGAAGCCAAGTTCGATGATTTCACGGTGGTGGCGGATCAACCTATCCGTTACAAGGGCGATGGCTCCGCGCCGGGTCCGTTCGATTATTTCCTGGCTTCATCGGCCTTGTGTGCGGCCTACTTTGTAAAGCTCTACTGCCAGACGCGGAACATTCCCACCGAAAACATTCGTCTGTCGCAAAACAACATTGTCGATCCGGAAAACCGCTACAACCAGATCTTCAAGATTCAGGTCGAGTTGCCGGCAGACATCTCCGAAAAAGACCGCCAAGGCATTTTGCGTTCCATCGACCGCTGTACCGTGAAGAAGGTGGTGCAAACCGGGCCTGAGTTCATCATCGAAGAGGTGGAGAATCTCGACGCCGACGCCCAGGCGTTGCTGATGGTGAGTCCGGATTCCGAGACGAGCACTTATATACCGGGCAAGGATCTGCCGCTGGAGCAAACCATCGCCACCATGTCCGGCATTCTGGCGGACCTGGGCATGAAGATTGAAATCGCCTCATGGCGCAATATCGTGCCCAATGTCTGGTCGCTGCATGTTCGCGATGCGCACTCGCCGATGTGTTTTACCAACGGCAAGGGCGCGACCAAGGAGGCCGCACTGGCGTCCTCGCTGGGCGAATTCATCGAACGCCTGAACTGCAATTTCTTCTACAACGACCAGTTCTGGGGCGAAGACATCGCCAATGCGGCGTTTGTGCATTATCCGGAAGAGCGTTGGTTCAAGCCGGGTCGTAACGATGCGCTACCGGCTGAAATCCTCGACGCCCACTGCCTGGCGATTTACAACCCCGAGGGTGAGCTACGTGGCTCGCACCTGTACGACACCAACTCGGGCAACGTAGAGCGAGGCATCTGCTCGCTGCCCTATGTGCGCAAGTCGGATGGCAAGGTGGTGTATTTCCCGTCCAACCTGATCGAAAACCTGTATTTGAGCAACGGCATGAGTGCCGGCAATACCTTGGCCGAAGCGCAGGTGCAGTGCCTGTCGGAAATTTTCGAGCGTGCGGTAAAGCGGGAGATCATCGAAGGTGAGATCGCGCTGCCGGATGTGCCGGCCGAGGTATTGGCGAAATACCCGGGGATTCTCGCCGGGATCAAGGGGCTGGAAGAGCAGGGCTTTCCGGTGCTGGTGAAGGATGCATCGCTGGGTGGGGAATTCCCGGTGATGTGCGTCACCTTGATGAACCCGCGTACCGGCGGCGTGTTTGCCTCGTTCGGCGCGCACCCGAGCTTTGAAGTGGCGCTGGAGCGCAGTCTGACCGAACTGCTGCAGGGCCGCAGCTTCGAAGGCCTCAACGATTTACCGCAGCCGACCTTTGAAAGCCACGCGGTGACTGAGCCGAACAACGCTGTTGAGCACTTCATCGACTCCAGCGGTGTTGTCTCCTGGCGCTTCTTCAGTGCCAAGGCTGATTACGCGTTCGTCGAGTGGGACTTCTCCGGCCAGGGTAAAGACTCCAATGCCGAGGAAGCCGCGACCTTGTTCGGCATTCTCGAAGACATGGGCAAAGAAGTGTACATGGCGGTGTATGAGCACCTGGGCGCAACCGCCTGCCGCATGCTGGTGCCGGGCTACTCGGAAGTTTATCCGGTGGATGACCTCATCTGGGATAACACCAACAAGGCCCTGTTCTTCCGTGAGGACATCCTCAACCTGCATCGCCTGGACGACGACGAGCTGCAAGCGCTGGTCGAGCGGCTGGAAGAAAGCGAGCTGGATGATTACACCGACATCAGCACCCTGATCGGCATTGAGTTTGACGACAACACGGACTGGGGCCAACTGACGATTCTCGAGTTGAAACTGCTGATCCATGTCGCCTTGCAGCGTTTCGATGAGGCGAAGGAGCTGGTGGAAACCTTCCTGCAGTACAACGACAACACCGTCGAGCGCGGCTTGTTCTACCAGGCCCTGAACGTGGTGCTGGAAGTGGTGCTGGACGACGAGTTGGAGATGGCCGACTACGAAGCCAACTTCCGCCGCATGTTCGGCAGAACCCGGATGGACGCCGCGCTGGGGTCCGTCGATGGCAGTGTACGCTTCTTCGGCCTGACGCCCACGAGCATGAAACTGGAAGGCCTCGACAGACACCTGCGACTCATCGAAAGCTTTAAAAAGCTGCACAAGGCACGGGCGAATGTGTCGGCTCTAACCCGTTAAGCGCGCGGATAAGAAAAGCACCTTCGGGTGCTTTTTTGTTGCTGGGGTTCTGCCTGCCGTAACCTACCTGGTGCTGCATTTCAGCGGGTATTGGCTTTCTACGGATAATAAAAAAGCCGGTTGTGTACCGCTTCGCTTAGGCATTAACAGCTCTGGATTAAGGGTTTTGAAAGAGAGCTCCGTGCCGGCTCACACCCCTGGCCTTGAAAGTCCGGATTCGGTTTCATACGCCATAAATCCGCCCTTTTTCCGTTAGTCCCCTTTTCCGCTAACGCATTCATGGGATGGCACGCTCAGCCGATAGAAGCATTAAGTATCATTGCAATGTAAGAAACGCTGAGAGTGCAACGGAGTGAAGGCTTGAAGGGCAAAGCGGGAATTTTAACAGGCTCCATACTGATTCTTGCGCTGATGCCCATGTGGGTCTTCGTTCTGAGTGAGATCAAGCATGAACGCGCCTTGACCGAAAGTGCTGCGCGAAATGATGCGATGAATCTGGCGACAGCCTTTGAAGCGCATGTGCACAGCGTGATCAGGTTGATGGATATCATTTTGTTGGATATGCGCGAGGACGTGCTTGAGTATTCCGACTTCCACAGCTACCTCAGGAGAGAGCTGAAGGCCTACGGCAGCTTCGTTGCGCAATTTGCGGCGATTAACGAGGAGGGCCGGTTGATGTATTCCAATCTCGCTCCGGAAACCGAGCCAGTGGACCTGAGCGACCGTGAGCACTTCCGGATTCACCGTGACAACCCCGAAGTCGACCGTTTGTTCATCAGCAAGCCGGTACTGGGCCGGGTATCGCAACAGTGGACAATTCAGTTCACCCGCCCCGTTCGCAAGGACGGCCAATTTGCCGGTGTACTGGTCCATTCCGTACCCACCAGTTTTTTTTCTGACTACTACGAGCAAATCGATGTTGGGCCGAACGGCAGCATTGTGTTGCTCGGCACCGACCGCAGCGTGCGTGCGATCGCCTCCGGATCTCCTCGCCCCGAGCGTTACGGTCAATTCACGGTGCCCGAGAGCAAACCCTATTTTGACTCGAACAGCCCCGAGCGTGGCTATTTCGAGGGTGTAAGCAGCATTGATGGCGAGTACCACCTTGGCGCTTATCGGCGCCTGAACGAGTATGGCGTTGTGGTGGTAGTACTGTTGGCCCCTAAGGATTTTTTGGCGGACCATCACGAGCGCAGGGAGTTGCTGATCGTCTCGGCGAGCATCATTTCGGTGCTGTTATTCGCCGTGGGGATTTTGATCTTCGTGCTGAGCCGTCGCTATTTCCAAAACACCGCCAGCCTTCGTCTGGCTCATGATCAACTGTCCCAGTTCGCGAATACTGACGCGCTGACCGGCGTGAGCAGCCGCCGCTCGTTCCTACATAGCCTTGAAGCAGAACTCGCTGGGACTGATCGTCATGGTGATTTTCTGAGCCTGCTGATGCTGGATATCGACCATTTCAAACGCGTCAACGACTGTTATGGGCACCCAATCGGCGACGCGGTGCTCAAGCAATTCACTACCATCTGTACCCGCATGCTTCGCTCTCATGACCTTTTTGGCCGGCTCGGCGGCGAAGAGTTTGCCATAGCCTTGCCGCACACGGACGCCGAAGGCGCACGCTGCGTCGCCGAGAAAATTCGCCTTGCCATAGCCCAGACACCGATCATGACGCCAGCCGGGACTATCCCCATCACTGTCAGCATGGGCTTGGCGTGCGCGCCCATAGATCGAGTTGATGTCGATCAGCTAATCGCAAAAGCCGACGGCGCGCTTTACGCAGCCAAGCACGAGGGTCGCAACCAAGTGCGTGTTGCGGGTGAACAGCAGGGCCAAGTCTAGATTGCCACTGCGACGCGGCTCGGCCGCAAAACGGATCGACTCAGCGTTTGATCAGAGAAATCTTCGTCCCTTCGATGCTGACTCCGGCCATTAGCCCTTGCTGATCAAAGATGAACGCATAGGCATCATCCTTGAGTGTCGTGCTCGACAGGTTCTTCGCTACGCCTTCGTCAACCACAACCACAGTGGGTCCTACTCCGATCTCCCAGCCCTTGGTTTCGCGCACGTAGTTCAGAGCTTTGTCGGTCATTAGGAACACGGCATAACCGTAAGACTGAGCGCCAGCCTGCAGCCCCCAGGATCCGCTGACGGAGTTGTAGTAAGCATCCACGTTTGAGCCGCGCATCAACACGCCTTCGCCATAGCTACCGCCGAAAACCAGTCCTGCCTTGATGATGTTCGGGAAGACCAGAACGGCCTTGGCTTTGCTCGAAATGGTCTCGGCAAAGGGATGGGTCTTGTAGAGTATTTCCAGGGCCTGCCGGGCATCGGCATCCAGGTCTTCGGCAGATGCGGCGCTTGCGTTATTAAGCAGGCTCGCTGTTGCCAGCCAGAAGGTCGCGAGAATGATTGCGAAAAAGAACCTCAGGGGTTGGGTCATTTTCATGCTCCTCTCAGGGAATGCATCGATGAGCCCCGCCGAATGGGCGCCTGTTCGGAAGCAGACGCCCCCCGGCCGACGGCGCGCGTATGAGGCTGAACTAACCTTTTGGCGATCTGCAGAACGGATAGTTCCGGTGGTCGCTATGCCGTGATGATCCCTTCGCCGGCCGGCCAAGGCAGCTTCAAAGCCGTTCAACATCCACCATGCGGGGACTGCATGTCCGAATTCAGGGTTACGCGTCAGACGCCTGTCCGCCGATTAGCTTCAGTGCTGGGTGCACAGGTATTGATCGTCACGTTAGCCCTCTCACATAGCCAAACTGTTCTGGGTGATACCTGCATCCCCGGTGGGGATGATGTAGAAGGTTCAGCCGAAAGGGCAGGTCCTACCGGCGCTACAGGCAATTCGGCTGAGCGGGAGAGTGCGCAGTTGCTCCCGGCCGCGCGGTTGATCATCCCGGTTATGGGTTTCATGCGCGTGAGCCTTCGGGATTCCTTCTACGAATGCCGCGGCGAGCGCCGTCACGAAGGTATTGATATCGCAGCGGCACTGCGAACCCCCGTCATCGCCGCCGGCGATGGAACTGTGGCCAAGCTATTCAATAGCGTGGCTGGCGGGTACACGATCTACCAGTTCGATCCCGATGCGACGTTCGTTTACTACTACGCGCACCTTGACGCATACGCTCCCGGGCTGAGAGAGGGCGCGACGCTGAAGCGCGGGGATTTGCTCGGGTATGTGGGGGTGACAGGTAACGCGGCGGCGGATGCACCGCATCTGCATTTCGAGATTCTTCGGTTGGAGGCCGACAAGAAGTGGTGGGAAGGCGAGGCGGTGAATCCGTACCCATTCCTTAATGATGCGGAGCGCTGACTGGCGGGATGGGTGTTGAGGCATCTGAGAAATCAAAGCCAGTTTCTGGCCGGCTTCGTTTAGGCTTTTAACCGCTCTGGAGTGAGGGTTCTGAAATGAGGCTTCGTGCCGACTACCTTGACCCACACCCCAAGCCGTGTGAGTCCTGGATCTGGCTTGGCTGAACCTCCTACTGCCCAGGAGTTGCCGTTGGCCTAGACGCTCCGTACATTTCAAAGCAAAACCTGCCATATCCGTACCCATGAAGCCTCGCGATGGCAGCTATGCGAAGAGGCAGCCCTTCATGGTTACTGGCGGGTACCCACAGGTAATGAACAATCGGGCTGCGGCCTTTACAGCTCCTTCTTTTTTAGTCCAGATCAGGTCTAGTCCAGATAAATGTCACGTTTATTCTTGGCCATGCTGCCTGCTCCTAGGGTCGTTCAGGCCAATCTTGAGCCGCATTCAAGACTGCTAGTGTTGCATCTTAAATGCCACACAAGATAACCCTGCCTTTGGAGCTGTACCATGGAAAAACTCAGACATAGCCCTGGAAACCTTACGTGCCATAGTGAACGAACAGGCTTCTATTCTGAGGGTGTCTGGTGTGCAGCCACGCTGCACCGGCCGGCAGTCGACAGCCAGCATGCCAGGCCAGCCATTCTTATGGTGCACGGATGGGGCGGCATCCAGAACGCACTAACGGTGCCTTTCTATGAAGAGTTCACCCGGGCCGGGTATGTTGTCATGACGTTTGACTACCGCGGCTGGGGCGAGAGTGCAGGGCTTCCCCGGCAGACCATTTCGGTTCGTCAGCGCATGCGGGATGCGGATGCCGCCCTTGCATTTCTCAAGTCCCATTCAAGCATTGATCCCGCCCGAATCGTGGTTTGGGGGTCTTCGCTCGGCGGTGGCCATGCGGTAGAGCTTGCCGCAGATCACCCCGAACTGGCTGGGGTGATCGCCCAGGTTCCCATGCTGGATGGCAGGGCTGCGGTACTGGCAGTGCCTGCCCTCCGCTTAATGCGATTCGCACTTTGCAGTTTGGCCGATCTGATCAAACCCGGGCACCCGGTTTATATTCCGGTTGTCAGCGAACCTGGGGCTTTTTCTTCAATGGATAGGGATGACGCCAATACGGCGCTGAAACTGGCTGAGCGCAGTGTGGGGCGCAAGTATGATAACCGTGTCGCCGCGCGCTCCCTGATGACAATGGGCCCCTATCGCCCGCTCAAACGATTGAAGGAAATTCAGGTTCCAATTTTATTGTTGGGAGCCACTGAGGATACGGTCGCTCCCTTTGTAGAGTCCGCAATTAGCAAAGTAAACAATAGCTACATCACAGTAGAAACGATTAAAGCCAACCATTTCGAACCTTACTTTGAACCTGTTTTCAGCGAGGTCATACGCAAGGAACTGGAATTCCTGCAAAGCCTACATCACGCCGTCGATAATAGGCGGCAACAGAGCGTGGCGTAGTTGGCTTAGCGCTGACTGCTGTCTGCTCGAAACGGCTGGCGGATCCATGCCAGTCGTCGACGGGCAGCTTCTGGCTGATCTCTGTCGGCGGTAGCTACCGACCAGGAGCAGGGCTGAACACTACGAAAATTACTCCACTTGCGGTCCAGACATCGGTGAGGTCGCCAAGCGATGCGCTGAATCTTTGGGCGCTTCTCAGTTGCTTCTCTTCCTGGGGACACGATTCTCTTTGCGCCCCAAAGCCACGCGCATACCCCCGCTCACAACGCATTCATTTCAGCAATATCACGCACCACCTGATCTGCAGAGTGGTCGAACATCACCTGCTCCTGTGCATCCAGAGGCAACTCGATCACGCGCACAATCCCCTTCTCTGCCAGCACACAGGGGACACCCATGGCAATTCCTGTTCGCCCGTACTCGCCCTCGAGAATCGCGACCGCCGGCAAAATGCGGCTTCGCCCATGGGCGATAGCATCCACCATCTGTGCAATGGCCACGCCCGGCGCATCGCAGGCGCTCCCCACCTTCTTCAATCCCAGAATCTCGCCGCCACCCTGACGTGTGCGCTCCACAATCCGCTCAATCTGCGGACCGGACAGGAAGTGAGACAGCGGCACCGAACCGACCGCACAGTATCGCATCAGCGGCACCATGCTATCGCCGTGCCCTCCCAGCACCAGCGCCGTGATATCCCGAGCAGAAAACCCTGTCTCCTCGGCAATGAAACACTTCATGCGCGCCGTATCCAGTACCCCCGCCTGACCGAACACCCTGTCGCGTCCTTTCCCACTAAGACACCAGGCCCGATAAGTCAGCACGTCGACCGGGTTCGACACCACCAACACCGTCGCCTCCGGAGCATGACGATTAATATCCCGCATGATGGTATCGAGAATTGGCAGATTGATACTCAACACAGCCTGACGCGACTGACCAGGCTTGCGGGGCACACCCGCCGTAATGACCACCAGGTCAGAATCCTGCAACATTTCGGCGTTGGACCCGCCGTAAACCCGGGTATCAGAACCTGACTCGACTGCCGCCTGCCAGACGTCCAGCGCCTTGCCCTGTGCCAATTCACCCTGCACGTCAATCAACGTCAATTCACGACAAAACTCTTCCCGGGCGATGATCTGAGCCGCCGCCTCACCCACCAAACCGGCACCCACAATGGATAGCTTGTCCACCTCACACCTCCTGCGGCGCGCGCCACCAGCAACACGCCCACCTGTGCAGAGAAGTATTACCCCCCAACGCTAAAAGGCCACCCGAAGGTGGGCTTAACGGAGGGGCGATGCTCAAGCACGGCAGGCTTTCTCGTTTCAGGTTGCGACCGACGACCAAGCCGAGACGGACCGCTTGTGGAACGCGGTTGTAGGAAACGGTGGTCAGGAAAGCGCATGCGGTTGGTACAAAGCCATTTGGGGGACGTGGCAGGGCACGCCCTGCGTTTTGACGGCCGCGATTACCCATCCTGAACCAGCGTCGGCCAAGCGCGCATTTAAAGCGATGAGGGGCAGCGGGATGGCGAAGGGTTTGTGCATCTTCATGCGCTCTGCAGGCAGATGCCGGCATCAGGTCGAATTCGTCCCGCATGGCGAATCGCACCATCTGCGCGCGGGCGCCGGTCAGACTTAACAGGCGGGCGGCACTGGCTACCAGTTCCCCGCGCTGGGCGACGTGGCTGCTGAGTTTGAGCGACACTTTGGCTTTTTGCGGGCATAAAAAAGCCGGCTTGTGGCCGGCTTTTCTTCGGTGCTTTGGCTTACTTCTGATAAGCCGCAGCAGCCTTGATGATTTCGGCGCGGGCCGCTTCAGCGTCGCCCCAGCCTTCAACCTTGACCCACTTGCCCTTCTCGAGATCCTTGTAGTTCTCGAAGAAGTGCTTGATCTGCTCGATCAGCAGCGGCGGCAGGTCGGTGTATTCCTTCACGTCGTTGTACAGCTGGGTCAGCTTCTCGTGCGGAACGGCGATCAGCTTGGCGTCGCCGCCGGCTTCGTCGGTCATGTGCAGGACGCCGACCGGGCGGGCGCGGATCACCGAACCCGGAGCAACCGGGTAGGGGGTCACGACCAGTACGTCGAGGGGGTCGCCGTCGTCAGCCAGGGTGTGCGGGATGAACCCGTAGTTGGCCGGGTAGAACATCGGAGTGGCCATGAAGCGGTCAACGAACAGGCAATCGGTGTCGTGATCGATTTCGTATTTGATCGGCGCGTGGTTGGCCGGGATTTCGATGGCGACGTAGATGTCGTTCGGCAGGTCTTTGCCGGCCGGAAGTTTGCTGTAGCTCATGGGTGATGGCTCCGTGGGCGGCCGGTTTCTGGCCTGGGGGCGAAAAAAGTGGCGGGATTATAGGGACATTCCCGGCCATCGACCACCGCTATGCGCTCAGCTGTCATTCGATTGTTGGTAGTCCGGGTGCCGGGCGTGCAGTTCTTTCAGGCGCGCCAGCGGATCCTGGCGGTAGAACAGCCCAAGCTGGCGATACACCGCCGGGAAGGCTTGATGCAGTAGATCCGGGGCGGTGAAGAAATATTCGCTGGTCACCGCGAAGAACTCCGCCGGGTTTTCAGCTGCGTAGGGATCAATCGGCGTTTCGGCGTGCGGGTTGGCATCCAGCGTCGCGTTGAGGCTGTCGTAGGCGCTTTGCATGGCCTGGGCCCAGTCCTGCAAACGCATGTCGCGGTGCAGGGGCGGCAGGCCGTTGGCGCCACCGTTGAGCATGTCGAGCTTGTGCGCCAGCTCGTGAATCACCAGGTTGTAGCCTTCCCAGCCCCCGCTTTGCTGCACGCCGGGCCAGGCGAGGATGACTGGGCCTTGCTGCCAGGCCTCGCCGCTACGGGCGTCTTCGTATTCATGCACGACGCCGCTGCTGTCGCGGTGTTTTTGCGGGCTGACAAAATCATCGGGATACAGCACCAGTTCGTGAAAGCCCTGGTACCAGTTCAGCTCGGGCAGCGCCAGCAGGGGCAGTTGGGCCTGGGCGGCGAGCCTCAGACGCGCAAAGGCGTCCAGTTCGACGCCCGGCAGGGCGGTGAGTCGCTTGGCATGCAGAAATAGGATGCAGCGTTCCCGCAGGCGCTCAAGTGCAGGCGTATCGAGACCGTCAAGCAGTGGCAGGCTGTTCACCACGGCCTGCCAGACGGCGAACTCGATCGGGTAGCGGGCGAGAACGCGGCGGCGGCGCCAGGTGCGAAAAGACCACATGACAAGGCCTCCAGTAGGGGCGCTCACCATAATCGCCTGCGCAGGGGCTGGGCAAGCGGCTCACAACAGGGCGCTTTTCGAAAATAAGCCGGACGGGAATGAAGAGACATCAGAGCGGAGAGCCAAGCCCCGCATGCCGGGTCTGGCGATGGGCAGGGCTTGCTCCCACAAACCGGGTCAACCGGTGGCAAGAACGACCCCGCTTCGTGGGCAAGGACGTGCTCCCGCCCTGAAACCGTGAGATCGCCGGGGCGGGAGCGGGCGCAAGATTATCAGGTAGAACTGGCCGGTCAATTTGCATTATCGAACGAGCGTTTGATAACGGGCCGCTCTAGCGTGCATTGATCGTCCCGTTCCAAGCTGAGACGCAGCGCACACTACCGATGGCGGCCTGGTCCGCGCCGGGGTATTTGGTTGGATTACAGGCCGTTCATGGTCGGTATCGCATGGCTCGCAGTGCCCGGAACCTTGCCGTGCCTCTTGGCCTGCGCCGCGCCGCCGCATTAGAGTGATGCCGTGCACAGGAGTTTTTATGCAGCTTGATCTTGCTACCGGTTGGTTTACCGACCTGCGCCATTGTCCGTCACCCAACTTCAATGCCCGCCCGGCAGGGGAGATCTCCCTGTTGGTGATCCACAACATCAGCCTGCCGCCTGGCCAGTTCGGTACCGGCAAGGTGCAGCAGTTCTTTCAGAACTGTCTGGCCGGCGATGAACACCCCTATTTTACGGATATCTGCCAGTTGCAGGTGTCGGCGCATTTTCTGATCGAACGTGACGGCGTGATCACGCAGTTTGTCTCCTGTCTGGAGCGAGCCTGGCACGCGGGTGTTTCCAGCTTTGCGGGTCGGGAGAATTGCAACGACTTCTCCCTGGGCATTGAGCTGGAAGGCACTGACGAGCAACCCTACAGCGATGCGCAGTACGAGGCGTTGACGGCGCTGGTGGCCTGCTTGCGTGCGGCCTGGCCGGCGATCACCCCGCAACGTGTCTGCGGCCATAGCGACATTGCACCGGGGCGCAAGACCGATCCCGGACCCGCCTTCGATTGGCAGCGCTTGCGCGCGTCTGTGGCTATGCAAGGAGCCTCCTCATGAGCTTTTTGGTGTTGCTGTTAGTGATCTGGCTGGAAAAGTTTTCCGCCTGGCGCCAACGTATTCAGCGAGATGGACCCTGGTTGCGCCAATTGGCCAGGGCAGAGGGCAATCCCCGCGCGGCAGCCATGCCCTGGCTGACCCTGGCTCTGTTGATAGGCGTGCCCTTGCTGCTCCTGGGTGTGTTGCTGTGGCTGGTGCAGCCCTTGGCTTATGGCTGGCTGGCCCTGCCGGTGCATGTGCTGGTGTTGCTTTACAGCCTGGGGCGCGGCGATCTGCAGACGGCGCTCGGGCCATTTCGCGATGCCTGGCGGCGAGAGGATGGTGAAGCGGCCTTGCTGGTCGCCGAGCGCGACATGGGCGTCGAGGCGGAAGATTTACAGGCCCTGATGCCCCGCGTGCAGGACTACGTGGGCTGGCAGGCGCATCAAGGATTCTTCGCAGTGATTTTCTGGTATGCCCTGCTAGGGCCCCTGGCGGCCTTGGGCTATCGCCTGGTGGCGCTGGCCTCCGAGCGGGCGCAGAACCCGGCCTTGCATGAACACGCCCAGCAGGTGCGACATGCCCTCGACTGGCTGCCGGCACGAGCACTGGCGGCAAGCCTCGGGCTGGTCGGCAACTTTGTCGCACTCAACCGCGTCTTGCTGCCTGAGCTGCTGAACTGGGCGCTGCCGATTCCACGCTTGGTGGGCGACGCCTTCCGCGCGGCGGGGGAATGTCAGGCGCCGCAACTGGGCGAGGCGGGCATCACCTGCCTAGACAATCTCTGGCAATTGCTGGTGCGGGCAGGCTTGTTCTGGTACGCGGTATTTGCCTTGTGGACGCTGTTAGTTTGAGCCGCACGGCAATTGCGCGCGTGGCTTGAGCGCCTCGTCGCAAAGGTTAGGAGTGTTTACGTTTAGTTACCCACGGTGGCGCCGATATCGTTTATAGATAAGGCCAGTTGCCACTGCGCTTGACAGCGAGGGTGAGGCTGTTGAGTTGCAAGGTACGGTGACCGATAAAAAGGAATAATAATAAAAGAGGTGCGTAATGAAGACGCTGCTGTCCCCTGCCATGGCACTGATGAACCGGCTGAGCTTTGCCAAGAAATTCGGCCTGATCAGCGTGGTGTTCTTCCTGCCCATTCTGGTTACCAGCTTCTACCTGTTACGCGATGCCTACGAGCAGTTCGTGCGCACCGAGGTGGCGCGCACAAGCCTTTCCTTGCTCGGCGACAGCCTGGCCGTACGACGCGATCTAAGTGATTTCAAGGATCTGCTGGCGATCCGCGCTAGCGCTCCGCAGACCGACGGCCATGCTCTGGAGACGCGCATTGCCAAATTGCAGAATGGCTTGCCCACTCGGTTGCAGGGATTGGCGGCGCCACTGCTTGATGACCGTCAGCGCGAAGCCATTGAACTGGGACGCAATGAATTATTGCGCAGCTTGCAGAACATTCTGGCGGAAACCTCACACGCCAACCAGGTAGCCTTGGTCGAACGTCTGCATGGCGAGGTTCAGGTATTCGTCAGTCTGATCGCTGCCGAGAGTGGTCTGAATCAAGACCCCGAACGTGACGTCCGTCAGCAGATCGAATTACTTACCCGTGCCACGCCGCAGGTGCTCGACCTGATCAGCCAGGTACGGGCCATCGGATCGGGCGCCCTTGGTCAGGGTGCATTGACCTCGGCAGACAGCAACCGCCTGGACGACTTGCTGGCGGGTATGGACCAACTGCGGGGTGAATACACACTGAGTCTGGATGCCGTGCTGCGGGGTGGCCTGGCGGCGGCGCGCCTCGCCGAGCCGGCGCGGCGCAGCCAGAGCAGCCTGGCACAAGTCAGTGAATTGCTCGATGAACAACTCATACTGGTCGACACCCTGGACGCGCCCTGGCTGCAGTTCCACGATCAGGTCAGCCAGGTGCTGGCACTCACCCATGGGCTCGAAGACGGCACCCTCGCGGTGCTGGAAGATGAGCTGGGTGAGCGCCGCGAGGCTCAACGCAAGCAGATGATCATGCTGGTGGCCGCCATGCTGGCGGTGGTACTGCTGATCGCATACCTGTATGCCGCCTTCTTTGTCTCGATCCACACCACCTTAAAAGCCCTTGGCCGGACCATGGAGCAGGTGGCAGCCGGCGACCTGACCGTTGAATGCCGTGTCGACAGTCGCGATGAGCTGGCCGAGCTGGGCCAGGTCTTCAGCGCTAGCGTGGCGCAGATCCGCGTGCTGATCGAGCGCGTCGGGCAAACAGTGGGTGAGGTGGATAACCAGGCGCGGCGCGTAGAGGCGATTTCCGCACAGAGCCATCAGGCGGTCACCGAACAGCGCAGCCGTATCGAACAAGTGGCGACGGCAATGAACGAGATGTCCGCCACCGCCCAGGAAGTCGCGCGCAGCGCCGCTGCGGCGGCAGCCAGCGCACAGGGTGCGAACCAGGAAACCGAGGGCGGACGCACGCTGGTCGGCACTCAGGTTTCCGGCATCCAGGGCTTGGCCGGCGACCTTGAACGTTCGGTGGAGGTCATCAATCGGCTGGCGGGTGACAGTCAGGCCATCGGCCAGGTGCTGGACGTGATCAAGACTGTCGCCGAGCAGACCAATCTTCTGGCACTCAACGCCGCCATCGAGGCCGCACGGGCCGGCGAGCAAGGGCGCGGTTTTGCCGTGGTGGCCGAGGAGGTGCGCAATCTGGCCCAGCGTACCCAGCAGTCCACGGCGGAAATCGAACAGATGATCGCCCGCTTGCACCAAGGCGTGGGCGCGGCGGTAGAGGTCATGCACTCCAGCCATCAGCAGGCCGATACCACGGTCAGCCATGCCGGGGCGGTCCAACAGGCGCTGGACAATATCCTCGCCGCGGTGGGCAACATCGTCGACCAGAACCAGCAGATCGCCACGGCGGTGGAGCAGCAGACCGTGGTCGCCCATGACATCGATCAGAACATTGTGCAGATCAGCCAGGCCGGCGAACTCACCTCAGCGGGTGCCAGTGAAACCGCCGAGGCCAGCCGCGAGTTGTCCGACTCGGTGGCCCGCTTGCAGCAATTGATCGGCGCATTCCGCGTGTAGGCCGCTGTGCTTCAAGCGGTGGCTGGCGCCATTAGAGGTCGGCGATGGCCGCAATCGCCAACGCGGTTGCGGCTGTACGGGTTTCCACGCCGAGCTTCACGTACACGTGCTCCAGGTGTTTGTTCACTGTGCGCGGGCTGAGGTCAAGGATGTCGCCGATGTCGCGGTTGGTTTTCCCGCAGGCGACCCAGTACAACACTTCCATTTCCCGGCTAGTGAGCTGGAAGCGCTGCGCCAGCGCCTGCTGCGCGCGGTCGTCACTCAGCGCCAGGCGCGCGGTACGCCGCTGGCTGCGCGCCTCCTGCAAGATTCGTGAGGTGTGCAGGTGCGCCGCGACCCGCGCCAGCACCTCGTCGGGCTTGATCGGCTTGGTGACGTAGTCGCTGCCGCCAGCGGCGAAGCCTTCCAGCACATGTTCGCTTTCGCACAGCGCGGTCATGAACAGCACCGGAATGTCCGCCATGTCCGGTTGGCCCTTGATGTGTCGGCAGGTGGTGAAGCCATCCATGCCGGGCATCATGGCATCCAGCAACACCACATCCGGGCGCAGGCGCTGCATGCGCTCCAGTGCGCTGTGGCCGTCCAGCGCAACCAGCACCATGTAACCGGCGACGTCCAGCGCGTCGGACAGCAGGGCGAGATTTTCCGGCGTGTCGTCGACGATCAGCACGACTCCCTGGTGGGCGGCGCGGGTGGCGTTAGTCATGGTCGACCTCGTTGAGGCGGCGGTTAAGCTCATGGAGTTGGAATCCTTTGACCAGTTGTCGCAACTGAGCGGTAAAGGCCTGGCTGGCGGGTTCTTCGTAATCGATGCGCTCGAGCCGCTCCAGTAGGCCGCGCACGTGGCCCAGGGCGCTCAACGCCTTGAGTTCCCTCAGGCTGCGGGCGCTGGGCTGGATCAGCGAGGCGGGGAGGGCGGCTGGCGCTGCGGGGCGCTTGATCCAGGTCACCTGCAGGTGCTGGCGAATCTTTTCCAGCAGCATCGGGATATGCACCGGCTTGGCCAGGAAGTCGTTGAAGCGCGCCGCAACGCTGCGCTCGCGGTCGTCGGCGAAGGCATTGGCCGAGACCACGATGATGGGTGCTTCGCAACGGCCGGTGCGGCGGATCAACTGGTTGGTCTGCCAGCCATCGAGCTGGGGCATGGACAGGTCCATCAGGATCAGGTCCGGCGGATTCAGCGCCACCTGCTGCAACGCCTCCTGGCCGTTGGCGGCGAGCTGCACCTCGAAGCCCAACGGCGCGAGGATGGCGGCCATGAGCTTGCGATGCTCCAGTTGATCGTCCACCACCAGAATGCGCCGGCGACTTTCCTGGTAGCCGATGATGCCGTGATCGGCTTGCGGCAGCGTCTGCGGCATGCGGACTTCGGAAAGGAACAGGCGCACCTGGAAACTGCTGCCGACATTCGGCTCGCTGCTCACCGAGAGTTCTCCGCCCATCAGTGCGGTCAGCATGCGGGTAATGGTCAGGCCCAGGCCGAGGCCTTGATCCTGGCGCAGTGAGTCGCCGCGTTCGAATGGTTGATACAACCGCTCGATCTGTTCGGCGGGAATGCCGATTCCGGTGTCGACGATCTCGAAGGTGGCCGTCTCGCGCACATAACTGACTTGCAGGGTGACGCTGCCCCGGTCGGTGTAGCGCACGGCATTGCCGAGCAGATTGATGAGGATCTGGCGCAGGCGTTTGGTGTCGCCGCGCACCACTGCGGGCATCCGGCCGTTGCATTGCAGGTGGAAGGCCAGGCCTTTCTCGTTGGCCAGCGGGGTGAACATCAGCTGCAGTTGCTGGATGAAATCGGGGAAGGCGATTTCCGACAGTTCCAGGTTGAGCTTGCCGGCCTCGATACGCGCGATGTCGAGGAGCCCGTCGATCAACGACAACAGGTGCGCGCCGCTGCGGTAGACGGTGGCCATTGCTTCCTGATGCCGGCTCGGCAGTTCCTGGTCATGCTGCAACATCTGCGCATAGCCGAGGATGCTGTTAAGCGGCGAACGCAGTTCGTGGGACAGCCCCGTGACATAACGGCTTTTGGCCGCGTTGGCCGCCTCCGAGGCCTCCTTGGCCTGCTGCAGGGCGAGGTCGGTCTGCTGGTGGGCGGCCACTTCCTGCATCAGCAATGCGGTCTGCCGGTTCGATTCCTCCTGCGCCACGCGCCGGCTTTCATGGGTCAGCACCAGCCACCAGGCCAGCAGGCCGGCGAACAGCGAGAGAATCAGAAAAGCGTTGAAAAACAGCGGGTACAGGCTGTGGCGGACATCCTCCGCCACGGCGTGGCTGACCTGGCTGAAGATCACTGCCAGCACGCAGAACAGCAGCCCGAGGATGATCGTCAGCAGCGCCAGGTAGTGGGCCAGACGCGTATGCAGGTGCGGCACCGAGGTCTTGGGCAGCAGCCAGCGCACAAAGGTGTCGAATTGCTCGGCCAGTCGCGCCTGGGGTTTGCAGGCATCCGCGCAGCGGGCGTCCAGCGAGCAGCACAGCGAGCAGATGGGCGCCGCATAGATTGGGCAATGGGCCATGTCGGCCGTTTCGAAACGGTTGTCGCAGATCACGCAGGCCAGCGTCTGCGTCGCTCCTGACGGGTACAGCAAATCGGGTGCGCTGCTGCGCGCAATGTAATAGCGACCCCGGGTCAGCCAGGCGATCAACGGGCATAGCATGAAGGCGCTGCCGAGGGCGATGAGGGGCGCCAGAGCCTCTGCGACACTGCCGAAGCAGCCCAGATAGGCCAGGATCGCCGCTAGGGAGGAGACCAGCATCGAGCCCATGCCAACGGGGTTGATGTCGTACAGGTGCGCGCGTTTGAACTCGATGTGTTTGGGCGACAGCCCCAGCGGCTTGTTCACCACCAGATCGGCGACCAGGGTGGCGATCCAGGCAATGGCGATATTCGCGTAAAGCCCCAGGACCTGCTCGATGGCCTCGAGCACGCCCAGCTCCATGAGCACCAGCGCGATGCTCACATTGAACACCAGCCACACCACCCGTCCGGGGTGACTGTGGGTGACCCGGGCGAAGAAGTTGGACCAGGCCAGGGAGCCGGCGTAGGCATTGGTCAGGTTGATCTTCACCTGAGACACGATGACGAACAGCACCATGGCGGCGAGCGCCCAGTGTGGCGCGTCGAACACATAGCCGTAGGCGACCAGGTACATCTGCGTCGGCTCGGCGGCATGTTCGGCCGGTACCAGCAGCTTGAGCGCAAGAAAGGCCAGAAAGGCGCCGGCGAGCATTTTCAAGGCGCCGGGGATGATCCAGCCGGGGCCTGCAGCCAGCACGGCTGCCCACCAGCGGGTGCGATTGGCGGCGGTTTTTTCCGGCAAAAAACGCAGGTAGTCGACCTGCTCGCCGATCTGCGTCACCAATGCCAGCGCCACGGTGCAGGCGGCGCCAAAGGCCAGCAGATCGAAGCCGCCTGAGGTGCCGTCGCTGCCGGCAAAGTCGGTCCACTCGCGGATCAGTCCGGGCTCTTTCCAGGCCACCATCAGGTAGGGCAGGAACAGCAGGACGAGCCATAACGGTTGGGTCCACATCTGCACGCGACTGATCAGGGTAATGCCATACGCCACCAGCGGGATGATCAGCAGTGAGCTGATGATGTAGGCCAGCGCCAACGGAATCTGAAAATATAGCTGCAGCGCCAGCGACATGATCGCGGCTTCCAGGGCGAAGAACAGGAAGGTGAAGCTGGCGTAAATCAGCGAGGTGATCGTCGAGCCGATATAGCCGAACCCGGCGCCGCGGGTCAGCAGGTCCATGTCCACGCCGTAGCGGGCGGCGTAATAGCTGATCGGCAAGCCGGTCAGGAAAATCACCAGGCCCACCGCCAGAATCGCCCACAGGGTATTGCTGAATCCGTAGCTCAGCACCAGGGTGCCGCCGATGGCTTCCAAGGCCAGAAAGGACACCGCGCCTAGAGCAGTGTTGGCGATACGCCACTCCGACCACTTGCGAAACGAGTGAGGCGTAT
The DNA here is from genome assembly GCA_964410065.1 of uncultured Pseudomonas sp. Classification (GTDB taxonomy): domain Bacteria; phylum Pseudomonadota; class Gammaproteobacteria; order Pseudomonadales; family Pseudomonadaceae; genus Serpens. The sequence goes on from CAYPFO010000001.1 coordinate 92,985, forward strand.
AACGCAGCGCGTAGTCCTCCATGGTCTCGTCGGCGACCCACCGGTTGTAGTCGCGGCGGATGGCAGCGATGCGCTGTGTTCCGGTGTCGCTCACAGGCGAGCTCCTTCTAGGGTCTGTGACCTCTCTAGCAACACTCATGCCTTGGCCCCGCCAGGCAGGCGATCGTGCCGTCAAGCCGCGCTGGATCGACTTTGGTAAGCGAGAGGGCTGGCGACAAGGAACGCCGAACGCTCACCTGCGGATCGGCACGGCCTCCATCATGCACCGAAGGGGTGCTTGGGCTGGCTACGTCAAATGACGTATGCGGTTACGTCAATGTGCGTATACCCGGCGTAGTAGGCGCCGGCCCATTCTTGGCTGGCACCGAGAGCGGTCGCCGTCGTCGTGTGACGGTGCTCCGCCATTGACCCACCGAGAAAGGAGCACAACCATGGATTCACAACTGACGGGCGTGAAATTGCGTTTCCCCCGCCGCCTGGCAATGGGAGCAGCAGCGCTTTCCATGCTGGCGGCGAGCGCATTCGCCGCGCCGCCCACCGCACAGGTCAACACCACCGGCCTGGCCGTGACCGATACCGAGGTCATCGTCGGCCAGCTGCATTCGGCCACCGGCACCATGGCCATTTCCGAAACCGGTTCGATCCAGGCCGAACGCCTGGCCATCGAGCAGATCAACGCCTCGGGCGGGGTGCTCGGCCGGCAGATCAAGATCATCCAGGAAGACGGCGCCTCCGACTGGCCGACCTTCGCCGAGAAGGCGCGCAAGCTGCTGGTCAACGACAAGGTCGCCTCGGTGTTCGGCTGCTGGACCTCGGCCTCGCGCAAGGCGGTGCTGCCGATCTTCGAGAGGGAAAATGGGCTGCTCTACTACCCGACGTTCTATGAGGGCCTGGAGCAGTCCAAGAACGTGGTGTACACCGGCCAGGAAGCCACCCAGCAGATTCTTGCGGGCCTGGACTGGATCGCCAAGGAGAAGGGCGCCAAGACCTTCTACCTGCTCGGTTCGGACTACATCTGGCCGCGCACTTCGATGAAGATCGCCCGCAAGCACATCGAGACCGTGCTGGGCGGCAAAGTGGTGGGCGAGGAGTACTACCCGCTGGGTCACACCCAGTTCGGTTCGCTGATCAACAAGGTCAAGCTGCGCAAGCCTGATGTGGTATTCGCCGCGGTCGTCGGCGGCTCCAACGTGGCGTTTTACAAGCAGATGAAGGCTGCCGGCGTCACCGCCGACAAGCAGACCCTGCTGACCCTGTCGGTCACCGAAGACGAGCTGCTGGGCATCGGCGGCGAAAACATGGCCGGCTTCTACGCCTCCATGAAGTATTTCCAGAGCCTGGACAACCCGAACAACGTCGCCTTCGTCGACGCCTTCAAGGCCAAGTATGGCAAGGACGCGGTCATCGGTGACGTGACCCAGGCTGCCTACCTCGGCCCGTGGCTGTGGAAGGCCGCCGTCGAGAAGGCCGGCAGCTTCGATGTGGACAAGGTGGTTGCCGCCAGCGCCGGGATCGAGCTGGACACCGCGCCGGAAGGCTACGTGAAAGTGCACGAGAACCAGCACCTGTGGAGCAAGACCCGCATCGGCGAAGTCCTGCCCAACGGTCAGTTCGCCCTGGTCTACGAGTCCGACCTGGTCGAACCCAATCCCTTCCCGCAAGGCTACCAGTAACGGCAGCGCAGGCGGCAGGCACCCGCTGGGGCCTGCCGCCTGAAGCCTGTGGCGTTCCTCTGACAGGAGACTCCTTATGGAATGGCTATCTGAATTTGGTGCCATCGCAGCCATGCAGGGCTTCAACGGACTGTCCGTGTTCTGCGTGCTGCTGTTGATGGCCCTGGGCCTGGCGATCATCTTTGGCCAGATGGGCGTGATCAACATGGCCCATGGCGAATTCCTCACCATCGGCGCCTACACCACCTACCTGGTTTCGGTGCTGACTGCCAGTTACGCCCCGGCCTTCGGCCCCTACTACTTCTTCGTCGCCATTGTGCTGGCCTTCTTCATTGCCGCAGCCATCGGCTGGCTGGTGGAGTGGGCGATGATCAGCAAGCTCTACCACCGGCCTCTGGACACCCTGCTGGCGACCTGGGGTCTGTCGCTGGTCATGCAGCAGCTGTTTCGCTCGATCTTCGGCGCCCGTGAAGTCGGCGCGACCTTGCCGGACTGGCTGATGGGGTCGCTGAGTCTGACCGACACCATCGAAATTCCGCGCAATGGCCTGTTCGTGATGGGCCTGACGCTCCTGCTTACCGCCGCCATTTTTCTCATGATGTACCGCTCGCGCTGGGGCTTGCACGTGCGCGCCACCATGCTCAACCGGGGCATGAGCCGCGCAGTGGGGATTAACACCAAGCGCGTCGACCGGATGACCTTCGCCCTGGGCTGCGGCGTGGCGGGGGTGGCGGGCGCGGCCTTTACCACCATCGGTTCCACCGGCCCCACCGCGGGCTCGCTGTACATCGTGGACACCTTCCTGGTGGTGGTCTTCGGCGGCGCGGCCAGTCTGCTGGGCACCATCGCCTCGGCATTCAGCATCGCCCAGGCGCAATCGATCCTCGAGTTCTTCCTCACCGGCTCGATGGCCAAGGTCATCACCCTGCTGACCGTGGTCGGCATCCTCATGGTGCGCCCGCAAGGGCTGTTCGCCAGCAAGGTGCGCAAATGAACCGGCACCCGTGTTTGCCTGAAGGGGAATCAAGATGAACGCAACACTGAGCAAATGGTTGGGCGGCAAGGAGGGCACCGTGGGCCTACTGGTCCTCGCGGCCCTGATCCTCGTGGTGTTCCCGCTGGTGCTGGATGCTTTCCGCCTGAACATGGTCGGCAAGTACCTGACCTACGCCTTCGTCGCGGTGGGATTGGTGCTCTGCTGGGGCTATGGCGGCATTCTCAGCCTGGGCCAGGGGATTTTCTTCGGCCTGGGCGGTTACTGCATGGCCATGTTCCTCAAGCTCGAAGCTTCCGATCCGGAAAGCACCAAGATCCAGTCCACACCGGGCATCCCGGATTTCATGGACTGGAATCAGCTCACCGAGCTGCCGCTGTTCTGGGAGCCCTTCAACAGCTTCGGCTTTACGTTGATTGCGGTGATCGCCGTGCCGGTGATCCTGGCCTTCGTCATCGGCCTGGCGATGTTCAAACGCCGGGTCGGCGATGTGTATTTCTCCATCGTCATGCAAGCCATCGCGCTGATCCTCACCGTGCTGATCATCGGCCAGCAGGGCCTGACCGGGGGGGTCAACGGCATCACTGACCTGCGCACCCTGCTGGGTTGGGACATCCGCAGCGACGACGCCAAGCTGATTCTCTATTTCATCAACGCGCTGTTGCTGCTGGGTTGCATTCTGATCGGCAAGTTCATCCTGGCGTCCAAGCTGGGCCGGCTGTTGATGGCGATGCGCGACAAGGAAGAGCGGGTGCGCTTCTCCGGCTACGACGTGGCGAGTTTCAAGATGTTCGTGTTCTGCGTGGCGGCGGCGTTCTCGGCCATCGGCGGGGCGATGTTCGCGTTGCAGGTCGGCTTCATGTCGCCGAGCTTCGTCGGCATCGTGCCGTCCATCGAGATGGTTATCTTCTGCGCGGTGGGCGGCCGCATATCGCTGCTGGGGGCGGTGTATGGCGCGCTGCTGGTCAATTTCGGCAAGACCTACTTTTCCGAGACCTTTCCCGAGCTGTGGCTGTACCTGATGGGCGGCCTGTTCATTGCGGTCGTCATGTATTTCCCCAACGGGTTGGCCGGGCTGTATGACAGCTACGGTCGTGCGTGGGTGCAGCGCGCCGGTGTCTGGATTCGGCGTAAACCCGCCGTGTCTGCCACCTCGGGTGCCGTACCGCGCGCGCAAGCGACGCCCGCCGCTAAACAGCTGGAGAGCACACCATGAATCACGCCGTCGGATTTCAATCGCCCAAGCCAGTGTTGGCCATAGAAGGCCTGACCGTGTCGTTCGATGGTTTCAAGGCGGTCGACGACCTCAACCTGTACATCGACCGCAACGAGGTGCGCGTGGTGATCGGCCCCAACGGCGCCGGCAAGACCACGGTGCTCGACCTGATCTGCGGCAAGACCAAGGCCACCGCCGGCAGCATCCAGTTCGAGGGCCGCGAACTGACCCGGATGCGCGAGTACGACATCGTGCGCGCCGGGGTAGGGCGCAAATTCCAGAACCCGTCGATCTACGAAGCGCTGACGGTGTTCGAAAACCTGGAGATGTCCTATCCCGAGGGGCGCAAGGTGTGGGGCGCGCTGTTCTTCAAGCGCAGCCAGGCGGTGATCGACCGGGTGCGCGAGGTCGCTGGCGAGATCTTCCTCGGCGAGCTGCTGGAACAAAAAGCCGAACTGCTGTCCCACGGCCAGAAGCAGTGGCTGGAGATCGGCATGCTGCTGATGCAGAACCCGGACCTGCTGATGCTGGACGAGCCGGTGGCTGGGATGAGCGTCAGCGAACGGGTACAGACCGCCGAGTTGCTCAAGCGCATCAGCCAGGGCCGTTCGGTGCTGGTCATCGAGCACGACATGGAGTTCGTCAAGAGCATCGCCCACAAGGTCACGGTGCTGCACCAGGGCAAGGTGCTGGCCGAGGGCAGCATGGACGCGGTGCAGAACAATCCCAAAGTGATCGAGGTTTACCTCGGCCATTGAGTGGCCGTTTGGAGTGCAACTATGTTCGAGATCAGCCAACTGGCGTCCGGCTATGGCCAGAGTCAGATCCTGCACAACCTGGACCTGAAGGTGCAGAAAAAGGAAATTGTCGCGGTCATGGGCCGCAACGGCATGGGCAAGAGCACGTTCTTCAAGAGCGCGATGGGCTGGCTGCCGCTGTGGAGCGGCAGCATCAGTGTCGATGGCAAGAACGTCTCGAAACTGGAAACCCATCAGCGGGTGGAAAGCGGCATCGCCTACGTGCCCCAGGGCCGCATGATCTTTTCCCACATGAGCGTGCTGGAGAACATTCAGACCGGCCTGCCGGCATCGGCCAAGGGCAAGGTGCCGGAAGACCTCTATGCCCTGTTCCCGGTGCTGTATGACATGCGTGCGCGCAAGGGAGGCAACCTTTCAGGTGGCCAGCAGCAACAGCTGGCCATTGCCCGAGCCCTGGCGACCAACCCCAAGGTGCTGCTGCTGGACGAGCCGACGGAGGGCATCCAGCCGTCGATCATCAAGGACATCGCCCGCAGCCTGAAGGAGATCCGCGACCTACGGGACCTGACCATCGTGGTGTCCGAGCAGGTGCTGTCCTTCACCCTGGAAATCGCCGACCGGTTTCTGGTGATCGAAAAGGGCCGTTTCGTGGTCGAGGAAAGCCGCGCCAATGTCGACGAGGCGGCCATCAGTCGCTACCTCTCGGTCTGAGCCTTTCCTACTCCTGACCCGCCTTCGGTCGTCGCGTGCACTGCGCGACGGCCGTTTTTTGCTGCCTGTGCGTAAGCCCTGGATGCCACGCCGCGCGCGCCCCGCGGCATACGTCATCCGACGTATTTGCCGATTGTGCGCTGCGTTTGAGACTAGCGGCGTACCGGCGCGTGCCGCCGAACTTACCTAGCACAGGAGCTTGTCATGGCCGAAACACTGATCAAGGTCGACCTCAAACAGCCGGCGACCGAGAACGAGCAGATCCACAACCGGTGGCACCCCGACATTCCCATGGCCTGCTGGGTCAATCCGGGCGATGACTTCATCCTCGAGACCTACGACTGGACCGCCGGCGCGATCAAGAATAACGACGACGCGTCCGACGTGCGCGACGTCGACCTCACGACCGTGCACTACCTGTCCGGTCCGGTCGGCGTCAAAGGTGCCGAGCCGGGTGACCTGCTGGTGGTGGACCTGCTCGATATCGGCGCCCGGGAAGACTCGCTGTGGGGCTTCAATGGCTTCTTCTCCCAGCAGAACGGCGGCGGTTTCCTGACCGACCATTTCCCCCATGCGCAAAAGTCGATCTGGGACTTTCAGGGCATGTTCACCAGCTCGCGGCACATTCCGGGCGTACGCTTCGCCGGTCTGATCCATCCGGGCCTGATCGGTTGCCTGCCGGACCACGCGATGCTGGCCGACTGGAACAAGCGTGAGCAGGAGCTGATCGACAGCAACCCGACCCGTGTGCCGCCGCTGGCCAACCCGACCTACGCAGCCACTGCGCACATGGGCAAGCTGCAAGGGGCGGCTCGCGACAAGGCCGCAGCCGAGGGCGCGCGTACCGTGCCGCCGCGCGAGCATGGTGGTAACTGCGATATCAAGGACCTGTCGCGCGGCTCGAAGATCTTCTTCCCGGTGTATGTCGACGGCGCCGGCCTGTCGGTGGGTGACCTGCACTTCAGCCAGGGCGATGGTGAGATCACCTTCTGCGGCGCCATCGAGATGGCCGGCTGGGTGCACATGAAAGTCGAGCTGATCAAGGGTGGCATGGCCAAGTACGGCATCAAGAACCCGATCTTCAAGCCCAGCCCCATCGTCCCCAACTACAACAACTACCTGATCTTCGAAGGCATCTCGGTCGACGAGGCGGGCAAGCAGCACTACCTCGACGTCAACCTGGCCTACAAGCAGGCGTGCCTGAACGCCATCAACTACCTGACCAAATTCGGTTACTCGCCGGCCCAGGGCTACTCGCTGCTCGGGTCCGCACCGGTGCAGGGGCATATCAGCGGCGTGGTGGATATCCCCAATGCCTGCGCCACCCTGTGGCTGCCGACGGATATCTTCGAGTTCGACATCAACCCCAATGCCAACGGCCCGATCAAGCATCTGGACGGCAGCATCGACCTGCCCATCGCCTACGACAAGAAATGACGGCGGCCTGATCCACCCCGGCCGGGTGGATCAGGCTCCATCGATCCATCGTGCAGGTTGGAGCGCCAACCTGCCGCCTGACCGGAGCGATTCCATGCCGATCTACGAATACGACTGCCCCATCTGCGGAGACTTCACCGCGCTGCGGCCCATGAGCCAATGCCGCGACGATAGCCAATGCCCGGAATGCGGCAGCAGCAGCCCGCGGGTGATCCGCTCGACCCCCAACTTCGCTGCGGTATCCGGCGCCACCCGCCGTGCCCATGAAACCAATGAGCGCAGCAGCCATGCGCCGCAGAGCCTGGCCGAGTACGCCAACAAGCGTAAGCACGCCAGCGGTTGCAGCTGCTGCGCACCGAGCAAACCGCTGGCGCCGACCAAGGCCAACCCGCATGCACTGAAAGGCAAGCCGGCCGGTCGGCCGTGGATGATCAGCCACTAGAAGCGACTGCGCGCCTCGTCGGTAAGCCGGCCATGCATACCCTGGGGTGGACAACGCTCTGCTGGTCCACCGCGTTTGATCACACCATTTGAATCGAGGAACACACCCATGCGCCACGGCGATATCTCCAGCAGCCCGGACACCGTCGGCGTTGCCGTCGTCAACTACAAGATGCCGCGCCTGCACACCAAGGCCGAGGTGCTCGACAACGCCCGCAAGATCGCCGACATGATCAAGGGCATGAAACTCGGTTTGCCCGGCATGGATCTGGTGGTGTTTCCCGAGTACAGCACGATGGGCATCATGTACGACAAGGACGAGATGATGGCCACGGCAGCGATTATTCCAGGCGAGGAAACGGCGATTTTTTCCGCAGCCTGTCGCGAAGCCAAGACCTGGGGCATTTTCTCGCTGACTGGGGAACGTCATGAGGAACATCCCCACAAGGCGCCGTACAACACGCTCATCCTGATCAATGATCAGGGCGAGATCGTCCAGAAATACCGCAAGTGTATTCCCTGGTGCCCAATCGAAGGCTGGTACCCGGGAGACCGTACCTACGTCTCGACAGGCCCTAAGGGCATGAAGATCAGCCTGATCATCTGTGACGATGGCAACTACCCGGAAATCTGGCGCGACTGCGCGATGAAGGGCGCCGAGCTGATCGTTCGCTGTCAGGGCTACATGTACCCGGCCAAGGAGCAGCAGGTGCTGATGTCCAAGACCATGGCCTGGGCCAACAACTGCTACGTGGCCGTGGCTAACGCTGCCGGCTTTGATGGCGTGTACAGCTACTTCGGCCATTCGGCGATCATCGGGTTTGACGGTCGTACCCTGGGCGAGTGTGGCGAGGAGGAAATGGGCATCCAGTACGCCCAGCTGTCGATCTCGCAGATCCGCGATGCACGCGCCAACGACCAGTCGCAGAACCATCTGTTCAAGTTGCTGCATCGTGGCTACACCGGTGTTTACAACTCGGGTGACGGCGACAAGGGGGTGGCTGACTGCCCGTTCGAGTTCTACCGCACCTGGGTCATGGATGCGCAGAAGGCTCAGGAAAATGTAGAAGCGATGACCCGGGGCACCATCGGTGTGGCCGACTGCCCTGTGGCTGAGCTGCCCCATGCGGGCAAGGAGAAAGCGGCGGGGTAGGCGCGGTTTTTCTCTCCGGGGGTGGGCAACACCAAGCGCTGCTCACCCGTCTGGCCATTCTCGTGGAGCTGTCATGCCCTTCATCAACGATGTACTGGAACACAATCGCGAACGCCTGGCCGAGACCCCATTGAATCCACGTCCTGTCAGCGGGCTGCAATCGCGCTTCCTTTTTGAGCCTCAGCACGTCATGGCCGTGTTGCGCTCGCGTCTGGTTGGGCAGGAGGCGGTGCTGGCGCAGATTGAAGCCATGCTCAATGTGGTCAAGGCGGATATCGGCGACCGTGAGAGACCGCTGGCAGTCAATCTGTTCATGGGGCCGACGGGGGTTGGCAAAACCGAACTGGTACGTTTGCTGGCCCTGGCCATTCACGGCAAGGCGGATGCCTTCTGCCGAATCGACATGAATACCTTGGCGCAGGAACATTACGCTGCTGCCTTGACGGGCGCGCCGCCGGGTTATGTCGGCAGTAAAGAAGGCACCACACTGTTTGACGAACAGGCGTTGGCCGGCAGTTTCAGTCGTCCCGGTATCGTGCTGTTCGATGAGTTGGAAAAGGCCAGTACGGAGGTACTGCGCAGCCTGCTGAACGTCCTCGACAGCGGTCGTCTGACTCTGACCGCCGGGAGTCGTACTCTGGACTTTCGCAATAGCCTGATTTTCATGACCAGCAATATCGGCGCCGAGGAAGCCCGTACGTATCGGCAGCGTTTCGAACACGGTTGGCGTCGCCTGCTGCGCGTACAGTCGACCGATGAAATGCGGGTGATCACGGCCGCGCTGCACCGGCGCTTCGATCCAGAGTTCATCAACCGGATCGACCGTATTCTAAATTTCCAGCGCATTGGCGCTGAGCATCTGCAGGACTTGCTGGATATCGAGTTGGCCAAGCTCAATCAACGCTTGGGGTTGCAGGGGCGCAGTCTGGTGTTGACCACCGCAGGTCGTCAGTTGCTATGTGCCCGCTACGATGCGCATTTCGGTGCCCGCGATCTGGCACGTGCAGTGCGTACTCAACTGGAGCCGGCGTTGGCGGAGGCATTACTGAACGAGCCGCACGCCTTGAGCTTCGAAGGTGATGCACTGAAGGGGCAGTGGCTGATCAGGGTGCAACGCCCGGCCTGAGCGATGCTCAAACCCAACCAAACAGGGTACAGCTATTGCGGTAGCTCGCCGCTGCCAGTTCTTCTGGCGCGATGCCCTTGATCCGCGCCAGTTCGGTACAGATCTGTGGCAGGTATTCGGGACTGTTGCGCTGGCCGGGATGGCTGGCGGGGGCGATGTCCGGGGCGTCGGTTTCCAGCACGATGGCGTCCAGCGGTAATTGCGCGAGGACCTTGTGCATGCGTTTTGCCTGCGGCCAGGTTCCGGCGCCGCCAAGGCCAACGTAAAAGCCCAGCTTCTGGTATTCCCGTGCTTCCTCGTAACTGCCGCTGAACGCGTGGGCGATGCCACCGCGCGAAGGGCGCAAACGTTTGAGCGTGGCGATGACATCGGCATGCGCGCGGCGAACATGCAGCAGCACCGGTAGATCGAACTCCATCGCCAATTTCAGCTGAGCCTCGAGCAGCGCCTGCTGGGCGGGTTTGTTTGGCTGTTCGATGTAGTAATCCAGGCCGATCTCGCCGATGGCACACAGCTTGTCGTTACCGACCAGGCGCTGCAGCCAGTCGCGCAATTGGGTCAGATGCTCGGGACGATGGCGGTCGAGAAAGGCGGGATGCAAACCCAGGCTGGCATACAGGTCTGGCTCGGTATTCACCAGATCCCACAAACGCTGCCAGTGCGCCTGGTATACGCCGATCAGCACCTGTCGCTCGACGCCCAAGGCGCGACTGCTGGCCAGAACGGCCGGGCGGTCGGCATCGAAGTCGGGGAAGTCGAGATGGTTGTGGGTGTCGATCAGGAGCATGAACCAAGAGACCTGTGGTGATATACGAAAGGGGACGGCTTCGCCCGTTGCGAGGTGATGGGATGCAGATACGCCCGCCGCGCTGGATACTCCGCCGCCCTATGCTGTTGCGACGCGGCGGCCGCTCGGCTTTGGCGCGAGACAGTGCGTGGATAGCCTAAACGAAGAGATTAGCGGTTCGCCAACCACCGCCCGTATTTGCGCGTTAGCCCTTTGATATGCCTGCCCTTTACAATGCGAGCATGACTCCATCTCCCCACGCCTCATGAATACCCCCGCGCTGCAAGGCAGCGTTTACCTTGTCGACGACGATGCGTTCATTCTTCAAGTGCATGCCGATCTGCTGCGTTCCATCGGCTTGAATGTGCATTTGTTTACCTCGTCGCGGGCGTTCCTGAACGAGTATGTCTCCCTGCCGTGCGAGTGCATTTTGTCGGACCTGCGCATGCCCGAAGTGGGAGGCCTGCAGCTGCAAGCCGAGCTGCTGGAGCGCGGCGTGGACACGCCCATCATCTTTATCACCGGCCACGCCGATGTGGCGACTGCCGTCGAGGCGATGCGCCGCGGGGCGTTCGATTATGTGGAAAAGCCGGTGCATGGCCAGCAGTTGCTGGATCGTGTGAACGCCGCCTTGATGCTCAGTCGCGATCTCTATCGTGAGCGCTTGCAGCGCCAGGCCCGCGAAGCGCGCCTGGCCTTGCTGACGGCTCAGGAACGCAAGATCGTGCAGTGGGTGGTGCAAGGCCACTCCAGCCGCGAAATTGCCGAATTGGCCAGCCTGAGTGTGCGCACCGTGGAAAACCATCGGGCACGCATCATGGACAAACTGCACGTGAGTACCGTGGTGGACCTGGTTCGCCAGCTCCTCTGACCGCCCAGCCGAAGGGGTAGTTTCTCTCGGATGCATTGAGTACTTCTACTCATGCTGGCACACCGCCATCCAAGGACAATTCCACGTTTGCGAATAGCTGTGGAGTTGAGCGGGCATGCGACATCCGAATGCGGCATGGGTCCTGGCGCTGGCCAACGTCATTCTCTGTGGGTTGTTGGCCACGTCATGGTGGTGGGGCGTGGCGTGGGGCGTTCTGGTCCTGCTGTTGCTGGCTGCCTTCCACGAGCACCCGACCACCCGCAAACAGGCGCCGCACGTTGACGCTGTTGACCCGATATCGACGCTCCAGCCACGCGAAGGCTTGCGGGCGCTCGTGGCAGGTGTTCTGCCTCTGTGGGGACAGCACCTGACATTGGCTCGCGGTCAGGTAGGCGAAGCCATCATGGGGTTGTCGTCCGGCTTCGCCGCGTTGAGTCAGCGTCTGGGCACCAGTGCGGCGCAAAACGGACACGAGCAGAGCGGCCGCGCCATTGAAACCATTCAGCGTGCCGAAGAGGGCCTGCACACCATCACCGATGCATTGCTGCAGACCCAGCAGTACCGCGGCCTTCTCCTGGCTGAAATTGATCGTATCGCCAGCCACACCCACGAACTCAGCCGCATGGCCGACCAGGTCGGCAAGATCGCCGACCAGACCAACCTGCTGGCGCTCAATGCAGCCATCGAGGCGGCGCGAGCCGGCGAGGCGGGGCGTGGCTTTTCAGTGGTTGCCGATGAGGTGCGCAAGCTCTCCAACGAGTCCGGGCTGACCGGCAAGCTGATTCGCGAAACGGTGGCCACCGTCAACGAGGTGATCCACAAGGCGCAGGACATCTCCGCCTCCTTCGCCACCCGCGAGAAAAGCCTCGTCCAGGAATCACAACAGCTGGTCGAGCACATCGTGCACGACTTCAACGAGACCGCGTCGATCCTGCAAGGCTCGCTGCAGCAGCTGCATCAGGAGCGCCATGACCTGGAGCGCGAGATCAACCAGCTGGTGGTGCACCTGCAGTTTCAGGACCGCGTCGACCAGATCATGGGCCATGTCAGCGACGACATGCAGCGCCTCGAGCAGGCCGTCGCCCTTCGTTACGCCAGCGGCGCCGATCTCCCCGTTGTCGCCGAGTGGTTGCAACGGCTCAGTGGCACCTACACCACGCTTGAGCAGCGCGCGCTGCACGAGGGCCGCAAGGCCACGTCTGGCGGCGCTGCTTCTTCCGTTACTTTCTTTTGAGGGAAATAAGCATGAGCAAAACGATTCTGGTGATCGACGACTCGGTCAGCATGCGTCAGATGGTCAGCCTGACCCTGCGTGGCGCCGGTTACACCGTTGTGGAGGCGCAGGATGGCAAGGATGCGCTGAGCAAACTGGACGGGCGCAAATACAACCTCATCGTTTCCGACGTGAACATGCCCAACATGGATGGCATCAGTTTCGTCAAGGCGGCCAAGCAACTGCCCGCCTACAAGTTCACCCCGGTGATCATGCTCACCACCGAGGGCAGCGACGACAAGAAACAGGAAGGCAAGGCCGCTGGCGTGCGCGCGTGGATCACCAAGCCGTTCCAGCCGCCGATGTTGCTCGATGCCGTTTCCAAGCTGGTGATCTGAGCCCATGCCCGCACTGCAGACCTCCCCGGACACGACGTTGCACCTGGGTGGCACCTTTACCATCGAGCGCGCTGCCGAACTGCAGGCGCTGTTGCTGAATGAGCTGCAGCAACGAACGCCCCAGGCCATCAGCCTGGAAGGAATCAGCGACATAGATTGTGCCGGCCTGCAGTTGCTGCTGGCGCTACGGCGCCAGCTGCCATCCGTTCGACTGATCGCACCGAGCCCCGCCCTTCAGCAGATGGTTGCTCGGCTGCGGCTCCACTCTTTGCTGGATAACTGAGGAAGCCCATGGATATGCAAGCCGTGCGTAGCGTGCTGCTGGAAGAGGCACGCGAACTGCTGGCCCAGATGGAGCAGGCGCTGCTGGCAATCGAGACTCAGGGCGCCGATAGCGAGCGCATCAACGCGATCTTTCGCGCCGCCCATACGCTCAAAGGCTCGTCGGGCATGTTCAACCTGCAGCTGGTGGTCGAGTTCACCCACCTGATGGAGAACCTGCTGGTCAATGTGCGCACGGGCGAACAACCCATTGATGCGCCGCTGGTGTCGCTGTTGTTGAGCTGTGGCGATTACCTGAGCCGCCTGTTCGACAACGTTGCCCAGGGACGCGAGGATGAAGACCCCGACCCGGCCGTGCGGGCCACGCTGTGCGCTGCGTTAATCGCCTACCTTGATGCCGCACCTGACGCGGCTCCTGGCCCGGCCGCAGCCCTGTCTTCCACGAGCGGCACGCAGTGGCGCATCACCCTGAGACCGCAGGCGCAGGTGTTCGCCCATGGCCTGGACCCCATTCCGTTCGTTCATTACCTGGCCGACATGGGCGAGGTGCTCGACCTGCAAGTGCTGCAGGACGATTTGCCGCCGCTGGCAGAACTGGACCCGGAAAGCTGCCACCTGGGCTTTGTGCTGGAGCTGAGAGCCGATGTGGAACGCAGCGCCATCGAACAGGCGTTGGAGTTCATCGAGCAGGATTGCGAGATTCTGATCGAGGCGTTGCCCGAGGTCGACAGCGCGCCGAGCGACGACGAGGTGATTGCGCTCGCCGAGCCTCTGCTGCGCAGCGGCCTTGCGGACCCTGCGGAAATCAGCCGGGCCCGTGCCGCGGAGCAGGTGTTCATCAAGGTCGATGCCCGCAAACTCGACGAGTTGATCAATTCTGTCGGTGAACTGGTGATCCGCAATTCTGCTTGCAACAGCCACCCTGCGATCCGCCAGGATGCGGAGTTGGGTGAGCTGCTCGAGGATGTCGGCCACCTGGTCGAGCAGATCCGCGACCGCGCCCTGAACTTGCGCATGGTGCCCATCGGCGAAGTGTTCCAGCGCTTCCCGCGCGTGGTGCGCGACGTTTGCAATGAACTGGGCAAGCGTATCGAGCTGAAAGTCAGCGGCGCCGAGACCGAGCTGGACAAATCCATGGTCGAGAAGCTGAACGACCCGTTGCTGCACATCGTGCGCAATGCGATGGACCATGGCATCGAGTCCGTCGAGGAGCGCCTGGCCGCCGGCAAGCCCGCACAGGGCACCCTGGCGCTCAACGCCTATCACCAGTCCGGCACAGTCGTCATTGAGATTAGCGACGACGGACGCGGCCTGGACACGGATCGCATCCTGAAAAAAGCGCGGGAACGCGGGCTGGTGGAGCCGGACGAGCAGTTGAGCGAGCGCGACCTTTTCAACCTCATCTTCGCGCCAGGGTTTTCCACGGCGGACAAGGTCAGCGACCTGTCCGGGCGCGGTGTGGGCATGGACGTGGTGCGCCAGAACATTGAACAGCTGCGCGGCACCGTGGATATCCAGAGCACCCGTGGCAAGGGCTCGACCTTCCGCATCCAGCTGCCCCTGACGCTCGCGATCATCGATGGCTTCCAGGTGGCCGTGGGCGACGACTACTTCGTCCTGCCGTTGAACCTGGTCGTCGAGTGCCTGGAGTTCAGTGAGCAGACGAACGATGTGTTCAGCCTGCGTGGCCAGCCATTGCCCTACCTGCATCTGGCCGATCGTTTTGGCATCGCTCGAAAGCCTGCCGCCCGCGAGTGCCTGGTTGTGGTGCAGAGCGGCGAGCACCGTGCCGGCATTGTGGTGGACCGCTTCGTGGGTGAAATCCAGGCGGTCATCAAGCCCCTTGGCAACCTGCTCAGAGGCATGCGGGGCTTCAGTGGTTCAACGATTCTCGGCGACGGCAGCGTCGCCCTGCTTCTCGACATCCCGGCGCTGATCAGCAGCGCCGTCTGACGGGCATTCCCGTCTCAACTTCTTTTCGATTCAAGCTTGGGGCTTAACGATGAATTGGTTCATGAAACTGAGTCTGGCAAAAAAGTTGCTCAGCGCATTCTTTACCCTGGCGCTGATTGCAGCGGGAATGGGCCTTTACAGCCTGAGTAACATCATCTCGGTCGGCAATTCGCTGCACCGTATGTATGAAAACAACCTGGTGGCCACCTCGAAAGCGCAAATCGCGTTTCGTGAATACCTGGTTTACAGCCGTACCGCACTTCGCTTCTTGACCCAGGAAGGCGAGGAGCGTGAAAACAACATTCAGCGGGCCATCGAGTACCGCCAGGCTTCCCAGGCCGCTTTCGACGATTACCGATCAACGGCAGTGACCCAGGCGGAAAATGCTATCGCCGACAAGATCCAGAAGGGGCTGAATGCCTACACCGAGGGGGTGCAGGACGCGGTGAGAATGGCCCGGCAGGGGCGTAGCTTAGACGGATTGGAGCTGTTGAACGGATCGCTGCGAGCGGTAAACCACCAAATCGAAACCGACTTTGGGGCGCTGGTGGGCGAGATGCTGCAACAAGGCGCGGCCGCCGACCAGGATGCTCGGGAAGCTGTGGCTTCGATGAAGATTGTCATGGCGGTTCTCATTGCCTTGGCCACTCTGTTCGCGATCAGTTTCGGCCTGTTTTTGACGCGCATTGTGGTGCGCCAGATCGGCGGCGAACCGGACTATGCCCGTGACGTGGTGAGTCGCATCGCCGAAGGCGACCTGACGGTGAAGGTAAATCTGCGCAAGGGCGACGAAGACAGCCTGCTGGCCGCCATGAGCAGCATGGTGCAGCGCCTGACTGACGTTATTGGCCAAGTTACGTCCTCCGCCGATTCGCTGGCCTCCGCGTCCGAGCAGGTGTCGGCCTCGTCCGGTACCCTGAGCCAGAACGCCACCGAGCAGGCGTCCAGCGTCGAAGAGATCAGCGCATCCATCGAGGAAACCGCCGCCACCGTCACCCAGAACGCCGAGAATGCGGGCCTGACCGACAGCATGGCCACGCAGTCCGCCACGTCCGCCAAAGAAGGCGGCAATGCGGTGCGCGAGACGGTCGATGCGATGAAGTCCATCGCCGACAAGATCAGCATCATTGATGACATCGCCTACCAGACCAACCTGCTGGCGCTGAATGCGGCCATCGAGGCGGCCCGTGCCGGCGACCATGGCAAGGGCTTCGCCGTGGTGGCGGCCGAGGTGCGCAAGCTGGCCGAGCGCTCCCAGGTGGCGGCACAGGAAATCGGCGCACTGGCCGGCTCCAGCGTGAGGATGTCCGAGCGCGCCGGCACCTTGCTGGAAGAGATGCTGCCCTCGATTGGCCGCACCGCCGATCTGGTCAAGGAAATCGCCGCTGCGTCCCAGGAGCAGCGTTCGGGTATCGATCAGATCAATGGCGCCATCGTCGAGCTGTCCAAGACCACCCAGGCCAACGCCTCGGCCTCTGAAGAGCTTTCCGCCACCGCGGAAGAAATGAGCAGCCAGGCCCTGCAGTTGCAGAGCGTCATGCAGTTCTTCACCACGGAACAGCGCAGCGAGCGTGCGCCGGCGACTGCGTCGCGCAGCGTGCGCCCAGCGGCCAAGCGTGGAGCATCCAAAACCGTTGCGGCGACGGATTCCGTCGACGAAAAACTCTTCGTTAATTTTTGAGGTGTTCCATGGCCGAGCCCGAGGAAAATCTCGAACTGGTACGTCAGTACCTGATGTTCAATCTGGGTGGCGAGACCTATGGCGTGGGGATTCACGCCATCCGCGAAATCATTGAATACCCGGGTGTAACGGCGATTCCGCTGGCGCCGCGCTTCATGCACGGGGTGATCAATCTGCGCGGCGCGGTGGTGCCGGTGCTTGACCTGTCGGTGCGCTTTGACCGCGCACCCACCGGCATCAATCGGCGCACCTGCATCGTCGTGGTGGAGGTGGCGCAGGGCGACACCGTACACATGCTCGGCGTGCTGGTTGATGGCGTGACCGAGGTGCGCGAAGTGGACCCTGCCGACGTGGAGCGCAAGCCTCAGTTTGGTATTGGCCTGCGCAATGACTTCGTCATCGGCATGCTGCGTCGCGAACAGGGCTTCATTCCGATCCTCGACATCGCTTCGGTGCTGTCCATGACCGAGCTGGAAACGCTCATCGAAGCAGGCGCAGGCCCTGCCAGCGCAGCTACTGCTGCTGATTAAGGGATATGTCCATGATGTCGCTCAGCCCTGCGTCTTTACGCACGATCCAGGCGTGGGTCTACGAAACCGCTGGCATTGTCATCACTGCGCAAAAAAGCGCGATGGTGGTCAGCCGGCTATGGCGTCGGGTAGAGGCGCTGGGGCTGAACGATTTCGACGCCTACCTCGCTTACGTGTTCAGTGCGGAGGGGACGGCGGAGCGCAGCGACATGCTCGACCGCCTGACCACCAATGAAACCTACTTTTTCCGTGAGCCGGCGCATTTCGCCCGGCTCAGGGAGCAGATTCTACCCAGCCTCAAGGAGCGTCCCGCCAGGATCTGGTGCGCGGCGGCGTCAACCGGTGAGGAGCCTTACAGTCTGGCCATGGTGCTTGCCGACCAGCTGGGCATGGACGGTTGGCAGCTGGTGGCCAGCGATATCTGTGGACGCGCCCTGAAGCAGGCGAACAGCGGGCTGTATCGCCTGGAGCGCCTGGAGCTGCTGCCGGTGGATTACCTCAAGCGCTATTGCCGGCGCGGGACGGGGGCTTATCAGGGCATGATGATGGTTGACCGGGAACTGCGCGAACGGGTGCGCTTCGAGCAGCATAACCTGCTGCATTCTTGGCCCGAGGCGGGAAGCTTCGATGTGATTTTCCTGCGTAACGTGCTGATTTATTTCGACCAGCCAACGCGCCAGCGAGTCATAGACAACCTCTGCGCCGCGTTGCGTCCAGGCGGGTGGTTGATCACCGGGCATTGCGAGTCCCTGGCCGGCATTCGTTTGCCCCTGCAGCAACTAGCGCCGTCGGTGTATCGAAACACTGAACAGCGCGCGGTGCACAGGGTGTCGGCATGATCAAGGTCATGATCGTCGACGATTCGGCGGTGGTGCGTTCCTTGTTGCGCGAACAACTGGAGGCGGAGCCGGATATCGAGGTGATCGGCGTTGCGCCTGATCCGCTGTTCGCGTTCCAGAAGCTGCGCACCCTGCGTCCCGATGTGCTGGTTGTCGATGTGGAAATGCCGCGCATGGACGGGCTGACCTTTTTGCGTCAGCTGATGCTGGAGGACCCTATTCCCACCATTGTGTTTTCCTCCCTGGCCGAACAGGGCTCGGCCGTGGCACTCGATGCCATGGATGCCGGCGCGGTGGCGATTTTGTGCAAGCCCGGGGCAGGGGTGAGTCAGTTCATTCAGGAGCAACGCGCGCAACTGGTTCAGACGGTGCGGCAGGCGGCGGGCAGCCGCATGCGCAAGGTCGGCCGCACGGTCAAAGCCGAGGCACGTAGCGTTGCACCCTTGGCCAGTGCTGCTGCGCTGGGCCGCACCACCGATGCCATCGTTGCGATCGGAACCTCAACGGGTGGAACCCGGGCGCTGGAGTTTCTCCTCAAGCAACTGCCCCAGGACTGCACGGGGTTGGTGATCGTCCAGCACATGCCGGCCAATTTCACCCGGCAGTTCGCCCAGCGGCTCAATGCCGCCTGCGAAATAGACGTGCGTGAGGCGCAGGATGGTGATCGCGTCATGCCGGGACGGGCCCTTATCGCGCCGGGCGGCTTGCACCTGAGCGTGCGACGCAATGGTGCGCAATATCAGGTGACGGTGCAGGATGGCCCGCCGGTGTCGCGGCACAAACCTTCGGTGGACGTCCTGTTTCGTTCGCTGGCCAAGGCAGCCGGAAGTAACGCGCTCGGTGTCATTATGACGGGCATGGGCGATGATGGCGCCCGCGGCCTGAAGGCCATGCGGGATGCGGGTGCCTTTACCGTGGCTCAGGACGAAGAGAGCTGCGTGGTTTTTGGCATGCCCAAGGAGGCCATCCGCCTTGGTGGGGTGGCGCAGATCTGCAGCCTGGATGAGATACCCGAACGGATCGCCCACTTCGGGCAGAAAGTATGAAATCAATGGAACGATATATGTGTGCAGCGTTGCCCGAACTCCCGGATGCCGTCCGACAACGAAAGGGACTTATCGTCGAAGACAGCCCCTTCCAGCGTGAACTGCTTGGCGCATTGCTGAGGGAGTTTGGAATCGCTGACGTTCAGCAGGTTGCCGATGGGGACGCTGCGTTAGCGCTTTTGCGCGAGTGCCGCGATGAGTTGCCGCTGCTGCTGATCGATCTGGAAATGCCGGTCATGAATGGCATTGAGCTGCTGCAGCGCTTGATTGAGGAACATATTCTCGCCGAAGTGCTGATCATCAGTGGGCGTGAGGAAGCGCTGATTTCTACCGTTGAGGGCATGCTGCAGGCGGCGGATATGCCGTTGCTGGGTAGCTTGCAAAAGCCCATCGTGGGGCAGGACCTGCACCGGCTGCTATCCACCGCGGGCGAGAGACGAGCTGGCTCAAGGCGCCGTGTCTTGTCACGGCGCTCGCCGGACGAGGCCGAACTCGATGTGGCGATTGAGCGGGGCTTCATCCACCCTTTTTACCAGCCCAAGGTGCACTTGCAGAGCGGGCGCGTGACGGGGTACGAGGTGCTGGCGCGTTGGGTGGAGCCTGACGGCGAATTGATTCACCCGGCCGACTTCATTCCTCTGGCAACGGGCTGCGGATTGCTCGGCAAATTGACGTTCAGCCTTGTG
>CAYPFO010000001.1:112789-136736 GCA_964410065.1 uncultured Pseudomonas sp.
GCAAGATCTGTTGGGACTGACGGATGACTCGCTCAGCATGGCGCTCAAGGTCGATATCAGTCTCCTGGCCGACCGCCATTTTGCTGATGAGCTGATCCATCGGGTGGCTGCGGCCGGCTGCCAGCCGAGCCAACTGGTGCTGGAAGTGACCGAGAGTGCCTTGATGAACGATCCGATGCTCACCCTGGCTTCGGTGTGTCGCTTGCGACTGGCAGGTTTTGGTCTTTCGATCGACGACTATGGCACTGGATTTTCCACCTTACGCCAGCTTTCGCGTTTGCCCTTTACCGAACTCAAAATCGATCATGCCTTTATCCGCGAGGCGCACAAGAACCTGCGAGCGCGGGCTATTTTGTGCTCAGCCATCGAGATGGGGCACAAGCTTGGTTTGCCCTGTGTTGCCGAAGGTATCGAGCACCCTGAAGATCTTTTGTTGCTGGAATCACTCGACTGCCATTCCGGCCAGGGCTACTTTTTTTCACGCCCGATGCCAGGCGAGCAGCTGGCTGGCTGGCATCAGCGGCATGCGGGGCTCACGTCACTTGCGCAGTGGATTGACGGGTGAAGCGGGGTACAAGGTGTTCCTGGCTGCTCGCTCCGGCAGGCGCGTGCCTGCTACTGGTACTGATCACCCTAGCGACCCTGCAGGCGGTGGAGGGCAAGTTCGGCGACTGTGATGCCGCGCAGTTACGCGAAAAGGTACGCGTATTCGCAGTGGACGAGGCCGGCAACCGGCGCCCGCTGGGCACGGTAGGCTATGCCGAGAATCAGCTCGA
The DNA here is from genome assembly GCA_964410065.1 of uncultured Pseudomonas sp. GTDB lineage: Bacteria > Pseudomonadota > Gammaproteobacteria > Pseudomonadales > Pseudomonadaceae > Serpens. The sequence goes on from CAYPFO010000001.1 coordinate 113,566, forward strand.
CTACAGCAGTGCTCCCCAGACAGGCGCAACGCTATGGCTGGACGAACTCGAGCTGGGCCTGCATGTAGAGCACGATTGGCAGTTGTTGCGCGACACGCATCGGCTTGCGCGAAACCTGATACTGACACTCTGCGCCGTGGCCATTGCTTTGGTGATCTGGCTGACGCTGTGGACGCGGCGAAACCGCAAGCATCTCGCTGAGCGCGAGGTGCTCTATCACCAGGTACTCAACCATCTGCCTCTGATGGTGCGCATTCGTGGCCTGACGGGCCAGGTGAAGTTCGAGAACCGTGCGACCTTGAAGTCTGACGAGGTTGCCCAGTGGGGTAGCCTCGACCTGACGGGCATGAAGCCTGGCAACGAACTCCCCCCGTTGACGCGGGTTGTCTGGGAGATACAGCGCGACACGCTGAACACAGAAGCCCCTCAAACGCGGCATTTCGAGATGGGCGAGGTCGAGCATCCTGACTTCAAAGCCTACCGGCTGATTTCTTTTCCGATTCATGACACGAATGGCCAACCACGAGCCTTGGGCAGCCTGGCCATCGATGAGACCGAGCAGGCACGTGTTCGGCACGCGCTGGCGAAGCTGGCCGCGGATCTGGAAAGGCAGGTGCAGGAACGCACCGCTGAGTTGATGGCCGCCAAGGAGCAGGCAGAGACAGCGACCCAGGCCAAGGCAACGTTTCTGGCCAACATGAGCCACGAGATTCGCTCACCCCTGCATGCCGTAGTGGGGCTGGCGCATCTGGCCCGACGCGCCAACCGCGAAGTGAAGGTGGGCGACTACCTGGACAAGATCATCAAATCGGCCGAGCACCTGCAGAATGTCGTTGGCGACATTCTCGACTTCAGTAAGCTGGAAGCGGGAGAGACGCAGATCGAACGGGTGGAGTTCTCGCTGCAGCGACTGCTGGACAGCGCGGTGGACATCGTGTGGGAGCGTGCCAGGGGCAAACCACTGCAGCTCATCCTCGACGTGGACCCGCAACTGCCCAGTTTGTTTTACGGCGATCCGCTGCGCATTGTGCAGATTCTGATCAATTTCATGGACAACGCGATCAAGTTCACCGAGCGCGGCAGCATCTCGTTGCGGGTGCGCCAGGAAGAACAAAGCGAGGATCGTTGTCGGCTGTGTTTCGAAGTGCAGGACAGCGGGATCGGCATGCCTGCCGACCGGCTGGAAGAGATGCTCAAGCCGTTCCGGCAGATGGATGACTCCACGACTCGCCGCTACGGCGGCACAGGATTAGGACTGCCGATCAGCGCGCAGTTGGCAGACCTGCTCGGCGGGCACTTGGTGGTCCACAGTGAACTGGGCACGGGCAGCCTGTTCGGGCTGGTGCTCACCCTGGATATCGCATCCGGTACGCCAATGCCGGAGGACGACGGCGATCACGCCACCCATGGGCTTTCCCTGCAGGGCCGTCACGTGCTGCTGGTTGAGGATGACGCACTGAATCGCGAAGTTGCCTGCGAGCAACTGGCAGCGCTGGAGTTGCGGGTTACGTCTGCGGTAAACGGCGCCGAGGCACTGCAACACCTGGCACGTGACCCGAGCATCGACCTGGTTCTACTGGATATCCAGATGCCCGTCATGGACGGGCTGGAAACCATACGCCGGCTGCGCCCGGACTACCCCGACCTCCCCGTCATCGCCATGACCGCCAACAACCTCAGAGGCGACCGCGAGCGCTGCCTGCAAGCGGGCATGAGCGACTACCTGGCCAAACCCATCGACCCGCAACACCTCGAATCCGTGCTTGAGCGCTGGCTGGGTCGAATATCGCAACAGACCCTCGCACCGCGCGTACACAGCCCCGCCGAGTGGGTTCTACCCGCCATCCCAGGCCTTGATCAGCATGCCGCACTGGGACGTCTGCTCAATAACCATGAGCTGTACCGCAGCCTGTTGAGGCGCTTTGTCGATGATTACGCCGATGTAGCGCAAACGCTTTATACCAGCCTGATCCAACAACAGTTCGAGGACGCGCAGGAGTCGCTGCATCGATTCAAGTCACTGGCCGCAACGTTGGGCGCCGAACGTTTGCAGGAACTCAGCATGGAGCTGGAGCTGTGCCTGCGTGAAGAGCGTGCGTGGGGCGGCGTGTATGACAGCTTCGCGGCCGAATTCGACCGCTTGCTGGAGGCGGTCGAGGCTGCGCTGAGAGCGTAGGGGCATCGCCAGGCAGGGCAGCTCTCAGCGAAAATCGCGACTGCGCACCTCCAGCCCGGTCAGAAGCGGGGAGAGGTCGGTCAGCCGGCCCGCAATGACATGGCGTATGCCATCCGCCGCTTCCAGATGACCGTCGACGCGCAGCAGCTGTGATTGCACCAGCTGTCGTCGCTGGCGTTCCGCCAGGTCGTGCCAGACGATCACGTTGACCAGTCCGAATTCGTCTTCCAGGGTCACGAAGACCACGCCACTGGCGGTCTGAGGGCGTTGGCGACCGATGACCAGGCCGGCAACGCTGATCGGGCTGCCAGGTTCAGCCTCGAGTAACTCTCGCGAGCTCCGACAACGGATGGCCTTGAGCTGGCTCCGCAGCAGCGACAGCGGATGTGGGCCGAGTGTGGTGCCCAGGGTTGCGTAGTCGGTGAACACGTCCTCGCCAACCGTGGGCAGTGGCAGGCTCACCGATGTCTCCTCGTCAGCTGAAAGACCGGCAAACAGAGGTAGTTGGGGTTCTACGCCAGCCACCGCCCAGCGCGCCCGATGCCGATGACCGGCAAGGCCGCGCAAGGCGCCGGCATCGGCCAGGCGTTCACGAGCGCCAGCGTCCAGGCCGGCGCGCAGGCTGAGGTCTTCGACCGATACGAAGGGAACTGCCTGGCGAGCCGCCTCGATCCGCTGCGCATCGGTCTGGCGAAAGCCGCGAATCATCCGCAGCCCCAGGCGGATTGCCGGCTGTGGGCCGCCGGCATCCTCCAGGCTGCAATCCCAACCGCTGGAGCGTACATCGACGGGACGCACGTCGATGCCATGGCGGCGGGCGTCCTGCAGCACTTGGTCAGGGCTGTAGAAACCCATCGGCCAGCTGTTCACCAGGGCGCAGGCGAAGGCGGCCGGTTCATGGCACTTCAGCCAGCTACTGGCATAACTGAGCAGCGCAAAGCTGGCGGCGTGAGATTCGGGAAAGCCATAGCTGCCAAAGCCCTTGATCTGCTCGAAGATGCGCGCGATGAAGTCGGGTGGGTAATGCTTGGCCAGCATGCGCTCGGTCAGCCGCTCGCGGTGTTTTTCCAGGCCGCCATGGCGTTTCCAGGCGGCCATGCTGCGGCGTAGCTCATCGGCTTCGCCCGGGGTGTAATCGGCGGCCACCATGGCCAGTTCCATGACCTGTTCCTGGAACAACGGTACGCCGAGGGTACGTTCGAAGACCGGCACCAGTTCTTCGGACGGGTAAATCACCGGTTCCTCGCCGTTGCGCCGGCGCAGGTAGGGATGGACCATGTCGCCCTGAATCGGCCCGGGACGCACGATGGCCACCTGGATCACCAGGTCGTAGAAGGTGGTCGGGCGCAGGCGTGGCAGCATGGCCATCTGTGCCCGCGACTCGATCTGGAACACGCCGACGGTATCGGCGCGGCTGATCATGGCGTAGGTCGCCGGGTCTTCCTGGGGCAGCGTGGCCAGGGTCCAACGCGTGCCACGATAGTGTTCGATCAGGTTGAAACAGCGGCGCAGCGCGCTGAGCATCCCTAAGGCGAGCACGTCGACCTTGAGCAGGCCGAGCAGATCCAGATCATCCTTGTCCCACTGGATCACCGTCCGTTCGGCCATGGTGGCGTTTTCCACCGGCACCAGGCTGGCCAGCGGCTGCTCGGAGATGACGAAGCCTCCGGGATGCTGCGACAGATGGCGCGGCGAGCCGATCAGCTCGCCGGTCAGCACCAGCACTCGACGCAGCAGCGGATTATCCGGATCAAAGCCGGCCTCCACCAGGCGTTCGGCAGCCGGTGGCCGGTCGCTCCAGCGGCTGCAACAGTCGGCCAGGACATTCACCTGATCCGGCGGCAGGCCAAGCGCCTTGGCCACGTCACGCACTGCACCGGTGCCATGGTAGGTGCTGACCACTGCGGTAAGCGCGGCGCGCTCGCGGCCGTAGCGACGAAAGATGTACTGGATCACTTCCTCGCGGCGCTCATGCTCGAAATCGACGTCAATGTCTGGCGGCTCATTGCGCTCGCGTGACAGAAAACGCTCGAACAGCAACCTGCTGCGCGAGGGGTCCAGTTCGGTGATGCCCAGCGCGAAGCACACCGTCGAGTTGGCCGCCGAGCCCCGCCCCTGACAGAGAATGCCTCGTTCGCGGGCCCACCGGACGATGTCGTGAACGGTCAGGAAATAGCTCTCGTACTTCAGTTCGGCGATCAACGCCAACTCATGATTGATCAGCGCCTGTGCCTTGTCCGGCACGCCATCCGGCCAGCGCGAACGCGCGCCCTGATCCACCAGTTCACGCAGCCAACTGGTCGCAGTGTGTCCGGCGGGGACGAGCTCTTGCGGGTACTGATAGCGCAATTGGCCCAGCTCGAACGTGCAGCGCTCGGCGATGCGCAGGGTTTCGGCGAGCAGCTCGGGCGGGTAAAGCTCGGCCAGTTCCTCGCGGCGGCGCAGGTGGCGTTCGCCGTTGGGGAACAGGTAGGCGCAGGCTTCGCTCACCGGCAGGTGATGGCGGATGGCAGTCATGCAGTCTTGCAGGGCACGGCGCCCGCGGGCGTGCATGTGCACATCGCCGCAGGCGACGGCCGGCAGGTCACAGGATCTGGCCATCTCCAGCACGTGACGCAGACGCGCTGCATCGTCCGCACCGCAGTGCAGTTCCACGCCCAGCCACAGTCGCTGCGGGAAGCAGCCCCGCAGCCAGGCGGCCTGCCCAGCGTCATTGTCCGGTAGCCAGATCGCCAGCAGCCCGTCCAGTGGTGCGTCGAAGTCCTCGCGCAGCAACCGATAGCGACCCTTCTCGGCGCGGCGTCTGGCCCGGGTGATCAGCCGGCAAAGCATCTGATAGCCGGCCAGGTTCTCGACCAGCAGAACCAGCTTCGGGCCGTCCTCGATGTGCATCTCGCTGCCGATGATCAGCGGCAGATTGTGCTCTTTCGCCGCCTGCCAGGCGCGCACGATACCGGCCAGGCTGCATTCGTCGGTAATCGCCAGGGCACGGTAGCCGAGCTGTACGGCACGCTGGAACAGCTCCGAGGCACTGGAGGCGCCGCGCTGGAAGCTGAAATTCGACAGGCAATGCAGTTCGGCGTAATCGTTCATGCGAACCACCCGTGCAGCAACAGCGGACCGCCGCCGACTGCCCGGAAGGCCCAGCCGCGCTGGCCGGCGCGGGTTTCGACCAGGTAATAGTCGCGGCGCACATCGCCACCGTCCCACCAGCCGGACTCGATGCGTTCGGGGCCGCTCAATAGCTTCACGCTGCCTTCGCGCAGCGGCTGAGGTTCGGCCAGCAGCCAGCCGGGGCGGGGCCCGCAAGGTGGCAGCGTCACGTCTGCCCAGCGGTTGCTCCAGGCCTGTTCGGGGCGATGGTCGGCGCGGGCGCCCAGGCCCTGTACAGCGCCGTCGCCGAGGCGGGCGCGCAGGCGCTCGCGCAACTGTTCCCATGGCAGCGATTGCTGTGGACGTTCCTCGAACAGCACGCGGTGTTCCGGTACGAACCGTGGCAGGTCCTGAGCCACCAGTCGTACTGCCAGAACCGGCGCCGGCAGTTGCTGTTGCTCAAGGCGCCCACGGGTCAGCTCGAAGAGCATGGCGGCTTCGCGCTCGGCGCTCAGCAGGCCGACCGGTACCTGGCTGTCGGGCTGATTGCGGTGCTCGAGGTGAAGGACGAAGCGCTGCACACCGCTGTCTCGCCCCGCCAGATAGGCGGCCAGGTCAGCGGTCAAGCGGCGCAGCGGGAAGAGCAGCGCCTGGTGCGACTCGACTTCGAAATTCAACTCGATGCGCGCCTCGAACACATCCGGCGGCCGGTAGAACTCCAGGGCCAACGGACGCTGGCCAAGCAGCGTATCCAGCTGAACCAGCACGTCGGCAGGAAAGCGTTTGGCCAGGCCGTCGCGGGGCAAGGAGAGCATCTGCGCCAGGCTGCGCACGCCCATGCGGGAGAACGCGGTGGCAACCTCGCGGGAGAGCCCGGTGCGATCCACCGGCAACTGGCCTAGCACCTGATGCAGGGCGTCGCCGTCGCCCACCGCCAGGCCATCATGGACATTGGCCAGCGCTCGCGCGGCGGCGGGATTTGGCGCGAGGGTAATGCGGTGGCGGAAGCCCAGAGCGGTCAACTCCTCGCGCAGACGCGCCTCGAAGCGCGGCCACGGGCCAAACAGCCGGAGGCACGACTGCACTTCAAGCAGTAAGCAGCGCGGATAATGCAGGCTGACCTGGGCACTGTAGTGATACCCCCAGGCGGCTAGAAACTGTTGCCAACGCTCGATTGCCGCCACGTCGTACTCGGCGGTAGCAAAGTTCTGGCTGAGCGCCTGGGCGGAAGTGAGGGACTGGCCCGGTTTCAGGCCAAGGGCGCGTGCCGCCGAGTTGACCGCCTGCAGCCTGCGCCGCTGCGCCGGGCCGGCGAGCAAGACCAAGGGTGCGTCTGCGTCGGCACGTTGGCGCAGTTCGCCATCCATCGCCAGTTGCGGGAGCAGAATACAGGCCCAGCGCATGGCGACCTCAGCGCCGGGCGCCGGCAGCGAAGGCCGGAGTGGCAATCGGCCGGGCCGGGGCCAAACCACCGCGACACTTGAGAACGCGCACCTGCTGAGCGTCCACCGCCAGGCGCAAGGCGGCGGGCGAGGGGTTCGCCGCTTCGTCCAGCGGTCGATAAGCGAAGGCCAGAGTCTGGCCGCTTTCGGCGGCGATCTGCAGGCGTCGCAGAGCGCGATCATTAGCCTGCTTCGGCCAGCACAGCACGGCTGCGCAACTGCCTGAACGCAGGCACTGCTCAGCGGCCCACAGGGCATCGCGGCCCGCTGCGCGCACAATGTTCAGATGACGCAAGTCGATGCCGGCCGCCAGCCAGGCTTGCGGATAGGGCACGTGGGGCGGGTTGACCAACACCACCCGTTCGCCTGAAGCGGTGAGGCGTGCCAGGGTTGGCCACAGCAAATGCAGCTCGCCCAGGCCGGTGGCGGCGACGAGAATTTCGCTCAGCGCGGCGTCCGGCCAGCCACCGCCAGGCAGGGCGGCGTCTAGCTCTGCGTGACCAGTCGGCTGGCGAGCCGGAGGCGGAGCGGCGGTCTGGCCACGCCAGACACGACGCGTATCGAGCAGGCGATCAAGGGCGACCACGGAGGACATGTTAAGTACTCGTATACTGTATATAGGTACAGTATTTCGCTTGACCAAGAACCGGTCAAGCAGTGGCGATAAATGCCGGATCAGTTGTTGGGGGATCGCCAGCACTGCCCACCAGCCCTGGAATCCGGGCACAAAAAAAGACGTCCGAGGACGTCTTTTTTGTTTGTTTGGTGGAGCCGGGGGGATTTGAACCCCCGTCCGCCAGTACTCCGCTGTCGGTACTACATGCTTAGCCAGATCTACTGAGTTAACCCGCGACCGCCCGATTGGCAGGGTGTTTTGGGCGAGTTGTGTAATATTTAGCCGTTTCGTCCACAACGTACTACGCGGCGATCCTGTTCTATATGACAATCATTTTGGGTTTACAGGCATCCCCTGATGATTGCTGGCGCCGAAGCGACCAGGGGGGAAGGGCTAAGGCTGCTTACGCAGCGAGAGCGTAATCCCCGTAGGTTTCGTCATTGGCAACTATAAGAAGTTGCAACAGTGGATTTACGAGTTCTGTTACCAACTCGGCATGCACCTAGAGTTTCGCAACCGGCGTCGAATCCTAATCGGCCCCAAAACGTTGTGGTGACAACGTTGGCGCAGTGTACGCCAAAGGCGTCATTGCGTCGAACGCTTGTCACCAAGATAAGGGCACGAAGATCTTTTTCAAGGCCGCTGGTCAGTTTTTATGCTCGTCGAGCAGGCTTTGAGCCTGTTCCAGCACTTGAATGGACTCCTCGTGTTTGCCTTCGTTGTGCAGCGTTTCGCCTTCGGCGCGCAACTTCTGCACCTGTGCGAGAACGGCGGGATCGCTGGGTGGATCGCTGCTGAGCTGGGCATCGATACGGGCCATGTCTTGAGGACAGTGCATGGCCCATGCCGAAGAGCTGATCAGCACGGCTGCAAGGGTAAGCATTAAACGGCGCATAAATCACCTCACGCAAAGAGCGGCTGGGTGGGAATAGTCTGCGGTGTGGGCGCGCGGGCTTACTGCCCAGCGCCGCCACCCGCACCACCGCCCGTGCCGCCATTCGCACCTCCGGAGCCGCTGCCCTCACCGGAACCTTGACGGTTGGCGCTGTCCAGCATTTGCAGGGCGCGTTCGCTCGAGGCGATACAACCTTCGGTATCACCTGCGCTTTGCGCTTCCTGGGCTTGTTGTTCCAGCCTCTCGATTTGGGTAGTCATGGGATCGCCGACCGTAATCTTGGTGGCTTTATCGTCATTGATTTGCTGGAGGTTGGCGGAGAAGCGATCGTAGGCGGCAAATGCCGGAGCAGTGAGTCAATCGGCGATGAGTAAGCACGCTATGCGTTTCATGGTGGACTCCATCTCGGGTAAGCGGTGCTGGCCACCGCGGCACGTCCACTATGCCGGCCCAGCGCCGTGTCAGTTTTTCATCGGAGCACTGTTGAGCAGTTGCATGGCTTGGTCGACGGTGCTGATGCATTCGGCCGTGTTGTCGTCGTCCTTGTATTGTTCGGCCTGGTCTTTGAGCTTATCGACCTGGTCTTCCAGGGTGTCGGTCAGCTCACGTTGGTCCATGGCTTCATCCAGCTGGTCGATGCTGGCCGAGCATTGGTCATCGTCGGCAAAAGCGGCCGGGGCAAAGAACAGTGCAGCAGCAATAAGCAGGGCTGGGCTTTTCATGGCGTGTCCTCGGTTTGCGTCAGGGCAATAGTGAGTTCGTGGACTCATAACGTTGACGCTCCGGTTGGCCAAGGGTTCAGATTTGTGGATAAAGCATTAAAAAGCCCCGCCGATGCGGGGCTCAATATTGTGCGAACCTTCAGGCCCTGGCGTGACTGACGCGGTCCACCAGATAGACCAGCGCGTGGTAGTCGATGCCGCTGTGGCTGGACAGACCGATCTCGCAGGTGCGACTGGTGCTGATGCCTTCCGCACAGACCTGCACCGCATCCTTGAGCGAACGCAATGCGTGGGCATTGAGTTCTGGCTCACTGAAGCCCTTGTCGCCAGCGAAGCCGCAGCAGTGGATGCCTTCCGGAATCACCACATTGGTGGCACAGCGCCGGGCAATGTCGATCAGCGTCTGCGCTTCGCCCAGGTGCTGGGTGCTGCAGGTAACGTGCACCGCCACTGGTGTGTCCTGCGGGGTAATCTCCAGACGGTCCAGCAGATGCTCGCGGATGAATTTCACCGGGTCGTAGATAGCCAGGCGGCTGTCGGCTAGATCCTGCACCAGGCGCAGGGTGCAGGGGCTGGTGTCGCAGTAGATCGGATCGAGGCCGCCACGGCTGGCCTTGGCCAGGGCGGCGAGCAACTCCTGTTTCTTGCGCTCGGCCTGTTCCGCGTAGCCCTTGGAGGCGAACGGCTGGCCGCAGCAGAGGTTATCCAGTTCGTCGGGGAAGACGACTTGGTAGCCGGCCTTTTCCAGCAAAGCGCGGGTTTTTTCGATCAGCGGGGTTTGCTCGCTGTCACCGAACGCCGGGCCCATGGCGCGGGACACGCAGGCGGCCAGGTACACCACCCGTGGCCGTGCATCCTCGCTGGCAGGAGTGTAGGCGATGGGTTTGACCGCTTGGGGCAAGGCCGGCGTCCATTGTGGCAGGCGCTCGCCGGAAAGTTTGCGCAGGCTGGCCGAGGTTTTCGCCAATAGCGGCGCGCCGAGCAGCTTGCGGGCGCCATTGGCCGCTGCCAGGGTGAAGCGTGCGCCTTTCATAGCCGTGGCGAAGTGCTCGGCCAGCCAGGTGGCGGTGCCCTGGCGGCGGGCGTCGACGCCGCGCAGTTTGCGCACCAAATCACCGGTGTTGATGCCTACCGGGCAGCGCTGGGCGCACAGGCCGGTCGCCGCACAGGTATCGAGGCCCTGGTATTCGTAGGCGCGCTCAAGCTCAGTGGTATCGATGCCGGCGCGTTTCTTCGCCTGGATATCGCGCCAGATGACGATGCGCTGGCGTGGCGTCAGGGTCAGTCCGTTGGACGGGCACACCGGTTCGCAGAAACCGCATTCGATACATTTATCGACGATCTCGTCGGCGGCCGGTAGCGGCTTGAGGTTCTTCAGGTGGATGCGCGGATCTTCGGAAAGAATCACGTCCGGGTTGAGGATGCCGTTGGGGTCGAGCAGGCGCTTGATCCGCCACATGAGTTGATAGGCGTCGCTGCCCCATTCCAGCTCGACGAACGGCGCCATGTTGCGCCCAGTACCGTGTTCGGCTTTGAGCGCGCCGCCGTATTCCACGGCCACCAGCTGGGTGACGTCGTGCATGAAGGCTTCATAACGCGCCACTTGGGTCGGGTCGTCGAAGCCCTGGGTGAAGACGAAGTGCAGGTTGCCCTCCAAGGCGTGGCCAAAGAGGATGCCTTCGTCGTAATGGTGCTTTTCGAACAGCTGGATCAAGCGGTTGACGCCGTCGGCGAGTTTTTCCACCGGGAAGGTGACGTCTTCGATGATCGCCGTGGTGCCGATCTTGCGCACCGCGCCGACGGCCGGGAAGGTGTCCTTGCGGATGCGCCAGAGCTGGTTATAGACCAGCGGGTCTTCGCTGAAGTCGACCTTCTTCTCCACCGGAAAACCAACAATCGAGGCGTTGATGCTCGCCAGTTGCTCGTGCAGCAGCGTCTGGGTGGCGGCGCGGGACTCGATCAGCAGCGCGCAGGCCGTGGCGGACAGGTCTTTGACCCACTCCGGCAGGCCGGGCATGTTCTGCACCGAGCGCATGCTGCGCCGATCCAGCAGTTCCACGGCCGACACCGGCTGCTGCTTGAGCACCGGTACCGCGCGGCAGCAGGTCTCTACGTCGGGGAAGACGATCAACGCGGTGGCCTTGTGCGGGTGCTCGGGCACGGTGTCGTAGGTGACCGCGCTGACGAATGCCAAGGTGCCTTCGGAGCCGACCATCAGGTGGGTGAGGATATCCAGCGGCTGGTCGAAATCCACCAGGGCGTTGAGGGAAAAGCCGGTAGTGTTTTTGAGCCGGTACTTGTGGCGAATCTTGTCGGCCAGCGCGGTGTTGGCGCGGGTTTCCCGACCCAGTTGGGCCAATTGCTCCAACAAATCGGCATGGCTGTGTTCGAAGGCGGCAACGCTGGCCGGGTCTTCGCTATCGACTACCGTGCCGTCGGTCAGGACCAGGCGCAAGCCGGCCAGGGTCTTGTAGCTGTTTTGCGCGGTGCCGCAGCACATGCCGCTGGAGTTGTTGGCGACGATGCCGCCGATCTTGGCGGCGTTGATCGAGGCCGGGTCGGGGCCGATCTTGCGTCCCAGGGGGGCCAGCACGGCGTTGGCATTGGCGCCGATCACGCCCGGTTGCAAGCGGATCTGCGCGCCGCCGTTGCGCACCTCGCGGCCGTTCCAGTGATCACCCAGAACGATCAGCACCGAATCGGAGATCGCCTGGCCGGACAAACTGGTGCCGGCGGCGCGGAAGGTCACCGGCACCTGTTCGGCGTTGGCCCGCTTGAGCAGTTCGACCACTTCGTGTTCGGACTCGACGCGCACCACCAGCTTGGGAATCAGCCGGTAGAAACTGGCGTCGGTGCCGAAGGCCAGGGTGGCCAATGGATCGTCGAACAGCCGCTCGCGCGGAATCAACGCCTCGACTGCTTTAAGAAAGGCGTCGGGCAGACTCATGCATCCTCCAGGATCAGCACGATCAGGTCCCTCGGGCCGTGGGCGCCATAAGCCAGCACCTGCTCGATGTCAGCGGTCTTCGAGGGGCCGGAGACGAGCAGGGCATTGGTCGGCATGCCCTGTGCCCACTGTTGCTTCTGCTGCACCTCGTAGAAATTGTTATACACCTCGCTGGCCTTGAGGATCGCGAAGTGCACCGGCGGCACCAGGCTCATCAGGCGCGGTTCCTGCGGGGTCGGCCAGAGGATCAAGCTGCCGGTGGCGGCGATGGCACCCAGGGTTCCGGTCAGGCTGGCCGGCGTGTCGTTGAACAGCTCGGCTTTCCATTGCTCGATGGGACGGTCGTAGGCCTTCAATGTCGGCGCAGCGTCGCGGCCGGCGAAGTGTTCGGCAATTTGCGCGCCCCAAGGCGTGGTCGGCGCGATCAGCAGGCTGGGTAGCTGTTTGTCGGTCAGCAGTTTTTCCAGCAATGCGGGCCAGGCATCTGTTGTGGTCAGGTGGGTTTCGGTGTGCACCGCTTCCATCAACTGTCGCAAGCGCTCGGTGCGTTGCTCGGCCGGGTAGCTCCAGGGCTCGGTCACCAGGGCTTCGTCGAAGTCATCGACTAGCGGCTGAGTGCCGGCCAGGCTGTTGCGCAGCTTGGCGAGAATGTTGGCTTTGGTAGACATTATTTGGCCTCCAGATGCTGTTTCGCCAGTTCATGCAGCGAACGGGCCGCCGGTTTCGGCGCGCTGTGGTTCTGTGCCCAAGGGCCGATGTTCGGGGTCAGGCCACGCAAGCGGGTGGCGAAGAAGCCGAACACGCGATAGAGCAGCGGTGAGGTGTTGAGCAGTTGCCAGCTTTTCCACAGCAGCCGTTCCTGGGCCGAGTACTTGCTGCCCTGGCCACGCAACAGCTGATGGGCTGCGTCAGGCTTTTTCACGTTCTCTTCGCGCAGACGGCGCAACAACGACGGAATCGGAATCTTCACCGGACAGACTTCGCCACAGGCGCCGCACAGCGACGAGGCGGACGGGTGATCCGGGGTGTTTTCCAGGCCCAGCAGGTGCGGCGAGATGATCTTGCCGATCGGCCCCGGATACACGGTGCCGTAAGCCTGGCCGCCGATGCGCGTATACACCGGGCAGTGGTTCATGCAGGCGCCGCAGCGGATGCAATTCAGTGTCTGGCGTAATTCGCTGTCGGCGAAGGCCTGGCTGCGGCCGTTGTCGAGCAGGATCAGGTGGACTTCCTGCGGGCCGTCCAGCTCGTCGGCCTGGCGCGGTCCGGAGATCATGTTGACGTAAGTAGTGATGCCCTGGCCCAGTGCCGAACGGGTCAATAGCGAGAGCAGCGGGACCACGTCGCGCAGGTTTTCCACCACCTTCTCAATGCCGGTGACGGCGATGTGCACAGGCGGCACACCGGTGGACATGCGGCCGTTGCCTTCGTTTTCCACCAGCAGCAGTGTGCCGGTTTCCGCCACGGCGAAGTTGACCCCGGAAACACCAATGTCGGCCTCGAAGAACTTCTGGCGCAGGATCTTGCGCCCGGTCTGGATCAGCGCATCGACGTCCTCGGTGTACTCGATGCCGAGCTTGTCGCGAAACAGCGAGCCGACCTGGCGGGCGTTCTTGTGGATCGCCGGCATGATGATGTGGGTGGGCTTTTCATGGTCGAGCTGGATGATGTACTCGCCCATGTCCGACTCCAGCGCCTCGATGCCGTGGCCTTCGAGGAAATGGTTCATCTCCATTTCCTCGCTGACCATCGACTTGCCCTTGATCACCTGTTTGGCCTGATGGGCCTGGGCGATCTCCAGGAAAATGGCGTTGGCCTCGTCGGTGGTCTCGGCCCAGTGCACCGTGACACCGTTGCGGGTCAGGTTGGCTTCGAGAGTTTCCAGCAGGTCGGGCAGTTGCGACAGGGCGCGGGCGCGCACGTGGTTGCCCAGCTCGCGCAAATGTTCGCGTTCGTACTCGTCGGGCATCGAGGCCAGGCGCTTGACCATCAGCGAGTCCATGGCGGTGCGCATGTTCTTACGCAACTGCACGTCGCCAAGGGAGTGGTGGGCGTTGTGCTTCAGCTCGCGGCTGGAAAGGTCGACGACGGGGATCTGCTGGCTCATGCCTTACCTCCGGTGCGCTGCCACAGGAAGCTGGCCAGGTGTTGGCCGCGCAGCGAGGCGTTTTGCTTTTCCAGGGCGCCGTTGATGTTCATCAGACAGCCGCAGTCGGCGGTCAGTACCTGGTCGGCGCCGGATTCCTTCAGCGAACGGGTCTTGTCGGCCACCATGGCGCCGGAGATGTCCGGCATGCGCACGCTGAAGGTGCCACCAAAGCCGCAGCATTCGCTTTCGTGGTCATGCTCGACGCGTTCGACGTTATTCAGCTGGGCGAGCAGGGCACGGCCGTGCAAGTGGGTGTTCATTTCGCGGCGTGCCGTGCACGAGGTGTGCAGGGCGATCTTGACCGGTGCACCCTGATCCTGGAAATCGACCTTGCACACATGCAGGAGGAATTCGGCCAGCTCGAAGGTGCGCTCGGCGAGCGCCTGGGCCTGTTTCAGCAGCTCGGGCTCGTCTTTGAACAGCAGCGCGTAGTGCTCACGGAACATGCCGGCGCAGGAGCCGGACGGCACGATCACCGGCCAGTCGTTGGCGAACAGTTTGAGCTGGGCGCGCGCCACTTCACGGGCTTCGTCGGTGTAGCCGCTGGTGTAGGCCGGCTGGCCGCAGCAGCTCTGGCCCTGGGGGTAGTGCACCTTGATGCCTTCGCGTTCTAGCAGGTGAATGGCGTCGAGGCCGGCCTCAGGGAAGAACAGGTCAACCACACAGGTGCCGAACAGGTAAACCTCGGCAGGCTTGTTGGCTGGATATTCACGAGGAGTGGGCAGCGGCGGCGCCACCCGAGTGGCGTTGGGGGCTGCGTTGTAGAAGAGTTCGCTCATCGGCTAAGTCTCCGGGTGGGCCCGGTTAATCCGCAAACTGCGGGATTGAAAAGCGGTCGTGCCCCGCGAGGGCGGAGCACGATGTTCAGGGGGATGTTACTGGCCGACCAGTGGGTCGGTAATCCCCAAGCCATAAATGGCAAACAGGGTGAGTACGCCGGCCGTCAGCACGTAATACAAGGTGGGCCAGACGGTCTTGCGCAGGGTTGTACCCTCGCGGCCCAGCAGTCCGACCGTCGCCGACGCCGCCACAACGTTGTGGATCGCCACCATGTTGCCGGCGGCCGCACCGACCGCCTGCGCGGCGACAATCATCGCACCGGAGATCCCCAGGCTCTGCGCCACACCATACTGAAACTGGCTGAGCATCATGTTACTGACGGTGTTCGAACCGGCAACAAAGGCACCCAGTGCACCGACGCTGGGCGCCAGCAGCGGATAGACCGCGCCGACGCTGTCGGCGACGAAACGGGCCATGGCGATCGGCATGCTCACCAGATCCGCGCCGTTGATGCCGGAGTTGATCAGGATGCGCACCATCGGCACGGTGAACAGCAGGACGAAACCGGCGCCCAGCAGGACTTTGCTCGACTCGCCGATGGCTGACGCCAGCGCGCGGGCTTTCATGCCGTGCAGGAAGAAGGTCGCAATGACCACGAGCACCAGAATGCCACCGGGCAGGTACAGCGGCTGGAAGTCGGCATTCATACCTGTTTCACCGAGGATGTTCGGGAATACCAGGACGATCGACTTCATGAACGCACCCACCTCCGGCACGGTGCGACTGACGACCAGCAGCACACCGACCAGCACGTAGGGCAGCCAGGCGCGGAACGTGCTCATGGGCTTGGAGGTGAGCTGGTCCAGCTTCATTTCAATGCTGCCCAGCCACTCGCTCGGCCAGTCTTTGGCGTCGGCGAAATCCCAGGTGTTCTTCGGCACCAGAAAGCCGAAGTGGGCGGCGGTGGTGACGATGGCCAGGCCAATCAGTCCGCCCATCAGCGAGGGGAATTCCGGGCCGAGTAAAATGCCGGTCGCGGCATAGGGCAGGGTGAAGGCCAGGCCGGCGAAGATCGCGAACGGCAGCACTTCGAAGCCGGCTTTCCAGCTTTTCTCCCGGCCAAAGAAACGCGTCAACATCAGCACCATGAGCAGGGGCATGATGGTGCCGGTGATGGCGTGGAGGATCGCCACTTCGCTGGTGATCAGGCGCAGAAAGGCCTCCCAGCTCGAACCCTGTGCCAGCAGTTGTTCGCCGAGGGTGGCGGTGTCCAACCCGCCATTGATGCCGATGATGATCGGCGTGCCCACCGCGCCGAAGGATACGGGCGTCGATTGCACCATCATGCCGAGCATGACCGCGGCCAGGGCCGGGAAGCCAATGGCGACCAGCAGCGGGGCGGCGATGGCGGCGGGCGTGCCGAAGCCGGAGGCGCCTTCGATGAAGCAGCCGAACAGCCAGGCGATGATGATTGCCTGGATGCGGCGGTCAGGACTGATGGTGGTGAAGCCCGCGCGGATTGCGGTGATGCCGCCGGAATGCTTGAGGGTATTCAGCAGCAGGATCGCACCGAAGATGATCCACAGCACCCCGGCGGTGATCACCAGCCCTTGCAGGGTGGAGGCCAGGACGCGATTGAAGCTCATGTCCCAGACGAACAGCGCGATACCGGCGGTGAGCAGGAAGACCAGCGGCATGGCGCGCCGGGCGGGCCAGCGCAGGCCGATCAGCAAGATCGCCGCCAGCAGGATGGGCGAGAAGGCGTACAGAGCAAGTAGTCCGTTCGACATGATCAGGCTCCTTCCGTGAGACGCAGGCCGAAGGCCTCAGGCGTGGCAGCGGTGTTCTGAGACATATGAAGTGTCCTCATTTTGTTTTTGTAAACTGGTAATACCAATTTCCCGAAATGAACGGCCAGCCTACGCATTGCTGGTTTTACACGTCAATCCTGACTATGTAGACATAGGTAGTATGGGCAGACCTTGCGAGGCGAGGTTGCTGTCGTTAGGCTGCATCCGTTACAAAGAGGTCAGGCCAATCGAGGTGGTAGCGTGGAGATAGGTAGGGTGCGCCAACGCCGGCTGGCGGACGACATCGTGGCGCAGCTGGAGGCCATGATTCTGGAGGGTACATTCAAGGTCGGAGCGCGTCTGCCTGCCGAACGGGCGATGGCTGAGCAGTTCGGCGTTTCACGGCCCTCGCTGCGCGAGGCGATCCAGAAACTGGTGGCCAAGGGGTTGCTGACCAGCCGACATGGGGGAGGGCACTATGTGGCGGAAACCTTGGGCAGCACCTTCAGCGATCCCTTGTTGCAACTGCTGGAGAACAACCAGAATGCGCAGCACGATCTGTTGGAGTTTCGCCATGCCCTTGAAGGTAGCTGCGCCTACTACGCTGCATTGCGAGCGACCGAAGTCGACCGTCAGCGGTTGACGGAAGCCTTTGAAGTCCTGCAAGCCTGCTATGCCCGCAACTCCGCCAGTCGTGCCGAAGAGGGCGCGGCCGATGCGGAGTTCCATCTGGCAATCGCCGAGGCCAGCCATAATGCGGTGCTGCTACACACCATTCGTGGGTTATTCGATCTGCTTAAGCGCAACGTAGTGACCAATATCGGTGGCATGTACGCTGTGCGTCGCGAAACCCGTGACATGCTGATGCAGCAGCATCGGGAGTTGTACGAGGCGGTGATCCAGCAGCGTGCAACCGATGCCCGGGACATCGTGCATCGGCATATCAATTATGTGCAGGAGGTTCTGGAGGCAGGGCAGCAGGAAGAACAACGCGAGGCGCGGGCACGCCGGCGCGCCCGTGCGTAGTGGTATAGCGGTTCGGTCGCCTCAACGATAAGGCAAGACGCCCGCCGGGCTGAAGCGCTTAGTCGCCCTTGCCCTTGGTGCGCATGGCGCGTTGCACCTCGCGATCAGCGTCGCGTTCTTTCTCGGTGTGACGCTTGTCGAAATCCTTCTTGCCCTTGGCCAAGGCAATTTCGCATTTGACCAAGTGGCTTTTCCAGTACAGCGACAGGGCCACGCAGGTGTAGCCCTTTTGCTGCACCGAGCTGAACAGCTTGTCCAGCTCGCGCGCATTCAGCAGCAGCTTGCGGGTCCGTGTCGGGTCGGCAATCACGTGGGTGCTGGCGGTCTTGAGCGGGCTGATATGGCAACCCATCAGCCAGGCTTCGCCATCCTTGAGCAGGACATAGCTATCCACCAGCTGGGCCTTGCCCGCGCGCAGACTTTTGACTTCCCAACCGGCCAGGGCCAGGCCGGCCTCGAACTTGTGCTCGATAAAATAATCATGCAGCGCCTTTTTATTAAGTGCGATGCTGCCCTGCGATTGTTTCTTTTGTTTAGCCATAGGGCGCGCATTATAGGGAGTCGCAATGCTGCTGGCGACTGTCCTCGTATGTCAAAACTTGAGAGACAGCGACTAATCTCCGACAATGCGCGCAGTTTTAGTCATCCCCTGGCCAGCGGCCACGACGTATTGCCGTTTTCGGTGCTGCGCCGCCGAATCGAGGAATTTAAGTCCGCATGACGACGCATATCCAACGCTCCGCGCTGTTGCCGTATCCGGCGCGGGCGCTTTACGACCTGGTCAATGATGTGGCGCGTTATCCGGAGTTCCTGCCCTGGTGTTCGGCCACCGAAATCCTGACCAGTGATGAACACCAGATGCGCGCCAGCATGACCCTGGCCAAAGCAGGTATGAGTCAGCGCTTCGTGACCCGTAACAGTCTGCAGGCGGGCGAATCGATCATCATGGACCTTGAGGATGGCCCGTTCAGTCAGCTGCACGGGGTCTGGCATTTCAAGGCTCTGACTGAGAAAGCCTGCAAGATCAGCCTGGACCTGACGTTCGATTACGACGGTCCATTGATGAAGGCGACCTTGGGGCCGTTATTCAATCAGGCGGCCAACACCTTGGTGGACGCCTTTTGTCAGCGAGCCAAGCAACTGTATGGATAAACCCCCTATCGCCATCGAGGTGGTTTATGCGCTGGCGGACAAACAGAAATTGCTGCGCATGAGTGTGCCGAGCGGCACTACTGTGCGCGAGGCTGCTTTGCGCTCGGGGTTGGACGTGGAGTTTCCGGGGCTGGATCTGGCGAGCAGTCCGCTGGGGATCTTTGGCAAGGCGGTGGCCAAGCCGGAGGAGCGCGTGCTGGAAGAGGGTGAGCGGGTCGAGATCTACCGACCGCTGATCGCCGATCCCAAGGAAGTGCGCAAGCAGCGTGCGGCGCGTGCGGCACGCGCCAAGGCCGGTGAGGCGGACTGAACCACCTGGCCGCCCGGGCGCGTTAAACGTTACGGGCGGGGAGTGGTGGGAGCTGTGCCCAGAATGGCTTCGTCGCGGCTGACGCCGGGGCGGAAGTCGCCCGACATGCCGCTCAGTTGGTCGTTGCCATCGAACTCCAGGCTGATGCGCTCTTGCTGACGTTCACCGCCACCGGGCTGCATGCTGTAGAGATAATCCCAGCGATTGGCATGAAATGTATCTGTAATCAAGGGGTTACCCATGATAAACCGCACTTGGCGTCGGGTCATTCCGGGACGCAACTGGTCTATCATGTCCTGCGTGACGACATTGCCTTGCTGAATGTCGATTTTATAGACCCCGGGGAATGAACAGCCGGCGACTGCCAGGAGTGCCATCAGGCAGAAACTCGAGAGCAAGAGCTTGGTGTTTTGCATCGGAGGGTGACTTCCACTATCTTGGCCGGGCAGTTGACCCGGATCATACCCGTATGTAGGGAGCTGCGAAACAGCAGCCACGAGAAAGCTGACCATGTCTGAAAACAACGAACTGCGAAAGGTAGGCCTGAAAGTAACTCTCCCGCGCGTCAAGATCCTGCAAATGCTGGATACCGCAGAGCGGCGGCACATGAGCGCGGAAGACGTCTACAAAGCATTGATGGAGGCCGGCGAAGATGTTGGCCTGGCCACTGTCTATCGCGTGCTGACCCAATTCGAAGCCTCCGGTCTGGTGACTCGGCATAATTTCGATGGTGGTCACGCCGTTTTCGAACTGGCCGACAGTGGCCATCATGATCATATGGTGTGTGTCGATACCGGAGAGGTCATCGAGTTCATGGACGCCGACATCGAAAGGCGTCAGAAGCAGATTGTTGAAGAGCACGGCTTTGAGCTGGTCAATCACAATCTGGTGCTGTACGTACGCAAGAAGTCATAGGCACATCCGAATAGCAAAAAGGCGACCCTTCAGGTCGCCTTTTTTATTGCGGTTTCGCACGTCGGTTGCGCGCAGTCAGGCCTTGGCGCTGCTGATCATCTTGCGTGCGTGGGCCAGGGATTCCTTGGTCAGGTCGACACCGCCGAGCATGCGCGCGACTTCCTCGATGCGCTGTGCCGACTCCAGGTGGGTGACGGCGGTGCGTGTCTCGTCGCTGCCGCGCAGCTTGTGCACGAACAAGTGTTGATGCCCTTGCGCGGCGACCTGGGGCAAGTGGGTGACGGTCAGTACCTGGCCGCCTTCGCCCAGGCGGCGCAGCAGCTGGCCGACCACTTCGGCGGTGGGGCCACCAATGCCGACGTCCACTTCATCGAATACCAGTGTGGGCACGCGCGAAGTCTGTGCCGTAATCACCTGGATGGCCAAGCTGATGCGCGACAGTTCGCCGCCTGACGCCACTTTGCCCAGTGGGCGCAAGGGTTGACCGGGGTTGGCGCTGACCTGGAACTCCACCAGCTCCAGCCCCTGGGGTTGCGGCGTGTCCTGCTTGCCCGCGTGCAGTTCGATGCTGAAACGCCCGCCCGGCATGCCCAGGCGCTGCATTTCCTGTTCGACGGCCGCGCTCAGACGCTGGGCGGCGTCGCTGCGCAGGGCGCTCAGTTCGGCGGCTTTGTCTTGGTAGTGGCGGGTATAGGCGGCGAGTTCTTCGTCGAGGCGTTCCAGCGCCTGGTCATCGGCGATCAGGCCTTCCAGCTCATCAAGCAGACGTTGCTGCAACTCACCCAGCTCACTCGGCTGCACGCGATGTTTGCGGGCCAGGGTATAGATGTTATCAAGGCGCTCTTCGAGGAATTGCTGGCGCTCGGGGTCAGCATCGAAATGATCGAGGAAACGGTTCAGCTCGCCGACGGCTTCCTCGACCTGAATCTGTGCGCTGGCCAGCAGGTTCACGGCTTCGCTCAGCGCGCCGGGCTGGCTGCTGAAGCCGGTCAAGCGGCTCAGGCTGGAGGTCAGGGCCGAGAGGACGTTACCGGCATCGTTCTCGCTGCAAAGCTCGACCACCAGGCGGCAGGCGCTCAGCAGTTGTTCGGCGTTGCTGAGGTTTTTGTGTTCCTGTTCCAGTTGCTCCAGTTCCTGTTCGCCCAGGGCCAGGTTTTCCAATTCTTCCAACTGGTAGCTGAGCAATTGGTGGCGCGCGCGCTGCTCCTCGCTGGTACTGGAGATGCGCTCAAGCTCCTGGCGAGTCTGCCGCCAGCGTACCGCGGCGAGTTGTACCTGGCGGGCCAGTTCACTGGCGCCGGCATAGGCGTCGAGCAAGCGGTGATGGGTGTCGATTTTCAGCAGGGACTGATGCTCATGCTGGCTGTGGATATCGATGAGCAGTTCGCCCAGGGCCTTGAGGTCGCCCTGTGGGCAGGGGGTGCCGTTGATATAGGAGCGTGAACGTCCTTCGGCGGTGATCACCCTGCGCAGGATGCAGGGGCCGTCCTGTTCAAGGTCGCGCTCGCGCAGCCAGGCCTGGGCTTCGGGAATTCGGGTGACATCGAAGCTGGCCAGGATATCGGCCTTGTCGGCGCCGGGGCGTACCACGCTGCTGTCAGCGCGATCGCCCAGGGCCAGGCCAAGGGCGTCGAGCATGATCGACTTGCCGGCCCCCGTCTCGCCGGTGATGACGCTCATCCCACCGCTTAGTTCGAGATCCAGGTGTTCGACAATGGCGTAGTTATGGATGGACAGGTGCGCCAGCATGATGAGCTCCCAGAATTCTTGGCTGTGTATTTATACAGTGGTCGGCGGGGGCGCTTCAAGCGTCCTTCTTCCTGCTTTGAAGAAAAAATTACGATGTTGGCGGGGGACGTGGGGGTGGGGGGGTTGAAGATGCAGGCGGCGCCCCCATATTTGCCGGCATTCGACGCTGGCAATGTCCGGCATTCCCCTTTCAGAGGAGACTCCCATGGCTGATGAACAAAACCTGGACAACCAGAATGCCGAAGCAGCCCCGGCTGCTGAGGTAAATGGCGAGGCGCTGGACGCCCGTATTCAAGAGCTGGAAGAGCAACTGGCCGGCGCGCAGGATCAAGTGCTGCGTACTGCGGCGGAATTGCAGAATGTACGCCGCCGTGGCGAGCAGGATGTGGAGAAGGCACACAAGTTCGCGCTGGAGAAATTTTCCGCGGATCTGCTGGCCGTGGTCGACAGCCTTGAGCGTGGGTTGGAAATGACCAATCCGGATGACGAGGCGAGCAAAGCGGTGCGCGAAGGCCTGGAACTGACGCATAAACTGTTGCTCGACACCCTCAAACGTCATCAGCTGGAGCAAATGGACCCTCACGGCGAGCCTTTCGACCCGGAACATCACCAGGCCATGGCCATGGAAGAGAGCGCGACGCTCGAGCCGGGCAGCGTGGTCAAGGTGTTCCAGAAGGGCTATCTGCTCAATGGCCGGCTGTTGCGCCCGGCCATGGTGGTGGTCAGCAAGGCCGCGGCCAACACGCCGCCGTCGATCAACGAGCAGGCTTGAAATTCATCAGCCCGCCCCCATCTGTGTGAACAAGCGTATTTGAGCTGGCGCGGCCCGAAAAAGGGGCGCGGTAAAACCAAATTTCGGGAGAAATGAAATGGGTAAAATCATCGGTATCGACCTGGGGACTACCAACTCCTGCGTCTCTGTTCTGGAAAACGGCACCGCCAAGGTTATCGAGAACGCCGAGGGTGGTCGCACCACGCCGTCGATCATCGCCTACACCAATGATGGCGAAACCCTGGTAGGCCAGTCCGCCAAGCGCCAGGCGGTCACCAACCCGCACAACACCCTGTACGCGGTGAAGCGTCTGATCGGTCGTCGTTTCGATGAAGGCGTGGTGCAAAAAGACATCAGCATGGTGCCCTACAAGATTGTCAAAGCCGACAATGGCGATGCCTGGGTCGAGGTGAAGGGCGACAAGATGGCCCCGCCGCAGATCAGCGCCGAAGTGCTGAAGAAAATGAAAAAGACCGCCGAAGATTACCTCGGCGAGCCGGTCACCGAAGCGGTGATCACCGTGCCGGCGTATTTCAACGACAGCCAGCGCCAGGCCACCAAGGATGCCGGTCGCATCGCGGGTCTGGACGTCAAGCGCATCATCAACGAGTCGACCGCGGCTGCGCTGGCCTATGGC
>CAYPFO010000002.1:0-113214 GCA_964410065.1 uncultured Pseudomonas sp.
GGACGATCCTCGCGAAGCTCACGCGAGCAAGTACGAACTTAACTACGTAGCGCTGGACGGCAACATCGGCTGCATGGTCAACGGTGCCGGCCTGGCCATGGGCACCATGGACATCGTCAATCTGCATGGCGGCAAGCCGGCCAACTTCCTGGATGTGGGCGGTGGCGCGACCAAGGAGCGCGTCAGCGAAGCCTTCAAGATCATTCTTTCCGATAGCAATGTGAAGGCCGTGCTGGTGAACATCTTCGGCGGCATCGTGCGTTGCGACATGATTGCCGAGGGCATCATCGGCGCGGTGAAAGAAGTCGACGTCAAGGTGCCGGTGGTGGTTCGCCTGGAGGGCAACAATGCCGAGTTGGGCGCCAAGGCACTGGCTGAGAGCGGCCTGAACATCATTCCTGCATCCAGTCTGACCGATGCCGCCGTGCAGGTCGTCAATGCCGCGGAGGGCAACCAATGAGCGTCCTGATCAATAAAGACACCAAGGTCATCTGCCAGGGTTTTACCGGCTCACAGGGTACGTTCCACAGTGAGCAGGCTATCGAGTACGGTACCCAAATGGTCGGCGGCGTGACCCCGGGCAAGGGCGGTACCACGCACCTCGGCCTGCCGGTGTTCAACTCGGTCAAGGAAGCCGTTGAGGCCACCGGCGCCGATGCCAGCGTGATCTATGTGCCGGCTCCGTTCTGCAAGGATTCGATCCTGGAGGCCGCGTTCGGCGGCATCAAGTTGATTGTCTGTATCACCGAAGGCATACCGACCCTGGATATGCTCGAGGTCAAGATCAAGTGCGACGAGTTGGGCGTGCGGCTGATCGGCCCGAACTGCCCGGGCGTGATCACCCCAGGCGAGTGCAAGATCGGCATTCAGCCTGGTCATATCCACCTGCCCGGCAAAGTGGGCATCGTCTCGCGGTCTGGCACGCTGACCTATGAGGCGGTGAAGCAGACCACCGATGCAGGCTTCGGCCAATCCACCTGTGTGGGTATCGGCGGTGATCCGATTCCGGGTTCCAGCTTCATCGATATCCTCAAACTGTTCCAAGAAGACCCGCAAACCGAAGCCATTGTCATGATCGGTGAAATCGGCGGCAGCGCTGAGGAAGAAGCCGCAGCTTATATCAAGGCCAATGTGACCAAGCCGGTAGTGTCCTACATTGCGGGGGTTACCGCACCGCCCGGCAAGCGCATGGGGCATGCTGGGGCGATCATTTCCGGCGGCAAGGGTACGGCAGACGAGAAATTCGCGGCGCTACAGGACGCGGGGGTGACTACCGTGCGTTCGCTGGCCGATATCGGCAAGGCATTGGCCGAGTTGACGGGCTGGCCGATCAAACAGCCCTGAGTCGGTTAGCTGAGTAGAAGGAGGCCACCCTGGGGGTGGCCTCCTTTTTTCTGACCAAATACGTGGGACGTTCTGGGTGGACTCCGGCACAATACCCGGTCACAGGTCTGTTTCGAGCTTGATCATTGCTCAAGTTCTCGGAGCCTGTCGTACTCCACGCTTCAAGCGTCAACTTGATCCGTATCAGGGCACTTGCGCGCGTCGAGCCGCTAGGCTCTGCGACTTGGCCTGCTGCCTTCACAAGAGGCGGCCTGCTACCCGTTCCGTTCATCACGCGGAACCTGAGTTTCCCCCATCCTTCGGGAAGCCCCACGGAATCCTTATTTTTTTTCTGGAAGTGGTACTTCTCTTCATGACTCGTTTTAAAGGTTCTGACCTGCTTGCCCTTGGCTTCATGACCTTCGCGCTGTTTCTAGGCGCCGGCAATATCATTTTTCCGGCCAGCGCCGGTATGGCCTCGGGAGAGCACGTCTGGAAAGCGGCATTGGGCTTTTTGCTCACAGGCGTTGGCCTGCCGTTGCTGACGGTGGTGGCCTTGGCGCGAGTCGGTGGCGGCATGCCGGCTCTTACCGCACCGTTGGGTAAGTGGGCGGGCACGTTGCTGGCAGTGGCTGTCTACTTAGCCATCGGTCCGCTGTTTGCAACGCCCCGTACTGCGGTTGCTTCATTCGAGATTGGTGTCTTGCCCTTTACAGGCGGCGGAGCGGTGGCGCTGTTTATCTACACGTGTATGTTTTTCGGCGTCGTGCTGTTCCTGTCCCTCAAGCCCGGCCAACTGCTGAACCGGGTTGGCAAAGTCATTACGCCGGTCTTGCTGGTGGCTCTGGTCTTGCTAGGCGCCGCGGCGCTGTTTGCTCCGGCCGGCCCGGTCGGCGCTACGGTCCAGGCCTATCAGGCCCAGCCGTTGATGAAAGGCTTTGTCGATTGCTACCTGACCATGGATGCTCTCGGTGCCCTGGTGTTTGGTGTGGTGATCGCCACCGCGATTCGCGATCGGGGCGTGACGATGCCCAATCTGGTGACCCGGTATTCGATCATTGCCGTGCTCATCGCCGGCACCGGCCTGGCGCTGGTCTATCTGTCGCTGTTCTATCTCGGTGCCACCAGCCAGGGCATCGCCGGCGAAGCCAGTAATGGTGGACAAATCCTTACCGCCTATGTCCACCACACCTTTGGTAGCCCGGGTTTGTTGCTGTTGGCCACCGTTATCATTCTGGCCTGCCTGACCACGGGCGTCGGGCTGATCACCGCCTGCGGCGAGTTCTTCAGTGAGCTGTTGCACGTGTCCTACGCCAAGGTGGTGTGGGTGTTCGTCCTGTTCAGTCTGCTGGTATCCAACCAGGGGTTGAATGAGTTGATCCGAGTATCGGTGCCTGTGCTGGTTGGCCTTTACCCTCTGGCGATTGTCCTGGTCGTCCTGGCGTTGGCGGATCGACTGTGGCGCTCAGCAGCGCGCGTGTTTCGCCCGGTGATGGCCGTCACCTTGCTGTTTGGCGTGGTCGATGGTCTGAGTGCAGCCGGCTTCGCTGCACTGATACCCGCATTCTTCTCGCAGCTGCCTGGGGCCTCGCTGGGCATGGGCTGGGTACTGCCGGTGCTGGTCACCCTGGTGCTGGCCGTGGTGGGAGATCGGCTGCTTTCCGAGCGAGTAAGCAACCCCATCTGATCCCTCGCAGTCCTGGGGGTATAATCCTTCGGCATAGAAGGAGCTCCCTATGTCGATTTTCGCGATATACCTGCAGGACCTGCTGGCCATTCTCTGGTTAACGGTGTGTTGGGTGGGGTATACCCGCTACGCGATCTGGAGGGGCAGGGATACTCCCTGCCTGGCCAGTGTGCTGCATTTGTATCGCGAAGACTGGATGCGGCGCATGTTGCTGCGCGACAACCGTATCGCCGACGCCAACGTGATCGGCAGTCTGGAGCGCAACGCCTCATTCTTTGCGTCCAGTACGCTGATCATCCTCGCCGGTGTCTTGACCGCCCTGGGGGCATCGGAGCAGGCCTTCACGCTCCTGGCGGAATTGCCCTTGACCCAACCGGTGAGTCGGCAGCTTTCAGAACTCAAGCTGTTGGCACTCGCGTTGATTTTTGTTTATGCATTCTTCACGTTCAGTTGGTGCATGCGGCAATACAACTTTGCGGCCGTGCTGATCGGATCGGCGCCCCTGATTGGCGAGCGCAATGTCAGCGACCAAGAGCGTAAGTCTTTCGCCAGCCGCTCCGCTCGAGTGATTTCCATGGCGGCCAATCACTTCAACTTCGGTTTGCGTGCCTATTATTTTGGCCTGGCCACTCTGACCTGGTTTATCCATCCCGTGGTTTATATGGCGGTTACCGCAGGGGTAGTACTGGTACTGTACCGCCGTGAATTTCACTCGAAGGTCCTGCAGGTAATGCTCTACACGCAGACGGCGGTAGACGATGAGCTCCGGGACCTCTGAGTACGTCGTCAGAGAAAACTCAGCGGCCAGGTAGGCGGGTGGCAAACAGTTGCCCTGTTGGTTTCTTCTGTTCCGCCAGCCGTACTTTACGGATAGTTACATTGGCGGTCCTGGCCCTGCGCTATTATTCCGCCCCTTTTTCCGCTGACGTGGTTTCGCTGTATGAGTGACATTCTCATCGTTGAACGGGCAAAACATTTTCTGAGTGCTTTGCGCCATTGCCAAGTGCTTGGCTTACGGGTGATGCAGGCTGATGCCCAGGGGTTATCCCTGTGTTTGCCCTACAGCGAAAAGATCGTCGGTAATCCAGAAACTGGTGTGATTCACGGTGGGGCAATCACCACCCTGATGGACACTACCTGCGGGATTTCCACTGTCTGCTTCCTGCCCGAGATGGAAATCTGCCCGACTCTCGACCTGCGTATCGACTACATGCATCCGGCCGATCCGCACAAGGATGTGTACAGCTTTGCCGAGTGCTATCGCGTCACGCCAACAGTGATCTTCACCCGCGGTTATGCCTATCAGGATGATCCGCAGCAGCCAATTGCGCATGCGGTTGGCACCTTTATGCGTTTGGGCAAGGGCGCGCACGTCAAGGCCGGCACGTTGAGGAACAAGGCATGAGCCCACAGAATTTCAACGCGTTGGTGCAAGAGGCCAACGAGAAGAACGATTATTCGACACTGCTCGATCTGGTGCCCTATGCGCGCCTTATCGGCATTGAATGCCTGCGTCTGGGCGATGACATGGTGTTTCGATTGCCGACCAACGCCGACAACATTGGCAATCCGGTGTTGCCGGCGCTGCACGGCGGTGTCATTGCAGGTTTTATGGAGCATGCGGCCATGTTGCATCTGCTGATGTTCATGGGCACGCCACATTTGCCGAAAATCATCGACTTCTCGATAGATTACCTGCGGGCCGGTCATTATCGTGACACCTACGCTTCATGCCAGGTATGGCGACAGGGACGTCGCGTCGCCAACGTGTCGATCACCGCCTGGCAAACCACGCAAACCGAGCCGATCGCCACCGCGCGCGCCCACTTCAAGGTTGACGAACCCTGATCAATGGGTCATGGCCGCATGTTAAGGAAGATTCATGGATGCTTTGCTGATCCTGGGCGGCCTGCTGCTGATCCTGGTGTGTCTCGTGTGGCTGAGCCTGCGCGCCTTCTCAGTGAGTGCCGCCTGGGGCGTTGCGAGCCTGGTGCCGCCTTTAGCGCTCGCGTTTGCCTGGCGTCATTGGTCGCGAGGGCGTTTGCCGATACTCGTGGGCGCGCTCGGCTGTATGGTGCTGCTCAGTGGTCTGATCCAGGTGGCCAGTCGCGACAGCGAACGCCTACGCGCCATTCTTTCGCTGCAATGGTTACAGCCGCCACCAGCTGAGCTGCACACCACCCTGCAAGGCCAGCTCTGGGGCGAACTGTTCAAGCCGGAGCAGGGCGAGCTGATCAATGGTGTGTTGCGCTTGCGTGAAGGGCGCGATTTTTTCGCTCGGCGTGAGCTGCTGATACGCCTGCCGCAAGGCCCGGAAGAACAGGCCCTGCGCCTGGATATCCTCCCGCAGGATCGCGTTGATGTGCCAGAGGTGGAGATCAGCCGCCTGTTGCCCGAGCAGGATCTGCCGGAAGCCCACCGCTTGGAGCATGGATATACCTTGCACCTTAATCTGCAGCCCAAGGCACCCAACCGTCTGGTCGGTGATCTGCACCTGACCTTGCCAGCTCCGTACCAGACACGCTTGAGCGGACGTGTCGAGCTGTTCACCGATCACCTGCGGTATCGCGAGGATGGCCAAGTTGATACCCACTTCGACTCGGAAGACACCCTCCTGCATGTAATCGGCGATTACCTGCAACGTCGTTTCGTGCAACCCGAAGTGCAGGTTTTCAGCATCTCGGGGCTGGATTGGACGGCGCAGTATCTGGATGTGCATGTGCTTGTGAAAATCGGTACGCGCACTGTGCGTCTGCCATTGAAACTGCAAAAGCACCCCAGTCATGGGTGGCAGGTGCTGGGTGACCGTTATCCTGAGTTGCCCGTCGCCGCGGCTGCGGTTCCGCCACCAGCGTCTGCCCCGCGGAGCGAAAACCGCCAGCGCCCAAATGCGCCGCCTCCGGTGTCGGGAGCTTTTTCTCTGCAGCGGCTGCAGGCGGCTCCTGGAGACTTCCCAAACAGCCGGTTACGGGTGCAGACCGTGCGCGGGCATGTGGCCGAAGGCGTATTCCTGGGGCTGGACGAGGAAGGCCGTGTGCTGATTCGCCAAGTGCGAGGTGGGCCGGGTGAAGTACGCTTCAGTCTGGCTACCTCGGAAATTCGGCGCATCGAATTACTGCAGTAAAAACCCCAAGCCCTTGAAATGGCTGGTGGTGCCCCCATTTGCTGGGTTATCCGTCGCAACTGCGATCCGTACCATCCACGTGGAGTTTGATGACCATGAGTGTGGAAACTCAAAAAGAAACCCTGGGCTTCCAGACCGAAGTGAAGCAGATGCTTCACCTGATGATCCATTCCTTGTACTCCAACAAGGAAATTTTCCTCCGTGAGCTGATTTCCAACGCGTCCGATGCCGCCGACAAGCTGCGCTTCGAGGCGCTGGCCAAGCCCGAGTTGCTGGAAGGCGGCGCCGAGCTGAAAATTCGCCTGAGCTTCGACAAGGACGCCAAGACCGTCACCCTCGAAGACAACGGCATCGGCATGAGCCGTGAGGATGTTATTTCTCACCTGGGCACCATCGCCAAGTCCGGCACCGCCGACTTCATGAAAAACCTCTCCGGTGACGCCAAGAAGGATTCCCAACTGATTGGCCAGTTTGGCGTGGGCTTCTATTCGGCCTTCATCGTCGCCGACAAGGTGGATGTCTACAGCCGCCGTGCCGGTATGCCCGCCAGCGAAGGCGTGCACTGGTCCTCGAAAGGCGAGGGTGAGTTCGACGTTGCCACCGTCGAAAAAGCTGAACGTGGCACACGCATCGTCCTGCACCTCAAGAAGGACGAGGAAGAATTCGCCGATGGTTGGCGCCTGCGCAATATCGTCAAGAAGTACTCCGACCACATTGCCTTGCCCATCGAATTGCCTAAAGAGCACGTTGGGGAAGAGAAGGACAAACCTGCGGAGCCCGAGTGGGAAACCGTCAACCGCGCCAGTGCGCTGTGGACCCGCCCGCGCACCGAGATCAAGGACGAGGAATACCAGGAGTTCTACAAGCACGTCGCCCATGATTTCGAGAACCCGCTGACCTGGAGCCACAACAAGGTCGAGGGCAAGCTCGAGTACACCTCGCTGCTCTACGTGCCGGGCCGTGCGCCGTTCGATCTGTACCAGCGTGAAGCGCCCAAGGGCTTGAAACTCTACGTGCAGCGCGTGTTCATCATGGACCAGGCCGATGAGTTCCTGCCGCTGTACCTGCGCTTCATCAAGGGTGTGGTCGACTCAAACGACCTGTCGCTGAACGTCTCCCGCGAAATCCTGCAGAAGGATCCGGTCATCGACAGCATGAAGTCTGCGCTGACCAAGCGCGTGCTGGATATGCTGGAAAAGATGGCCAAGAACGATCCCGAGCAGTACACCACGTTCTGGAAAGCCTTTGGCCAGGTACTCAAGGAAGGTCCGGCAGAAGACTTTGCCAACAAGGAAAAGATCGCCGGCCTGCTGCGCTTTGCCTCCACTCACGCCGGTTCCGCCGAGCAGTCGGTCTCCCTGGCTGACTACCTGGGCCGCGTGAAGGACGGCCAGGACAAGATCTACTACCTGACCGGCGAAACCTATGATCAGGTGAAGAACAGCCCGCACCTGGAAGTGTTCCGCAAGAAAGGCATCGAAGTGCTGCTGCTCACCGACCGTATCGATGAGTGGCTGATGAGCTACTTGACCGAGTTCGACGGCAAGCAGTTTGTCGACGTGGCACGGGGTGACCTGGATCTTGGCAACCTGGATTCGGAAGAAGACAAGAAGGCCCAGGAAGAAGTCGCCAAAGCCAAAGAGGGGCTGGTCGAGCGCTTGAAAGCGACGCTGGGCGAGCAGGTCGCCGAAGTCCGCGTTTCGCACCGCTTGACCGACTCGCCGGCAATTCTCGCCATCGGCGAGCAGGACCTGGGTCTGCAGATGCGCCAGATTCTCGAAGCCAGCGGGCAGAAAGTGCCGGATTCCAAGCCGATCTTCGAGTTCAACCCGCAGCATCCGCTGATCGAAAAATTGGACGCTGAAGCCGATGAAGATCGCTTCGCCGACCTTTCGCACATCCTGTTCGATCAAGCTGCGCTGGCGGCGGGTGACAGCCTCAAGGACCCGGCTGCCTATGTGCAGCGCCTCAACAAGTTGCTGGTAGAGCTTTCTGCCTGAACCTGTCGGATCAGCCTTCGCGGTTGATCCATCAAGCAACGCCACAAAAATACCGCTGTCCCGTTAGGGGCAGCGGTTTTTTTGTCTGCGAGTGCTGGGTGACCCTTGTTTTGCCCTTGCCAGGGGCTGAACGCCATACGAGATCGTGCGCTGCTATTTATTTGCGCTGCTGAAACGCCCACTCAGCTGGTCGAGGCGTTCGCTCAGGACACGTAACTGCTGACCATCCTGCTCCAGTTGGCGGGCGTTGACGGCAGTATGCTCGGCGACATCTTTGATACTCCGCAGGTGTTGGCCAACTTCTTCGGTCACGGCCGTCTGTTCATGAGTGGCGGCAGCGATCAATGTATTCATCTCGCTGATCGCTTCGATCTCGCCAGCCATGGATTCCAGCAAGTCACTGGCAAGCTGGCTGCCTTTGACACACTGTATGACGCCGAGACGACTGTTCTGCATGACGCTTGCAGCCTCAAGGCTTTCGCTCTGCAAACGACTGAGAATTCCCTGGATTTCACTGGTTGAGTTGGCCGTTCTCTGCGCGAGGTTGCGAACTTCATCGGCTACGACGGCAAAACCCCGGCCTTGCTCACCAGCTCGGGCGGCTTCAATGGCTGCGTTCAAGGCCAGCAGGTTGGTCTGACTGGCAATACTGCTGATCACCTCCAGGACCTTGCCGACGTGTTCGGAGTGAGTCGCCAGGCTCTGCACTGTCTGGTTTGCGCTTTCGATGTGCGCCGCCAGTTTGGCGATCTCGTCGTGGGCGTCGGCAACAACGCTGCGTCCTTCAAGGGCTTTGGAATTGACACTTTGTGCGGTCACGGCAGCGTGCGCGGCATGTTCTGCGACATTCTCGATAGCCGAGGCCATTTCTTCCATGGCGTTGACCATTTGGGCGGTTTGCTCGAGCTGCAGGTTTGAGCCTTCACGCAAGTGCTGGGTAGCCTGGTTAAGGCTGGCCGTGGTGCTTTCCAGCGCGCGCATGTCGCGCTTCACCGCACCCACCAATTCGGCGAGATAGTTGAGGAATTCATTGAAGCGCAGGGCAATTCGGCCGCGCTGCTGAATGCGTGGGGTCAGATCAATCCGCTCGCTATCTGGGGTCAGGCAAGCGATAGCCTCGGTCAGCGCTGCGCCTTCTTGAGCGGTGGCGAGGCTGCTACGGGCCAGGTAGACGAGGATTGCAGTTTCCAGCACGACATAGAACGCGTGAAGGAAAACAATCGGCCAGTCACCCTCCGGGATCAGAAAAATATTCAGACCCCGTTGTTGCAATACGAAAAAAACCAGATGGTGAACCGTGGTGGTGGCAGCAGCGATAACGATGGGCAGCCAGTCATGGTAATAGAGCAGAAAGGCCAACAAGACGAAAATGCCGAAATGCATTTCGACCATGCCATGACCCAGGTTGATATGCAGGGCGGCCATGATCATGAACGCCACGCCAATCATGCATCGCAACAGGCGCTGGCCGGGAATGAGTTGGACGAGGAAGCTCATGGCGCCGGCGGTGATGCCGCCGATTATCAGTGCTTGAGGCCAATTGTCCTGCCAGGCCGCAATCACCAGGGCATACAGAAACATAAACCACACGACGCCGAGCATGATCCGGTCGGCTTTATGGTAGTGAGCTAGAAGGGAGTGGGGGTGACTGGTCATGATGTCAGTTTGTTAACACCTACAAGATGCTGGGAATCGCGCAGCACTTGACAGGCGTGTGCTTGGGCGCGAAGGGTCTTTTAAAAAGCGATAGGGTATTAACCCGATCCTTTAGCGAGGGCCAGGGGCTGCGTGTGGGTAGGGTTATGCGTCGGGTCGGGAGATTGCGC
Source organism: uncultured Pseudomonas sp. (assembly GCA_964410065.1). GTDB lineage: Bacteria > Pseudomonadota > Gammaproteobacteria > Pseudomonadales > Pseudomonadaceae > Serpens. The sequence continues at coordinate 9,961 of CAYPFO010000002.1, forward strand.
TGTCCCTATGTGGAGGGCAGGTCACGAAGTGGCGAAGCATACTCGGGTTTTAATCCACAATAAAGAAAAGGTTAATGCAAAGTGCTATTGCTGTTGGGTTAAACACGGGAACTGGCGGAGGTCACGCAGAGAATGGATCTGACAGTCGCAGTCGACGCTCTGAATAAGGCCAGTGTCAGAGTGCGGACAGCGACACACATGAAAGGCCCTCTCGAAAGATGGAGAGGGCAGGGTAAGGACCGCGGGATTGGCAGTCCGGCTTATTGGCTGAAAGGACCTTGGCTGAGCTGGGTCTCAATGCTCACTTCAACCTGGGTCATCAATTTGTGCAGGGGACAGCGGTCCGCGACCCGTTTCAATTCGGCGCGCTGCTCATCAGTCAGGCTTCCCCGCAGGGTGAGCACGGCTGTCATCGGGTAGAGCCCTTCTTTTTCACGACTGGAGTCGTGGCTGACCTCGACACTGACGCCGGTCAGCGGAATATCGTGCTGGCGAGCGTAGTGGGTGACGGTAAGCGCCTTGCAAGCGCCCAGGGCCGCGTCGAAGTAATCGTGGGGCTCCGGTGCGCTGCCTTCGCCGCCCAGGGACTTTGGCATGTCAGTGATCAGTTCATGTTCTTCATCCACCATGATGGTATGGCGATAGCTGTCACTGGATTGAGTGGTGACCATGATGCTCATGAGGGATCCGCTCCAGATTTACAGGGTGTCAGACATAGAGCCTGTATAGGCTGCTGTCGTTCCACGGCTCCGACCGTGCGAGAATCGTTTGCTCTGTGGGCAACCTAAAGGACATGGCACATGCATGAAGACTTTTGGCAGGCTCGTTGGAGTCGCAACGAAATCGGCTTTCACCTGAATCAGGTAAACCCCTGGCTTGAGCAGTTTTGGCCGACGTTGCGGCTGGCGGCCGGGACTCGCGTGTTGGTTCCCCTGTGTGGCAAAAGCCTTGACCTGTCGTGGCTTGCGGGCCAAGGCCATGCGGTGCTGGGCATTGAACTGGCGGAGACGGCGGTGCAGGCATTTTTTGCCGAGCATGGCCTGCAGCCCGAGGTCAGCCAGCAAGGTTCATTCATCCGTTACCAGAGCGGCTTGATCGAGCTGTGGTGCGGCGATTTCTTCGCGTTGACCGCCGACGATGTCGCCAACTGTCACGCCTTCCATGATCGGGCTGCGCTGATTGCCATGCCCGCTGAGATGCGCGAGCGTTATGCGGCTCATCTGACCGAAATTCTACCCCCCATCTGCAGCGGTTTGCTGATAACCCTTGACTACGCGCAGGAGGAAAAGGCCGGGCCGCCGTTTGCCGTGAGTGAGGCAGAAGTGCGGCGCTTGCTCGGCGCGGCCTGGACAATCGAGTGGTTGGCACTGAAGGATGTGCTGGCACTCAACTGGAAGTTTCACCAGCAAGGACTGACCCGCCTGGAAGAAGCAGCCTACCGGATTTGGCGCTAACCGCATGGGAAAAGCCCTACCACGCGGCTAAGCGCGGCAGGGCAGGGCCGTTACAGTCGGAACTGCCCCAGCTGTTTATTCAGCTGGCCAGCCAGCTGCTCCAACTGCAGGCTGGCAGTACTGGTCTGGTTTGATGTTTCGGCGGTGTCATGGGCCAGGCTGGCGGCTTGAGTGACATTGCGATTGATATCGTCGATCACATGGGACTGCTGCAGCGTGGCGCTGGCGATCGAGGCGTTGGTGTCGGCCAGGGTGCGTAGACTCTGGGCAATCTGGCTCAGGCTGTCGCGGGCCAGGCCGGCCTGTTCAACGGTGAGCTGAGTGGCCTGGCTGCTGTCCTGAATAACGCGTACCGCTGCGATGGAATTGCTTTGCAGTCGTTCGATCATGGTCTGGATTTCCGACGTCGACTGCTGGGTACGTTGGGCGAGCAGGCGCACCTCGTCGGCGACTACGGCAAAACCACGGCCCTGATCGCCGGCGCGTGCGGCTTCAATAGCGGCATTGAGGGCGAGCAGATTGGTTTGTTCGGCAATGCCGCGAATAACCTCGACGACGCTGCCGATCTGCGAGCTTTCGCCCGCCAAGCCCTGCATGACGTCAACGGCCTGGGAGATGGTGGCGGATAGCTGGTCGATCTGCTGAAGACTTTGGTCGATGTTGTGCTGGCCCTGGGATGCCAGGCTTTCTGCCTGCTTCACTTCGTTGGCAGCCTGGTCGGCATTTTTGGCCACATCCTGTACGGCATAACTGACCTCGTTGACCGCCGTGGCCACCTGCTCCATCTGTTCGGACTGCTGTTGACTGGTTTGCTTGGCATTGTTGGCTACCGAGCCCAGGGAATGTGCGGACTGGTCCATGGAGCGCGCAGCGGTGAGCATCTGTTCAACAATGTCATGGAGCTTGCCGGTAAACGTATTGAAATGACGGGCCAGGTTGGAGATTTCATCGCGTCCGCGAGTATCCAGTTGGAGGGTCAGGTCGGCTTCGCCGCTGGCGATATTGGCCATGGCTTCGACTGCTTCGTTTACTGGACGGACGATGCTGCGGGCTATAAGGGCCAGTAACAGTGCCATCAACAAGGTGATGCCCAGACCGGTAATCGATGCCGCAATGCTCTGCGCCAGGAACTGTGCTTCTACGTCGTCGGTATACACGCCCGTGCCAAGCACCCAGCCCCAGGGCTCGAACAGCTGCACATAGGAGGCCTTGGGAACCGGCGCGTCGGCACCTGGTTTTGGCCAGCTGTAGTTCACCGAGCCAGCGTTTTGCTTGCGTACCACCGCGACCATTTCGTTGAACAGCAGTTTGCCATTCGGGTCTACGTATTCCCTCAGCGATTGGCCGTTCAGCTTAGGGTTGGTCGGGTGCATGACCATGCGTGGAAACAGGTCATTGATCCAGAAGTAATCGTTGTCCCCATAGCGCAACGCGCCGACCTGCGCCTGGGCCATTTCCTGCGCTTTTTCGCGGCTCAGCAGCCCTTGGGTTTCCAGCAGATGAAAATGGCCAAGAATGCCAATGGCGCTTTCTACCAAGTGCTGATTTTTTTCAGCCTTGTTGCTGTGCAGGTCCTTATTCAGCTGATTAAGCTGAAGTGCCCCCTGCAAAACCAACATGACGACCGACACGGCGAGGATCAGCCAGAGACGATGTCGGATGGGAAGGTTGCGTAGAGAAATCATGGGGGTAACTCTTATAAGTATCGATTTATGAGTTGCAGAATACGAGCGTCGTAATCGGCTAACTTGCCCTGAATCAATGAATGAGCCTGAGCTGGGTGTGACATAAAGTCCATGAGCCTTTAGACGAAGCCGCCGCACGCAGGCCTGCTTCTGGTAGGATTTCCGCCGGCCGCTGGGAGGGAGACCTGCCGGCACTTTCCCCACGTATTTTTTTGAGTTCGCCCGTGTGGCCAGGCCGCGCGGACTAGGGAGCTTTATGGATCTTTGGATTGCCGTTCAGGCGTTGATATTGGGTATTGTCGAAGGGCTCACCGAGTTTTTGCCGGTATCGAGCACGGGGCACCAGATCATCGTCGCGGACCTGATCGGCTTTGGTGGTGAACGCGCTCTGGCGTTCAACATCATCATCCAGCTGGGCGCCATCCTCGCGGTGGTCTGGGAATACCGCCGCAAGATATTCGATGTGGTGGTGGGCTTGCCCAAGGAGCGCTCGGCCCAGCGGTTCACCGCCAATCTGTTGATCGCCTTTATGCCGGCGGCTGTGATCGGGGTGATTTTTTCCGACCTGATTCACGATTTCCTGTTCAACCCCATTACCGTGGCCACCGCGTTGGTGATCGGCGGGGTGGTGATGCTCTGGGCAGAAAAGCGCAGCCATGCCATCGAGGCTGATACGGTGGATGACATGCGTTGGACCCACGCGTTGAAAGTTGGCTGTGCTCAGTGCCTGGCGCTGATTCCTGGAACCTCGCGCTCGGCCTCAACCATCATTGGTGGCCTGTTATTTGGTCTGTCGCGCAAAGCGGCGACCGAGTTTTCCTTCTTTCTGGCGATGCCCACCATGGTCGGTGCGGCGGTGTACTCAGGTTATAAATACCGCGACCTGTTCCAACCGGGCGATCTGCCGGTGTTCGCAATCGGCTTTGTCACCTCGTTTGTGTTCGCGATGCTGGCCGTGCGCGCCTTGCTCAAGTTCATCGCCAGCCACAGTTATGCGTCCTTTGCCTGGTACCGCATTGGCTTTGGTCTGTTGATCTTGGCCACGTGGCAGTTCGGCCTGATCGACTGGAGCACGGCGCAGGGCTGATGAGCAGACAGCAGATGAACAATGGGCGAAGTACGACATTGAAATGGCTGGCCTTCGGTTTGCTCTGCGCCTTGCCGCTGTTAGGCGCTCTGCGTTTCTGGTGGGTGTGGGATGCTCCCTGGATACTTGCGCTCTATGGGGTGGCCAGCCTGCTGACGTTTACCCTGTATTGGCACGACAAGCGACGCGCCCGCATTGCCGGCTGGCGGGTCCCGGAGAACCTGCTGCACCTCGGCGAATTACTGGGTGGCTGGCCCGGTGCGCTGCTTGCCCAGCAGCGATTTCGCCATAAAACCCGCAAGCAGTCCTTTCAGATGGTGTTCTGGGCCATCATCTTGCTCCATCAAATGTTCTGGGTCGAACGGCTGGTGCTGCCATTGGGAGGCTGAGCACCCTGACCGCGCATAAACGCGCTACAATCGCGCCCTTTTTGCGCTCGCGCGTGCTCTCAAGCAGGATCCAGATACGTGATTTCAACCGCCAATATCACCATGCAGTTTGGCGCCAAGCCTCTGTTCGAGAATGTTTCCGTCAAATTCGGCAATGGCAACCGTTATGGCCTGATCGGTGCCAACGGTAGCGGCAAGTCGACGTTCATGAAAATTCTCGGCGGTGAGCTGGAGCCCTCTGCTGGCCAGGTGATGCTCGAGCCCAATACCCGTCTGGGCAAGCTCCGTCAGGATCAGTTCGCCTATGAGAACTTCACCGTCATCGACACGGTGATCATGGGCCACGAGCAGCTGTGGAAGGTCAAGGCCGAGCGCGATCGCATTTATTCGCTGCCGGAAATGACCGAAGAAGACGGCATGGCCGTGGCGGAACTGGAAACCGAATTCGCCGAGATGGATGGTTACACGGCCGAGTCCCGCGCCGGCGAACTGCTGCTGGGCCTGGGCATCCCGCTGGAACAGCACTTCGGTCCGATGAGCGAAGTGGCGCCGGGCTGGAAGCTGCGCGTGCTGCTTGCCCAGTCACTGTTCTCCGACCCGGATGTGCTGCTGCTCGACGAACCGACCAACCACCTGGATATCAATACCATCCGCTGGCTGGAAAGCATCCTCACGGCGCGCAACAGCACCATGATCATCATTTCCCACGACCGCCACTTCCTGAATAGCGTGTGCACGCACATGGCGGATCTGGATTACGGTGAGTTGCGCCTGTTCCCCGGCAACTACGACGAGTACATGACCGCCGCCACCCAGGCCCGCGAGCAGCTGCTTTCCGACAACGCCAAGAAGAAGGCCCAGATCGCCGAGCTGCAAACCTTCGTCAGCCGCTTCTCGGCCAACGCCTCCAAGGCCAAGCAGGCCACCAGCCGCGCCAAACAGATCGACAAGATCCAACTGTCCGAGGTCAAACCGTCCAGCCGGGTCAGCCCGTTCATTCGTTTTGAACAGACCAAGAAGTTGCACCGCCAGGCCGTAACGGTGGAGAAACTCAGCCAGGGTTACGACGGCGTGGCACTGTTCAAGAACCTGAACCTGCAGATCGAGGCGGGCGAGCATGTCGCGATTATCGGCCCCAACGGTATCGGCAAGACCACACTGCTGCGTACGCTGGTTGGCGAAGTGCCGCCGATGAGCGGCGAAGTGAAGTGGACCGAGAGCGCTGAGATCGGTTATTTCGCCCAAGACCATGCCGACGCTTTTGAGGACGATGTAACCCTTTTCGACTGGATGGGGCAGTGGACCCAGGGCGGCGAGCAATTGGTGCGCGGTACTCTGGGCCGCATGCTGTTTTCCAACGATGACATCCTCAAGTCCGTGAAGGTGATTTCGGGGGGAGAGCAGGGCCGTATGCTGTTCGGCAAGTTGATCCTGCAAAAGGCCAACGTGCTGATCATGGACGAACCGACCAATCACCTGGATATGGAATCGATCGAAGCGCTCAACCTCGCGCTGGAGAACTATCCGGGGACCTTGATCTTCGTCAGCCATGACCGTGAGTTCGTCAGCTCCCTGGCCACGCGCATCATTGAGCTGTCGGAAGACGGCGTGACTGACTTCAGCGGCAGCTACGACGACTACCTGCGCAGCCAGGGCGTTGTGGTTTAACCAACGCTAAAACTCAGCGGATGCTCCCGCATCCGCAAACAGAAAAACCGGCCTTCGTGCCGGTTTTTCTGTTTGCGGCCCGGCATTTTATGAGCGGGCGCTGCGCTGGCGGATCTTATTCGTTTAATACCACCCCTTCATTGCTGCCTGCTGTATGCCAACCTCCGCGTGCCGATCCGGTTAGTCAGGGGAGGGGCGTGCTCAGTCGCGGTAAAACACCTGAACCAGGTGATAGCCGAATTGGGACTTCACCGGACCGTGAACAATGCGCACAGGCTTCTTGAAGATCACCTGATCGATCGCCCTGACCATTTGTCCGGGGCGGACTTCGCCCAGGTCGCCGCCACGCTTGGCGGAGGGGCAGGTCGAGTGTTTGCGAGCGAGCACATCAAACGCTTCGCCATTGGCCAGGCGTTTCTTCAACTGCTCGGCTTCAGCTTCGGTCTTGACCAAAATATGGCGTGCCATGGCTTTGGCCATGTTCATACTCCTCGATTTTTCCGGGGCCGGCATTCTGCCTACTTCCCGCGGCGGGCTCAATGCAGGGCAAGTGATCATGGCAAACGAGTGGGCTAGGCGCGCAGGGCCCTGTCCACTAAGCTGCCGGCTTTTATCGGTTAGAACTACCATCATGAAGCCCGCCGCACACAATCCCCTGCATGGCGTCACCCTGGAAGCCTTGCTCACCGAACTGGTCAACCACTATGGCTGGCCGGGATTGGCGCAACGCGTTGATATCCGTTGCTTTAAAAGCGATCCGAGCATCAAGTCGAGCCTGACCTTTTTGCGCAAGACGCCCTGGGCACGCGAGAAGGTCGAAGCCCTGTATATCCAGTTGCGCAAATCGAAGGTGTGACCTGACGCTGTCGATTCCGCAGCTTGCCGTTCGACTAGGTGAGGACCGCTTAGCCGGCCTTAATCAAACCGATAGGAGGCAAGACCATGCGCGTGATGGTGATCGTCAAAGCCGACCCAAGCTACGAAGCAGGCATCATGCCCAGCGAAGAATTGCTGACGGCCATGGGACGTTACAACGAAGAACTGGCCAAGGCGGGTGTGTTGCTGGCCGGAGAAGGATTGCAGCCCAGTTCAAAGGGCGCCCGGGTTAAATTTTCCGGCACCCAGCGCACCGTGATCGACGGCCCCTTTGCGGAGACCAAGGAGCTGATTGCGGGCTTTTGGATTTTTCAGGTTTCCTCGATGACCGAAGCCATTGAATGGGTCAAACGCTGTCCCAACCCAATGCTAGGAGACTCGGAAATCGAAATCCGTCCGATTTTCGAAGTGGAGGATTTTGGGGAGGCATTCACTGCGGAGTTGCGCGAGCAGGAGGAGCGAATTCGAACACTGGCTGCTGGGCGTTCGGAATAAATGCCTACCACAACCAGGTCTGTATTAGCTTCCGGGGCGCTCAATCCCGCAGTTGCGGTAAATCGCGAAACAGCTCTAGGGCCTGCGGATTGGCCAGAGCGTCGGTGTTCTTGACCGGCTGGCCGTGTACGACATTGCGCACGGCCAGCTCGACGATCTTGCCGCTGAGCGTGCGAGGAATATCCGCCACCTGGACGATTTTAGCGGGCACGTGTCGCGGCGAGGTGTTGGCGCGAATCACCTGCCGAATGCGGGCCTGCAGCTCATCGCTCAGCAGCTTGCCGCTGCGCAAACGCACGAAGAGCACCATGCGCACATCGTTCTGCCATTCCTGGCCAATGGCGATGGCTTCCAGGACATCCTCGACCTTTTCTACCTGGCGGTAGATCTCCGCAGTGCCAATGCGCACGCCGCCGGGGTTGAGGACCGCGTCGGACCGGCCGTGGATCACCAGCCCGCCATGGGCGGTTTCTTCGGCATAGTCGCCATGGGCCCATACGCCGGGAAACGTTTCGAAATAGGCCGCCTTGAATCGGACTCCTTGCGGGTCGTTCCAAAAACCCACCGGCATGGACGGGAAATGACGGGTGCAAACCAGCTCACCTTTCTCGCCAATCACGCGTTGGCCGTGTTCGTTCCATACCTCGACCGCCATACCCAGGCCCTTGCATTGCAACTCGCCGCGCCAGACGGGCAGGGTTGGGTTGCCGAGGGCGAAGCAGGAGACGATATCGGTGCCGCCGGAAATGGATGACAGGCACAGGTCGGCTTTGATCTCGCGGTACACGTAGTCGAAACTTTCGTGGGCCAAGGGTGAACCGGTGGAGAGGATGGCTTTCAGCCGTGTGAGGCGGTGGGTATCGATGGGTTTGGCGCCGGCTTTCTGCAGAGCGGCCAGATAGCGGGCGCTGGTGCCGAAAATACTGATGTTCTCGCTGTCGATCAGGTCGATCAGACGTTCCGGCCCGGGGTGCAGGGGCGAGCCGTCGTACAACACCAGGGTAGCGCCCTGACTAAGGCCGGATACCAGCCAGTTCCACATCATCCAGCCACAGGTGGTGAAATAGAACAGCGTGTCATTCACCTGTAGGTCGGTGTGCAGTCCCAGCTCCTTGACGTGTTGTAACAAAGTACCGCCCACGCTGTGCACAATGCATTTCGGCACGCCGGTGGTGCCGCTGGAATACAGGATGTACAGCGGTTGGGCGAAGGCGACTGGAGTGAAGCTAGGCTCGCCTTCAGCCCGGTAAACGTCTTCCCATAGGACAACCCGCGCTGCGGTGTGAAGTTCATCCGGGCGTGCTTCGGGGTGGGCGTAGGGGAGCAGGATCAGCAACTCCAGCGTCGGCAGGCTGGGAAGAATCTCGTTGAGCTTGTTAGTCAGGTCCAGAGTCTTGCCGGCGTAACGATAGCCGGCACAGGCCAGCAAAACCTTGGGTTCGATCTGTCCAAAACGGTCAATCACACCTTGGGTGCCAAAGTCGGGTGAACAGCTCGACCAGGTAGCGCCCAAGCTGGCAGTGGCAAGCATGCCGACCACCGTCTGCCAGGTGTTAGGCATGATGGCGGCAACCCGATCACCGAGCCCGACGCCTGCCTCGCGCAAACTGTTCTGCAGGCCGGCAACATGAGCGGCCAGCTCGGCATGGCTGAGCTGTTCCCGCGTGCCGTCTTCGCCAACGGCCACCAATGCAGGGTGATTGTCGCGACGGCGCAGCAAGTGCTCGGCAAAATTCAGCGTGGCGCCGGGAAACCAGCGCGCATCCGGCATGTGCGGACCTTCGTCGAGCACGCTGTGTGGCTGCTCATGAAAGGCAATCCGGAAGAAATCAACGATGGACGCCCAGAACTCGGCGCGGTGTTCCACGCTCCAGGCATGCAGTGTCTGATAGTCGAGCAGTACTCGCCCATGGTGCTGTTCGACAAACCGCCGGAAAGCGTCCATCCGGGTGTTGGCGATGTGCTCGGCAGTCGGGATCCAGAGGGGTGTCTGCATGGGAGAGGACCTTGGTGTGCAAACTCTTGTTGGATTCTAGCCTCGACGTAAAACCGCGACCGAAAGTCGCTCCGCTGGAGCGACTATTTGGGTCTTGCGCTATTGCGCGGTCCAGCCACCGTCCATGTTCCAGGCGGCGCCGCGCACCTGATTGGCTGCCGAGCTGCAGAGGAACAACACCAACTCGCCCAGCTGTTGAGGGGTGACGAAATCCAGCGAGGGTTGTTTTTCAGCCAGCAATTCCTGGCGGGCCTGGGCGGTACTTCCATGTGCGTGGGTGCGGCTGTCGATCTGCTTTTGCACCAGCGGCGTCAGCACCCAGCCCGGGCAAATGGCATTGCAGGTAATGGCGGTGGTCGCGGTCTCCAGCGCCACGACCTTGGTCAGGCCGATCACTCCATGCTTGGCGGCGACATAGGCGGATTTCTGCGCAGACCCCACCAGTCCGTGCACTGAGGCGATGTTGACGATCCGCCCCCAGCCGCGCTGGCGCATGCCTGGCAGAGCCAAACGTGTGGTGTGAAAGACCGAGGACAGGTTGATGGACAGGATTGCATCCCAGCGTTCTGCCGGAAATTCCTCCACCGGCGCCACATGCTGGATGCCGGCATTGTTGACCAGGATGTCGATACCGCCGAACTCCCGTTGCGCGTAGTCGCTCATGTCGGCGATCTGCTCCGGATCGGAAACGTCCGCCGGCTGATGCACGACCTTGCCGCCATAGCGTTTTACTTCGGCAATCGCTGCGTCGGCATCGCCGAAGCCGTTGAGAATCAAGTTGGCACCTGCGGCGGCCAACGTATGGGCGATGCCCAGGCCAATGCCGCTGGTGGAGCCGGTGACCAGTGCGGTCTTGCCTTTCAAGCTCATGGGTGTTCCCTCGTTCGGGAGGCGCGGGCGGGGGGTGTGCGCCAGCGCCGCATTGATGGGTATCAGACGATGCCGGTGGCGTAGTACACGCCGATCACGAAAAACACGGCGACGGTGGAGATCAGCGTAATACCGAAAATGTCCTTGTACGCCTCGCGATGGGTCAGGCCGGTGACCGCCAGCAGCGTGATCACGGCGCCGTTGTGGGGCAGGGTGTCCATCCCGCCACTGGCCATCGACGCCACGCGGTGCAGGACTTCCAGAGGAATCGCGGCGGCATTGGCGGCGCTGACGAAGCTTTCGGACATGGCGGCCAGGGCGATGCTCATGCCGCCGGACGCCGAACCGGTGATCCCGGCCAGCAGGTTGACGGTGACGGCCTCGTTGATCAGCGGATTGGGGATGCTCTCCAGGGCATTGGCCACCAGCATGAACCCAGGCAGGGCGGCGATAACCGCGCCGAACCCGTATTCAGAAGCGGTATTCATGGCGGCCAGCAGCGAGCCGCCGACGGCGGTCTTGGTCCCTTCGGCCAGCTTGTGCTTGACCGTGCGGAACGAGCACAGCAGTACCAGCAGAATCCCGGTCAGCAGCGCCGCCTCAACGGCCCAGATGCCGGTGATCTTGGCAACCTCGGTCTGAATGGGCGCGCTCATGCCGGGCAATTGCAGGATGTGGCTCTGCCCATACAGCTGCGGGATCAGGTTGGTGTACACCAGGTTGGAGATCCCTACCACCAGCAGCGGCGACAGGGCCAGCCAGGGGTTCGGCAGCGTGATGTCATCCGGGGTGTCAGGCTCGTTACGCAGGTCTGTGCCATAGCCTTCGCCCGCGCGCTGGGCTTTATTCAACTGCCGGCGCAGATACAGCATGCCGATGAAGAACATGAACAGCGTACCGGCGACTCCGAGCCAGGGCGCTGCCCAGGCATTGGTGCTGAAGAAGGCGGTCGGGATGATGTTCTGGATTTGCGGCGTACCCGGCAGCGCAGTCATGGTGAAGGTGAACGCGCCGAGGGCGATGGTCGCAGGGATCAGGCGCTTGGGGATGTTGCTCTGGCGGAACATCTCCGCGGCGAAGGGGTAAACCGCGAACACCACCACGAACAGCGAGACGCCACCGTAGGTGAGCAGGGCGCAGACCAGAACGATGACCAGCATCGCCTGTTGGGTGCCGAGCAGACGGATGGCAGCGGCCACGATCGAGCGCGAGAAGCCGGACAGCTCGATCAGTTTGCCGAACACGGCGCCGAGCAGGAAGACCGGAAAGTACAGCTTCACGAAGCCGACCATTTTGTCCATGAACAGGCCGGTAAACGCGGGTGCCACGGCGGAAGGGTCAGTGAGCAGGACGGCCCCCATGGCGGCAATGGGGGCGAAGAGGATGACACTGTAACCGCGGTAGGCGGCCAGCATCAGTAGTACCAATGCAGCAAGGGCGACGATGACACTCATCGGAATTCTCCTTGGGCACTGCAGCGAAGCAATCGGGCGCGGCGGGGTTATTCCAGGCTGACGGCTTCGTGGCAGGCATTTTGTTGTTGTTTTAGGTGCGGAGCGAGCCGCAACGAAGCTATAGCGAGTTTTGTGCCATGTCGGTAACGTACTGATTTATAAGAATTTTTCTCATTGTTCTTGAAAAGAGGCGGGTGGTGGGTTCTCCAAACAGAGAAAACCGCTGACTAAACCCAAGGCAAAAGCCAGGTTGCATCAGGGGTCTCGCGCTGTCTCCTTTCGGAGACAGCTGTCTCGCTATCAAGACAAAATGCCCAGCGCAGCCATTTTCTTGTACAGGGTGGAGCGCCCCATGCGCAGCTGGCGGGCCGTCGCGTCGACATTCCCGTCCTGTTCGGCCAGTGCCGCTGAGATGAACTGTCGCTCGAACTGCAGCCGTGCCTGCTGGAAGTCGCCCGAGACGGGCAGGGTGTACCGTGACAGCGAGGGAGCGGTTAGCGGGTGAAGGACGCCGATGGCGGTGCGCAGCGCTTCCTCGCTCAGCACTGCCTCGTCGTTAAGCAGTGCGGCGCGCTCCAGGACGTTGCGCAGTTCGCGGATATTCCCCGGCCAGGCATGGCGCGAGAGCAGGTCGAGGGCTTGCGGAGCAAGCTCATGATGGTTGCCAAGCTCGTCGAAGATGGCTTCGCACAGGGCCGGCAGGTCCTCGAGGCGCTCGCGCAGCGGCGGCACGCGAATCGGCAGGACGTTGAGGCGGTAATACAGGTCCGCACGGAACTCGCCACGCTGCACGGCCGCTTCAAGGTCGATGGAAGTCGCGGCAATCAGGCGGATATCGCTGCTGATCACCTCATTGGAGCCGACCGGCTCGAATTCCTTTTCCTGCAGCACGCGCAGCAGTTTGCTCTGCAGCGGCATCGGCATGTCGCCAAGCTCGTCGAGAAACAGGGTGCCGCCCTGGGCGATCTGCAGCTTGCCGGCCCGTCCCTTGCGATCCGCACCGGTGAACGCACCCGGTGCGGTGCCGAAGAACTCGGCCTCCAGCAGTGTTTCCGGGATGGCAGCGGTGTTGACGCTGACAAAAGCCTTATGGGCTCGCGGGGAAGTGCTGTGGATGGCATGGGCCAGCAGCTCCTTACCGGTGCCGGTTTCGCCTAACAGCAGTACGGGCGAATCGGCGGTAGCACTGCGTCTGGCGCGGCGTTTCACTTCCAGGCTGGCTGCGCTGGTGCCGATAAAATGCGCAAAATTGTATTTGGCTTGGCGCGCGCGCAATAACGAACGGGTCGAGGCCAGTTCCTCCTGCATCTGTTGGTAGCGGGTCAGCAACGGCGCCAAGGTTTTCAACCGACCGAACAAGGCGAAGCCGATGGCGCCGATGACCTGCTCGGCATCGTCGCGAATCGGCAGGCGCATCACCACCAGCGGTTCGGTGGGCGTATCGAGCATATCCAGCAGAAGGGGCTGTCCGGTGTTCACCACTTCGCGCATCAAACTGCTGGGAATCACGCTTTCACACGGCTTGCCGATGGCCTCCTGGGCGCTGGCCAGGCCGAAACGCTGGGCATAGCGCTCATTCATCCAGACGATAGTGGCATTGCGATCGACAATGATCGTGCCTGCACTGGACTGCTCGACGATTTCAAACAGCGAGCGGATGGCGAGTTGGCGTACCTGTTGGTAATCCTTGAGACTGGTATCCATGCGTTACGTGCAGCAATGCGATTCGAAACGGAAGGTCGGTTTGGCGAGCGGTAGAGCCTCGCCTATAGTCCTGATCTTTGCTCCTGTGACAAAGGACTCACTTCATGCGCCTGTTTCTATTGGCCTGCATTCTGGCCGGCCCGGTCCTGGCCGAACCGGGACATTTACCCCTGTCGTTTGGAGAGCATCGCCTGCACGTCGAGTACGCGTCCAGCCCTGATGAGCGTCAACGTGGCCTGATGGAGCGTACCGAATTGGCCGAGTCGGCCGGCATGCTGTTCAGGTTCCCCGCGCTGAAGCGTCAGTGTCTGTGGATGAAAGATACGCCACTGCCGCTGTCTGCCGCCTTCCTCGATGAGCAGGGGCGGGTCATCAACCTCATCGACCTCGAACCCCATGATCTGCAGATCAAATGCTCCAGCGCGCCCGCCCGCTTTGCCGTGGAGACCAATCAGGGCTGGTTCGACCAGCGACAGATCGTACCCGGCGTGCAGGTAATGGGGCTGCCGGCAGCTGAGTAAGTGCAGGCTGCTCCGACGAGCCCGGTAGGCTGGTGGCACGTTTGTCTTTTGCGACATCAGACCGATACCAACCAGCGGATTGCAGGGGTTGTCGGGTGTTATGCATAATGCCGGACTTTTTCTGGCCGGGTTTTCCGGTATCTCTTTAGGCTGCCATGCATTACCGCACCGATATCGAAGGGCTCAGAGCGCTTGCCGTTCTCCTGGTCATTGCTTACCACTATCAGTTTCCGGGCATCACCGGCGGGTTCATTGGCGTTGATGTCTTCTTCGTCATTTCCGGTTTCGTCATCACCCAGTTGCTCATGCGCTCCATGGCGCAAGGTACCTTCAGCTTTGCGGATTTCTATGCGCGCCGAATCCGTCGCCTGGTTCCGGTGTTTCTGCTGGTGTCCACGGCCAGCTTCCTGCTGATCTCGCCCTATTACCTGGATGATGATTACTACGTATTTTCCAAGAGCTGGCTGAGCTCATTGGTCGGCGTCAGTAACTTTTATTATTTCAGTGAGCTGAACCAGTACTTCGCACCTGAAACTCAATCGCTCACGCTGCTGCATACCTGGTCGCTGGCCGTCGAAGAGCAGTTTTACCTGCTCTGGCCGCTGACGCTGCTGCTAATCTGGCGCTGTTTCCGCAGCTGGGGTGGCCTACGCACCTTCCTGTTCATCGTGCTGCTGGCTCTGCTGCTGTCGGTGTACCTGGCGGAAACCGCGCCTAAGGCTGCGTATTACCTGTTGCCGGCCCGGTTGTTCGAATTGCTGCTCGGTGCCGGCGTTGCCTTGCACGCAAGCCGCTTGCAGGTTCTGCAAGCGTGGACGGCGCAGATTCTCGCAAGCACGGGCCTCGTGCTGATCGTCGCCACCGGTTTGTTGTTGGATAAAAGCGACCATTTCCCTGGTTACAACGCCTTGTGGCCGACCTTGGGCACCGCGCTGATCATTTACGCAGGCCTGCACCAGCCCGGTACCTGGGTGGCGCGGCTGCTCAGCCTTCGCTGGATGGTCTTCCTGGGCGGTATTTCCTATTCGCTGTACCTGTGGCACTGGCCAATCGTGGCGTTGCTTCATTACCAGTTGGTGGAGCTCACCTGGCCGATTCGCCTGGCCATGGTCGCCGGGGTCATGCTGCTGTCCTGGCTCAGTTATCGCCTGGTTGAGAATCCGTTCCGCTATACCCAGTGGCGACTGGGCCAATTGTTCCTGGTGGTGATACTAGCGCCGGCGGTGCTGATGTGGGCGGTGCAGGTCACCATCCGGCTGGCGGATGACATCAGCTTCCGGATTCCGGAAGAGCGTCGCGAGCTCTACAAGATCATCGAGCAGAATGACGATACGGACCTGTATAAAGCCTGTTTCAAAGGGCCTTATTACCAGTTCAACACCTCGGCCAAATGCCTGTTCGGCGCACCGGCACCGCAGGGTGAGCCCAATAGCATTCTGATTGGCGATTCCCACGCCATTGCGCTGATGGGGTTTGTCGAGCAACTGCTCACCGGTACGGACCGATCACTGCTGTTGGTAACCCAGGCCTCCACGCCCTTCGTTCTGGCAGAGCATGCAGCCTCGGTATTCGGGGACGACAGCGAGAAAATAGACCGCAGCCGTGCGCTGACCGAATACCTGAGCAAGCGCCCGATGACGGTCTTTGTTTCGGCGTATTGGGACGCCTACCTGGCCAGCTCGACCCATCACCGGTCTTTCGTGGCAGCCATTGGCTGGCTGGTGGGGCAGGGACATGATGTGATCATTCTCGAGGACGTTCCCAAGTTACCTTCATCGGCCCATGCCCATTGTCTGCTCAAGAACATGGCGGACTGCTCCATCGATGTTGACCCGGTCCGCAGACGCCTGGCTAACTTCGAGCGATTCAAGGAAGAGGTGCGCGCTGGATATCCCCAGGTTGCCTGGATCAATCCGCGTAACGTCATCTGCGATGAGACGCGTTGCCAGACGGTGCTCAACGATATTCCTCTCTATCGGGATGCAGACCATCTGAATAATCTGGGCGCGCGGGAAATCGCCCGAGCTTACCTGCAGCGCTTCGGCAACCCTCTGTTGGAAAAGTATTCGGCTAACTGAATACGGCGCTGGGCGCGCCGTACTCGGTCAATCCACGTTAGGCGAGAGCTGCGATTAACGGGCCGCGCGTGCCTGCGCCACACGCGAGCCATTGTGGCGGCCAAGCAGGGCGCAAATGCGCTCGCCAGCGGCGATCAGTCGTTGCAGATCCACGCCGGTGTCGATACCCAGTCCTTGCAGCAGGTAAACCACGTCTTCGCTGGCCACATTGCCGCTGGCACCCTTGGCATAAGGGCAGCCGCCCAGGCCGGCTACTGAGCTGTCGAACACCGCGATACCTTCCAGCAGGCTCGCATAGATATTGGCCAGCGCCTGGCCGTAGGTGTCATGAAAGTGCCCGGCCAGGCGTTCGCGGGGGATATCCTTGCTGACTACATCGATCAGCTGACGGGTCTTGCCCGGCGTGCCAGCGCCGATAGTGTCGCCCAGCGAAATCTCGTAGCAGCCCATGGTGAACAGCTCCCGCGCTACCTGTGCTACCTGCGCCGGGGCGATGTCGCCTTCATAGGGGCAGCCCAGTACGCAGGAGACATAGCCGCGCACCCGAATACCGTTTTGCCGCGCGGCGTCCATCAGCGGAGCGAAGCGTTGCAGGCTTTCGGCAATGGAGCAGTTGATGTTCTTTTGCGAAAAGCTTTCCGAGGCAGCAGCGAACACGGCGACTTCTTTGACGCCCGCCTCCAGCGCCGCTGCAAAACCCTGCAGGTTGGGCGTCAAGGCTGCATAAGTGGCGCCGGGCTTACGCTGAATCTGCGCAAACACCTCGGCGCTGCCGGCCATCTGTGGCACCCATTTGGGCGAGACAAAACTGCCGACTTCGATATAGTCCAGTCCGGCAGCGCTCAGGTCATCGACCAGGCGCACCTTGTCGGCCACGCTGATCGGCACTTTTTCGTTCTGCAGTCCGTCCCGTGGGCCGACTTCGACCAGGCGGACGTTTTGCGGTAGGTTCA
The DNA here is from genome assembly GCA_964410065.1 of uncultured Pseudomonas sp. Classification (GTDB taxonomy): domain Bacteria; phylum Pseudomonadota; class Gammaproteobacteria; order Pseudomonadales; family Pseudomonadaceae; genus Serpens. The sequence goes on from CAYPFO010000002.1 coordinate 27,191, forward strand.
TTCCTCCAGCTCCACCAGGGCCGCGCCCTCGTTGACCATATCCCCTTCGGCGCAATACAGCGCCTTGACCACCCCGGCCTGCGGCGCGCGGATGCTGTGTTCCATCTTCATGGCCTCCAGCACCACCAGCGCCGTGCCGGCCTCGACGACCTGGCCGGGCTCAACCAATACACGCACGATGCTGCCGTTCATGGGCGCCACAAGACCGCCGTGCTGGGCATGGCTGGCCTCCACTTCGGCGATGGCATCAACGCGGGTCACCGTCTGCAATTCACCGTTCCATTCCAGGTGCAGGGTATCGCCCTGACGGATGGCCTGCAGGCGTTGCTGGACACCGGAGGCGTTGGTGTACAGCAGGAGATCGCCGCACACCTGCGCGTTGCCAGACGGGCGGATCACCTGGGCAATGCCATTGCAGCGAAGATGCACAATGCTCTGCGCCGGCAATCCGGCGCGCCAGCCGCTGGCGGCAGCCCACGGCGAATGCAGATCGTCCGGGCGCTGGCGGGCGGGTTCGCTGGCTACAAAGGCCTCTGCGGCCAGTTGCCAGAAAGCTTTGGGTAATTCAGCGGACGGCGGCAGCAGATCGGCCTGGTAACGGGGAATAAAACCCGTGTCCAGTTCGGCCGCGGCAAAGGCCGGATGAGCGATTACGCGACGCAGGAACGGCAGGTTGGTCTTGAAACCGCCCACCGCCAGTTCGTCCAGCATGCTCAGCAGACGCAAACGGGCTTCCTCACGGGTTTCGCCCCAGGCGATCAGCTTGGCCAGCATCGGGTCATAGAACGGCGAGACGCTGTCGCCTTCGCTGACCCCGCTGTCCACCCGGCGTCCGGGGCCGGCGGTGGGTTCGCGATACAGCGCCAGCGTGCCTGAGGCGGGCAGGAAATCCTGCTCGGTGTCTTCGGCATAGAGGCGCACTTCGATGGCATGGCCGTTCAGAGGCACTTGATCCTGCGTGATCGGCAACACCTCGCCGTTGGCCACGCGGATCTGCCAGGCCACCAGGTCCAGGCCGGTGATGGCTTCGGTAACCGGATGTTCGACCTGCAAGCGGGTGTTCATTTCCATGAAGAAGAAGTCACCGCGCGAGTCGAGCAGGAACTCCACAGTGCCGGCACCCACATAACCAATGGCCTGGGCAGCCTTGACCGCCGCCTCGCCCATGGCGCGGCGCAGTTCGACGGACAGGCCCGGCGCCGGCGCTTCTTCGACGACTTTCTGGTGACGACGCTGAATGGAACAGTCGCGCTCGTTGAGGTACAGGCAGTTACCGTGTTGGTCGGCGAACACCTGGATTTCCACGTGACGCGGCTTGAGGACGTATTTCTCCACCAGCATGCGCGCATCGCCAAAGGCCGACTGCGCCTCGCGCTGCGCCGATTGCAGGGCTTCGGCCAGATCAGCCTCGCGCTCCACCACTTTCATGCCTTTGCCGCCACCGCCGGCGGCGGCCTTGAGCAGCACCGGATAGCCGATGCGCTCGGCGGCAGCGCGGAAGGTTTCCACATCCTGCGCTTCACCGTGGTAACCGGGCACCAGGGGCACGCCGGCGGTTTCCATCAAGGCCTTGGCGGCGGACTTGCTGCCCATGGCGTCAATGGCCGAGGCGGGTGGGCCGAGAAACAGCAGGCCGTTTTGCTCGCAGGCCCGCGCAAAAGCGGCGTTTTCAGCCAGAAAACCGTAACCGGGGTGAATCGCCTGAGCGCCGGATGCCTGGGCTGCGGCGATGATGGCGTCGATGCGCAGGTAGCTTTCCGCCGGTTTGGCGCCGCCCAGATCCACGCTTAGGTCCGCCTCGCGAACATGGCGTGCAGATCGATCAATGGCGCTGTGTACAGCCACGGTCTTGATGCCCAAGGCATTGGCCGTGCGCATGATGCGGCAGGCAATCTCGCCCCGGTTGGCGATCAGCAGCGTTGTAATCATTATTTTCCGCTCCAGTATTTTCTTGCAGCTTGCAGCTTGCAGCTTGCAGCTTGCAGCTATTGGCTCTGCCAGTTCGGTTTGCGCTTTTCGAGGAAGGCTTTCAGGCCTTCCTGGCCTTCCTCGCTGATGCGGATACGGGCGATGGCGCTTTCCGTGTGCCGGCGCAGGGCCGGGCTCAAGGCGCCATGACCTACCTCATTGAGCAGCTCCTTGCACGCGGCCATCGCTTGCGGGCTGTTCAGCAACCATTGCTCGATCCACTGTTCGACGGCCGCGTCGAGGGTGTCCTCGGCATAGCATTCGGCGAACAGACCCAGCACGCGCGCCCGTTCACCGTCGAAGGCTTCGGCACTCAAGGCGTAGCGGCGTGTGGCGCGGCGGCCAATGGCGTGCACCACGAACGGACTGATCACCGCAGGCATCAGGCCGACGCGCACTTCTGACAAGCAGACGCGCGCGCTCTCGGCGCCGATGGCCATGTCACAGCAGGCAATCAGGCCCACCGCGCCACCGTAGGCGGCGCCCTGGACCACGGCCAGTGTCGGCACACGCAGCTGTTGCAGGCTGTACATCAGCTCGCCGAGGCGCTGCGAATCCTCCAGATTGGCGTGATAGTTCAAGTGGGCGCTTTCCTGCATCCACGCCAGATCCGCACCGGCAGAGAAATGCTTGCCGCGTCCGCGCAGCAGCAGGAAGCGCAAGGAATCATCCTCGCCGAGGGTTCTGATCGCCGCGGTGAGCTCGCGGATCATCTGCGCGTTGAAGGCGTTGTTCTTCTCCGGGCGATTCAGCCACAGGGTGGCGAAGCCGCGAGGATTGGTTTCGAGCTGGATGGTCTGGAAGTCATTCATGGGAAATTCCTTGTTGAGCTGCAAGCTTCAAGCGACAAGCCTCCAGCCCAAATTGCTGTCTTTGCTCTGCTTGCCGCTAGCAGCTGCTTCACATGCGGAACACGCCGAAGCGGGTTGGCTCGATCGGTGCGTTGAGGCTGGCTGAAAGCGCCAGCCCCAGCACATCGCGGGTTTGCGCCGGATCGATGACGCCGTCGTCCCACAGGCGGGCGCTGGAGTAGTAAGGATGGCCCTGGTGTTCGTACTGCTCGAGGATCGGCTGCTTGAGCTGCTGTTCCTCTTCGGCGGAGAACGTCTGTCCGGCACGTTCGGCCTGCTCACGCTTGACCTGGGCGAGCACGCCTGCGGCCTGCTCGCCGCCCATCACCGAGATGCGTGCGTTTGGCCACATCCACAGGAAACGCGGATCGTAGGCACGTCCGCACATGCCGTAGTTACCGGCGCCGAAGCTGCCGCCGATGATTACGGTGAATTTCGGTACCTGGGCGCAGGCCACCGCAGTGACCAGCTTGGCGCCGTGCTTGGCGATGCCGCCGGCCTCGTATTTCTGGCCGACCATAAAGCCCGTGATGTTCTGCAGAAACAGCAGCGGAATCCCGCGCTGGCACGCCAGTTCAATGAAGTTGGCGCCTTTTTGCGCCGACTCGGCAAACAGAATGCCGTTGTTGGCGAGGATCGCCACCGGATAGCCGTGCAGATGGGCGAAACCGCAGACCAGCGTGGTACCAAACAGCGCCTTGTATTCGTCCAGCTGCGAATCGTCGACGATGCGTGCAATCACCTCGCGCACGTCGAAGGGCTGTTTGCTGTCCGCGGGAATCACGCCGTACAGCTCCTCGGCGGCGTAGCGGGGGGCGATCGGCGTGCGGCTCTGCACCTGACCAAGTTTGCGCCAGTTGAGGTTGGCGATGCAGCGGCGCGCCAGGGCAAGGGCGTGCTCGTCGTTTTCTGCGTAATGGTCGGCGACCCCCGAGATCTTGCAGTGCACATCGGCACCGCCCAGCGCTTCGGCGCTGACCACTTCGCCGGTGGCGGCCTTCACCAGCGGCGGGCCGGCAAGGAAGATGGTCGCCTGGTTGCGCACCATGATCGCCTCATCGGCCATGGCCGGGACATAGGCGCCGCCGGCCGTGCAGGACCCCATCACCACGGCGATCTGCGGAATGCCCATGGCACTCATGTTCGCCTGGTTGAAGAAGATCCGCCCGAAATGCTCGCGGTCCGGGAACACCTCATCCTGCCGGGGCAGGTTGGCGCCGCCGGAATCCACCAGGTAAATGCACGGCAGGCGGTTCTGCTGGGCGATGGTCTGCGCACGCAGGTGTTTCTTCACCGTCAGCGGGTAATAACTGCCGCCTTTCACCGTGGCATCGTTGGCCACGATCATGCACTCGATGCCTTCGACACGGCCGATACCGGCGATTACGCCCGCCGCAGGCACGTCTTCGCCATACACCTCATGGGCGGCCAACTGGCCGATTTCCAGAAAGGGCGAACCGGCGTCGAGCAATTGGTCGATGCGTTGGCGCGGCAGCAGTTTGCCACGCGAGGTGTGGCGTTCTTGCGCCTTGGCGCCGCCGCCTTGTTGGACACGCTCCAGCAAGGCACGCAGGTCATCGACCTGGGTGAGCATCGCCGCGCTGTTGGCGGCGAATTCCGGGGAGCGGGGGTTGATTTGGGTGTGCAGGATGGCCATGGTCTGGCTCCGATTCATTCCGTAGGGTGGATGGCGCTTTGTCCATCCACCGGCTCTGGCGGAAAACGCTTCGCGGTTTTCCACCCTACGACTGAGGCTGAACGAGGCTGTGGCGGTTTTGCGTCCTGCCTTCAGCCTCAAGCCTCCAACGCTTTATTTGGTCTCGTTGAACAACTCGCGGCCGATCAGCATGCGGCGGATTTCGCTGGTGCCGGCGCCGATTTCGTAGAGCTTGGCGTCACGCAGGAGGCGGCCGGTGGGGAAATCATTGATGTAGCCGTTGCCGCCGAGAATCTGGATGGCATCTAAGGCCATCTGCGTGGCGCGCTCTGCGGTGTAGAGGATTACGCCGGCGGCGTCCTTGCGGGTGGTCTGGCCACGGTCGCACGCCTGTGCCACGGCATACAGGTAGGCGCGGCTGGCGTTGAGCTGGGTGTACATGTCGGCGACCTTGCCCTGAATCAGCTGGAACTCGCCGATGCTCTGGCCGAACTGCTGACGGTCATGAATGTACGGCACCACCACATCCATGCACGCCTGCATGATGCCGGTCGGCCCACCGGAGAGCACCACGCGCTCGTAATCGAGGCCGCTCATCAGCACCTTGGCGCCGCCGTTGAGCGTGCCGAGGATGTTCTCTTCCGGCACTTCGACGTCCTGGAACACCAGCTCGCAGGTGTTCGAGCCGCGCATGCCCAGCTTGTCCAGCTTCGGGCTGCGCGAGAAGCCTTTGCTGTCGCGCTCGACGATGAATGCGGTGATGCCGCGCGGGCCGGCATTGATGTCGGTCTTGGCGTAGATCACATAGGTGTGGGCATCGGGGCCGTTGGTGATCCACATCTTGCTGCCGTTGAGCACATAGCGGTCGCCTTGCTTGTCGGCGCGCAGCTTCATGCTCACCACGTCGGAGCCGGCGTTGGGTTCGCTCATGGCCAGGGCGCCGATATGCTCACCGCTGATCAGCTTGGGCAGGTACTTGGCTTTTTGCTCGGCGTTGCCGTTACGGTTGATCTGATTGACGCACAGGTTGGAGTGGGCGCCGTAGGAGAGGGCAACCGACGCCGAGGCGCGGCTGATTTCTTCCATGGCAATCACGTGGGCGAGATACCCCAGACCAGCGCCGCCGCATTCCTCTCCGACGGTCACACCCAGCAGGCCCATGTCGCCGAACTTGCGCCACATGTCCACGGGGAACTCGTTGTCGCGGTCGATTTGCGCGGCGCGCGGTGCCAGCTCGGCTGCGACGAAGGCCTGCACCTGCTCGCGCAGCATGTCGAGAGTTTCGCCCAGGGCGAAATCGAGGGTGGGGTAGCTCATGGTTCACCTGTTGTTTTTAGAGTAGGAGAATGAAGCTTGGGTACGGTCAGCTGGTGGCGGCCATCGCGGCGTGGCAGCGCTCCTCGGCAGTGTCCAGTTCCAGTTGCATTTGCTGAATATCCAGCAGTTGCTGCTCAAGCTGTGCGCGCCGTTCGCCGATCTTGGCCAGGACGGTTTGCAACTGCTTGCGGTTGCCGCTGCTTGGCTCGTAGAGGTCGATCAGCTCCTTGCATTCCGCCAGCGAAAAGCCCAGGCGCTTGCCGCGCAGGATGAGTTTGAGCGCGACTTTGTCGCGGGGGTGATAGATGCGTTCCTGGCCGCGCCGTTCGGGACTGAGCATGCCTTGCTCTTCATAAAAACGGATGGCGCGTGTGGTGATGTCCAGCTCGCGCGCTAAATCGGAGATGCTGTAAGTCGATACACCCATGCACTAAAATCCTGTGTTGCGTTGACGTTAACGTTAAGCCTCCTTGACGTTAACGTCAAGGAGGCAACACGGTGCTTCTGGACTTCATTATTCGCTTTGGTCAATGGGTATAAATCCCATGTATATCAATACGTTAAATGGATTAGGTTATGTGAATTCTATTTTTTTGAGTTCACTTTTTGAGCAATGTCGATGAGCTGTTCACGCATCCAGCGGTTGGCGGGATCCTGCTCGGTGCTTTCATGCCAGTACAAATGGCTCGCCAGGCGTGGCACGTCCGGCACCGGCAGTTGAACGGCGAACAAGCCGTGCTGGCGAGCGAACCGCTCGGGAACCGTCATGGCCAGGTCCGTCTGCTGCACCACGCTGGACGCCATCAGGTAATGCTGAGAGCGCAGTACTACCTTGCGCTGTAATCCAAGCTTGCCCAGGGCCAGATCGACATAACCGAGTCCGTTGCGCCGGCTGGAAATATGGATATGGCCGAGCGACAGGTACTCCTCCAGGCTGAGCTGTTCTTTGGCCAAGGGATGGCCCTGGCGCAGGGTGCAGACGAACTGGTCGTCTAATAACTTGACGTGACGCACCTGTGGGTCGCTGTTCAGGGGTAGATCGACGGCGAAATCGAGGCGCCCGGAAGCCAGCTCCTTGCTGGTTTCCCGGCGACGCGACAGCATGCTTTCGATCTTCACCTTAGGCGCCATGCGACTCAGGCGTTGCAGCAGAGGAGGCAGCAAGAGCGCCTCGCTGAGGTCGGTCATGCTGATGTGAAAGGTTTTACCGGCCTCGGCAGGATTGAATACCCGGCTTTCCTGGACTGAAACGCGCAGGAGCTGCAGGGCATTGCGCACCGGCCCGATGATGTTCTGCGCCATGGGAGTAGGCACCATGCCCTGGGCGGTGCGTACGAACAGCGGATCGTTGAAGGTTTCCCGTAGGCGCGACAGCGCATTGGAAACGGCCGGCTGGGTAATGCCGACGATTTGCCCGGCGCGGGTCAGGTTGGCTTCGCTGTAAATGGCATCGAAGACGATGAACAGGTTGAGATCGACCTTTTGCAGGTTCATGTGGGCCCTCCGGCACGCTTATTTTTATCAGGCGGTTGCCTCCAACAGCCTGTGATCATATCCAGCTTATGAATAGCAATACACAATGACAATAATCTAGATAAATCATGGCTGGGTGTCCTAGCATCGAGTCACACCTTTCATCAAACAGGTAACCGGCCATGGATTTCGCGTATTCCCCCAAGGTTCAGGCGCTGCGTGAACGTGTCACTGCGTTCATGGAAAACCATGTCTATCCCGCCGAGGCAGTCTTCGAGCGTGAAGTGAGCGAAGGGGATCGCTGGCAGCCGACCGCGATCATGGAAGGACTCAAAGCCAAGGCCAAAGCCGAGGGCTTATGGAACCTGTTCCTGCCGGAGTCCGACTACGGCGCCGGCCTGAGCAATACCGAATACGCGCCTCTGGCCGAGATCATGGGCCGCTCGCTGCTCGGCCCCGAACCGTTCAACTGCTCGGCGCCGGACACCGGCAACATGGAAGTGCTGGTGCGCTACGGCAGCGCAGAGCAGAAGAAACAGTGGCTGGAGCCGCTGCTGGCCGGTGAGATTCGTTCGGCCTTCGCCATGACTGAACCCGACGTGGCCTCCTCGGACGCCACCAACATGCAGGCCAACGCCCGGCGTGAGGGCGACGAGTGGGTCATCAACGGGCGTAAGTGGTGGACCTCTGGCGCCTGCGACCCACGTTGCAAGGTCATGATCTTCATGGGCCTGACCAACCCCGACAATCCACGCCATCAGCAACACTCGATGATCCTGGTACCCAGCGATGCTGCCGGCGTGACCATCGTCCGCCCCCTGCCGGTGTTCGGCTACGACGACGCGCCCCACGGCCACGCCGAGGTGCTGTTCGAGAATGTGCGGGTGCCTTACGAAAACGTGATTCTGGGCGAAGGCCGGGGTTTCGAGATCGCTCAGGGGCGTCTCGGCCCGGGGCGTATCCATCACTGCATGCGCTCGATCGGCATGGCCGAGCGCGCGCTGGAGCTGATGTGCAAGCGCTCGGTGTCGCGCCAGGCGTTCGGCAAGCCGTTGGCGCGTCTGGGTGGCAACCTTGATCTGATTGCCGACTCGCGCATGGAGATCAACATGGCGCGGCTGTTGACCCTCAACGCCGCCTACATGATGGACACCGTGGGCAACAAGGTGGCGGCCAGCGAGATCGCGCAGATCAAGGTGGTGGCGCCGAACGTTGCGCTCAAGGTAATCGACCGGGCGATCCAGATCCACGGCGGCGCAGGAGTTTCCGGTGATTTCCCGTTGGCCTACTGGTACGCCATGCAACGTACCCTGCGTCTGGCCGACGGCCCGGACGAAGTGCACCGCGCCACGGTCGGCAAGCATGAACTGGGCAAATACGTGCCCAAGGAGCTGCTGCGCGCTAGCCGCTGAGCGCTGTTTCCCGGGAATGCCGACGGCCCTGACTATGCTGTGAGAGGACAGCGAGGGCTGGGTATGACGGGCCAGGCGCGGGTATGGGTGGTGGATGATGACGCCGAGGTGCGGCAGTTGCTGCACGAGTACCTCGGCGCCCACGGTTATCAGGTGCAGCTGTGCACCGACAGCACGGCGCTGCGCAAGGCACTGGAGCAGGAGCTACCCGACCTGGTGCTGCTGGACCTCGGCCTGCCCGGCGAGGACGGCCTGAGTCTGGCGCGCTTTCTGCGCGAACGTCACGACCTGCCGGTGATCATGATTTCCGGCGCCGGCACGCCGCTGGATCGCACCATCGGCCTGGAAGTTGGCGCCGACGATTACCTGGGCAAGCCCTTCGAGCCGCGCGAGCTGTTGGCGCGGGTCAAGAGCGTGCTGCGCCGATACCGGCCGGCGCTGCCCGTGGCTGGCACAGCGGAGGCGGCCGATACCCTGCGCCTGGGGCGTTTTCGCCTCGACCTGCAACGCCGCCAGTTGCGGGACGACCAAGACACGGAAATCGAACTGACCGCTATGGAGTTCGACCTCTTGCAGGCCTTCGCCCAGCGCCCGAACCGCCCACTGTCCCGCGACCAACTCCTAAATCTGACCCAGCACCGCGACTGGAATCCCTATGACCGCTCCATCGACATCCGCATCGCCCGTCTGCGGCGAAAGCTGGAGGACGATCCGGAAAAACCGCAGATCATTCGCACCCTGCGCGGGGTCGGCTACATGCTGGTGTCTGGCAGCCGATCCTGACGCGAACTCTCTGTTTCAATTGTTTCAGTCACGCGCGACCGACCTGCCTGTAGGCGCTGCCTTCCTATACTCAAGGCATATCCAGTGCGCGGAGTTCGACCATGAACCAGGCGCTCCCGCCGTTGACGGCCACGGACCTGGATCATCCGCTGCGACAGATCGTCGACAACAGCAGCGCGGTGATCTTCATCAAGGATCTTGCCGGTCGCTATCGGCTGGTCAACCCAGCGTTCGAACGCTTCTTCCAACGCACTGCGTCCCAGGTACTGGGGCGCAGTGACCATGAATTATTCCCCGCCGAGGTGGCGGATGCGCTGCGCTGTAATGACCGGCAGGTGATCAGTCAGGGCCAGCCCATCGAGGTCGAGGAACAGGTGCGGTCTCCGAACGGCAATTGGGTGTACCTGTCGAGCAAGTTCCCGGTGTTCGATGCCGCTGGCGAGATCATTGCGGTGTGTGGAATCGCCACCGACATCAGCGAGCGCAAGCGCATCGAGGAAGCGCTGAGCCATGTCGCCCTGGGGGTTTCAGCCGCCGCCGGCGATGCCGTGTTTGCGGCCATCGCCCGCTACCTGGCGCTGTCGCTGCATGCCGATTTCGCTTTCGTCAGTCGTGCGGCCCGCCCGGACAGCACCAGCCTGGATACCCTGGCGCTCTTCCATGCGGGGCGGCTGATCCCCAACGTGCGCTATGAACTGGCCGGCACGCCCTGTCAGGAGGTGTTCGGCAAGCGCTTCCATTTTGTCGAACAAGGTGCCCGCGAACGTTATGCGGGCAGTGATGCCCTGCGGCTGTTCGGCCTCGACAGCTATGCCGGCTACCCATTGTTCGCCAGTGACGGACGCGCGTTGGGACTGATATCCGTGGGCCATAGCCAATCGCTGCCGGAGCGCAGTCGTGTCGAAGCGGTACTGAAGATCTTTTCCGTGCGGGCCGCCGCCGAATTGCAGCGCCTGGATGCCGAAACCAGCTACCGCTCGATCTTCGAGTCCTCGATGGATGCCATCTTCGTGCACGATCTGGACAGCGGCGCGCTGGTCGACGTCAATCCCAGCGCCTGTGCGATCTACGGCTACAGCCACGAGGAGATGATTACCCAGGGCGTGGAAGCGTTCAGCGTCGGTTATCCGCCCTATAGCGGTGAGGATGTTCAGCGCTGGCTGGCCTTGGCCCGGGAACAGGGTCCGCAGCGTTTTGAGTGGCTTCGCCGTCATCGCGACGGCAGCCTGCACTGGGACGAGGTGTGCCTGAAGCGGGCGAGCATCGCCGGTATCGAGCGCATCCTGGCGTTCACGCGGGACATCAGTGAGCGCAAGCAGGCCGAGCAGCAGCGTGCTGAACTGGAGCAACAGTTGCGCCAGGCCCAGCGCATGGAAGCCATCGGCCGTCTCACGGGCGGTATCGCCCATGACTTCAATAATCTGCTGACCGGCATGCTCGGCTACACGCACATGGCCGAGGAGCTCGCCGAGAGCCGCCCGGATCCCCAACTCGGGCATTACCTGGCGCGGGTACGGCATTCCGCGGAGAAAGCCCGCGACCTGATCCAGCAGATGCTGATCTTCAGTCGCGGCAGTCATGGCCAGCCGCAAGCGCTGGAGCTGGAGCGGTTGATTGGCGACTTCCGGCAATTGCTGCAGTCGGCGATGCCGCCCGGTATCGAAATCGATCTGCATGTTGCCCGGGAATTGCCGCCGGTGCTGTTTGATCGGGTGCAGCTGGAGCAGGTACTGATGAACCTGTGCATCAATGCCCGCGATGCCATGGACGGCAACGGTCAGCTGCGCATTACGCTGCAGCGTGGCGGACCGCAACGCGGCATCTGCGCCTCGTGTCAGCAGGCACTTGTCGGTGATTACCTGGTGCTGGGCGTTGAGGATTCCGGGTCAGGTATCGCCGAGTGGGTGCAGGCGCAGATGTTCGAGCCGTTCTTCACCACCAAGGCACCGGGGCAGGGCAGCGGCATGGGGTTGTCCATGGTGCACGGCATTGTTCATGAATACGGAGGGCATCTGCTGCTGAGCAGTCAGTCAGGCCGGGGCGCCTGCTTCAAGGTACTGATCCCGCCACTGCTGTCCACGCAGCAAGCCTGCCGGTCATTGCATGGGCGTGTGGCAGTAGTGGATGACGAGCCGCTGGTGGCTGAATTCATGGGAGAGCGACTGCGCCAATGGGGGCTTGAAGTGCAGCTGTGGTGTGATGCTGAGCAGGCCTGCGCAGAGTTGGAAGCCACTGCCACGGAGTGGGATGTGCTTATCGTTGATCAATGCATGCCGCGCCTCAACGGCGTGCGACTGGCCAAGCGTTTGCTGGCAGCGCGGCCTGATCTGCCTATCGCGCTTTATAGCGGCTTCAGCGACCAGCTCGATGAGGCGCAGGTGCAGGCCCTTGGCGTGCGTGCGGTGTGGCACAAACCATTGGACGAATCGGCGCTCTACACCTGGCTACGTACCAACCTGCCGGCATGACCGGCTGAAACCAAAAGGCTACAAAACCGCTGCACCACGACATCGTGCCGATACACAGCCGGCGCACCCTGACTTCCACTGCACATCGGGCAGTTAATCCACTACGAGGCAGGGTTCATCCCATGAAGCGCTATCTGATCTTCCTCTACGGCATCGCCAGCTACGTCGTGTTCTTTGCCACCTTTCTCTATGCCATTGCCTTTCTCGGCAACCTGCCCGGAGTGCCGCGCACCATCGATGGCCCTCCGGAGCTGGCGTCAGGCCCGGCCTTGGCCATCGACTTGCTGCTGCTGACGATCTTCGCCGTGCAACACAGCTTGATGGCGCGTCCGGCCTTCAAGGTGCTGTGGGTGCAGATCATTCCTGAGTCCGCCGAACGCAGCACCTATGTGCTGTTTTCCAGCCTGGCACTGCTGTTGCTGTTCTATTTCTGGCAGCCTGTGGGCGGAGGGGTCTGGTCGCTGGAAAGCCGCGCCGGGCAATGGCTGATGTACGCAGGCTTCGCCTTCGGCTGGGCGCTGGTGCTCTACAGCACCTTCCTGATCAATCACTTCGACCTGTTCGGTCTGCGCCAGGTGTGGCTGCAGTTGCGGGGCAAAGCCTACACCGACTTGCCGTTCAAGACCCCGGGCGCCTACCGGCTGGTGCGCCATCCGCTGTACGTCGGCTGGTTCCTTGCCATCTGGTGCACACCGCAGATGACCGTCACCCATATGTTATTTGCCCTGGTGACCGCCGCCTATATCGTGGCGGCGATCAGCCTCGAGGAGCGCGACCTGATCGATGCGCACCCGGAATACCAGGCGTACCGGCGCCAGGTGCCCAAGCTGTTGCCACGGTTTCGGCCGGTGCGTGGCCAGCAGCAGGCCAACGATGCGGATGTGGTGTAGCCGAACTGATACAAACAGGGCGCCAGTCGGCGCCCTGTTTTAGAGTCAGGTTTATCAGTCAGGGATGGCTTTCGTTGGGCTCGACCTTCTCACCCGCAGGCGAATTCCTGGTCTTGATCAGCGACAACAGCACGCCACCGGCCAGCAGACCAAAGGTCATGCACAGTGAGAGCAGGGCCGGCACCTTGTAGAAGTCGTGCAGAAGGATCTTGCCGCCAATGAAGATCAGCACCAGCGCCAGGGCGTACTTGAGGTACACGAAACGGTGCATCAGCGCCGCCAGGGCGAAGTACAGCGAACGCAGGCCGAGGATGGCGAAGATGTTCGAGGTGTAGACGATGAAGGGGTCCTGGGTGATGGCGAACACCGCCGGCACGCTGTCCACGGCGAACACCAGGTCGGCCAGCTCGATCAGCACCAGGCAGAGCAGCAGCGGTGTGGCATAGAGCAAGGGATGGGTAGCGCCTTCCGGCTTCAGGCGCACCAGGAACTTGCCGCCATGCAGGGTATCGGTGACGCGGATGTGCTTGCGCGCGAAGCGCACGAAGCGGTTGTTCTCGATGTCCGGGTGTTCCTCTTCCTTCTCGATGAACATCTTCACACCGGAATAAAGCAGGAAGGCACCGAATAGGTAGAGGATCCAGGCGAACTCCGCCACCAGGGCGGCGCCCAGACCGATCATGATGGCGCGCAGCACGATCACCCCGATAATGCCCCAGAACAGCACGCGGTGCTGGTAGCGGCGGGGAATGCCGAAGGCGGCGAAGATCATCGCCATGACGAACACGTTGTCCATGGACAACGACTGTTCGACGAGAAACCCGGTGTAGAACTCCAGGGCGCTCTGCGAGCCCAGTTCAAACCAGACCCAAACCCCGAACAGCACACCCACACCGAAATAGCCGCTGTACAGCAGCAGACTTTCGCGCATTTCGATTTCGCGTTCAGTGCGATGCAGGACGCCCAGGTCGAGCACCAGCAGAGAAATCACAATGAGCAGGAAGCACAGCCACAGCCAGGTGGCCGTACCAAATAATGGAATCGTGAGGAATTCAAGCATTGCGCAGGCCCCTTCAAAGGTGTCGGAAAAAAGTGACTCCGACATCACGATGAGAAAATCGCTCACTCATCGCCAGAGGGGCCCGGCGTCACAACCCGTATAGGCTATGCCTCTCAAGACACTGCGGCAATACTTTCAGGTAACAGATCGTTGCCAACGGCTCAGTTAACCCAAACCTCAACGCGCCGGTTCTTAAGGCGGCCGTTTTCCAGATTGTTCGCCGCGACCGGCATTTCATGCCCAATGCCGACGATATTGCTGATTACGACGCCATTTCTGCGCAGCTCTCGACGCACGGCCATGGCCCGCAATCGTGACAGCAGGTCGGCGCGCTGTGCGTTGGTCTTGGCGTCGCCAAAACCTACCAGCGTTACCTGCTGTCCCGATTTTTCGTGGGCACGCAGGTACTCACGCACCCGATCGATATCACGCAGCGCTTTGTTGTCCAACTGGGCGCTGCCTTCTTGGAAACGAAAATTCACTGACAACCGCTGGGCCTGACTGGCCAGTTGCTGGTAGGCGTCCGGCATCTGCTCACTGGGCGTGGTGTGCATGGCGCGCACGTTCTGAGAAATGAAACCGACTTTTTCCACGATGGCCTGACCTTGCGGGCCGTGTGCAAAGTCGATCAGTCGCTGGGCCCACGGGTTTTGCTCGCCGGGCAGGTTGTAGATGAACAAGCGCCGCGACAGCGGATAATCCTCTGTGGCGAGGGTGTTGGCGCTGGGCGACAGCGGCAAGCCTTCCCCGTTGGAAATGGACAGTGCCTTGCTCTGGCCGACTGATGCCAGGCCGACAAAGCCGATGCCGTGGCGGTCGGCCAGCACCGCTTGGGCGAGGCGATCATTGGACTCGAAGCGCTGGGCAGCCTGCCCCAGTGTGCGGCCATTGGCGTTTAGCACCAGCTCCTTGAAGGTGTCGTAGGTGCCGGACTGGTCATCGCGGGCATACAGATTTATCGGCGCAGGGGCACCACCCAGTTTGCTCCAGTTGTTCAGCTCGCCGGCAAACACCGCGGCCAGTTGCTTCGTGTCCAGATGCTTCAACGGGTTTTCGGGGTGCACGATGATCGCCAGGCCATCGATGGCAATGACCTGTTCGGCACTGGCGGAGCGCAGATCACCCGCAACGGCGAGGGCCTCCACTTCACTGTTTTTGACCGGGCGAGATGAAGCAGCCAGCTCGGCCGTGCCGGCGCGCAGGGCAGTGAAACCGGTGCTGGAGCCGTGGGCGGCAATGACTACTTGCACCAGACGCCCTTGAGCGTTGAAGGCGACCACGCGCTGTTCGTTCTCGCGCGCGCCTTGCACGGTGCGGATACCTCGTAGCCCTTGTCGTTGGAATAACTCTTCGACCAACGCCGGAGCCAGTTTGGCGCCAACGGTGTTGGAGCCCTGGATGCGCAGAACGGTCTCGGTCGGGCTTTCGGCCTGTACCCCGCTGGGCAGCAGGCAGGCGGAAAGGGCGAGGGGCAGCAAGCAAAAGGTGAGGGCTAGATTTCCGAATCGGTGTGCGACGGCGCGCGGCATGGCTACTTCTCCATGTAGATGATGCCGCGCAGGCTAGATTCGCAATGTGTCAGTCATGTGACGGCATGGCCGTAGTGGGCAGTGTTAGACGATTTCCAGCCAGACTGGCGCATGATCGGAAGGCTTCTCCATGCCACGCAGTTCGTAGTCGATGCCAGCGTCCTTGAGTCGCTCGCGCAAGCCCAGCGAGGCGAGTATCAGGTCGATGCGCAGGCCGCGCTTGGGCTCGTCCTCAAAGCCGCGGCTGCGGTAATCGAACCAGCTGAAGCGGTCGTTCACCTCGGGGTGCAGGTGGCGGAAGCTGTCCACCAGACCCCAGCCCTTCAAACGCTCCAGCCACTCGCGCTCTTCAGGCAGGAAGCTGCATTTGCCGGTGCGCAGCCAGCGCTTGGCATTCTCGGCACCGATGCCGATGTCGCAATCCTGGGGGGATATATTGAAATCGCCCATCACCACCACCGCTTCTTGCGGCTGGAACCGCTCTTCCATCAGACGCTGCAGGTCGGCATAAAACTGCGTCTTGGCCGGAAACTTCACCGGGTGATTGCGGCTTTCACCCTGTGGAAAGTACCCGTTAAAAACATGGATGGTCTGTCCGTCGGCGGTGGCGAAACGCCCGCCGATCCAGCGTCGCTGGGACTCCTCGCCATCCGTGGGGAAACCCTTGTAAATCTCCAGCGGCGCTTGCCGCGAGAGCAGGGCGACACCGTAATGGCCTTTCTGGCCGTGGTAGTGCACGTGGTAGCCCAGTGCCTGCACATCGGCGAGAGGGAACTGCTCGTCGGAGACTTTGGTCTCTTGCAGACCGATCACGTCGGGCTGGTGCTTGTCGATCAGTGCCGCCAGCTGGTGCGGGCGAGCGCGCAGACCATTGATATTGAACGAAATCAACTTCATCGCGGCAGGTCCTGAGAAAACTAGCGATCCTAGGGGTTGTTGCTGCTTCATCGCAAGCCGTATAGGTCCGGCGCGGTCGCGATGAAGCATCAATAGACCCTGCCATGGCAGTGTTCATGGCGACCGGCTACCGTCCTTTTTGCCGAACCCAACCATAACGACAAGGGGGAAACACCATGCCCGGAAGTCAGCCCGTCAGACCCGCCAGCGTGTGCGTACTCGACCGCGGGTATGGCCCCGAAGCCAGTTCGCTGCTTTATCACGCCTACCGCGATGACCCCACCTTCAAGTATCTGTTCGAAGCCGATCGTCCGGGTTATGACCACCGGTTGCGTGCCACTATTCGCGAGCTGATGCGCAAGCACACCGGCGAGCAGCGTCCTGCGTTGGGGCTGATGCTCGATGATCGCTTGATTGGCGTGGCCTTGATTTCACCGCCCCAACGGCGCCTGGAGGTCACCGAAAGCTGGCCATGGCGGCTGCGCATGCTGCTGACTGCAGGCTTTCGTTCTACGCGGCGCTACCTGGACTATCACGAGGCCGTCATGGCCTGTGTGCCGTCGGATGCGTTTCACCTGTTACCGCTGCTTGGCGTTCAGCCCAGCCTTCAGGGTCAGTACTACGGCGAACAAATGCTCGCGGCCGTGCATGACTGGTGCGGCGAGGATGCCCGCTCGCAGGGGATCGTACTGTCTACCGGCAACAACCGTAACCTGGAATTTTTCCGGGGCCATGGTTATCAGAACATTGGCGAAGTGGCGATGGGGCCGATTCGTGAACAGGTCTTTTTCCATGCCAGTCCAAACGTGCTGTCCAGTTCGCAAGGATGAGTCCCAATGCCCACATTTGGATAGAGGAGCGCAATAAGCCTCGTGTAGCATGCGCGGCCATGTCGATTCGTAGAAAAGGCCTCGGTGTACTGCTGTGTCTGCTGGCAGCGCCGATATTTGCCGATCAATTGCGTGTGCGTGTCACACCGAACAATGCCGCCCTCAAGGAAAATGTCGAAGGCTATATCGGTGAGCTGGAGGACATGGACCGCGCCGCGCTGCTACAACGCAGTCGCACCGCCGCCGCTCAGGCCCGCCAGGCTGCCGAGGCCCTCGGCTATTACCAGACGCGGATCACGACCGAAGTGAGTGACAGCGCAACCCCCCGGTTGACGGTACGCATTGAACGGGGAGAGCCGGTAACCTTGCGCAACGTCGCCGTGCGCATTGAGGGGCCGGCTGCGCAGCAACGCACCTTTACCTTGCCGGATCTTTCCGAGCTGCGGCCTGGCCAGCAGCTGCACCATGGCAACTATGAAAGCGTCAAAAGCCGCATCGAAAGCCAGGCCGCGCGCTATGGCTATTTCTCCGGCCGCTTCGACCGTCAGCAGCTGCAGATCGACCCGGCGGAGGGCTACGCCGACATCGAACTGATCTATCAGAGCGGCGAGCGTTACCGTTTTGGCGATGTCAGCTTCAGTGGCGATTCGCCCTTCGATGATGAGCTGCTGCGACGCATGGTGCCGTTCGAGCCCAGCACGCCTTACGACAGCGAGATGATTGCCGAGCTGCACCTGAATTTGCAGTCCAGTGGCTACTTTGAAAGTGTGCGGGTCGACGCCACACCGGCCACGGCGCAGGGCGGCGTGATGCCCATCGATGTGCAATTGACCACGCGCAAGCCGCGCACTTTTGGGGTCGGTCTGGGTTACTCCACCGACGTGGGCCCGCGGGGGCGCTTCAACTGGACGCGTCACTGGCGAAATCCTCAGGGACACAGCTACGGGGTGGAAACCGAATGGTCTGCCCCACGGCAAAACATCGGCCTGTGGTATGACATGCCCGGTGAGAAACCCCTGACCGACAAGCTGCGCCTGGCTGGCGGTTATCAGTATGAAGAGCTGGCCGATACCGACAGCCTCAGCCGCTTGCTGACCGTCGGGCCGGAATGGCACAGCCTGCGTCCGAACGGCTGGCAGCGGGTGATTTCGCTGAAATGGCAACATGAGGAATACCGCCTGGGCGATGATTCCGGAATCAGTACCCTGTTGATGCCGGGCATCGGTTATTCCTACCTGAACAGCGACAATCGGCTCGATCCCAGCCGAGGCTATCGTGTGCAGTTCGAGGTCTCCGCAGCCCAGGAAGGCATTCTTTCAGATGCCAGCTTGGTGCACGGCGAGGCGGGGTTGCGGGGCCTCACCACCTTGGCTGACCGCCATCGCCTACTCGGACGCGTGCAGCTTGGCGGCAGCTGGACCGACGACTACACCACGGTGCCGCCCTCGCTGCGCTTCTTCGCCGGGGGGGACCAGAGCGTACGCGGCTACGACTACCAGAGCCTGTCGCCCACCAACTCTCAGGGCGATCGCATTGGCGGCCGCTACATGGTCGCGGTCAGCGCCGAGTATCAATATTCACTGACCCCCACCTGGCGCCTGGCGACCTTTATCGACCAAGGCAATTCATTCAATTCGCTGGAGTTGCCGTCGCTGATGACGGGTGTTGGCTTCGGTATTCGCTGGGTATCCCCGGTCGGACCATTGCGCCTGGACCTGGCCACTCCCCTGGATGGCGAAAAGGGCGTACGCCTGCACTTTTCCATGGGGCCGGAGTTGTGAGGACGGGCGTGAAATGGACCTTGATGGGTCTGCTGGCGGTTATTGCCTTGCTGGTAGTGGCCTTGGCGATACTGCTGGGCAGCGAGGCGGGCAGTCGTTGGCTGATGACGCGAGTGCCGGGCCTGAGCATGCAAGGGTTCGAGGGCCGACTGGCGACCCAGTGGCGGGCCGAACAGCTGACCTGGCAGCAGGGCGAAAGCCGTGTCGAGGTGTTGGCGCCGGGCTTCAACTGGTCGCCACGCTGTTTATTGCGCCTGAGACTGTGCATCAAGGAGTTGTCGGCCGAAGAGGTTATTCTCGACTTCCCGCCCGGTGAGCCCTCCGAAGACAGCGGCCCGCTGTCGCTGCCGACCCTGCGCCTGCCACTAGCCATACAGGTGACCAACGCGCGCATTGATCGCCTGGTGCTCAATGGCCAGGAGCAGTTGCGCGACCTGCAACTCAACGCCCACTGGACCGCGACCGGGCTGCGCATCGACAGCCTGCGCGTACGACGTGATGAGCTGCAGCTGGTTCTGCAGGGGCAACTCGACCCGCAAGGAAACTGGCCCCTGACGACGTCCGGCACACTAAAGCTGCCCGCGCCGGATGGACGCGACTGGTCGCTGACGCTGCAAGCCCGTGGCGAGCTGCAAAGAAATCTGCAGGTGATCGTCAACAGCACGGGCTATCTGCAAGGGCGGCTCGAAGGCGATGTGCAGCCATTGGTAGAAAATCTTCCAGCCACCCTGCGTTTACGCGCCGACGGTTTCAAAGCGAGCGCGGCGTTGCCCGACACCCTGACGCTCGATCGACTCAACCTGCAGGCGGAGGGTGATTTGCAGGCCGGCTACCGCATCAATGGTTCAGCGCGCCTGCCCGCCCACGAGGCGCCGATGGAGCTGCGCCTTGCCGGCCGGGTAACGGCCCAAGGGGCGACTATCGAGGCACTGCGCCTGGACGCCGGTGAGCAACAGCACGTGCAACTCGAGGGCCAGCTGGACTGGCAGGAAGGATTTGTTGCTGATGCGACACTGGACTGGCAGGCCTTCCCCTGGTTGCGGCTGTATCCCATGGACGAGCCGCCGGTGGACCTGGAGCAGTTGCACGCCCAGGTGCATTACCGCGACGGCAATTACCTGGGCCATTTTGATGCTCAGCTGCAGGGGCCGGCGGGGCCCTTCAGCGTGGCCAGCCCGGTCAGCGGCGACCTGACCCAAGTGCATCTGCCCTCGCTACAGGTTCAGGCGGGGCAGGGCCGCGCCGAAGGGCAGTTGAGTCTGGGCTTCGCCGATACCATCAGTTGGAAAACCGCCTTGCAGCTGGAGCAATTCGATCCGTCCTACTGGGTTGCCGAACTGCCGGGGCTGCTGGGCGGCCCGCTGCGCAGCGAAGGTCGCCTGCAAGGAGAAGATCTGCACGCGCACGCGAGCATCCAGCTGCAGGGCAAGCTGCGTGATCAGCCTACGGTGCTGCAGCTCGAGGCCAGCGCAGCGGGGCCTTCCTGGCAGTTGCCACGACTGGATTTGCGCCTGGGCAACAACCGTATCCAGGGGCAGGGCGGACTGAATGAGCAACTGCAAGGCCAGGTGAATATCTCCCTGGGCAAACTCAACCAGCTGTGGCCCGGCTTGCGCGGCAGCGTCAATGGCCGCCTGGACCTGGCCGGTTCGCGCGAGGTGCCGCAGGCCAGACTGGAACTGCAAGGCCAGCAATTGCGTCTGGATGAGCAACGTATCGCCAGCCTGGTCCTCAAGGCGCGCCTCGATCAGGAGCAGCGAGCCCATCTCAATGTGCAGGCGCAGGGGATTCGCTCCGGCGAAACCGAGCTGGGCGAGCTGATCCTGAGCGGCCAGGGAAACCTACAGGAACAGGCCGTGATCCTGCGCCTGGACGGAGAAAACCTACAGGCCGAACTCGACCTGGCCGGCCAGTTGGAAGGTGATTCTGAGCGCGGCTGGAACTGGCAGGGTCAGCTCAGTGAAGCGCTGCTCGCTGCCGCCGGACAGCGCTGGCAACTACAGCAAGCCGCACCGATCGAACGCCTCGCCGATGGCCAGTTGACGGTCGGGGCGCATTGTTGGCGGTCCGGGGCGGCCAGCTTGTGTGGCGAAGAGCAGCGGCTGATGCCGGATCCGCGGATTCGCTACCGTTTGCGTGATTTCCCCCTCGACAGCCTGGCGGCCTGGTTGCCGGACGATTTCCAGTGGGAGGGGCAGTTGAATGCCGAGGTTACATTGGACCTGCCGGCCAGCGGCCCGAATGGGCGGATTCTGGTCGATGCCGGGCAGGGCACCCTGCGCTTGCGCGACCCTGAACGCGAACAGGACAAATGGGTGGAGGTTCCCTATCGCCAGTTGCGTCTGGACAGCCACTTGAAGCCTGAACAGGTGGACGTGAACCTGCGTTTCGATGGCGGCCAGCTGGGTGAACTGACGTTGCAGGCGCGTATTGACCCGCGCCAGGAGATCAAACCCCTGAGCGGTGACTTCTCTCTGCGCGGGCTGAATCTGGCTGTGGCGCGCCCCTTCGTGCCGCAGGTGGCGCGCCTGGAAGGACAGATTAACGGCAGTGGCCGCCTCGCCGGCAGCCTGCAAGCGCCGCTGGTTGAAGGCGCAGTGCGCTTGTCCGACGGCCATGTGTCCGGCGGCGAGCTCCCCATGGTCATTGAAGACTTGCAGGTGCAGGCGCGCATTGCTGGCCAGCAGATGAGCCTGAACGGCAACTGGCGCAGCGGCAGCCAAGGGCAGGGCCGTATCGGCGGCAGCATTGCGTGGCAGCCAACCCTGCAAGTGGATGTGAGTATTCAGGGCAGCCGCTTACCTGTGGTAATCGCCCCCTACGCCGAGCTGGAAGTGGCGCCTGAGCTGCGCATCGCCATGACGGATGAGGCGTTGTCCTTGAGCGGCAGGGTGGAGGTGCCCAGAGGCGCTATCACCATTCGTGAATTGCCGCCTTCGACCGTCAAATTGTCTTCGGATGTGGTGATCGTCGGTGAAGAGGCACCCGAGCAGCAGGCCGCATTGCCGCTGCGCATGGATATTGATGTTGTGGTTGGCCAAGAGGAACTCAGCTTCTCGGGCTTCGGGCTAACCGCGGAGGTGGCCGGCGGTATTCATATCGGCGACAACCTGGACACTCGGGGCGAGCTCAGCCTCAATCGCGGGCGCTACCGCGCCTATGGCCAGCGCTTGACCATCCGCCGGGCGCGCTTGTTGTTTGTCGGCCCCATCGATCAGCCTTTCCTGGATGTGGAGGCGATTCGCCGGGTAGACGAGGTGGTGGCCGGGTTGAGGATCACCGGCAGCGCCGCCGCGCCGCGCACGCAGATTTTTTCCGAACCGGCCATGAGCCAGGAGCAGGCCCTGTCTTATTTGGTTCTCGGGCGGCCGCTGGGGGGTGGTGACGACGACACGGGAGACAGCGCCCTGCTGGCTCAGGCCGCTCTGGGGTTGGGGTTGGCCGGCAGTGCGGGCATCACGGGCAATATCGCCCGCCAACTGGGCATCAAGGATTTTCTGCTGGAGACCGAAGGCAGCGGCGGCAGCACCAGTGTGGTGGCCAGCGGGCGGATTTCCGATCGCCTGAGCCTGAGCTACGGTGTAGGCGTGTTCGAGCCGGTGAATACCCTGGCGCTGCGCTACCGCTTGAGTCGCCGGGTGTTTCTGGAAGCTGCCAGCGGGTTGGCGAGTTCTCTCGATATTTTCTATCGAAGGGATTTTTGACTCAGCCTGCCCGAGATTCTCAGCATCTGCTGGCGGCACACACGTCTAAACGAATCCTGTCGTGCGCAGCATCCCGTGACGGCTGTGGAGACTCCACCCGGCTGGTAAGCTCTGCTCCCGCAACCTGCTTAAATTGCAGTTCAGCGATTCCCATCAAGAAGGATATTTCCAATGACTCAAGTGACCATGCGTGGCAATCCCATCGAAGTTTCCGGCAATCTTCCGCAGGCTGGCGAGCAAGCGCCTGCGTTCAACCTGGTTGGCCTCGATCTGGCCGACGTGACCCTTGACGACTACGCCGGCAAGCGCAAGGTGTTGAACATCTTCCCGAGCGTCGATACGCCGACCTGCGCCACCAGCGTACGTAAGTTCAACGAGGAAGCCGGCAAGCTGAACAACACGGTGGTGCTGTGCATCTCCGCTGACTTGCCGTTCGCCCAGAAGCGCTTCTGCGCCGCCGAAGGTCTGGACAACGTGGTCAACCTGTCGACCATGCGTGGCCGTGAGTTCCTGGAAAACTACGGCGTCGCCATTGCCGAAGGTCCGATGGCTGGCCTGGCCGCCCGTGCGGTCGTGGTACTGGATGAGCAGGACAAGGTCTTGCACAGCGAACTGGTCAGCGAGATCGGCCAGGAGCCCAATTACACCTCGGCCTTGGCTGCACTGTAAGCACATCGGCGGTCTACGGGAACATCCCCCGCAGGCCGCCTCTCTCGCTACTTTATGGCTACCCATCGGGGGGATTAAATGTCGCACACCGCGTTATTTATCAGGCACAAGACCCGACCCGGCAAGCGTGATGAAGTACAGGCTGTATGGCTGGAGCACATGGCCCCTGCCATTGCCGCCAACGCTGGGCATATCAACTATTTTTACTGTTTCGACGATGCCGATCCGGATGCGATCTGCGCGTTCCAACACTACGCCTCGCCGGATGCAGCGCAGGCATTTCTTGCCCAGCCCAGCTATGCCGCTTATCTCAAGGCAGTCGAGCCGCTGCTGGCGAACCCTCCCGAGGTGAGCCAGCTGACGCCGATGTGGGTAAAAGAGCCTGGCTAGCCAGGAGAGCACTCCTGACATTGTCTTTTTGTACTGGTGTTTGCAGCTGGCATAAGCACCTGATCCCGCGACGATTCAAGAACCCAGGCGCGCGCCGCTTGCTTGAGTGGCAGATTCACTGTGACCCTTTAGCTGTTAGGGGTAAAGGAGCGGTAAATCTCCTTTGCTTGTCGGCCGCTTCTCCTTATCGTGCTGACCTCCTTTGTTGATGATTGCCCGTCATGTCCGAGTCGAGTCTGTATCCCTCCTCACGTTCTTCCCGTCATTGGTGGTGGGGAGTGCTGGTGTTTGTGGTCGCCGCCGCGCTGGCCTGGTGGTTGTGGCCAAGCAGTAGCAAGGCGCCCACAGGTCCGGGCGGTCGCTTTGGTTTCAACGGTCCGGTGCCGGTGCGGGTGGCTGAGGTCAGCCGTGGCGATTTTCCTGTTGAACTCAAGGCACTGGGCACCGTAACGGCCTACAACACCGCCAATGTGCGGGCTCGCGTCGGGGGTGAACTGGTCAAGGTGTTGTTTGAGGAAGGCCAGAAGGTAGAGGCTGGTGACCTGCTAGCGGTGATCGACCCACGCCCCTACCAGACTGCGCTGCGCCTCGCCGAAGGGCAGTTGCAACAGACTCGCGCGCAGTTGAAAAACGCTGAAATCGATCTTGGTCGCTATCAGGGCCTGTATGCCGAAGACTCCATTGCCAAGCAGACCCTGGATACCCAGCAGGCGCTGGTGGCCCAGTACCAGGGGCAGCTCAAGGCCAACCAGGCGGCTGTCGAAGAGGCACGCCTGAATCTGCAGTTCACCGAGATACGGGCACCGATTCCGGGGCGTCTCGGCCTGCGCCAGGTGGATATCGGTAACTTGCTGGCCAGTAACGACAGCACCGTGCTGGTGAGCATTACCCAGACTCAACCCATTGCCGTGAGTTTCACCTTGCCTGAGGGCGAAGTGCCACAAGTGCTGGAGCAACTGCGCCAAGGCCGCGAACTGCAGGTGGAAGCCTGGGATCGCAACGAGCGCAACCTGCTGACGGAGGGGCAACTGCACAGTCTGGACAACCAGATCGACACCGCCACCGGCACCCTGCGCCTCAAGGCGCGTTTCGAAAATGCCGATCAGCGCCTGTTCCCCAATCAGTTCGTCAATGTCCGCCTACGCGTCAGCACGCAGGAACAGGCGTTGCTGATTCCTTCCGCCGCCTTGCAATTCGGCTCGCGCGGCACCTTCGTGTATGTGGTGGGCGAGGACGATAAGGTGCAGCTGCGGGATGTCACGGTTGGTCTCAGCAACGGCGAGACCACTCTGGTGGAAAGCGGCGTGCAGCCCGGCGAGCGCCTGGTGCTGGAAGGCACCGACCGTCTGCGCAACGGCTCGGTAGTGGAAGTAATTCCCGACACACCGGCCCAGGTAACCCGTCTCGCAGCGCCCGCCGACGCATGAACATCTCGCGGACCTTCATTCTTCGTCCGGTCGCCACCACGCTGATCATGGTGGCGATCTTCCTGAGTGGGGTGATCGCTTACCGACTGCTCCCGGTCTCGGCCTTGCCCGAGGTGGATTACCCGACCATCCGCGTCATGACGCTGTATCCGGGTGCCAGCCCCGAGGTGATGACCAGTGCCGTGACCGCGCCGCTGGAGCGCCAGTTCGGGCAGATGCCGGGCCTTTCGCAGATGTCCTCGACCAGTTCCGGTGGCGCCTCGGTGATTACCCTGCGTTTTACGCTGGAGGTGAACCTGGACGTCGCCGAGCAGGAGGTCCAGGCGGCGATCAACGCGGCCAACAATCTGCTACCCAACGATCTGCCGGCGCCGCCGGTGTACAACAAGGTCAACCCGGCGGATACCCCGGTGATGACCCTGGCGATCAGCTCGCCCAGCATGCCGCTGCCCCAGGTCAACGATCTGGTGGACACGCGCATGGCGCAAAAACTGGCGCAGATCAGCGGCGTCGGCCTGGTCAGCCTGGCCGGCGGACAGCGCCCGGCGGTGCGCATCCGCGTCAATCCCGAGGCGTTGGCCGCCTATGGCCTGAACCTGTCTGACGTGCGCGCGCTGATCACCAGTTCCAACGTCAACCAGCCCAAGGGCAACTTCGACGGCCCGACCCGGGTGTCACAGCTGGACGCCAATGACCAGCTGAAATCCGTCGAGGAATACCAGCAACTGATCCTCGCTTATCAGAATGGCGCCGCCTTGCGCCTCAAGGATGTGGCGACCATCCACGACGGTGCCGAAAACGAGCGCCTGGCCGCCTGGGCCAACCAGAACGCCGCGGTGCTGGTGAACATCCAGCGCCAACCCGGCGCCAACGTCATCGAGGTGGTCGATCGGATCCAGGAATTGCTGCCGCAGATCACCGCCAGCCTGCCGGCCAACCTGGACGTCATGGTGCTCACCGACCGCACGCAGACCATCCGTGCGGCGGTCAAGGACGTGCAATTCGAGCTGATGCTCGCCGTGGCGCTGGTGGTGCTGGTGACCTTCCTGTTCCTGCGCAAACTGTCAGCCACGGTGATTCCTTCGATTGCCGTGCCACTGTCGCTGATCGGCACCTTCGGCTTCATGTACCTGGCCGGCTTCTCGATCAACAACCTGACGCTGATGGCGCTGACCGTGGCCGCCGGCTTCGTGGTGGACGACGCCATCGTTATGCTGGAAAACATCGCCCGTCACCTGGAGGAGGGCGAGACGCCGCTGCAGGCAGCGCTCAAGGGCGCCAAGCAAATCGGGTTTACCTTGATCTCGCTGACCTTCTCGTTGATCGCCGTGTTGATTCCGCTGCTGTTCATGGCCGACGTGGTCGGTCGGTTGTTCCGCGAATTCGCCATCACCCTGGCGGTGGCCATCCTGATTTCCCTGGTGGTGTCGCTGACTCTGACGCCGATGATGTGCGCGCTGTTTCTCAAGCATGAGCGCGCGGAAGACCAGAGCCGCTTCTACCGCGCCAGCGGCGCCTGGATCGACGGACTGATTGCACGGTACGACGTTGGCCTGCAGTGGGTGCTGCGCCACCAGCCGCTGACCCTTCTGATCGCCATTGCCACCCTTGGCCTGACTGTGCTGCTGTATGTGATGGTGCCCAAGGGCTTTTTTCCGGTGCAGGACACCGGCGTGATCCAGGGTATTTCCGAGGCGCCGCAGAGCATTTCCTTCCGCGCCATGAGCGAGCGTCAGCAGCGCCTGTCGGCAATGATCCTCGAAGACCCGGCGGTGGCCAGTCTGTCTTCGTACATCGGCGTCGACGGCGACAATGCCACCTTGAACAGCGGCCGCTTGCTGATCAATCTGAAGCCCCATGCCGAGCGCGCAGTCACCGCCAGCCAGGTAATCGACCGCCTGCGCCCGCGTCTGGCGCAGATTCCGGGCATCGAGTTGTACCTGCAACCGGTGCAGGATCTGACCATCGAAGACCGGGTCAGCCGCACACAGTTCCAGTTCACCCTGGAATCGCCGGATGACGCACTGCTACAGCAGTGGACGCCCCGCCTGGAGGAGGCGCTGAGTCAGCAGCTGGAGCTGCGCGACGTGGCCAGCGATCTGCAAAACCGTGGCCTGCAGGTGTACCTCAACATCGATCGCGACGCCGCTGCCCGCCTTGGGGTAAGTGTCACCGACATCGACAACGCGCTCTATGACGCCTTCGGCCAGCGGCAGATCTCGACCATCTATACCCAGGCCAGCCAATATCGCGTTGTGCTGGAAACCCAGGCCGCCGATCGCCTCGGCCCGGCGGCGCTGCGTCAGGTGCATGTGGCCACCGCTGGTGGCGGACAGGTGCCGCTGTCGTCTCTGGCGACCATAGAGGAGCGCGCCACGCCGTTGCTGGTCAACCACATCGGCCAGTTTCCGGCAGTGACCCTGTCCTTCAACCTGGCGCCAGGCGTATCGCTGGGCGAGGCGGTGGAAGTCATTGAGCGCATCGAGCAGGAGATTGGCCTGCCCGGCGGCATCGTCAGCCAGTTCCAGGGGGCGGCGGAAGCGTTTCGCGCTTCGCTATCGAGTACCTTGCTGCTGATCCTCGCCGCGGTGGCGACCATGTACATCGTGCTGGGCGTGCTCTACGAGAGCTATATCCACCCGATCACCATTCTGTCCACGCTGCCTTCCGCGGCGGTGGGCGCCTTGCTGGCCTTGCTTCTATCGGGCAACGACCTGAGCCTGATTGCCATCATCGGTATCATCCTACTGATCGGGATCGTCAAGAAGAACGCGATCATGATGATCGACTTCGCCCTGGACGCCGAACGCCACCAGGGCATGGAGCCACAGGCGGCCATTCATCAGGCTGCATTGCTGCGCTTCCGGCCGATCCTGATGACCACGCTGGCTGCGTTGTTCGGGGCCGTTCCGCTGATGCTGGCCTCCGGTTCCGGTGCCGAATTGCGTCAGCCGCTGGGTCTGGTGCTGGTCGGCGGCCTGCTGCTTAGCCAGGTGCTGACCTTGTTCACCACGCCGGTGATTTACCTGTACTTCGATCGCCTGAGCCGCCGTTTCACCGGGCGCAGCGCGGCAGGGGTGCCCGCGGTATGAGCTGCAAGCATCAAGCTCTAAGCGGCAAGCGTGACGCTGTGCACGCCGCGCCTTGGCGTACCGTTTCCGCTTGCCGCTTGAAACTTGCCGCTTGTGGCTCGCTCCTATGAACCTGTCCGCGCCCTTTATCGTCCGTCCGGTTGCCACGCTGTTGCTCAGTGTGGCGATTCTGTTGGTCGGTGCGTTGAGTTTCGGCTTGTTGCCGGTCTCGCCGCTGCCGCAGATGGATTTTCCGGCGATCACTGTGCAGGCCAACCTGCCCGGCGCCAGTCCGCAGATCATGGCCGCCACCGTGGCCACGCCGCTGGAACGCTCGCTGGGCGGCATCGCCGGGATCAGCGAGATGACCAGCCGCAGCAGCCAGGGCAACACGCGGATCACTATCCTCTTCGATCTGGACCGTGACATCGACGCCGCCGCCCGCGAGGTGCAGGCAGCCATCAACGCGTCGCGCAACCTGCTGCCCAGCGGCATGCGCAGCATGCCCACCTACCGCAAGATCAACCCGTCCCAGGCGCCGATCATGGTGCTGTCGGTGACCTCCAATGTGCTCGGCAAGGGCGAGCTTTACGATGTCGCGTCGTCGATCATCGGTCAGAAATTGTCCCAGGTGGCCGGGGTGGGCGAGGTGCAGGTGGGCGGCAGTTCGCTGCCGGCGGTGCGCGTCGAATTGCAGCCACGCCTGCTTGACCAGTACGGCGTGGCCCTGGACGAAGTGCGCCAGACCATCAGCGCCGCCAATGCCCAGCGGCCCAAGGGCGCGGTGTCAGACGATAACCGCCACTGGCAGATTCAGGCCAACGATCAGCTCGACAAGGCTGCCGACTACCGCTCGCTGGTGATCCGTTACCAGGACGGCGCCGCCCTGCGACTGGGCGATGTGGCCCGGGTCAGCGATGGCGTGGAGGATCGCTACAACAGCGGTTTCTACAATGACAAGGAAGCGGTACTGGTGGTGGTCAACCGCCAGGCCGGCGCCAACATTCTGGAAACCATCGGCGCAATCAATGGGTTGCTGCCGGCGTTGCGCGAAGTGATACCCGCCAGCGTGGAGCTGGAAGTGGCCATGGAGCGCTCCTCGGTGATTCGCGCCACCCTGCAGGAGGCCGAGCGCACGTTGCTGATTGCTGTGGCGCTGGTGATTCTGGTGGTGTTCGCCTTTCTGGGTCGTTGGCGGGCGGCGCTGATTCCGGCGCTGGCGGTACCGGTGTCGCTGGTGGGCAGTTTCGCGGCCATGTACCTGCTGGATTTCTCGCTGAACAACCTGTCGCTGATGGCACTGATCGTCGCCACCGGCCTGGTGGTGGACGATGCCATCGTGGTGCTGGAGAACATTTCCCGGCATATCGAAAACGGCGAAAAGCCGCTGACGGCAGCGCTCAAGGGAGCGCAGGAGGTAGGTTTCACCCTGCTGGCGATGAACGCTTCGCTGGTGGCGGTGTTCCTGTCCATCCTCTTTATGGGCGGCATCGTCGAGCGCCTGTTTCGCGAGTTTTCGATTACCCTGGCCGTGGCCATCCTGATCTCCCTTCTGGTCTCGCTGAGCCTCACGCCGATGCTCTGTGCGCGCTGGTTGAAACCGAGCAAAGCCAGTGAATCCTCGGCCTTGGCGCGTTTTGGCCAGCGTGTGCAGGCACGGGTGCTGCGGGGCTACGCGCGCAGCCTGGACTGGGCGCTGGCCCATGCCCGACTGATGCTGGTCGGCCTACTGGCGACCATCGCGCTGAACGTCTACCTGTATGTTGACGTGCCGAAAACCTTCCTGCCGCAACAGGACACGGGCCAACTGGTCGGTTTTATCCGCGGCGACGACGGCCTGTCGTTCCAGGTCATGCAGCCGAAGATGGAGCGTTACCGTCAGGCGCTGCTGACCGATCCGGCGGTGGAAAGCGTTGCCGGTTTCATCGGCGGCAGTGGCGGTATCAACAACGCGTTCATGATCGTGCGCCTCAAGCCCATTGCCGAGCGGCGCATCGGCGCCCAGCAGGTGGTTGACCGGTTGCGCAAAGATCTTCCAAAGATCCCCGGCGGGCGTATTTTCCTGATGGTGGACCAGGATCTGCAATTCGGCGGCGGGCAGGGTCGTGCCACCGAAAACGAATACACCCTGCTGGCCGGGGATCTGCAGGATCTGCGTACCTGGCTGCCCAAAGTGCGCGACGCGCTACGGGCGTTGCCGCAGCTCACCGATATCGACGCCAGTGAAGGCGAGGGCGCCCAGCAGATCAGTCTGGTCATCGACCGAGAGATCGCCAAACGCCTTGGCGTGGACATGGCGATGATCACCGGAGTGCTCAACAACGCCTTCAGCCAGAGGCAGATTTCCACCATCTACGACACCCTCAACCAGTACAGCGTGGTGATGGAGATCGACCCGCGCTACGCCCAGTACCCCGAGGCGCTGGATCAGATCCAGCTGATCACTGCCGAGGGCGGGCGGGTGCCTCTGTCTCTGCTGGCTCGCTGGGAGCGCAGTTTGGAAGAGGACCGGGTGCACCACCGCGGGCAGTTTGCCGCGGAAAATATCGGCTATTCCATCGCGCCGGGCTACAGCGCCGATGAAGCCAACCTGGCGATCGAGCAAGCGGTGGCGCGGGTTGGTCTGCCTACCGAGGTGCAAGGCCTGTTGGGCGGCACGGCGGGTGCCATGCAGCAAACCCAGCAGACTCAGCCGTTGATGATCCTTGGCGCGCTGTTGGTGGTGTATATCGTGCTCGGCGTGCTTTACGAGAGCTATATTCATCCGCTGACCATCCTCTCCACGCTGCCCTCGGCCGGAGTCGGCGCCTTGCTGGCCATTCAGCTGACCGGCGGGCAGTTCAGCCTCATTTCGCTGCTCGGGCTGTTCCTGCTGATTGGCGTGGTCAAGAAGAACGCCATTCTGATGATCGACCTGGCGCTGCAATTGGAGCGCACTGAAGGTCTGAGTCCGGAAGACTCGATCCGCCGCGCTTGCCTGCAGCGTTTCCGGCCCATTCTGATGACCACGTTGGCCGCAATACTCGGCGCCTTGCCGCTGCTGCTGGGCACGGCCGAAGGCGCGGAAATGCGCCAGCCGCTGGGCTTGGCCATTGTTGGCGGCCTGCTGCTCAGCCAGGTGCTGACCCTGTACAGCACGCCCGTGGTCTACCTGTTCTTCGATCGCCTGCGTCATCGTTTCAACCGCCGGCGCGGTGTGCGCAGTGATTCGGCGCTGGACCGGCCGCTATGAAGATTTTCACTCGCCGAACCCACACAACTGAATCGGGTGTTATGAACGCGTTTGCTCTGAGTCCCTTGTTTGTCGTCGTTGCCCTGCTGGCAGGCTGTGCCATCGGCCCGGATTACCAACGCCCTGAGTTGGACACGCCCGCGCAGTTCCGCCAGGTCGAGGGCTGGAAGCCCGCCGCGCCCAGCGACGCCCTGGAGCGCGGTGCCTGGTGGGAGCTCTACGGCGATCCCCAGCTCAACGCGTTGGTGTCGCAGCTGAATGTGTCCAACCAGAACCTGGCCGCGGCTGAAGCCCAGTACCGTCAGGCGCGGGCGTTGGTGCGCGGTGCGCGGGCGGCGTTCTTTCCCATCCTGTCCGCCGGGGTTGGCGTGAGCCGCGCGTCTTCGGGTAGCCGCAGCACGCAGCTTAGCGATACGCAGCTCAGGGCGGGTCCCGGGGAGGTTTTCGATGCCAACCTCGGGCTGAGCTGGGAACTGGATGTCTGGGGTCGCCTGCGCCGAGGGCTCGAAGCCAGCCGCGCCAGCGCCGAAGCCAGCCAGGCGGACCTGGCGGCGGCACAGCTCAGCCTGCAGGCGGAACTGGTGCAGAATTACCTGCAACTGCGGGTGCTCGACGAGCAGAAGCGCCTGCTCGACGCCACCGTCGCCGCCTATCAGCGCTCGCTGCGCCTGACCGAAAACCAGTACCGTGCGGGTATTGTGCCGAAATCTGACGTTACCCAGGCGCTGACCCAGCTGAAAAGCACCCAGGCTCAAGCCGTTGATCTGGACGGGCAGCGCGCCCAGCTCGAGCACGCCATGGCCGTGCTTACCGGTGCGCCGCCTGCCGGTTTTGCCATCGCCCCGAGCGAGCAGATTCCACCGTTGCCGGTGATTCCGCCGGCGCTGCCTTCTCACTTGCTGGAGCGGCGTCCTGACATTGCTTCCGCCGAGCGCAGCGTGATCGCCGCCAATGCGCAGATTGGCGTGGCGAAAAGCGCCTGGTTTCCGGACCTGAGCCTGTCGGCCAGCGGTGGCTATCGCAGCAGCAGTTTCGCTGATTGGATCAGCCTGCCAAATCGCTATTGGTCGCTGGGCCCGGCGCTGGCGGCCCAGCTATTCGATGGCGGCGCCCGGCGTTCGGAGCTGGAGCGCAGCGAGGCGGCCTGGGATCAGACCGTGGCGCAATACCGGCAAACCGTGCTGGATGCGTTCCGTGAAGTAGAAGATGCGCTGGTGCAGTTGCGCGTACTGGAAACTGAGCAAGCGTTGCAACAGCAAGCGATGGAGGCTGCCCGTGAATCCCTGCGTCTGATTGAGAACCAGTACCGCGCCGGTACGGTGGATTTCAACAGCGTGGTCAATGTCCAGGCCAGCGCACTCAACAATGAGCGCAACAACCTGACACTTTTGGGAAGTCGGCTCAGCGCCAGCGTGCGATTGATTGCCGCGCTGGGAGGCGGTTGGGAGAGTCGCAACATGGCGCAGGAGGAGTAGCTTCGCGCCGCCCGTGGGTTGCGGATGAACCGTTGGGGGAATTGCTCAGCCTTCAGCCTGGCGTCCATGCCAGGCGAAATGCCTTAGTCCGGCTTGCGATTCGCCGCCCGTGCGGCTTTGATGATGTCCGTGCCGATCTGGGTCTCGAACTGACGCCAGACGGGCTCCATTGCCCCGCGCCAGGCTTGCCGTTCGGCATTGCTGAGTTGCAGCACCTGGCTGTGGCCGGACTGCTGGATCTGCTGACGGTAACCGATGTTGAGTTTGGCGGCCTGCTGGTTTACCGCGTAGGTCACCTCATCAATGATCCCTTCCAGTTCAACGCGGATGTGATGGGGAATCGAATACCAGAAGCGGGAGTTGCTCACTAGCATGTAATCCAGCACGCCATGATTGGTTTCAATGATGTAGGGCTGCACTTCATGGAATTTCTGGCTGTAGATGTTCGACCAGGGATTTTCCGCCCCTTGTACCTGACCGCTCTTGAGGGCCGTATACACGCCGGAAAACGGCAGTTTGGAGGTCTTCGCGCCGAGCTGCTGAAATTGTGCTTCCAACACGGCGGAATGTTGAATGCGAAAGTTCAGGTCTCTTGCGTCCTCGGGCGTGCGCAACGCACGGGTTGCCGAGAGCTGCTTCATGCCGTTGTGCCAATAAGCCAGCCCGACAATATTGTGGGCGTTCATTGATTGCAGTAACTGACGTCCTTTGGCACGTCGTTGAAAACGGTCGACTGCCGCAAGGTCATCGAATAGAAACGGCAAGTCAAACACCTGCAATTGCGGTGTATAAGCCTCAAATTTGGCCAGCGAAGGGGCAAGCAGCTGCACTTTGTTCTCGCGCAACGCCTCCATTTCATCCGCATCGCCGTAGAGGCTCGAATTGGCGTACACCTCAACGCGCACTTGATCGCCGAGGCGCTGTTCAACCAGCTCCTTGAACAGTCTCGCGCCTTGTCCCTTGGGCGTGCTATCGGTCACCACATGGGCGAACTTGATGGTGATGGGCTCGGCTAGCGCAGCGGCGCTGACCAGCACTGCAGCCAGACAAAGACTTATGGAAAGGCCAGTTTTATTCATGAGTTCCCTTTTCTTGTAGGTAGAGCCTTTAGCACAGACGTACCTGCAATCTGCTAGCAAACCTCATGCCGAACGGTGCTTCGCAAAGGGACTCGCCTGTCTTTCGACTGCTACGCCTACACAGAAGCACATCAAAAAACAGGTCTTACGGCAGCGCGTCCTGGCTGCCATAAGACCTGTTTTGTGGGGGACCGAGAGGACGGCCTCTATCGCAACGAGTGGCGGAAGGGCCTGCGCCAAAGTCAGGAGTTCAGCGGTTCCTCGCTGGGCTTGACCTTGCCGCTGCCTGGTTCGCTGGGATGGCTTTCATCCATCGGTTCGTGACTGGGTGAATGCCCATAGTCGCTGGGCGTGTCATAGACAATGGGATCAGGCTGGGGAATATCGGGATGAATAGTCATGAGTCTCTCCCGGCAGATTGGGCGGTCTCCACACAGTGGAGGCGAGCCCTGGAGAGGAAGTTCCCGGCGTCGTGATGAGTGGTGGCACGCCGAGATAAAACGACGCCCGTACAAATCAGAGCAGAATGACCGCCCAGATCAACGCGATTAGCGACAAGGAAAGAAACTGCGCACCGCTACCCATGTCCTTGGCGCGCTTGGCAAGCGGGTGAAGATCCAGGGAAATACGGTCGACTGTCGCTTCGATGGCCGAGTTAAGAATTTCCACAATCAGGCCCAGAAACACCACCGCGATCAAAATGGCCCGCTCCGCCTTGCTGACGTCCAGGTAGAAGGCCACAGGGATCAGAATCAGGTTGAGCATGATCAATTGCCGAAATGCCGCTTCGCCCGTGAACGTTGCCTTGAGTCCGGCCATGGAATAACCCGTTGCTTTCAGAATGCGGGCGATACCTGTCTGCCCCTTCAGGCTTTCGGCGCTGGGGGACATTCCGGTATCCAACGGCTGCTTCATAGTGTTCTCCAAAGGCGGCATTTTTAAAAGGCGCGCAGTTTAGCGTTTGATCGTCGGTAAGGCACCTGCTGGCGATGGCAAAAAGACGGCCATGCTGCATCTTTGGCGGGTTACCACGATCGCACCAGGTAAATAGGGAAAGCAAAAAAGGAAAGGCTGCCTGACCCAGGCAAAAACTCAGACGAAGAATAGCTCCCAATGCAGTTGTAGCTGCTCGCGTTCGTGGGTGTTGCGGTCTTCGGTCTTGGGAGCCAGGCAATGACTGGCCTGGGAATTCATGGCATGGCGTTTACGCGCCAAGGCCGGAATGTCGAGAGCCAGCTTTCGAGCTCGCCACCAGGGGATACGTGGGTCATCCACTGCAGTGCCGCGCCATGCGCTGAGTGGCGTCTCCACCTGTTGGGCGCCCAGCATCACCGTACAACTTTGCGCCACTCGGCCAACCGCTTCATGGTCTGCGCTACCGTCGCCACGCCAAGGTGAAAACACCACATCATTGGGTCGCAGGTGGCGCATGAGGAAATCCAGCAGTGCATTTTCCTGATTCTCGAGGTCGCCAGCCTGAAAACGGCCACGTATGGTTTTCAACTGGACCAGTGGAATACCGAGGCGGCGCAGCGAGTCCGTACTTTCCATTGCACAGGCCACGCTGTGTCCTTCTGGTGAAGACTGTCTGCTTGGCGCAGCCTGGCCATCGGTGACGGAAATCAGCTGCAAGGCATGGCCGCGATGGCTGAGAAGTTGCAAAAGCCCGCCGCAGGCCAGCACTTCATCGCCGGGGTGGGTCGCCAGGATCACTGCGCGCCGTCCGGGTGGCACCAGCGCATCAATATTGACGTCCTCAATCATGGCTAGCTGACGGCATGTGCCGCCTAGCCTGGATTGCACCTCACTGGCAGTTTTTACGCCCATATCCCTAAGGCCTCATGCAAGCAGTTGTTGAGGATGGCTTGTGACGCAAGGCGCACTGGCACTGTCCGCTG
Source organism: uncultured Pseudomonas sp. (assembly GCA_964410065.1). Lineage (GTDB taxonomy): Bacteria > Pseudomonadota > Gammaproteobacteria > Pseudomonadales > Pseudomonadaceae > Serpens. Next base: position 63,052 of record CAYPFO010000002.1, read on the forward strand.
GTCATCCTTTACTTAACGGCAGTTCAGGGTTTTCCTTAACCCAGGCTGCACAATGGAAGTGACCCAGTGTTCAGGCATTGGGTGCTGGATGAAGTTCAACACGGCCAACGCGCTGCCAAAGGATGTGGGCGGGGTATCAGAAGCTCAGTGCGAGGGCTCACCGAGAAACTTGTGCAGGAACTGGCGGGTACGTGCGTGCTGCGGATGGGCGAATAATGCTTTGGCTTCGCCTTGCTCGACGATGACACCCTGATCGATAAAGATCACCCGGTTGGCCACGTCGCGGGCAAAATTCATCTCGTGGGTGACGATTACCATGGTGCGTTTTTCAGCGGCCAGGTCGCGGATGGTCGCCAGCACTTCGCCTACCAACTCAGGGTCCAGGGCGGACGTGGGTTCATCGAACAGAATCACATCGGGCTGCATGGCCAGCGCACGGGCAATGGCGACGCGTTGCTGCTGACCACCGGAAAGGCTCCTCGGGTAGGCATCCTCCTTGCCGGCCAGCCCCACCTTGGCCAGCAAGTGGCGGGCACGTTCAAGAACGCTGCCGCGTGGCTCTTTCTTGACCACCAGGGGACCTTCCATGACATTTTCCAGCGCGGTGCGGTGCGGAAACAGGTTGAAGCTCTGAAAGACGAAACCGACATGCTGACGCAGCGTGCGGATCAGTTCTTTCTGGCGGTGGAGCGGTCGAGTGGCATCGATCTGAATGCTTCCCACCCGGATGCTGCCACTATCCGGTACTTCCAGCAGGTTGAGGCAGCGCAGCAGCGTCGTCTTGCCCGAGCCGCTGGGGCCAATGATCGCGATCACCTCACCCGCTGCCACCTCAAGATCGATCCCCTTGAGCACAGGTTGTCCTTTGAAGCTCTTGCTCAGCTTACGCACCTCGATCATGGCGTCAGGTATCCCGACTGTGCCGGTTGACCCGGGCTTCCAGGCGGTTCTGCACGCTGGAAAGACAGGTGGCGAGCACCCAGTAGATCACAGCGGCAGCCAGGTACATGGTGAAGATTTCAAAGGTGCGCGCAGTGATCAGCTGCGCCTGACGAAACAGCTCCGGCACCTGGATGGTGGCGGCCAGTGAGGTGTCCTTCACCAGGGAAATGAAGCTGTTGCCCAGTGGCGGCAGGGCGGTGCGCGCCGCCTGGGGCAGAATTGCCCGGCGCAGGGTCTGGGCCGGCGTCATGCCGATGCTGGCGGCCGCTTCCCATTGACCACGATCGATCGAGGCGATGGCCGCGCGCAGAATCTCGGAGATATACGCGGCCATGTTCAGGGAAAACCCAATCAGTGCCGAGGGCAGGGGATCGAGCTGCAGTCCCAGTTGCGGCAGCCCGTAATAGATCATGAACAACTGCACCAATAACGGCGTGCCGCGAATGAACGAGACGTAGATACGGGAAATCCACGCCAGAGACTTGAAACGCGAGAGTCGCATCAGTGCCAGGACAAAGCCCAGCACCAACCCGAAAAACATGCCGCCCAGGCTGAGAAACACGGTGTAGCCGGCGCCCCGCAGCAGATAGGGCGCCGAGTCCCAGACGAGCTGCAAGGGCTCGATCATTGCGTGACGTCAGCGTCGAACCACTTCTTCGACAAGGCGGCCAGGGTGCCGTTGGCGCGCAAGGTGTCGATGGCTTGGTTGAGCGCGGCCAGCAATTCCGGCTCGCCCTTGCGCAGGGCAATACCGGCTTCCTGGCGGGCGAAGGGCTCGCCGGTGATCGCCAAGTCGCCGCGGGTCTGCTTGATCAGCTCAAATGCGGCCAGGCGGTCGATGAGAATGACGTCGATGCGACCGACCCGCAGGTCCTGATACTTGGTGGGGTCGTCGTCATAAGTGCGCACATCGGCTTGCGGGACGTTTTCCCGCAGCCACTGTTCGTAGTTGGTGCCCAGGCCGACGCCGACCTTCTTTCCGGCCAGCTCCTGCGGCGTGGCGAATTGCGTTTCCTGGCCCTTGCGCACCAGGGCCTGCACCCCGGAAACCGTATAAGGCGTGGAGAAATCGTATTTCTGTTTGCGCTCCTCGCTGATGGTGACCTGGTTGATCACCACATCCAGACGTTTGGACTCCAGCGCCGCAAGGATGCCATCCCATTTGGTTGGCTGAAGCTGCGCCTCCACACCCAGCTCCTTGGCCAGTGCACGGGCGAATTCGACTTCGAAACCATCCAGCTGGCCATTGGCATCCTGGAAGCTGAACGGCGGATAAGTGCCTTCAAGTCCGACACGTATCTGGCCGTTGGCCTGGATCTGTTTGAGAAGTTCGCCAGCGCTTGCCTGACCGACGAAGCTGGCCGTCAGCAGCAGGACGAGAAAGAAATCGCGAAACAGAGTCAGGTTCATGGCGCACTCCAGTGAATGAGGGAGATCAGTCGAGTACTGCAGGGTGATAGGCGAACAGCGCAGGGGCACCGCCGGTGTGCAGAAACAACAACGGGCCGTCAGCGAAGCGCTGCAGACCAATACCATCCAGCAATCCGTCCATGGCCTTGCCGGTGTATACCGGGTCGAGGAGCAGGCCCTCCATACCGGCCAGCAGGCGGATCGCGGCCCACGTGGCCTCGTTAGGCTCACCGTAGCGCGGAATGAAATAGTCGTCCCAGAGTGTCACCTGGCAACTGGCCGGCAGCTCGACGCCCAGCAGGGCGGCGCAGCGTTCCAGCAGGTTTTGCACCTTGGGTTGTTGCTCTTCGGTACGCCGTGACACGGTGACGCCAATGACGGGCAGCTGCGGGAAGGTATGTGCCAGCGCCAAGGCCAGGCCGGCATGGGTGCCGGCGCTGCCGGAGGCCACCACCAGCGCGGCAAACGACTGGCCGCTGGCGGCGATTTGCGCGGCCAGTTCCAGGCCGGCGCGCACATAACCCAGGGCGCCGAGCGCATTGGAGCCGCCAACCGGAATCACATAGGGGCGCTTGCCGTTGCTGCGCAGCCGTTCGGCCAGAGCGTGCAATTGCGCATCGGGATCATCCAGGACAGCCACCGGCTCGATTTGGGCAGCGAACAGGTCGAGCAGCAACCGATTGCCATTGGTCAGATAGTTATGGTCTGAGCTGTCGATGGGGTTTTCCAGCAGAGCCGAGCACCCCAGCCCCAGCCGCGCGGCCAGCGCGGCGGTCTGGCGGACGTGATTGGACTGGATAGCACCGGCAGTGACCAGGGTGTCGGCACCGGCACACAGGGCATCGGCGGCGAGGTATTCCAGTTTTCGCACCTTGTTGCCGCCCAAGGCCAGTGGCGTCAGGTCGTCCCGCTTGATCCAGATGTCGCGCCCCATGTAGGCAGACAAACGTTCGAGTTTTTCCAGCGGTGTGGCTACTCGAATCAGATCCAGACGGGTAAAGCGGCTCAGGTGAGCATCAAGTGAAGACATGGGAGAGTCCATAAGCGCGCCGATGCCTTTGAATATAGGCGGCACTGGCGAACCTGCTCGCTGCCACTCGACGAACAAAGCGGGGGTTGTCAGGGTCCGTAAATTAAGCGGCGGGAATGCTGCTGACCTGACTTTGCCCTCGGTCCGCAGGGCGATTCGACTGCTTCATCAGGAGGCGTCCATGGCACAAACGCAACGGCGCTTGGTGCTGACCAACTCACCCAATCCCCAGGCACCCCGGCATGGGGTGGAAACCCAACAGGCCATCGCTCGCTGGCTGGCGGATATTCAGGGCCTCGAATACGGCGGCCGCTACGATCACCAGCAGCATGCAGGCCGCCCTTGTTACCTGGTGCCCAGCCGCTGCGTCGTCGGTCGCGAGCAGGCGCGGCAATTGAATGTGCAGGGCCCCGACGATCTGTTTGGGGGTTATGTCGATCATGGTTTCATTGCCACCAAGGCCATTACCCATCCGCTGGTGGCGGAGGATGCTGTCGCACCCACGGGCTGGGTGCCGGGCTTTGCCGAACAGATTGCCGCACTGGTGCTCAAGGGCTTTACCGTGTTTTCACCCCAGGATGCGGAGCGTGCCGCACGCACGCTGCTGGCGGCAGGGCCGCTGCGCTTCAAACCGGTACAGGCCAGTGGCGGGCGTGAGCAGCATGTATTTCGAAACCTGCATGACTTCCAGACCTTTATTGGCGCCCCAGCCAGGGCGGCGCAATTCGTCGAAGGGGTCGTGCTGGAGGAAGAGCTGACCGACGTCAGCACCCACAGCGTGGGTCAGATACGGGTGGGTGAACACCTGCTCAGCTATTTTGGAACGCAGCACCTGACCGAGGATGCCCAAGGCGTCCAGGTGTACGGCGGCTCGGATCTGCTGGTGGTACGCGGTGATTACGCGCGTCTGCTGCAGTTGGACCTGGCCGGCCAGGTGCGCTTGGCTATCGAGCAGGCCAGGACCTTCGACGCTGCGGTCAGTGAGGCTTTCCCGTCATTTTTCGCCTCCAGGCGCAACTACGACCTCATTCGCGGCACCGATGCCCGCGGCGAGACACGCAGCGCAGTGCTGGAACAGTCCTGGCGATTGGGCGGGGCCAGTAGCGCCGAAGTGGGGGCACTGCAAGCCTTCATCGATAACCCACTGTTGCAGGTCGTGCGTGCCTCCTCATTCGAGATCTTCCATGACAAGGTGCTGCCGGCCAATGCCATTGAAGTCTTTCGTGGACACGACGAGGAACTGGGCTTCCTGATCAAGTACGCCATGGTTGAACCCTATGACGGCGAGAACTGAAAAAACCAATATCCACGTGGATAACGAGCGCATGGACGCCACTTTCCTGAGCCCCAAGGCCAAGGTGCCAGGCGTGCTGTTCGTGCATGGTTGGGGCGGCAGTCAACAGCGTGATCTGGTCCGTGCCAAGGGGATCGCAGGCCTGGGCTGCGTGTGCCTGACGTTCGATTTACGCGGACATGCGGGTGCCGAAGCACGTCTGGGACAGGTGTCGCGCGAGGATAATCTGCGTGATTTGCTGGCCGCCTATGATCGCTTGGTGGCCCATCCGGCCACCGACACCGAGGCCGTTGCCGTGGTCGGCACCAGTTACGGCGGCTATCTGGCTGCCATCCTCACCGGCCTGCGGCCGGTGAAATGGCTGGCGTTGCGGGTTCCGGCGATCTATCGCGACAGCCAATGGCAGACGCCCAAGCGGGAATTGGACAAAGTCGACCTGGCCCGTTATCGCAGCCGTCTGATTCCGGTGGAAGACAACCGTGCCTTGCGAGCGTGCGCGGAATTTCGCGGTGATGTGCTGATTGTCGAGTCCGAGCATGACGAGCATGTGCCCCACGCCACGATCATGAGCTATCGGGCGGCCTTTCAGAGTACCCATTCGCTGACCCACCGGATCATCGACGGGGCGGATCATTCGCTGAGCGAAGACGTCTGCCGAGAGGCGTACACCACCTTACTGGTGGACTGGGTGACCGAGATGGTGGTGGGGGAACGGCTGAGCCTGATTCAGGCGCCCTGAAGCGGATTGCGCACCGCCAGTCTTGAAAACTGAATTTCGTGTCTGTTCGGGCGGTCAAGAACAGAGAACCGCCCCTACCACGAGAGACGTTCGTATGATCACTACTGAAAATGCTAAAGAAGTCATTTCCGTACTCAACGACCTGATTGAAACCAGCAAGGATGGCGAGGCCGGTTTTAAAGTGTGTGCCGAGGATGTCCAGCGCGCCGATCTGAAAACCTTGCTCAACAATCGCGCCCGGGACTGCGCTGCCGCAGCGACCGAGTTGCAGGGCCTGGTCCGTCAGCTGGGCGGCGACCCGGAAAGCAGTACCAGCGTCGCCGGCGACCTGCATCGGCGCTGGGTTGATCTCAAGTCACTGGTCACCGGCAAGGATGAAGAGGCGATCCTCAATGAATGCGAGCGAGGCGAGGATGTCGCCAAGAAAAGCTACCGGAATGCCCTGGACAAAACGCTGCCGGCGGAGATTCGCGCCGTGGTCCAGCGCCAGTACGACGGTGTGCTGCGCAATCACGATCAGATAAAGGCATTGCGTGACGCTGCCCGCGCTCGCAGTTGATTGACCCCTAAGCCACCAGCAAAAAGGAGGCCGTTGCGCGGATTCCGCTCGGCGGCCTTTGCATTACGAATAAGGAATGATCGAAATCTTGCCGTTCTTTTCCAGAATGGCGTACTTGATCTGATCCATCCGCTCCAGACCCTGACCCTGGCGTGCAGCCTGCAGAATGTCATCTTCCTGCAGGCGCGCTTCAGCAATCCGTCCCCTCATGGGTTTCCCGTCCTCGACAATGATGGTTGCCGCGCCATCAAGTAATAGATCGATTTTACGGCTGCGCAGCTTGAGCAAGGACAAGCCGACATCGATGGCGATCAGCGTGACGATCACCACAATGGCGTTGGTCAATGAAAAGTCATCGCCCAGCAAAGCCTGTTGCGTCGCCTCGCCAATGATCAGTAAAAGGATCAGGTCGAACGAGGTGATTTCCGCTAACGAGCGTCGCCCGGCAACGCGGAACAGGACCAGCAAAGCAAAATAAATTGCTGCGGCTCGCAAGACGGCATCCATGCATTTCACCTCCTCACGGGTAAATGAATTGGGAGAACTGTACGGTCTGCTCGTTCAGGCGAACGCTTTGCTGAACGTTGCCAAGCCCTTCGGGGCGCAACGCCAGATAGAGCTTGACGGTGCCTTGCGCATCGGCCCGACTCTCCACCCTCAATCCACCTTGCTGACTGGTGGTGGTCTGCGGTTCGGGATAAATGCTTTCCACCGTAAAGGCATCGAGCAGTTGCGGTGAAAACTGCACAAAGGCGCTGCCGGACGGTGCGACCTGTGCGGTAATGATCAGTCGAGTGTGCGCGCCATGGCGTTGGAAACGCTGATACTCGACCTGCAACGCGCCATCGGCAGTGCTGGCGTGCCCCGTGCTCAGCGGACCTTTGGAGAACAACCCGAGCAGGGTCAGCAATACGATGACGATCAAGACGAACCAGCCGATGCGCTCGAAGCGCCAGCTTTTGCGCTGAAAGGCTATTTCGTCGTTGATCGGATAATTGCGCGAAGCGAACTCATCGTGAAGGGATGCGCTCGCTCGCTGCTCGGGTTGTTTCATGGCAGTAAGACGACCTTACGGCATTTGTTCTGATGCTTATCGAACATTTGGTAGCCCTCGGCGGCGTCTTCCAAGGCCAGTCGATGGGTAATGATGGAGTGGGGCGACAGTCTACCTTGCTCGATGTGCTCCAGCAGTTCCGGCAACAGGGCCTGGACATGGGTTTGCCCCATCTTGAACGTCAGGCCTTTATCAAAGGCGTCGCCAAACAGAAAGCCATGCAGGTATCCGGCATACACGCCGGGAACACTGACGGTGCCGCCGCGCCGTACGGCGGCAATGCATTGGCGAAGAACCTTGCCAACGCTGGCTTCAATTTTCAGGCTCGTCAGAACAGTCTCGGTAACGCTGCCCTTGGCTTCGAAACCGACGGCATCAATGGCCGCATCGACACCGCGATGCCCAGCGGTTTGTTCGATGATGGTCGCTGCCGGATCATCGTCTACTGAAAAGTTGACGGGGATGACGCCGTAATTGTCGCGGGCAAACTCGAGGCGATGGGCAAACTGATCGACCATGAAAATCTGCTCGGCACCAAGCAGGCGTGCGCAGGCGGCGGCCATCAAACCCACAGGCCCCGCCCCGTAGATGGCGACACTGGAGCCGGCACCTATTCCTGCATTGAGCACGGCTTGGTAGCCGGTGGGAAGAATATCGGTGAGAAACAGAACATGTTCATCGGGCAAGGCTGTTGGGACTTTGAACGGGCCGGTGTTGGCCTTGGGCACCCGCACGAACTCCGCCTGCCCACCCGGAATTCCGCCATATAAGTGGCTGTAGCCGAACATTGCGGCACCCGATGGAATTTGTTTTTTATTTATAAGCGCACCGCGCCCAGGGTTGGTGGTTTCGCAGGCAGAAAAAAGATCCAGGTGGCAGAAGAAGCAGTCTCCGCAGGCAATCACGAAGGGTACGATGACCCGGTCGCCCGTTTTCACAGCAGTCACACTGCTGCCCACCTCTTCAACGACGCCCATGAATTCATGGCCGAAAATATCGCCATCTCGCGTTTCCGGGATTTTCCCGTGATACAGGTGCAAATCCGAACCGCAGATCGCCGTGGCGGTAACCCGAAGAATAATATCGTCCGTTGCCACCAGCATCGGATCGGGGACATCTTCGACCCGGACATCGCGGGCGCCGTGATAGGTCAATGCACGCATGAGAAATCTCCGCGTAGGGGTATGTATCCTTGTTCGCAAATATCCTTTTAGATGAGGCAATCACACCGCCTGCAGGTTCGTAATGGGGGATCGGCGGTACAGCATGAATAAAAAAAGCGCCCCGCAGGGCGCTTGCAATTCTGATAAGCATTCAGAAGTAGGGCAGCTGTAACTTCTTACGAAAATATCCAATTTGGCTATGTTGCAGAGGCCCCTGCAATACCAGCAAGTCTCGGCGCATTCGTTCGAGCACATCATTAATAAGAATCGGAGATTTTAGCTCGGCGGCGGTAATGACTCTATGCAGCACACGACAACCATCCGTTCGGCGACTTAACGACAACACCAGGGCAGAGTCGGGCCGGGTTTCGCATTTGATCATGTATTCCTTGGACAGCTCCTTGATCAGGTAATCAACGGGACTTTCTAATGCGCTCATATGATCCGTTCCTGATATGGGGTTGAACATCCAATCCCACTATAAGCACATTTCGTTCCAGCTCCGCATTCCTCGCAAAGGCGCTGCCTTAACGAGTTGATAGTAAATTGACATCTGCAATTTGCACGGTGGCCACTGTTGCGTCTGGCGGATTGCAAGCAGCAGTAACGGGCAGGTGGCCATTGAGTGGCACACCTGCAGCATTTGATTAGTTGCCGGTGGCCAGCTTTTTGGCCATTTCCATGTGTTCTTTCAACTCGGGCAGGCGGTCCTGTGCAAACTTTTGCACATCGCTGTCAGTACTGCTTTGCGATGCGCGCGTAAATAATTCAATCACCTGCTCATGTGCTTTTACCTGATTGTTGGCATAGGCCTGATCAAAGGATTCGCCCTCACGCATCTCCAAAATCATTGCCTTGGCCTTGTTCATCAAGTCCGCTTCGCTGGCGACTTCCAATTGTTTGTTCATGGCCAGCTCTTTCAAGTCTTCATTGGCCCGCGTGTGATCCTTGATCATTTGTTCGGCAAAGTTATGCACAGCGGGTGATTGGCTCTTTTGCAGGGCAAGTCTGGCTGATTCGATTTTGGCCACACCGGCGGCAGATGCCTGATCGACGAAGTCTTGGGCGCGAATTTCCTCCGCTGCCCAAGCAGCCGGAACCGCGGCTATCAGGGCCGTGAAGAATAACGAGCGGAGTAGTGTGGTAATAGGCATTTCGATCTCCTGTCGATGAAGGAACGCGCGCACCCATGCAGCTGAGCTGCAGCGGCGGGCTGCCTCTTTAAGGACTCGACTTCATCATGGAGGGTTCAGAAAAATATGCAGAAGGCAGGTATTCAGCCGTTTGGAGGCTTCTCGGAACTCGTGCAGAAATATTCATTCCATTGTTATAACGCTGCATCTCACAAGCGTTTATAGGAGGGCTTTACCATGGCTGAATCGAAGTGCGCCTGTCCTGGCTGCACCTGTGACGTTTCTGGAAGTGCCGTCAGTCGGGGCGACTTGCAGTTTTGCAGTCAGGCCTGCGCCGATGGCCATCCCAATGGAGCGCCTTGTCCCAGCGGCAATTGCCACTGCGAAACCAGCGTGCAAGCACCCACGGCGGGGCTTTGACATACGTGGACCACAGCGCCGCCGTTTGGCGGCGCGCTTCATTTCGGCCCCGCCATTAATCCAAGGTCCAGAACCATGCAACCCGCGCTGGGTCTGCTCTAGACCGGACTAGCCTAAGGAAGCCCACCATGAATGCCCTCGATCTGCTCAAACAAGACCACGAAACAGTTCGCGAGCTGCTGGACCGTCTCGAGAAAACCACCGAGCGCGCGGTGAAAAGTCGTACGGAAATGCTGCAGAAGTTGCATCTTGAATTACAGATACACACCAGCATTGAGGAAGAAATCTTCTACCCGGCCTATACCCAGGCGGGTGGCAAGGAGGAGGCGGTGATGGCCGCCGAGGCCAAGGAAGAACATCGCACTGTGGATTCCCTGGTGCTGCCGGATTTGCTGAACACCGACCCGGGCAGCATTCCGTTCACGGGACGCCTCAAGGTGCTCAAGGAGTTGCTGGAGCACCATATCGAGGAAGAAGAGCAGGAATTGTTTCCGCAGGCGCAGGAACTGTTCGATAAAGCCCGCCTGGAAGAGCTGGGCACGGAAATGAAAAACCGCAAGGACGAGCTCAAGAAAAGCCTGGCCGCCCAGGAAGCCTGAGCGGATTTAACCTGATGGCTCGCTGCTGGTGTCCTGCTCCAGCAGCGACTGAGCCTCGTCCAGCCAGCGCAGCAGCGCATTTTTGGTCTCTGTGAAGTCGCCCACTGCGGAATCCGTCCCGTTGGCTCCATCCTTTGCCTGCAGTGCAGACGTCGCCCGCATCAACAGGGCGCTCAGGCTTTGCGAACGCAGTCGTTGTGCAGTATGGCGCTGGTGAAACTCCAGTCGCTCTGCCTGCAGTTCGTTTCGCACTGTCTCTATTCCCTGTTGTTGTGCTGCGTGACGGGTTTCCTGGCGCTGGGTTTCTGCCTGTTGAGCTTCAAGTCGCACCTGCAGTACTTGGTTGCCCGTCAGCGCTTGGGTGAGCTGCTCCTTCAACTCCGCCATTTCTGTTGATTGACGCTGTAGCGCGTCCTGCCGGGCATGGTTTTCACGGCGCAATTGCCCCGATTCGCTGTTCAAACGTTCGTTGTCACGGTTCAGGCGCGTCAGCTCGTCCTGCTTGACGATGAGCGTCTGCTGCAGCTGGCGTACCTCCATCTGCACCTGCTGCACCTGGGTGGCGTGGCGGCGCTCGTCCTGTTCGCGTTGTTCCTTGCTGGCCTCGCGGTAGTGCTGCAGGGCGTCGCGGGCATGCTGATGTTTTTCTTCCAGAGAGCGGATGTGCTCATCGCGTTCCAGTACGCGGGTCTGCAAGTTCTGGCTGGCTTGCAGGGCACGCGCATGATCGATTTGCAGGTGCTGAAACGCTTCGCGCGTGTGCTGATGGGCAGCCTGCTCGGCCTGCAGCTGTGCCGTCAGTGCTTCGCATTGGCTGCCGAGTTGCTGGATGCGCTGCTCCGCGTCCTGCTGGCGTTGCTGGTAGGCCAGGCGATCACGCGCCAGCTCCGCACGCTCCTCTCTCACCGTTTCCTGCGCCTGCTCCGCCAGCTGTTCGGCCATTTGGTTGACCAGGCCGGCCAACTGCTCATTCAAAGGCTTGTCGGCGCGCAGGGCGGTGGCCGGCTGGTCTTCCAGCTCCTTCAAATAACGATGAATGGTGGTTTTCGAGCCGGTATTGCCCAGTTCGACGCGTACCGCATCGATGCTGGGATGCTCGCCCCGATCAAGCAGGGCCTGACGGGCCCGCTGCACGATTGCCTTGTTGACTCCGCCACGCGCCATTGCTGTGCTCCTACTATTTCGTACTGGAATACATACCATGTAATTACATACCAGTACGGCTTGAAATTCATCCTATATTTTTCCTTTTATGAGATAGAATAACGGCGCATTATCGGGTGCCATAGGATAAATCGGCGTCCTGGCAGGCCTTTCAGTACGCTTGGGCGGGCAAGAGAAGACATGAGCGAGATCGAACGCTATCTACAAGCGGGTACGCGAGAGAACACGCGGCGCAGCTATCAGTCAGCCATTGAGCATTTCGAAGTGAGCTGGGGCGGCTTTCTGCCGGCCACGAGCGAGAGCGTGGGGCGCTACCTGGCGGCCCACGCGCAGACGCTCTCGCTCAACACACTCAAGCAGCGCCTGGCGGCGTTGGCGCAGTGGCATATCAGCCAAGGCTTTCCCGATCCGACCAAGGCGCCGATGGTGCGCCAGGTGCTCAAGGGCATTCGCACCTTGCATCCCGCCCAGGAAAAACAAGCGGCGCCGCTGCAGTTGCAGCATTTGCAGCAAGCTGTCGCCTGGCTGGAGCAGGAGGCGGACGACGCCCTGCACGCAGGTGATAGCACGCGCCTTTTGCGCAGCCGACGCGATGCGGCGCTGGTGCTACTGGGGTTCTGGCGAGGCTTTCGCAGCGATGAGCTGTGCCGCTTGCAGGTCGAACACATTCAGGCCGAGGCGGGTAGTGGCATGACGCTGTATCTGCCGTTCAGCAAGGGTGACCGGCAAAACCTCGGTACCACCTACCAGGCGCCTGCGTTGAAACAGCTGTGCCCGGTGCAGGCGTATCTGGCCTGGATTGGTGTTGCGGGAATTAGCCAGGGCGCGGTGTTCCGGCGCATCAACCGCTGGGGACATCTGAGCGAGGAGGGCTTGCACCCCGGCAGCATGATCACGCTGCTGCGGCAGATTCTGCAGCGCGCCGGCGTATCGGCCGAGCTGTACACCAGCCACTCGCTGCGTCGCGGTTTCGCGACTTGGGCTACCGCCAATGGCTGGGACCTGAAGGCCCTGATGACCTACATCGGCTGGAAGGACATGAAGTCGGCGATGCGTTACATCGACCCGGCCATCTCCTTCGGCGGTCTGGCGGCGAAGGCGCCCTTGTTGGACGCTGAACACTTGCTCACCCTCGCAAGGGATAAATAAGAGAACGGGCACCTAGTCGCGTCGCTACACTTCAGCCCTGCAGCGCCTCGATCAGCTCCTGCTTGCGCATGGTGGAACGGCCGGGAATATTCTTGGCGCGGGCTTTTTCCAGCAGCTGGGCCTTGGTCTGGTCTTCCAGGCTGGCGGACTGGGAGCGGGGTACGCCACGCTTGGTGGCCACGGCGCGCCGTGCCGATTGCTGGCGATCCTTGGCTTTGGCCGGCGCCGGTTTCTTCTGGCCGCCGCCGGTGCGCTCACCTCCGCCGGATTGCTTGTTGACCGTGGCCCAGGCGCGCGCTTCGGCTTCATCCTCCGACACGCCCTTTTCCTTGTAACTGTCCTCGATATGCTCGGCTTTGCGCTTTTGCTTGTCGGTGTATTTCTCTTTGCTTCCGCGTGGCATGGCGGTGATCTCCACATAAATACACACCCTCATAGATGTTGAGCGGTGAGCCAGCCATTGGTTCGAGGGGAACTCCCGCTCGCCCGGTGCAGCCTCAAGCTTTGTCAATCCATGACCGAGCCCCGTCGCACGTTGCAGACGTGCCCGATGCACCGGCAAACGAAAGAGGCCCACCATGTCCCGGCCCGAATGCACCAGCCTCGAAAGCGTGGCGGTATTCCGCGAGCGCATTCTTTCCAAATTGAAATACGCGACCGGCAAGGATCTCACTTCGGCCTGCAAGCATGACTGGTTCGAAGCTGTGGCCCTGGCGACTCGTGATTACCTGGTCGACAACTGGGAAGACTCGGCGCTGCAAATCGACCGCAGCGAGCAAAAGCGCGTCTATTACCTGTCGCTGGAATTCCTTATCGGCCGCTTGCTGATCGACAACCTGAGCAATCTGGGCCTGCTGGAAACGGCCCGCGAAGCGCTGGCCGAACTGAACGTCAATTTACGGGACATCAGCGAATTGGAGCCCGACGCCGCGCTGGGCAACGGCGGCCTGGGCCGACTGGCGGCGTGCTTTATGGAAAGCATGGCGACCCTGGGCGTGGCGGCCCATGGTTACGGCATTCGCTACGAACATGGCTTGTTCCGTCAGGTGATCATCGACGGCTGGCAGCACGAGCACACCGAAACCTGGCTGGATTTCGGCAATCCCTGGGAATTCGAACGCTCGGAAGTCGCCTACACCATCGGCTTCGGTGGCAGTGTCATCACGGTCCAGGCCGCCAGTCACGGCCTCGGTCGGCAAACCTGGCAGCCCACCGAAACGGTGCGAGCCATTGCATATGACATTCCCATCATTGGCTGGAAGCGCGCCAGCGTGAACACGCTGCGCTTGTGGCGATCGCGGGCGGAGCGTTTTCTGCAGCTGGAGCGCTTCAACGCTGGGGATCACCTTGGTGCCGTGGCCGAGGCGGTCAAGGCCGAAAGCATTTCCCGCGTCCTCTATCCCGCGGATATCACCGAGGCCGGCCAGGAATTGCGCCTGCGCCAGGAATATTTCTTCGTCTCCGCCTCGCTGCAGGACCTGCTGCACCGGCATGTCAAACACCATGACATCCAGCGCCTGCCCGACATGGTGGCGATTCAGCTCAACGATACCCATCCGGCCATCGCCGTAGCCGAGTTGATGCGCCTGCTGGTGGATGAGCACGGCCGGCCCTGGGAACAGGCCTGGCAATTGACCGGGGCCACCCTGGCCTATACCAATCACACCCTGTTGCCCGAAGCACTGGAGTCCTGGCCGGTATCGCTGATGGAGCGCCTGCTGCCCCGGCACATGCAGATCATTTATCTGATCAACGCGCACCACATCGACATGTTGCGCGCCAAGGACATTCACGATTTCGCCCTGTTGCGCTCCGTGTCGCTGATCGAAGAGGACCAGGGCCGCCGCGTGCGCATGGGCAACCTGGCTTTTCTGGGCTCCCATAGTGTCAACGGCGTCTCCGCGTTGCACACCGAATTGATGCGCGACACCGTGTTCCGCGACCTGCATCGCCTGTATCCCAACCGCATCAACAACAAGACCAACGGCGTGACCTTCCGGCGCTGGCTCTACCAGGCCAACCCCCAGTTGACCGGCCTGTTGGTGGAGCATCTGGGTGAAGAATTGCTGGATGCGCCGGAAGCCCTGTTGCCCACTCTGGAGCCTTACGCGGAGAAGTCTTCGTTTCGCAAGCGCTTCATGGAGCAGCGCCAGCACAATAAAAAGGAGCTGGCCAACCTGGTGCAGTCGTGGCTAGGGATCACGCTGGATACCGAGGCGATCTTCGATGTGCAGGTCAAGCGCATCCATGAATACAAGCGCCAGTTGCTCAATCTGCTGCATTGCGTGGCGCTGTACCAGGCGATCCGCAACGACCCGGCCACTGACTGGGTACCGCGCGTGAAAATCTTTGCCGGCAAGGCGGCGGCCAGCTACTACCAGGCCAAGCTGATCATCAA
Organism: uncultured Pseudomonas sp.; assembly: GCA_964410065.1. GTDB lineage: Bacteria > Pseudomonadota > Gammaproteobacteria > Pseudomonadales > Pseudomonadaceae > Serpens. The sequence continues at coordinate 78,106 of CAYPFO010000002.1, forward strand.
GCTGGCCAACGACATCAGCCGCACGATCAACAATGACCCCACGTTGCGTGGCCTGCTCAAGGTGGTCTTCATCCCCAATTACAACGTTACCCTGGCGGAGGTGATCATCCCGGCCGCCGATCTATCCGAACAGATTTCCACCGCTGGCATGGAAGCCTCGGGCACCAGCAACATGAAGTTCGCCCTCAACGGTGCGCTGACCATCGGCACCATGGATGGCGCCAATGTGGAAATGAGCCAGCGCATCGGCACCGACAACATGTTCATCTTCGGCTTATCCGCCGAACAGGTTGCCATGCGTCGGCTGGCCGGCCTGGACATGTCAGCGGAAATCGCCCACTCGCAGCGCCTGGCCAGCGCTCTGGAAGCCATCCGTAACGGGGTGTTTTCCCCTGATGACCCGAACCGCTATGCCGGCTTGATCGAAGGACTGCAGTATCAGGATCGCTTCCTGGTTTGTGCCGACTTCGAGGCCTATTGGCAAGCGCAACTGCGGGTCGAAGCGATGTGGAAACGTCCCATGCACTGGTGGAAATCGTCGGTCTTGAATACCGCACGCGCGGGCTGGTTTTCATCGGATCGCGCGATTCGCGAATATGCGGCCGACATTTGGAGCGTCACGCCAGGGGGTTGTGGAAAGCTTGGAGAATAATCACGAAGCGCGCCTAAATAGACACCTCGCATCGCGAATTCAGCGCTTCGCCATGGCCAGCTGCCTTGTTCCATCCTATGCCTGAAACGCTGTTATCGATGCAATGTTGCTCTTAAAAAGAGGCGAACTTCCTCATGAGGGGAGCATCCATGGATATAGGTGCGTAATGCGCCTGTTTACCAAACCTGAAAAGAGGCATTTAGAAATGGCTGACCGTCAAGGTGGTAAAGGCAACTTCGCTGAGGACCCGCAACGCGCTTCCGAAGCGGGGAAAAAAGGGGGCCACGTCAGTGGTGGCAATTTCAAGAATGACCCCGAACGCGCCTCTGAAGCAGGCAAAAAAGGGGGCCAGAGCAGCAAGCGCAATTAATCTGTGAATTGCGCGCGGCGGAAGCGGGAAGCTTCCGCCATCCGCTGTGGTTATCTTATCCATGGCTTGGTTTTTCCTCCCGCAACGCCTCTCCTACCCACGACTTTATCTCTCCAGGCAACCATCTTTTCATTTCAACAGTCGAAACGGTTGAGTCCTAGATGCTTGCGGTGAACCCGCACAGGAGGCGTTATGGTTTTCCGTTGTCTGTTGGCCGGATGCAGTTGGACACTCCCAACCCCGGTACGCCTTGGCCAGGAAGACATGGTTTGTCAGCGCTGTCGGCGCTGTGCCAGCACCCGTTACAGGTCGGCGGGGCAGGAATTGTCGGGATGAGCGCATGGGCGGTGATCGTCGAAACGTTCGCAGATGAGTTTTCCGACATTACCGAGCTTGACCAGGCTGTTCGCATCATTCTGCGCCTACTTCTGGCTGCGTTACTGGGCGCCTTGCTGGGCTATGAGCGCGAACACAGCGGCAAGGCGGCCGGGGTTCGCACCCATATGCTGGTTGCGCTGGGGGCGGCACTGTTCGTGCTGGTGCCGCAGTTGGACGGCTCCGAAGAAGACGCCATGAGTCGAGTCATCCAGGGTGTCGTCGCCGGAGTGGGATTTCTCTGCGCAGGAACCATACTGAAAAACGACCATATCAATGAAGTCAAGGGACTGACCACTGCCGCGGGCATCTGGCTGACCGCCGCCATTGGCATGTCAGTGGGCATAGGCAGTGAAACAACGGCCGTCCTGGCGACCTTGCTGGGCTTGTTCGTACTCAACGTGGTGCCGCACGTTGTCGACCGGCTGGAAAAGAAAACCAAGGAGTGAGCAGCCACTTTTCAGAATCTGGAGGAACGCAATAATGCCTCGATCCATCTGGAAAGGCGCAATCAGCTTCGGCCTGGTGCACATTCCGGTCGGCCTGGTTTCAGCCACCTCCAGCCAGGGTGTGGACTTTGACTGGCTGGACAAGCGCAGCATGGACCCCGTCGGTTACAAGCGCATCAACAAGGTAACCGGCAAGGAAATCACCTCGGAAAACATCGTCAAGGGCGTGCAGTTCGAGAAAGGTCGCTATGTGGTGCTCAGCGAAGAGGAAATACGCACGGCCCATCCACAATCGACGCAGACCATCGACATTTTTACCTTCGTCGAGCGCGAGCAGATTCCGCTGCAGAACATCGACACGCCGTATTACCTGAGCCCCGAAAAGCGCGGGGAGAAGGTTTACGCCCTGTTGCGTGAAGCGTTGAGAAGCAGTGGCCGGGTGGCCCTGGCCCGGGTCGTGTTGCACACCCGTCAATACCTGGCGGCGCTGATGCCGCTGGAGGATGCGTTGGTGCTGGTCAAGCTGCGCTGGCCCGCCGAAGTGCGCGGCCTGGCGATCCTCGAGCTGGGCAGTGCGGTCAGCAAGCCGGACCTGGCCAAGGCGGAGCTGGACATGGCCAAGCGGTTGATCGAGGACATGAGCGGCGACTGGCAACCCGACGATTATCGCGACACCTTCCAGGAAAAAATCATGGAGTTGGTGGAAGAGAAGGCCAGCGCCGGCAAGATCACGCATGTGGAAGGCGTCGAACCTGGCGAGGCGCGACGCAGCGCCGATGTCATTGATCTGACCGAACTGCTCAAGCGCAGCCTGAGTGGGAAGCGCGGAGACAGCCCCAAGGACGACGAGGCCGACACGACAAAAGAAAAACCCTCACCGCGCAAGAAAACCGGTAAGACCGCGCGTAGTAAATGAGGAATATCCATGGCCGACCCCTTGAGCCACTACCAGCGCAAGCGCAACTTCGCCGCCACGCCTGAGCCGAGCGGCAATACGACGCGAAAAAAGAGCCGAAACAGCGACAAGGCGCTGAGTTTCGTGATTCAGAAGCATGATGCGCGGCGCCTGCATTATGACTTTCGCCTTGAGCTGGACGGCACCTTGAAAAGCTGGGCAGTGCCCAAGGGTCCCAGCCTGGACCCCAACGACAAACGGCTTGCCGTGCATGTGGAAGATCACCCGCTGGAGTACGCCAGCTTTGAAGGCAGCATTCCCGCCGGGCATTACGGCGCGGGTGACGTGATCGTCTGGGACCATGGCATCTGGCAACCCCACGGCGACCCGGCGGCGGCGTACCAGCAAGGCAAACTGAAATTCACCCTGGTGGGTGAAAAGCTCAGCGGCGACTGGACGCTGGTGCGCACCCACCTGCGCGGCAGTGGCGACAAGGAACAGTGGTTGCTGATCAAGGAGCGCGATGGCACGGCGCGGCCATCCAGCGACTACGACATCGTGCAGGCGCGTCCGGAAAGCGTATTAAGCACGGCACGCATCAAAGAAAAAAAAGCCAAGAACAGCGCGGCCAAATCCACTCAGGCGAAACCCACCAAAGCCAAGCCCCGCACGACGTCGGTTGCTCTGCCGGACAGCTTGATCCCGGAACTGGCCACGCTGGTGGACAAGCCGCCTCCCGGCGATTGGCTGTACGAAATCAAGTTCGACGGCTACCGCATGCTGGCCCGCATCACCGAAGACGCGGTGCGCCTGTACACTCGCAAGGGCAACGACTGGACCAAGCGCTTGTCGCAGCAGGCCGAGGCCATCGCCGAGCTGGCCCTGCCCAACAGCTGGCTGGACGGCGAAGTGGTGGTGCTCAACGAGAAAGGCCTGCCAGATTTCCAATCCTTGCAAAATGCTTTCGAGCTGGGGCGCAGCCAGGAGATTGTGTATTACCTGTTCGATGCGCCCTTTTTGAATGGCGAGGACCTGCGTGAACGCCCCGTAGCGGAACGGCGCGCGGCGCTGCAACAGGCGTTAATGGACAAGCCGCAGCCCTTGCTGCGTTTTTCCGATGCCTTTCAGGCCAGCCACCACGACATCCTCACCAGTGCCTGCGCCATGTCTCTGGAGGGCGTAATCGGCAAGCGCGCCGGCAGCACGTATCAATCACGACGCAGCCCCGACTGGATCAAGCTCAAGTGCCGCTTGCGCCAGGAGTTCGTGATCATCGGCTACAGCAAGCCCAAGGGCAGCCGCAGCGGCTTCGGCGCGTTGCTGCTGGCCGTCAATGACGAGGGCGGTTTGCGCTATGCAGGACGGGTCGGCACCGGCTTCAATGAACGCAGCCTGAAAGCCCTGCATGCGCAGATGCGCAGGCTGGAGCGGCCCGACCCGCCCATTAGCAACCCTCCGCGCGGCGCCGCCGTCAAGGATGTGCATTGGATCGAACCCCAGTTGGTGGGCGAGGTGGAGTTCGCCGAATGGACCCGCGAGGGTATCGTGCGCCAGGCGGCATACATTGCCCAGCGCAGCGACAAACCCGCCGAGGAAATCGTGCATGAACGGGCCGTGAACCCTGGCGAGTTGAAAAGCAGCCCCACTAAAGCCGCGCCCACCGGCAAGCAGGGCAGCACGGTGGCCGGCAGTCCGGCCGCCGGCGATCTGGTGGCGGAGATCCGCATCAGTAATCCGCAGCGGGTGATCGACCCCGACAGCGGCGCGACCAAAATTGATCTGGCGCGCTTCTACGCCCGTATCGCGGAGTGGATCCTGCCCAAGCTGGACAACCGTCCGGTGTCGCTGTTGCGTGCCCCGGACGGGGTAGGTGGCGAACAATTCTTTCAGAAACACGCGGTGCGCCTGGCCATCCCGCACATCAAGCACCTCGATCGCGCGCTGGACCCCAAGCACGATCAGCTCATGGAAATCGACAGCCTGCAGGCGCTGATTGGCGCAGTGCAGATGGGCACCATCGAGCTGCACACCTGGGGTGCCACCCACGACCGCATCGAAACGCCGGACCACTTCGTCCTCGATCTCGACCCGGACCCGGCGTTGCCCTGGCGCAGCATGCTGGAAGCGGCGCAGCTGACCCTGACGGTGCTCGATGAACTGAAGCTCACAGCATTTCTGAAAACCAGTGGCGGCAAGGGTTTGCACATCATCGTGCCGCTGGGCCGCCGAGACGACTGGGACGCGGTGAAACGCTTCAGCAAGGCGATTGCCCAGTTTATGACGCGTCAGTTGCCGGAGCGTTTTACCGCCACGTCGGGGCCGAAGAATCGGGTGGGCAAGATCTTCATCGACTACCTGCGCAACCAGCGCGGCGCCAGCACAGTGTGCGCGTACTCGGTGCGCGCCCGACCGGGCTTGCCGGTTTCAGTACCCATCGCCCGCGAAGAACTGGCTGGGTTGCACAGCTCCAACCAATGGACGATCCAGAACCTGCACGAACGGCTGGATGACCTGCAGGGCGATCCCTGGCAGGGCTATGCCAATCGTCAGCGGATCACCCAAGCGATGTGGAAACAGTTGGACGTGAAAGGTTAGCCAGGCCGTATGTAATGCAGTAGGCAACGCGGTCGTGTGCAACGGTACGGGTAGTGCGTCTGGTGAGCTGAACCCTTGGCCCAGACATAAGTCGGCTCTGTATGTATCACCCTTTCCATGGGAGACCATCATGACCGAACAAGACAAGAAAACCCTGCCGCCTCAGCACCAGGACCATCGCCCGGGCTCGGAGGAGGAGATGTTTCCTCAGCCGGTTTACCTGGCCAAAACCTACAAGCCCGCCGGCAAACTCGAAGGCAAGGTCGCCATCATCACCGGTGCGGACAGCGGCATTGGCCGCGCGGTGGCCGTGCATTACGCTCGCGAGGGCGCACGCATCGTCATGCTCTACCTGAATGAATACGAGGACGCCGACCTGACCCGCAGCGAGATCGAGCAGAGCGGGAGTGAGGTCATCGGCTTCGCCGGTGATGTGGCCGGCGAAGACTTCTGCGACAAGGTGGTCGAGGAAACACTCAAGCAATGGGGACAGATCGACATCCTGGTCAACAATGCTGGTGAACAGCATCCCCAGGAGTCTCTTGAAGACATCACCGTGGAGCAGTGGGAAAAGACCTTTCGCACCAATATTTTCGGCATGTTTCTACTGACCAAGGCGGTGCTGCCGCACCTGAAGCCAGGTGCAACCATCATCAACACCACCTCGATCACGGCCTACAAGGGCAATCCGAAACTGTTGGATTATTCCTCCACCAAAGGCGCGATCACCTCATTCACCCGTTCCCTGGCCATCAACCTGGCGTCCCGGGGCATTCGTGTCAACGCGGTGGCGCCGGGCCCCATCTGGACGCCCTTGATCGCCTCGACCTTCAGCGCCGAACAGGTGGCCAGCTTCGGCGCCGAGACTCCGCTTGGTCGTCCCGGACAGCCGGCCGAGGTTGCACCGGCCTATGTATACCTGGCCAGCGACGACTCTTCCTATGTGTGCGGGCAGGTGCTGCATGTCAACGGCGGCAGCGTGGTAAATGGGTGATCGCCGCGCGCTTAGGTTGAAGCGCTGCGTTCGCTGAGGCGCGAAGCGTGGAACGATCAGCAAGGCCAGGTGCCGGGCTTTTGTAGGGGCGAATTTATTCGCCTGACATCGCACCCGCACACACATCGGTGCGGCGACGAACATCGTAGGGGCGGATGGCAGCCGACCATGTGGCATCCGTCGTAGCCCAATGGGCGCCGGATAGCTTGTGCACTGGCGAATTCATTGGCTGTGTCTACGTTCAGTGTTGCTAGCAGCGGGCGCGTTGGGTCATATAGACATGCATGCGTAGGGCGGCCTCGCCCGCCGCAGGGGGATACCCCGCCGGCGGGGTGCTCGCTCAGCCTCAAGCATCCAGCCAACCCACCTGCAGCGAGCGACGCCGCCCTACGGCAGCTGCGTCATCAATTCCCGGGGGATACTCTCTGCGGTCGCTGGGGCGCGGAACGCCGGTGGCTGCATTCCCACGCGGAGCGTGGGGACGATCATTCAACCTACGCGATGGGTATCGCTGCGCTCAACGCCACCCTACGGACGTGCTGTCACTCGATACATTCACCAAAACGTTGCAGCTGCATTTCGCGCAGGCGGCTCAGCGTGCGGCGGAACGGGAAGGCCAGGTAGCCTTCGGTATACAGCTCTTCGAGGGGCACCGCAGCCTCCAGGTACAACGGAATGCGCCGGTCATAGCATTCGTCCACCAGGGCAATGAAGCGCCGGACGCTGTTGTCATGCACCGACAGTTCCGGCAGCTTGCGGTCGCCGGCGGCCACCCGTTCGACGCCATCTTCGGTGCCGCGGGCGATGCGGCCTGCGCGCGGCGCGGCGCTGAGGTTTGGCACCTCGCCAATCAGGATGGCGGTAAAACGATCGCCCAAGGCAATGAAATCCAGCGCCGACAAGGGCTGTTCGCACAGATCGGCAAACCGACACCAGAGCACCGATGCACTCTGGCGCACCACCGCGATGGAGCGGTGGCCGATCATCAAGGCATCACTGCACGCGGTGTCGCCGTCAGCCAACTGTTCGAAGAGGGCGGACAATGCAGTGGGCTGGCCGGCCTCGGCTATCCAGTAGCGCTGTTGCCCAGCGCCCGGATGCAGGCGGTGATCCTGACCACCGTCCACGCTGACAATGCGCATATGACGTTCGATGGCCTCCACGGCCGGTATGAAACGCTCGCGGTTGTAGCCCTCGGCATACAGCTGCTGCGGTGGCTGGTTGGAGGTGGCCACCAGCACCACGCCTTCCTCGAACATCACCCGCAGCAGCCGGCCCAGCAGCATGGCATCGGCGATATCGCTGACAAACAGTTCGTCGAAGCACAGCACCCGCACGTCCTCACTCAGCTCGCGGGCCAGCGCCTGAAGAGGATCGGGCGTGCCGGTCAGCTGGAACAGCCGTTGATGCACCCAGCGCATGAAATGGTGGAAATGCTGCCGACGCGCCGGCACCCGCAGGCTGCGATAAAAACTGTCCATCAACCAGGTCTTGCCGCGACCGACCGGGCCCCACAGGTAGACGCCGGCACTCGGCTGCGGCCCGCTTTGCGGGTCATGCAGCGCACGGTGGCAATCATCCAGGGATTGCGCCGCTTGCCATTGGGCGGGGTCAGAGTGAAAGCCGTACCGCTCGATGGCCTGGCGGTACAGCAACAGCGGGGAGAGGGTGTCCGTCATGGAAAACCGGCTCATGGCGATAACAGGCCCGCCAGTATACGTCTTCGCCTGCGACATACCGCTGCGCCGGCACAGCGCCACCCGGCTAGAGGGCTGAACTTTGCCTGTGGCAACGGCTCGGAATAAACAGGTCGAGCTGCCCAAAAGCAGCGCGCCGTCCTGCTTCAGTCGTTCGTCGCACCAAGGAATTGTCGATGCCCTTAGACACCTCTCATGAACCTTCATGGCGCCTGAACGGTAACGTCGGCCTGGAAGAAGCGCTGACCTTGCCGCGAATCGCCATCGAGTCGGTCGAGCCAGTAGTCGACGGCGGACGCTTTGCAGCCAAGGCCATCAGCGGCCAGCCGGTGACCGTATCTGCAGTGATCTTTGCGGATGGGCACGACCAGCTCGCCGCCGAACTGCTCTGGCGACCGGTTACTTACACCCACTGGCAGCGGGTACCGTTGACGTTCATTAGCAACGACCACTGGGATGTGGAGCTGCAGCCGGCCCACCCGGGTCGCTGGGTCTTCGCCATTGAAGCCTGGTGGGACGAGTACGGTTCTTTCTGTAACGAACTACGGAAAAAGCACCGCGCCGGCGTGCCGATTTCCCTGGAGCTCACGGAAGGCGAACAGCTTGTGCGGCACGTCGCACAGTCGGCCCCCGCCGAGCACCGTGCCGAGGTGCAACAGGTGCTCGAGCAATTGCGCGCGGCGCGAACCGATGAACAACGGGTGAGCGTATTTCTGGCACCCCAGACGATCCAAAACATCGCACTGGCCGCTGAACACCCGCACCGCACGCGCAGCGCCGTGTATCCCCTGGAAGTGGAGCGCCCACTGGCGCAGTTCGCCAGCTGGTATGAGCTGTTTCCACGCTCTGTCACGAATGATCCGCAGCGTCACGGCACCTTCAAGGACGTGATTCGCCGGCTGCCGGAAATCGTCGCCATGGGCTTCGATGTGGTGTATTTCCCGCCCATACACCCGATTGGCCATACCCACCGCAAAGGCCGCAACAATTCCCTGCTCACCCAAGAAGGCGATCCGGGTAGCCCATACGCCATCGGCAGCGAGGAGGGCGGGCACGACGCCCTTCATCCCGAACTCGGCAGCTTCGAGGACTTTCATGAGCTGGTGGCCGTGGCCCGTTCCCTGGGGTTGGAAATTGCCCTGGACTTCGCTATCCAGTGCTCGCCCGATCACCCCTGGCTGCGCGAACACCCCGGCTGGTTCAGCTGGCGGCCGGACGGCAGCATTCGCCATGCGGAAAACCCACCGAAAAAATATGAAGACATCGTTAATGTCGATTTCTACGCCGAAGGGGCGATTCCCGAACTGTGGCTGGCGTTGCGCGACGTGGTGGAAGGCTGGGTCAAGCACGGCGTTACGCTGTTTCGCGTCGACAACCCGCACACCAAGCCGCTGCCGTTCTGGGAATGGCTGATCGCCGATATCCGCAGCCGACACCCGGAGGTGATCTTTCTCGCCGAGGCCTTCACGCGCCCCGCAATGATGGCGCGCCTGGGCAAGCTCGGATTCAGCCAGAGCTACACCTATTTCACCTGGCGCAATACCAAGCAGGAACTGCAGGCGTATTTCACCGAGCTCAACGAACCGCCCTGGCGGGACTGTTACCGGCCTAATTTCTTCGTCAATACGCCGGACATCAACCCATTTTTCCTGCACGACTCGGGCCGTGCGGGTTTTCTGATTCGTGCCGTGCTGGCCACCATGGGGTCGGGACTATGGGGCATGTACTCGGGCTTCGAGATCTGCGAGTCGGCGCCCATCCCCGGTCGGGAGGAGTACCTGGACTCGGAGAAATACCAGATCAAGTCGCGCAACTTCCGGGCGCCGGGAAACATCGTCGGTGAAATCGCCCAGTTGAACCAGATCCGCCGACGCAATCACGCCTTGCAGACTCACCTGGGTTTTCAGGCCTATACCGCCTGGAACGACAACATCCTGTACTTCGGCAAACGCACAGCCGAACTGGACAACTTCATTCTCGTGGCGGTCAGTCTTGACCCGCACCGAGCCCAGGAAGCGCATTTTGAATTGCCGCTATGGGAGTTCGACTTGCCTGACGATGCCAGTCTGCATGGCGAAGACTTGATGAGCGGTCATCGTTGGACCTGGCAAGGCAAGGTCCAATGGATGCGCATCGAACCGTGGCACCTGCCTTTCGGGATCTGGCGCATCCGCCCGGCAAGCTGACAGGGAGACATACATGGCGAGGAAACCCAGGCCGGCCGCTTTTCTCAGAGACCCGCTGTGGTACAAGGATGCGGTCATCTATCAGGTGCACATAAAGTCCTATTTCGACAGCAACAACGATGGTATCGGTGATTTTTCAGGCTTGATCAACAAGCTTGATTACATCGCCGGTCTCGGCGTCAACACCATTTGGCTGCTGCCGTTCTACCCCTCACCGCGCCGAGATGATGGCTACGACATCGCCGAGTATCGCGGCGTCCATTCCGATTACGGGAACCTGGCCGATGTGCGTCGTTTTATCAGCGAGGCGCACAAACGCAGCTTGCGGGTCATCACCGAGCTGGTCATCAATCACTCCTCGGACCAGCACCCCTGGTTCCAGCGCGCCCGCAATGCCAAGAAAGGCTCCCGCGCCCGAGACTTTTACGTGTGGTCGGATAGCAATAAAAAATACGCCGGCACGCGCATCATCTTCCTTGACACGGAAACCTCCAACTGGACCTGGGATCCCGTGGCAGGTCAGTATTTCTGGCACCGCTTTTATTCCCACCAGCCGGATTTGAATTTCGACAATCCGGCAGTACTGCATGCGGTGATCGGCATCATGCGTTACTGGCTGGATCTGGGTATCGATGGACTGCGCCTGGACGCCATCCCCTATTTGATCGAGCGCGACGGCACCAATAACGAGAACCTGCCGGAGACCCACCTGGTCCTGAAAAAAATCCGCGCCGAGATCGACGCCAATTATCCGGACCGCATGCTGCTCGCCGAGGCCAATCAGTGGCCGGAGGACACCCAACTGTACTTTGGTGGAACGGAAGGGGGTGAGGGCGACGAATGCCATATGGCCTTTCATTTCCCCCTGATGCCGCGCATGTACATGGCGATTGCTCAGGAAGATCGCTTCCCGATCACCGACATTCTTCGCCAGACACCGGATATTCCCGCCAACTGTCAGTGGGCGATCTTCCTGCGCAATCACGATGAATTGACCCTGGAAATGGTCACGGATTCTGAGCGTGATTACCTGTGGAATTACTATGCGGCCGACCGCCGCGCGCGGATAAATCTGGGTATTCGCCGGCGTCTGGCGCCGCTGGTAGAACGCGACCGCCGGCGCATCGAATTGCTGCACAGCTTGCTGTTTTCCATGCCTGGTACGCCGACCCTGTATTACGGCGACGAGATCGGCATGGGTGACAACATCTATCTCGGCGATCGCGATGGTGTGCGCACGCCCATGCAATGGTCCAGCGACCGCAATGGCGGTTTTTCCCAGGCCGACCCTGCCCGCCTGGTATTGCCGCCCATCATGGACCCGCTCTATGGCTACCAGACCATCAACGTCGAGGCCCAGACGCGCGATCCCCATTCGTTGCTCAACTGGACGCGGCGCATGCTGGCGATTCGCAAACAGCAAAAGGCCTTTGGCCGTGGCAGCCTGAAAATGCTCGCGCCGGCCAACCGGCGCATTCTCGCCTACCTGCGTGAATACACCAGCGTCGACGGTCGACACGAAATCATCCTCTGCGTGGCCAATGTGTCGCGGGCGGCCCAGGCCGCCGAACTGGAATTGTCTGCCTATGCCGGCAAGGTGCCGGTGGAAATGCTCGGGGGCAGCTCCTTTCCACCCGTGGGCCAGCTCAATTACCTGCTGACGTTGCCGCCCTATGGCTTCTACTGGTTTTTGCTTGCCGAGGAGGCACACATGCCCAGCTGGCATTCCCCACCGGTCGAGCGCATGCCCGAACTGCCGACCCTGGTGATCAAGCGCGATCTGCGCGAACTGTTGCAACCACCGGCTCGCACCCTGCTGGAGCAGGAATCCTTGCCGGCGTATCTACCCAAGCGGCGCTGGTTCGCCGGCAAGCAGGCGGAAAACGTACGGCTGCTGTATGCCATCCCGTTCGGAGCCGCTGAGAACCTCTGCGTGCTGAGCGAAGTGGACGTCGCTGGCGACCAAGGCCCACTGCATTACCAACTACCGCTGGCCTTCGTGCCAGAGTTCCAGTCCGGCAGTACGCTGCCCCAGCAACTGGCGTTGGCGCGACTGCGGCGCAAACGTCACGCCGGCTTGCTCACCGATGCACTGACGCTGCCCGAATTCACGCGTCAGGTCTTGCACGAGCTTCGACAATCTAACGCATTGAAAGGAAACGACATCGAGATCCAGTTCTTGCCCGGCACAGCCTTTGCCAATATGGAAGAGCGGCCCGATGAAATCATCGAACTGGTATCCGCCGAGCAATCCAACAGCTCGGTGCTGATCGGCGAGCGGATGATGCTCAAACTGCTGCGCCGGGTCATGCCGGGCATTCACCCGGAAACCGAGATGGGTGGTTTCCTGACTGAGCGCGGTTTTGCCAATATCGCGCCGCTGCTGGGCGAAGTGCGCCGCGTCGATGCCCAGGGAACGCCGCATACGCTGATGATTCTGCAGGGCTACCTGAGCAATCAGGGCGATGCCTGGCAGTGGACGCAAAACACGCTGGAGCGCGCCATCCGCGATGAGCTGGCGGGCGGTTTGTCCGAACAGGAAAACCAGTACGCGGCGTTAGGCGAACTGCAGGCATTCGCCGTTATGTTGGGCCGACGCCTGGGTGAGATGCACGGCGTGCTGGCGCAACCTACGGATAATCCGGATTTCGGCGCGGCACAGAGCAACGAGCAGGACTGTGCGGAGTGGGCGCGCAGTATCGCTGCGCAAGTGAACGATGCTCTTGATGCAGCGGCCCAGCGGCGCGAAGCGCTGACCGGCACCGCACGCAAGGCAGCCGACGGGCTTGCCGGACAACGCGACGCACTGCTGCGCGAAATTGAAGCGCTGGCCGGGCGTCTGCGCGGCGGGCTGCGCATTCGCGTGCATGGTGACCTGCATCTTGGCCAGGTGCTGGTGGTGCAGGGCGATGCCTACCTGATCGATTTTGAAGGCGAACCGGTGCGCAGCCTGGAAGAACGCCGCGCCCGCCACAGTCCCTACAAAGATGTCGCGGGCGTGCTGCGCTCTTTTGACTATGCCGCCGCCATGGCCATGCGCAATGCCCAGGGCAGCGACAGCTCAGCCGAGGCCGAGCAGGCACGGCACACCATCGCCGAACTGTATCGCCAGCAGGCCGAGACAGCTTTTCTCAGCGCTTACCGGCAAGCGGCCGCCCCGGTGCCTCACGCCTGGCAGGGCGACGATGCGGAAGACGCGGCGCTGGCGCTCTTCACCCTCGAAAAAGCCGCCTACGAAATCTGCTACGAGGCCCGCTACCGTCCCGATTGGCTGGACGTGCCCTTGCACGGGTTGCTGGCGCTGGCGCGCCAGATACTGGGGAGTACCGAGACATGAGTGACGAGCACAGCTGGTCGGCGGCAGAACGTGCGGCCATCGATGCACTGGTGCGTGCGGAGCATGGCAACCCCTTCGCCTTTCTCGGGCCTCATACGGTCGGGCAAGGCACGGTGATTCGCGCTTATCTTCCCGGGGCGCTGCGCGTCGAGCTGCTGGATGCGCAAGAAGGACAGGCGCTCGGTGACATGGAGCAATCCACACCGGGGCTGTTCTGCCTGCGACTCGACGCCTTTCGCGCCTATCGCTACCGCATTCACTGGAGCGGCGGCGTACAGGAAACCGAGGATTCCTACGCCTTCGGTCCCTTGCTCGGCGAAATGGATATCTACCTGTTCAGCGAGGGCAACCACCGTGAACTGGGCCAGGTGTTCGGCGCGCAATTGGCGCAGCATGAAGGTGTCGAGGGCGTGCGTTTCGCGGTCTGGGCACCCAATGCGCGTCGTGTCTCGGTAGTCGGCAACTTCAACGCCTGGGACGGGCGCCGTCATCCGATGCGCCTGCGCCATCCCTCGGGAGTCTGGGAGTTGTTCGTGCCGCGCCTTGGGGCGGGGGAGGTGTACAAGTACGAAATCCTCGGTCAGGGTGGCGTGCTGCCCTTGAAGGCCGACCCCATGGCGCTGGCCAGCGAGCCGCCGCCCGCCACCGGCTCGGTGGTGTCGGCACCTCTCAACTTCGACTGGCATGACGATGACTGGATGCAGCGTCGCGCCACGATGCAGGGCCATCAGCGCCCCCTGTCCATCTATGAAGTGCATGCCGGATCCTGGCGCCGCGAGGGAGGTCGCGACGGCCGCTCACTGAGTTGGAATGAGCTGGCCGAGCAATTGATCCCCTATGCGGTGGACCTGGGCTTCACCCATATCGAGCTGCTGCCGATCATGGAGCACCCCTTTGGCGGCTCCTGGGGTTACCAGCCTCTGGGGCAATTCGCACCCACTGCGCGGTATGGCAGCCCGCGCGACTTTGCCGCCTTTGTGAATGCCTGTCATCAAGCCGGACTCGGCGTGATTCTTGATTGGGTGCCGGCGCATTTCCCCACCGACCCCCACGGTTTGGGGCGTTTCGACGGGACCGCGCTGTATGAATACGCGCATCCGTTCGAAGGCTTTCATCAGGACTGGGATACCTATATCTACAACCTGGGCCGCACCGAAGTGCACGGTTTCATGCTGGCTTCGGCGCTGCACTGGCTGCGCGTCTATCACGTCGATGGTCTGCGCGTGGATGCAGTAGCCTCAATGCTCTACCGCGACTATTCACGTAACCAGGGCGAATGGATCCCCAACCGCCACGGCGGGCGGGAAAACCTTGAAGCCATCGATTTTCTTTGCCACCTCAATGACGTGGTCAACAGCGAAGTGCCAGGTGCGCTGGTGATTGCCGAAGAATCCACCGCCTGGCCAGGTGTAAGCCGGCCGACCCAAGAAGGCGGCCTGGGCTTTGCCTACAAGTGGAACATGGGCTGGATGCATGACAGCCTGGCCTATATCCAGCAAGACCCGCTGCACCGCAACTATCACCACGACCGCCTCACCTTCGGTTTGATCTACGCCTTTTCAGAGCATTTCATCCTGCCGATCTCCCACGATGAAGTGGTACACGGCAAACGTTCGTTGCTGGACAAGATGCCCGGCGATCGCTGGCAGCAATTCGCCAATCTGCGGCTGTATCTCAGCATCATGTGGACCCATCCGGGCAAAAAACTGTTGTTCATGGGCTGCGAGTTCGGCCAGTGGCGCGAATGGGATCATGACCATGAACTGGACTGGTACCTGCTGCGCTATGGCGATCATCAAGGCGTGCAGCGCTTGGTGCGCGATCTTAATTACCTGCATCGCCACGAGCCGGCCCTGCATCAGCTGGACGGTCAGCAGGAAGGTTTTCAATGGGTGATCGGCGATGATCGCAGCAACAGCGTGTATGCCTGGTTGCGCAGCGGTACACAGGGCGCACCGCTGCTGATCGTGCATAACTGCACGCCAGTGCCACGCCCCAACTACCAGATCGGGGTGCCGCTGGCGGGAATTTGGTCGGTGGCCTTGAACAGCGACGCCGAGGAATATGCCGGCTCAGGAGCCGGCTGCACCGGTGAAATCACCACCCTGGACGAAGTCAGCCACGGCGAGACGCAGTCGCTGTGCCTGGATCTGCCACCGCTGGGCACTCTGGTGTTGCGCGCTCAAATATCCTGAAGCGAAATCTCGCTTTTTTGCCGGTATTACAGCTCGCTATACTGCGCGCCCTTTGCTTGCTACCGAGTTGCATACGCCGTGAACATTATCGAATCCTTTCTGGAGAACGTCCTCTACACCGCCCGCTGGCTGCTTGCGCCGATCTACCTGGGCCTGTCTCTGGCACTGCTGGCTCTGGCGCTGAAGTTCTTCCAGGAAATCCTTCATGTACTGCCCCATGTCTTCGAACGCTCCGAAGCGGAGCTGATCTTGGTGGTGCTGTCGATGATCGACATGGCCCTGGTCGGCGGGCTGGTGGTCATGGTGATGATTTCCGGCTTCGAGAATTTCGTCTCCCAGCTGAACATCAAGCCCGGAATGGAAAAGCTGGAATGGCTCGGCAAGATGGATTCCGGCTCGCTGAAGCTGAAAGTCGCCGCCTCGATCGTGGCGATTTCTTCCATCCATTTGCTGCGCATGTTCATGGATGCGCAGAAGATCTCCAACGACAAGCTGATGTGGTACGTGATCATTCACATGACCTTCGTGATCTCGGCCTTTGCCATGGGCTTCATGGAGAAGCACGTCAAGCATAAGGGAGCCTGAGGCCTGGATTGGAGCGCCGCGCTCAGGCTTCAGCGCGGCTTTTTCGCCTGTTTCTCCAGCATCAGGTACACCACGCAGGCAATCCCCAGCGGCAGCAGGAAGTACAACGCCCGGTAGCCAATCATGGCGGCGAGGATCGTGCCTTTGGAAAACTGGTGCTGAAGCATGGCGATGAACACGGCTTCGAGGACCCCAAGCCCAGCGGGGATGTGCGTGATGACTCCGGCGATGCTGCTGATCAGCAGAATGCCGAGGACGGAAAAATAAAACGCCTGCTCCGGCAATAGCAGGTAAATCACGCTGGCCATCAGCATCCAGTTGAGCGCACCCAGGCCGGCCTGGAGCAGCGCAAAGCGCAACGAGGGCAGGCTGATACGGTGACCACGCCAATGCCAGGTGCGCTTAGGGGCGAATGCACACGCCAGCAGGTAGGCGAGGGACACCAGCAACAACAGCGCGCCGCACAACCGCAAGCCCTTCGCGCCGATGTGCCAGCTGTCCGGCAGGTCAAGCAGACCCAGGCTGAAAATAACGCCGCCCAACACGAAAAAGCCCAACCAATTGGTGATCAGGCTCATGCTCAAGATGCGGGTAATGGTGGCGATATCCAGCCCCAGCCGGGAGTACAGCCGGTAGCGCAGCGCGACTCCGCCAACCCAGGAACCCAGATTGAGGTTGAAGGCGTAGCAAACGAAGGCCAGCGGCAGCACCTGGCGCATGGGCAGGCCATGGCCGGTGTAGGAGCGGCTGAGCAGGTCGAAACTGCTGAACACCAGATAGCTGACCAGGCTGATGCCGACACCGGCCAGCAAGATGCCAAAGCTATAGGCGTAGAGCGCGTGCTTGACCTCCTGCCAATCAAGATTCTTGACCAGCAGAAACAGCAGCACCGGCACCAGGATTAGTAGGCCCAGCGACAACAGGCGGCTAAGGTGGCGCCATTTTCGGGAGACCGGCTTGTGGGTGGCGCTCGACGAGCCGGCAGGGGTCATGAGATTTTTTCCTGTTTACAGGGAGTCTCGGTAGCTGCTTGGGGATGCAGTGGTTTCAGGCGTGGCTGGTGGGCCGGGAGCCAGCCGACGATGGCCGGAAAGCGACGGGTGAAGTGATAACCGAGGAACACCAGCGGTGCCCGCCACCAGTAACCCCGCATCACTCGCTGCAACGTCACGCGTTTGCAGCTGCTAATGGCCAATTGCTGCAGATGCGCATAAAGCTGCTGATTGAAACCGGTATCGCGAATGAACAGGTTGGCTTCCAGGTTCAGCGACAGGCTGAGCGGGTCGAGGTTGCTTGAGCCCACGGTCGACCATTCGCTGTCGGCGATAGCGATCTTGCCGTGCAGGGGTTTTTCACAGTACTCGTGGATCACCACGCCATCGCGCAGCAGGTAGTTGTACAGCAGCCGCCCGCAAATCCGCGCCCAGGGCATGTCCGGTTGGCCTTGCAGGATCAGCGTGACCTGCACACCGCGCTGGGCGGCGTTGCGCAATTCGCGCAGTAAGCGATAGCCGGGGAAGAAATACGCGTTGGCTACCAGCAAGCGCTGTCGCGCCTTACGGATGGCGCGCAGGTATTGCTCCTCGATGTCATCAGTGTGGGCATCGTTATCGCGTATCGCCAGCAGCATGGCGATGCGGCCGGCGGGTTGATCAGTGCGTGGCCGCACGACACCCGGATAGCCCTCGGGGGTATGGGCAAGCAGTTCGCAACTGGCCTTATGAATGTCGGCCACTATGGGGCCCCGCACGCGAACGGCGTAATCCTGCTTGGCCATCGGCCCGAATTCAGCCAGGTGGTCGATACAGAAGTTGATACCGCCGATAAAAGCCAGCTCGCCGTCAATCACCACGATCTTGCGGTGCAAGCGCCGGAACAAGTTGGTGCGCATGCCGAACACCCGTGGCCGGGGGTCGAACATGTGCACACGGATGCCGACCTGGGTCATGGCCAAAATGTACGCGCTGCTCAGGTCTGCTGTGCCGTAGCCATCCACGGTCACTTCCACGACAACACCGCGCTCAGCCGCCTCGATCAGCGTTTTTTGCAGCTCGATTCCGACCTTGTCCTCGAAAATGATGAAGGTCTCCAACAAAACTTCCCGGCGGGCGGCGCGAATAGCCGCGAACACGCTGGGGAAAAACTCCTCGCCATTGATCAGCAGCTCCACGTCATTTCCGCCGCGCCAGGCAAAACTCATAGTCGTACCTCTACCGCCAGTGGTGCATGGTCAGACAGGTGCGACCAGGGCCGGTGGCTCAGAACTTGGGGATCGTGCCCAGTGGCGTTGCGCAGGTAGATGCGGTCCAGACACAGCAAAGGCAGTCGGGCCGGGAAGCTTTTGGCAGGTGTGCCCTGGGCGCGAGTGAAGACCTCTTCCAAGCCACAGCGTGCCAGCAGTGGGTCTGCGCGCAGCCGCCAATCGTTGAAGTCGCCGGCGACGATCACGGCGGCATCTGGGGGCAGGGTTTCCAGCAGGCGACACAGCAGTTTCAGCTGGCGTCGCCGGTGGCCTTCACGCAAACCGAGATGCACACAAATGGCATGCACTTCCCTGGGGCCCGGCACATCCAGTTCGGAATGCAGCAAGCCACGCTGTTCATGGCGACCGATGGAGACATCGTGGTTATCGAACGCCAGAATCGGGAATTTCGACAACAGGGCATTGCCGTGGTCGCCGTGGGGGTACACGGCATTGCGACCGTAGGCGTACTCCGGCCACATGCTGTCGGCAAGAAACTCGTACTGCGGCGTGGGCGGCCAATTGCTCAGCCGCGCGGCATGATGGTCATGGGTGCCGTGGACTTCCTGCAGAAACACCAGGTCAGTGGACAACGTACGCACCGCTTCGCGCAGCTCGGGAAGAATGAAGCGCCGGTTGAACGGGGTGAAGCCCTTGTGCGTATTCACGGTAAGAATGTGCAGGCGCTGTACGGCGGGCAGGGCGGCCTTGCGCAGCTGTGCGTCAGGATGCGTCACGGGGTGCCTCCAGTCCGGGCTGGGTTTCCAGGCCTTCGGCCAGTCCCAGTTTTTCCAGCAAGCGCCGGGCGTCGTAGGGCGCGCGCACCTTGATGTCATTGTCGAAGTAGCAATACAGATCGCGGGACTCAAGCGGCTGGTCGCGTTCATCGCTGATCAGGTGGGCATCGGCGGGTTCACGACCTTGGATCCAGGCTTCAATGCGTTGCTGCCAGCGCGTCAGCGCCTCTTCGCTGTAGCCGCTGGCATACAGCTCGGCATCGCCGTGCAGACGCAGATAGACAAAATCGCTGGTCAGGTCTTCGGCATACGGCCATTTGCCTGCGGTGTCGGCGACTACCAAAGCGACACGGAAACGCCGCAGCAACGCCACGAAGGCCTGGTCGACGAAGCTCTTGTTGCGGATTTCCACGGCGTGGCGCTGGGGGCGCCCTTTGTCGTGGTCCAGATAGCCGCTCTTGCGCAGTTCGGCACTGCAATGCTGAGCCGTTTCTCTAGCTGCATCAGTCGTTTGCGGCAGTAATCCGAGGAAATGCTCGAACTGCTCGGCATCGAATTTGAAGCTGGGCGGAAACTGCCAGAGAATCGGCCCGAGCTTGTCGCGGAGGCTGAGCACCCCCGAGGCAAAGAAATTCGCCACTGGGATTTCTACCTCGCGCAGGCGCCTGACATGGGTGATGAAGCGGGGCGCCTTGACGCTGAACACGAATCCGTCGGGGGTGTCGGCGTACCAGCTTGCATACCGCTGCGGCGTTTGCAGCGCATAAAAGGAGCCATTGATTTCGATGCTCCTGACGGCGCGCGAAGCAAAATGCAGCTCGTTCTTCTGGGCGAGGCCCTTGGGGTAAAAGTCACCCCGCCAGGGCGCGTAGCGCCAGCCGGAAATGCCGATGCGAACTTCAGTCATAGGCTTTTTCGTCTTTTTTCTGCGGTCACGAACGCTTGGGCGAGGTCATCGAAGGAGGATCGCTGGCCGGGAAGGAGTCTTCAATGGCGTCATCGAGCTGCGCCTCGCCATGGGTTATCTGCTCATCACCGCCGCGCGACTGCTGGCGCTGCGGGTGCAGTTCCACTTTCACCCAGCCGCTGTCGCGCCGGTCAAAGGCCTCGAAGGCGGCAATGGCATCGCTCATCGGTTTCACCTGAGTGATGATTTTCGCCGGATCGATGCGCCGACTCAGCACCAGCTCGATCAGGTGTGGAATGTATTTGCGGTGATGACAGTTGCCCATATTGATAGTCAGGTTCTTGTTCATCGCCTGACCAATGGGAAAGCTGCGTGATTGCTCCGAGTACACGCCAATTATCGACAAGGTGCCGGCCTTGGCCACGGCCTCCACAGCCCATTGCAGAACCTGGCTGGGCGCCGTGCCCGGGTGCCAGTTGGCGCCGTCTGGATGAGTATGCGGAGTGATGTCGGCCATTTCCTGGTGAAAACGGATGTCGTCTGGCTGAGGCGTTGCGCTATGGGGGTGTTCGGCGTCCACGCCCACGGCATCGATGACGCGGTCCGGGCCTATGCCGTCGGTTAACCGGTGCAGGGCTTCTACCGGGTCTTCATGCTCGAAGTTGATGACTTCGGCGCCTTGTTGGCAGGCCATGCGCAGCCGGTCTTCCAGCCGGTCAATGGCAAAGATGCGCGCGGCGCCGAACAGCTTGGCACTGGCAATGGCGAATTGGCCAACCGGGCCGCAGCCGAAAACGGCCACGCTGTCGCCGGGCGTGATTTCAGCCATTTCGGCGCCGAAATAGCCGGTGGGGAAAATGTCCGAAATCAGAATCGCCTGATCATCGCTGACTTCACTGGGCAATTTGACCAGGCCGATGTGGGCGAAGGGAATGCGCGCCTTTTCTGCCTGCAAGCCCTGAAAAGGTCCGGTGGTGGCCGGGCCACCAAAAAACGCGGTACCGGCTTGGGGGCCGTTGGGGTTGGCCACGTCGCATTGCGCGTAATAACCCGACCGGCAATACACGCAGTTGCCGCAGGCGATGGTCGAGGCGATCACCACCCGGTCGCCGATCTGCAGGTTGCGCACATCCTCGCCCAGCGCTTCGACGATGCCTACGCCTTCATGGCCAAGAATGGTGCCTGGCTGCATGCCGGCCACGGTACCGCGCACAAAGTGCAGGTCAGTACCGCAGATGGCCGACGCCGTCAGCCGCACGATGGCATCGGTCGGCGCTTGCAGGGTGGGCTCAGGAACATCGTCGAGCCGGATGTCGCCCACGTCATGAAAAACCACAGCTTTCATTGCACCTGTCCTCTGGCTAAGTCTCTGGCCGGCTGAGTGAATCGGGCAGGCCTGGAGCGAAGCGATATTCCTGCCCCGGCCCGCGTTCGTCTTCGCGGCAAGTCGCCGGCTCACAGTGAACCTTCGCTGTAAGAGGCGCGCCCGCAACGCGTAGCCCGGGCACGTAACCGACGTTACTGGGTAATCAATGCGCCTCCGTCACCCCTTGCAGTACAGTGTCGCTGGTCTTGGCATCGTTGGAGCTGGCGATATTGCCCAGGGAAACCACGCCCACCAGGCGTTTTTCGCGGGTAAGCACCGGTAGGCGGCGGACCTGGATATCCGCCATGTTCTGCGCCACGTGCTGCACGTCTTCGTCTTCGAAGCAATAGCGGATATTGCCGCTCATGACTTTGCGCACTGGCGTATCGGCGGACAGTCCCTGGGCCACGGCGCGGATGGTGATATCACGGTCGGTGAGCATGCCCACCAAGCGATCCCCTTCATTCACCAGCAAGGCACCGCTGTCGATGCGCGCCATCAGGTCGGCGGCTTCGCGGATGCTCTGCTCGGGCGTGACGGTTTGGGCATTGCGGGTCATGACGTCGCGAATCTTCATGGGATCCTCCACAGGGGTAATGCCAGACGGCGGCAGTCGATATAAGGTCCGACTGAGGGAAGGAAGGGGGGTTCAGATAGCCAAGGTCCGTCCGTCCACTGGGCTAGGCCGGCCGACGCGAACGCTCCTCCATCCATAGGCCTCACCGCTAGGTCTCTTCCCGTTGCAACTCGAACAGCAGCAGCGAGCGGTTGGTGATCAGGAATTCACTGCCAAAGTCATGCAGTTCATGGGCTCGCAGAGTGGGCCGGTTGGTGTCAAGCAGGCACTCCCAGGCGATGCCCTGAGTGACCTCCGGCAGATGAAAATTCACCACATCGTCATGGGCATTGAGAATCAGCAGCAAGGTGGCATCGTCGCCGCGACGGCGAATGCCGGTGGGCTGGGCACGGCCGTCCAGCAGCATGCCGAAGCAGCGGGCATTGCCGTCATGCCACTGTTCTTCTTCCATTTCGCTGCCGTCCGGCGACAACCAGCTGACATCCTTGACGCCCAATTCTTCGTGGTACTCGCCGACAAGAAAACGTCCGCGGCGCAGGATGGGGTAGGCGCGGCGCAGCTTGATCAGCCGGCGGGTGAAGTCCAGCAGGCTGCGGCCTTCGTCATCCAGGTTCCAATCGACCCAGCCCACCTCATTGTCCTGGCAGTAGACATTGTTGTTGCCATGCTGGGTTCGGCTGAACTCATCGCCGGCCAGCAGCATCGGCGTGCCTTGCGAAAGCAGAAGGGTCGACAGCAGGTTGCGCATCTGGCGCAGGCGCAGGGCACGAATATCCGGGTCGTCAGTTGGACCTTCCCGGCCGTAATTGGAGGAAATGTTGTTGTCGTTGCCGTCCTGGTTGTCCTCGTTGTTGGCTTCGTTGTGCTTCTGCTCGTAGGAAACCAGGTCACGCAGGGTAAAGCCGTCATGGGCGGTGATGAAGTTGACTGACGCGTAGGGCCTGCGGCCACGCTGGTTGAACTTGTCGCCCGAGGCCGTCAGGCGGCTGGCCAATTCGGGCAGCTGTCCCTCATCGCCGCGCCAATACCCGCGCACGGTGTCGCGAAAACGGTCGTTCCACTCCATCCAGCCGGGCGCGAAACCGCCGACCTGATAGCCTCCGGGACCGCAATCCCAGGGCTCGGCGATCAGTTTGAGCTTGCTCAGTATCGGGTCCTGGCGACAGGCGACCAGAAATCCGTGGCGTTCGTCGAAGCCGTGGCTATGGCGGGCGAGGATGGTCGCCAGATCGAAGCGGAAACCGTCCACACGCATTTCCGTCGCCCAGTAACGCAGCGAGTCAGTGACCATTTGCAGCACGCAGGGGTGGCTCAGGTCCAGCGTGTTGCCGGTGCCGGAGTCGTTGATATAGAAGCGGCGCTCATCCGGCATCAGCCGGTAATAGGTGGCATTGTCGATCCCACGCATGGACAGCGTGGGGCCTAGCTCGTTGCCCTCGGCGGTGTGGTTGTAGACCACATCGAGGATTACCTCGAGACCTGCATTGTGAAGATGCGCCACCATCTCCTTGAATTCACTGATTTTTCCGCTGGCCAGGTAAGCCGAGTGAGGGGCGAAGAAGGCAATGCTGTTGTAACCCCAATAATTGCTCAGCGACTGTTCGAGCAAGTGTTGATCGTCTAGGAAGCCATGCACGGGCAGCAGCTCAATGCTGGTAACGCCCAGCGTGCGCAGATGCTTGAGCAGCGCCGGGTGCTTCAAGCCGGCACAGGTGCCGCGCAGTTCCTCAGGCACCTCCGGGTGACGCATGCTGATGCCGCGCAGGTGGGCCTCATAAATGATGGTGGAGTCCCAGGGCACCCGCACCGGGGACTGTTCACCCCAGGTAAAGGCCGGGTCGATGACCTTGGCCTTGGGCATGTAACGCGCACTGTCGCGGGTATCGAAACTCAGGTCCGCGTCATGGGAGCCGAGGGTGTAGCCGAACAGGGCCGGCGACCAGTGCAGGTTGCCCACCAACTGCTTGGCATAGGGATCGATCAGCAGCTTGTTGGGGTTGAAACGATGGCCGTTATCGGGCTCGTAAGGACCGTGTACCCGGTAGCCGTAGATCAGCCCCGGATGGGCGTCAGGCAGGTAGCCATGCCAGATTTCATTGGTGTATTCAGGCAGCTCGATACGCTCGACTTCAGTGGTGCCCTTGTCATCAAACAGGCACAGCTCCACGCGCGTGGCATGTGCAGAGAAGAGGGCGAAATTGACCCCCAGGCCATCCCAGGTGGCGCCTAGCGGGTAGGGCTGTCCTTCAGAAACCCGCGAGCGTTGCAGGACCTGTGGGGCGAGGTAATGCTGACCGGCTTTTGACCTTGGCATGGGATCTCCTTTTCAATGCAACGGTTTCACGGTGTCATGCCGGGCTTTTGGCGCGGCTTTCTGGGTTCCTTGATGACAGCGGCTTTTTCTTCGGGCGAACTGGGCGGCACCATGGTGGCCTGTGCTTTGCCCGTGCGCCGGGTGCGCGGCTTGCCGGTGGGGACGCTTTCGGTATGGGCCAATTTGCTGGCCATGGCCCAATGGCGGTCTTCCTGGCCCGCGGGTTTACCTTCGGATTCCCAGATCTGATAGGCGAGTTCTCGAATGCGCTGTTCATCACTCATGACGCAGTCTCCAGGGCATGCAGCAGATTGAGGGAAAAGTCGGCAAGTACGTGTTGCACGGCAAGACAGCCTTGCCGTGGCATGAGCCGGGCGGGCGTGAGCAGGCTGACCAGTTCCGTGGCCGCCAGCTCTGCGGGCAAATGGATATGCGTGTCACCCCAGCGCAGCGGATCGATATGGGGAACCTGCCGGTCGCCCAGCAGCCCGGCAGCATGCAGCGGCACCACGACAACCGCCCAGGCATCGCGCCATACACGGATAAAGGCCATGACCTGGTCGGCCTGAGCGCCGCTGACCCGCAAAGGCTGGTAAGCACCGTGGCGAAACAGCGCGTCATGGGTCTGGCGGAAACGCAATACCTCTTGGATCAGGCGCTGCTTGATGCGCCCGTCGCGCCAGGCCTGCAACAGCACGGGAAGACCTTCCGCAGCGGATAGCGCCGCCTGGCGGGCGGGAAAATCCACAGGCTGGCGATTGTCCGGGTCCACCAGGCTGAAATCCCAGAACTCGCACCCTTGATACAGATCGGGGACGCCCGGCGTGGTCAGGCGCAGCAGGCATTGCGCCAGGCCGTTCAGCGTACCGGCCGGGGCCAGGCTGTTTGCTGCGTCGGCGATTTCACGTCGCAACGGCGCGCCGGCGACGTCAGTCAACAGTCGGGTGAGAAACTCGCGACAGTCCCCTTCATAGGCCTCATTGGGTGCGCTCCAGCTGCTGTGCAGCTTGGCTTCGCGCAAGGCCTTTTCCTGCCAGCCCAGCAGCCGTTGCAGATAAACCTGCAGCGCGGCGGTATCGCCTTCCTCCAGCCGCAGCGGCCAGCTGCCCAGCAGGGTCTGGTACAGCATCAGCTCGTCGGCGGGCGCCGGCGCAACCAGGGCATTCGTTCGGGTGCGCAAGGGTTCGGCCAGTTGCAGCCAATGGCGGGCCCGCTCGACAAACCATTCGGCCCGCTCACTGAGCACGGCAAGCCGTGCGCGGGCATCCTCGCCCCGTTTGTGGTCATGAGTGGCGGTGGCCAGCAAGTTGCCCGGGAAACGTTCCGCACGCTCGGCGCAGGCGGCATTGAACGCTGACAGTGGCGCGCTGAAATGCTGTGGATCGAAACCGACGTCATTGCGCGACAGCAGTACCGCCGAGCGGTAGCAGGCAGTGTCTTCCACGGCTTTGGCGGCCGCTGGCGCGGTGAGTTGCTGAAAGCGGGTGAGCACCTTGCGGCGCTCCTTTCGGGCCTGGCCGGGCGGTAGTTCGCGCAACGGTTGGCCGCCCAACCAGCGATCCAGATGCTCCAGCAACGGCCAGTCGGTTTCCGGCAGATCCTCGCGTGCGCCGTCCACGGCCTGCTGGAAAACCCTCTGGTCCGCATCGGATCGCCCGCAGACACCGACATAGGTGCGATAGACGGGAAAGTGCATGATCAACGCCAGCAAGGCCCGGCGGATTGCACCGAGTGTCAGGTCGCGGGTCGCAATGTCCTGACGCGCCACCTGCAGCAGCCCCTGGGCCACGGCTTCCAGATCACCGGCCAGGGTAGTGCTGAGCATCAATTGCCGCGCTTCGACGACCTCTTCGAGAAAGGTTGCGGACCTGCCGCTGACCTCTTGCCAGAACGCCGTAAGCAGCGGCTCACCATGGGGATCGTGCTGCAGCAGCGAAACCTGGTTCATGAACTCGTAGCCGGTGGTGCCATCCACGCCCCAATCCTCGCGCAGCCGCTCGCCGGCACCGAGGATTTTTTCCACATAAATAGGCAGATGCCGATCGGGGCAGAGTCGGTTGATACGTCGGCGCAGCCGGCGACAATAGGCGCGCGGATTGGCCAGGCCGTCGACGTGGTCGATGCGCAAGCCGTCGAGCAAGCCGCGCTGGACCAGCTCGAACAGTTTGGCGTGGATGGCTTCGAACACTTCGGTACGTTCCGTTCGCAGCCCACCCAGCTCGTTGATGTCGAAAAAGCGCCGCCAATTGATGTCGTCGGCCGCGGTTCGCCAGCTGGCCAGGCGGTAATGCTGGGCTTCCAGCAGGCCATGCAGACGCTCGAAGCCTTGCTCTGCATTCGGCCGAAAGGTCTCGATGGCCTGCCGCAGACTGGCCAGTGCCTGCTCATCCTTCAGGTCGTCCGCCAGTTGCGCCTGCAGTGCCTGAGCCCTGTGCCGGGCCTGGCTGCGCTTGGACAACGCCTCGAATTCCTCGGCGAGCGCGTTCAGCCCCGGGTGTTCACAGCGGCGCAAGACCTGAGCGTAGGTGGTGGGGAGCAAGGGAAAGCGGTGGTCGAAGTGACTGACATACAGCTGGCCGGTTTCGGCTTGCAAGTTCAGGACGATTTCACCAGCGGCGAGCACTTCACCGTAATCACTGCGCAGGAAAGGGATCAGCAGCTGGCCGCGCAGCAACGGGTCGTGGGAGCGCCACTGGATGTCAAAAAACTTGGCATAGGGACTGGCTTGGCCCCATTCCAGCACGTCCAGCCACCAGGGATTGCCGTCGCCGCCCACGGCCATGTGGTTGGACACGATATCCAGAATCAGGCCCATGCCCCGCTGGTGCAGTGCCTCTACCAGGCGTACCAGCGCCGCTTCGCCGCCCAGTTCGGGGTTGATGCACGTCGGGTCCAGCACGTCATAACCGTGCAGGGAGCCGGGGCGCGCCGTGAACAGCGGGGACGCATAGAGATGGCTGATGCCCAGCTCGGCAAAATAATCCACCAGGGGCAGGGCGTCTTCCAGCGTGAAGCCACGGTGAAATTGCAAACGGGCGGTGGCGCGCACATCAGTCATCGAGGGCGTTTTCCGTATCGGGATCATCCTGTTCCAGGCGGGTGCGCTCGAGCAACTGCAAGCGGGCGCTGGCCTTGGGTCGTTCGAGCAGATCGCTCACCTCCCAGGGCCAGCGCCGCCGCCAGTTCGGATGGCGGTCGCCGGGACCGGGCAGGTTGGGTTGTTCTTCGCTGGCCAGCACGTCTTCCAGCGGCAGGAGCACCAAGGGCGCAGGCGTGCGACCGAGCAGCTGAATACAGGCGTCCAGCTGCGCGTCGGGTCGCTCTATACCCTCGTCGAGCAGGCCGCTCTGGCGCAGCAGTTTGCCCAACGCGTTCTTCTCCGTTTCGCGTTGTTTCAGGTCGAGGCGGGCGCGCTCGGCGTCGATCTGCCCATTGTCCTGGCGATGCTGGATGTCCCGACCGCTCAGCCAGCCGGTGATACTGGGCAAGTCATGGGTTGTAGTAGTGGCCAGGGCATCGGCGGACCATTCTTCAGGCGGGGTGAAGCGTCCCTTTTTCTGCTCGAAATAGAGCACGCGCATGCCCAGCACGCCGCGCCGTGCCAGTTGCTCGCCCAGACCTTCAGGCACCGTGCCCAGGTCTTCGCCGACGATCAATGCCTGATGCCGGGCCGCTTCCAGGGCGATCAGGCGCAGCAAATCCCCACAGGGATAACGCAGGTAGGCGCCATTTTCGGGCGAGCCGCCCTGGGGAATCACCCACAAGCGCTGCAGGCCCATGGCATGGTCGATGCGTAACCCGCCGGCATGGGCGAGGTTGGCGCGCAGCATCTCGATAAAGGCGCGGTAGCCATTCTGCTGCAGGCCTTCCGGCGAAAACGCCGCGATGCCCCAATTCTGACCGGCGCGATTGATGATGTCCGGCGGAGCGCCAACGCTCAGCGAGGGCAACAACTCGGTCTGCCGCGACCAGCCCTGACTGCCGCCCGGCTCCGCGCCGACCGCCAGGTCGGCAATCAGGCCGATGTGCATGCCAGCGCTTTTGGCGGCGCTGTGGGCGCGTTGCAGGCAGCGGTCGATCAGCCATTGGGCGAAGGCGTGAAACCGCACGTCATCGGCATGCTCACTGGCGAACTGACTGACCGCTGGATGGTTGGGGTCGTGGTACTGCTCGGGCCAGATCCGCCAGTCGCCGGGCTGCCCCTGATCGATCATGTGCGAGTGCAGCGCTTCAAAGCGGCAATGCTGCAGCAAAGCCTCGCCGCCGTGGGCACAGAAGCTGTCGAAATCGGGGCTCAGCTGGTTTTCCGCGCCGCTGAAGCCTGCATACAGCTGGCGTAGGACCTGCAGCCGTGCGCGGCTTACTGCCGGCCAGTCGATCAGCTCCAGGCCTTCCAGGCGTTGCCATTCACCCTCCAGCCCACAGGTCTTGATGGCTTGCTCGACGGCATGTTCGCCGAGAATGCAGCCGGGAGAGGCATGCAGCACATTGAAGAACAGCCGGCTGGAGGGCGAATACGGGCTGTAATGATCCGGCAGTGCCGAGAACATGGCATGCACCGGACTGAGCGCCAGGGCGTCAGCGCCCTGTTCCGCGGCGTGGCGCACCAGGGTTTCCAGGGCCTGGGTATCGCCCAGACCGCCATCGCCCGCGCGGCGCAGAGCATACAGTTGCGCGCCAAGTCCCCACACATGGCTCCGCAGGCCATCACTCAGGCCACGCACACTGGGGCAGGCTGGCGGTGCCACCGCCAGGGTGAGTTGCTCGTCGCCGATCATCAGCACGTGATAACCACAATCGTCGAGGGGCGGCAGGCAGGCCTGCGCATCCAGGCGGCCCTCGATGCGCAGGTCCCCTTCGATTTGCAGTCGAAACGGTGTGTTCGCCTTGAAATGGCCAGCCAGCGACAAAGCCTGTCCCTGGTCAACGACGATGAGCGGGCCAACGCTGCTGTTGCGGTGCCGTTCATTCAGGGTGGCCAGGCTTTCTTCCATCTGCTCGGGACTCTGCGCCGGAAACCCCAGCGCTTCCAGCAAGGCGCGCTGGGCTTCGGGGGTGACATGCTGCAGATTTCCGTGGGCATCCTGCCAGTCGAGGGTAAGACCTGCAGCGCAGGCCAGCTCAGCAAGACGCCGATCGCTCATGGCATGGGCTCCAGGGTCGCCAGCAGACTATGTGGGGGAAAAGTGCCGGGCTGCTCGGCATCGATACGCAGACCAAACAACAGCTGCGCGCGCTCGCTCAATGGACCGGTGGCGACCTCGGTGTCGGAAAAATTCAGATCAATGCGCAAGCGCACGTCATCGCCCATGCGCCAGACAGCCGAAACAGCCTGTTCGGCGAGGATCTCGACGTGCGCCGGTCGAGTACCGCGCAAGCGCGGCACGATATGCCTGTGACGCAAATCCAGCAGGTCTCGATAAAACGCCCACCACAGGTGATGCTCTGGCTGTGACGAATTGAGTTCGGGTGCTGAGCGAGTAAAGGTGCTCAGTGCATTCGGGTCGGGAATCAGCAGTTGGCCATCGGTGCCGGCGAATGCGGTGAATTCGGCGAATTCGCTCTGGCGTCCCTCGCGCACGGCACGGCCCAGCTCGTCGTGGTAATCGGTAAAAAACAGAAAGGGTTGGGTCGAGCCCCATTCCTCCCCCATGAATAACAGCGGGATCATCGGGCTGAGCAACATTAGTGCCACGGCAACCTTGAGCGCGTTGTGATCGGCCAGCGTTACCAAGCGTTCGCCAAAGGCGCGATTGCCGACTTGATCATGGTTTTGCAGGAACAGCACGAAGGCGTAGGGCGGCAGCTTCCAGCTCGGTTCTCCACGTGCCCGGCCGCGGCGGTCGGCTTCGCCCTGAAACACAAAGCCTTCGCTCAAGACGCGAGCCAGTTTGGCGGTGCGCTCTTCGCAAAAATCCGCGTAATAGCCTTCACGCTCATCGGTCAGCAAGCTGTGCAGCACGTTGTGGCCGTCATCATTCCACTGCGCGGTAAAGCCTTGCTCCAGCAAGCGCACCTGATTGTCCTCGTTTTCCAGTACCAGGTGAATCTGACGTTCGACACCCACGGCCACGCGTGCCCGGTTGGCCAGTTCAACCAGAAACTCCTTGTCGAGAATCGCGTGGACGGCATCCAGGCGCAGGCCGTCCACGCGGTACTCCAACAACCACATCAACGCGTTCTCGCAGAAAAAATCCCGCACCTGGCGCCGACGAAAGTCGATGGCGGCGCCCCAGGGAGTTTGTACATCGTCGCGAAAAAATGCGCTGGCGTACTGATGCAGGTAATTACCCTGCGGACCGAAGTGGTTGTAGACGACATCGATGAACACCATCAGTCCCAGCCCATGGGCGGTGTCGATCAACTGCTTGAGTTGTTCGGGCGTGCCATAGGTGGATTCCGGCGCAAAAGGCAGCACCCCGTCGTAGCCCCAGTTGCGCTGGCCGGGAAATTCGCCGATGGGCATCAGCTCGATGGCCGTCACGCCTAGCTGCTGCAACTGGGGCAAGTGCGCCTCGACGCCGGCATAACCGCCGAGCAGGCCGGCATGCACTTCATAAAGGACGCTTTCATGCCAGGGTCGGCCTTGCCAGTCGGCGTTTTTCCAGCGATAGGCCTGAGGATCGACGACCAGGCTCCAGCCCTCAACATCTTCCAGCTGTGCCCGTGACGCGGGATCGGCCACCGGTAATTGGCGGTCGATCCAGTAGCGATAGGCAGTACCGGCAGGACAGGGCAGGAGCATGACAAACCAACCATCAGCCTGCGCCTGCAGACTGTGTCGCTCGCCATTACCCAGTTCCAGTTCGACGTCGGTGGCGTCCGGCGCCCATAAGGAAAAGCGCGTCATGCCATCCGCTTGCATTACCGCGCCGTGCGTCCAGGAGTCGTGCATTCATCGGCCCCTCACGCGAACGGCGACATGCTCCTGAAGCAACCGTTTGTAAAGGCGATCGTAGGGTTCTACCGATTGCGCCCAAAATTGCGGCGCAGCCATGGCCTGGCAACGCATGGCGTTGAGCAGTTCGGGATGCTTGAAGACGTTCAAAGCCCGCTGCACCGCCTCGAGATAACTCTCGGCATCGCCATGCTGAAACAGGAATCCGGTGACACCGTCCTCGATGGTATCGGCCAGCCCACCGGTGCGGCGGGCGATCGGCAGGGAGGCAAAGCGCTGGGCGTACATCTGGCTCAGCCCGCAAGGCTCGTAGCGCGAGGGCATGAGCAGGAAATCACTGCCGGCGAACATGCGCCGGGCATCGGTTTCGTTGAAGCCGATGTGCACGCCGATATGCCCTGGATGGCGCGCGGCCAGCCCGAGCAGCTCAGTTTCCAAGGCCGGCTCACCTTGTCCGAGGATGGCCAGGCGACCACCGCCAGCAACAATGGTATCGGCAATCTTCAGGGTCAGGTCCAGGCCTTTTTGATGCACCAGACGCGACACGACAATGAACAGCGGGCCTTCGGAGGGCTCCAGGCTGAACATGTCTTCCACATGTCGGGCATTACGCCGTTTCAGATCCCATTCGTGAATCTGGAAACCCTGCAGCAGATGCGGGTCGGTTTTCGGCTGCCAGCTCTCGTCGATGCCATTGGTGATCCCACTGAGCTGGCCTTGTTCTTCTTTGAGCTTGAGCACGCCCTGCAGGCCGCAACCAAAGGCCTCGGTGGTGATTTCCCGGGCGTAGGTCTGGCTCACGGTGGTGATATGGCTGGCATAAACGATGCCGGCCTTGAGAAACGACAGTTTGCCGTAGAACTCCATGCTCTCCGGCGCATGGGCTTCAGCGGGCAGCGCAAGCTCCGGTCCGCAGGCCGGGTCGCACAGGCCTTGATAGGCCAGGTTATGAATGGTGAAGACACTGGGCGTGCTCACTCCTTTCCAGGCCATATAGGCCGGCGCCAAGGCGGCCGGCCAGTCGTTGGCATGCACCAGTTCGGGCTGCCAATTCAGGCAGCCGGCAGCAATTTCTGCAGCGGCCAGGCCAAGGCGGGCGAAACGGATGTGGTTGTCGTCCCAATCTCGGCCATGGTTATCGCCGTAGGGCTTGCCCTCGCGCTCATACAGCTCCGGGCACAGCAGGACATAAATGATCAGACCATCGTCCAGGTCCATGCGCCCGATGCGGCAGGGCGGCAATGCAGCCTGGCCCGGCAGTTGAGCGATAACCCGTATGACATTGCCACTCTCGAGCACCTGCCGATAACCGGGAATCAGCACCCGGATATCATGCTGGGCCCGCAAAGCCCTGGGCAGGGCGGCAGAGACATCGCCCAGCCCGCCGACCTTGACCAGTTCGGCGAATTCCGACGTCACGAAGAGAACTCTCTTCGTGTCCGTGTGCAGGCTTTCAACGCTAAGCCTGGGCGGACTCAGCAGCGTGGCGGCCTTCTCAGATTCGACAAGACGAGCGGTTGCAACAGCGTTTCCCATCTTCTTTTTCCCCCAACAAACCAAGCGTATGACGGCGCGCTTCCAGGCGTGACATCGCAGCGGGGAGTCTCCCCATCCTCAGTCCTGACTGGCCTTTAGTCGGTAAAGTTTCGCCATTCTCCCCAACGGTAGTGGCGCCGGTCGGGTGAACTTGCCAGGCTCCCTGGGCCTCCATAGGGCATGCCCCCACTCACCGGGAGATCCGTATGCGCAGCCTTGAACAAGTGGTCGAGTTTTTACAGAGAAACCAGCTGATGCTGACCACGGCGGAGTCCTGCACGGCGGGTCTGATGACCGCGATGCTGGCTGATATCGCTGGCTGCGGTCGGGTGCTGGAAAGCGGTTACGTGGTGTATTCCGTGACGGCGAAGCGCGCCACGCTAGGGGTCAGCCTGGAGACGATCAAGACGTACGGTTTGACCAGCGAAGAGGTCGCCCGGGAAATGGCTGCCGGCGCCTTGCGCGTGAGTAGCGCAACCATCGCGCTGGCCAACACCGGCCTGGCCGAGTCCGGTGATGAATCACTTGATGGCGTCGTGTGCTTTGCCTGCGCCATGGGACTGGAAGAAAACATCAGGGTGGTCAGCGAGACCGTCAAATTCGACGCGCCGCGCAACGAGGTGCGCAAGGCTGCGGCGCGCCACGGGCTACAGCAATTACCGACATATTTTCAGCGCCTGCAGAACGCCGGCCGTGGGCCGCAGGATGATCTAGGGGTCATTCCCTAGGAGTCGTCCTTGACGCGCAGATTCTTCACTGAATGTGCCCGTTGCTCGTCGAGGGAGTTGTAATAGGTGTTTTGCGTGGTGCTCAGGCTGTTGTGGCGCAAATCGGCCTGCAGGTCCTTCATGTCACGGCGCGGCGCATCGAAGGTCGCCGAGGTATGCCGCAGCCAGTGCAGAGACGCGGAGCGCAGGTGATCGACTTCATCATCGCTCCAACCCTCGGCGACCATGCGTTCCAGCGAGCGGTCGAACACCTCCTGCAGCAGTAGCCTGAGATGCCGGTCGGAAAGGCCGGCGCGTCCTTTGAGGGTGGTCAGCAGCGGGTGGGTTTCATGGGGTGAGGGCAGGGCGGGCAGCCCCAGATGACGCCGATAACGGGGCAGGTAATTCTCGATATAGTCATCGCGAACACTGATTTTCGCGGCCTTGTTGCCTTTGCCGACGACGTTGAACCACCAGTTACCCTGCGTATCCTTGCGAAAATCGCCCATGGTCGGTTCCCAGTTGTCCCGCCCAACCAGGTCGGACACCCGCAGGTACATGGCAAACAGTGTGGTGAGAATGAACAGGGTTCGTTCGTGGGTTTCATCCGCGTCGGCCATTTTTTCCGCCGTTTCGATCACGTAACTCCATTGCAAGGGCGTGAGCGAGCGTCCGGCGACATCCAGGGTGTTGCGCTGTTTGTAAACCGACTTCTGTTTGACGGCGCGAAACGGGTTGACTTCGGTCAGGCCTTCGTCGATGGCATGCTGGAAAAAACTGCCGCACACGGCAAATACCTGAGCCACGGAGCCTTGGGACATTTTATAAGGGCGCTCGGCGAGCTCCTGGGAGGTTGCGTCGGTCAGGGACCGATTGCGCTTGGACACGGTGACACTGAACGGGCGCCAGGCTTCGTTGACCTGGTAGGTGTCCGATTCAAGCTTCTTGCGACCACCAATGCGCACAAAGCGTGATTTGACCACAGGGCCGACCCAGTCCTTGGGCGGACGCAGACAAAACTCCATGAAGGCTTCGGCATCGCGGCGGCGTAGTTCCAACAAGGGCTTGTGGGCGACCAGCAAGGACCACAACAACAAACGCTCGACATGGGTGCGATACGAATTGAACGTGGTCTCGTTGCCGGCGTAAGACTTCAGAAAGCCGCGAACCGCCTGATAACCCTCGAAGGCCAACAGCTCAGGAGCAAAGCGGCCCAGGTAATCGCGCACGATGGGCAGTTCCTCAGTGAACTGCTGGAAATTCAATTCCAGGAAGCGGTTGTAAGTTTCAAACAAGGGAAACGGGGCTTTGGGCATGGGCGTTTGCTGACGATGACTGGCTTGAGATAACGCGTTGCATGGTACGGCAAAACGCACAATATGCAATATCCGGGTCTGGTGATTATCGGATATTGCATATGGAGTTTTAATGGCTACCCTGCCTGGTTGGATCAGAATCTACCGTTAATCGGCTGGTTAGCAATGATGCCGTTTCG
>CAYPFO010000003.1:0-109900 GCA_964410065.1 uncultured Pseudomonas sp.
CGCTTGCATGGCATGCAAGAGGTCGACGGTTCGATCCCGTCTAGCTCCACCAATTCCACGACAGGCCAGCGTTATCGTTGGTCTTGTTCTCGAAGGTTTCGTCCCCTTCGTCTAGTGGCCTAGGACACCGCCCTTTCACGGCGGTAACAGGGGTTCGAGTCCCCTAGGGGACGCCATTTTCTTGCCCACGCCTTTTGTGGGATTTAAGGGTCACCCTTGTGGTGGCCCTTTTGTTTTGCCTACGTTTTATCACGGCATCTCTCTTATTGAGTCAGCAGCACGCCAGATCGGCTCCACTGGCCGATCCGGCGTCGGTCCCGCGCGCCGTTTGTGTGGGGTCGCGATGGGCTGCTTAGCGTGTCTCAACGAAGGTGCGGATACGCTCGGCGGCTTCCACGCATTCTGCCAGTGGTGCGACCAGCGCCATGCGTATCCGCTTGCTGCCAGGATTTGCGCCGTCCACTTCACGGGACAGATAAGTGCCGGGTATCACCGTTACGTGCTGCTGGGCGAACAGCTCGCGCGTGAAGGCTTGCTCATCCGCAGGTGTACCTGCCCATAGATAGAAACCGCCGTCCGGCCGACGCACATTCAGTACTGGTGCGAGAATCTCCAGTACCGCATCGAATTTTTCCCGATACAGGCTGCGATTGGCGCGCACATGCACCTCGTCGTTCCAGGCGGCGATACTGGCGTGCTGTGTCTGCACCGGCAGGGCGCAGCCGTGGTAGGTGCGATACAGCAAGAAAGCCTTGAGGATCTCGGCATCGCCGGCCACGAAGCCCGAGCGCAGTCCTGGCAGGTTGGAGCGCTTGGACAGGCTGTGAAACACCACGCAGCGCTTGAAATCGTGACGACCCAATTCGGCGCAGGCGGTCAGCAGTCCGGCGGGTGGGTTTTGCTCGTCGAAATACAGTTCGCTGTAGCATTCGTCGGCTGCGATCACGAAGTCGTGCTCATCGGCCAAGTGGATCAGTTTCTTCAGCGTGTCCAGTGGCAGCAAGGCGCCGGTTGGATTGCCCGGCGAACATAGAAACAGTACCTGGGTGCGCTGCCAGGTGTCCGGAGTCACTGCGTCGAAATCAGGTGTGAAGTTGTTCTGCGCCAGGCAGGGCAGGTAGTGCGGCGTAGCGCCGGCGAGCAGGGCGGCGCCTTCATAGATTTGATAAAACGGGTTGGGGCTTATCACCAGGCCGCCACGCTCACGGTCGAAAATTGCCTGCACGAAAGAAAACAGCGCCTCGCGGGTGCCGCTGACTGGCAGCACGTGGCGAGCCGGATCCAGCCAGTCCGAGGGCACTCGGAAGCGCCCTGCACACCATTGGGTAATGGCTTCGCGCAAGGCGGCAATGCCTAATGTCGTCGGGTAGCTCGACAGGTGCCCAAGATTGGCGCTCAGCGTTTCGGCGACGAAGCTCGGCGAGTTGTGCTTGGGCTCGCCGATGGACAGGGCGATGTGCGTCTTGTCAGTGGGCGGCTGCGCGCCGGCCAGCAATGCGCGAAGCTTCTCGAAGGGGTAGGGCTGCAGCAGGTTCAGGGATGGGTTCATGGGCTTTTTTCCGGGGCTCGGGCCCCCGGACTCCCCTGCGAAGCCGCTGCAGCAGGTGGCGTCCGGGAACGGCAGTGGGTAGATCAGATGCTGATGCGGTTCAGGTCGAGGTTTGGCGCCCCGTCCACGGTCAATTGCTCAACGATGGCCTGCTGCAGGCGCGCGCAAAATTCCGGATCAGACAGGGGTTGATGATTGGCGTCGGTGACGAAGAAGACGTCCTCGACTCGCTCGCCCAGTGTGGTGATCTTGGCGTTCTGCAGCGACAGGTCGAAGTCGAGGAAAATCTTGCCTATGCGAGCGAGCAGGCCGGGGCGGTCGGGGGCGATCAGTTCCAGGACGGTGACCGGACGCTGAGCGTCATTGTGGATGGTGACTCGCGGAGCAAAAGCAAAATGCTTCTGCTGGCGGCTGATGCGACGCTGAATGATTGCCGGATAGTTATCGGGGCTCTTCAGGGCTTCGATCAGGCCGTTGCGGATTTGCTCGACGCGCTCGGGCTTGTCGAGCAAGCGTTCGCCGTCGCCGTCCAGGACGATGTAGGTGTCCAGGGTGAATTGGCTGCTTGAGGTAATGATGCGTGCATCGTGAATGCTCAGGTTGAGCTGTGCCATGGCGGCCACGGTGACGGCAAAGAAATCATGCTGATCGGGGGCGTAGATGAAAATCTGCGTGGCGCCTTCAACCCCGCGCTGGGCGGTCTCGCGTATCAGTACCAGCGGATCGCTGCCACTGGGGTGCTGGATAATTGCTTCGGTGTGCCAGGCAATGTCGCTGGCCGTGTGGCGCAGGAAGTAATCGTCCCCCAATTGGGCCCACAGCTGTTCGGCGATGTCCGGGTCAATGCCGCGTTGCGCCAGAAGATCCAGTGCGGCGCTTTGGGTTGCGCAAATCAGTTCCTCGCGGTCAAGGGGATTTTCCAGGCCGCGGTTCAGTGCGCGCTTGGTTTCCTCGTACAGCTGGCGCAGCAGGCTGGCCCGCCAGGAGTTCCACAGCGACGGGTTGGTGGCGTTGATGTCGGCCACCGTCAGCACGTAGAGATAGTCCAGGCGGGTCCGGTCGCCGACCAGTTGAGCGAAATCATTGATCACTTGCGGGTCGGACAAGTCCTTGCGCTGCGCAGTGCTGGACATGGCCAGGTGGTTGCGCACCAGCCAGACAATCAGGCGGCTGTCCCAGGGCGGCAGCTGATGGCGGGCGCAAAAGGCTACCGCGTCGGCGGCGCCGACTTCCGAGTGATCGCCGCCACGACCCTTGCCGATGTCGTGATACAGGCCGGCGATATAGATCAGTTCGGGTTTGGGCAGCTGATCAATAAGCAGGCTGGCCAGGGGGAACTTGTCGGCCAGCTCTGGCCATTTGAATTTGCGCAGGTGCTTGATCAGGTTGAGCGTGTGGGCATCCACGGTATAGATATGGAACAGGTCATGTTGCATTTGGCCCACAACCAGGCCGAACTCAGGCAGGTAGCGGCCGAGAATGCCGTAGCGGTTCATGCGTCGCAGGTTGCGGTGGATGCCCTGGCTTGATTTGAACAGCTCAATGAACAGGCTGGTGTTGCGAATGTCCTGGCGAAACTCGTCATCGATCAGGTAGCGATGATCGCGCAGCTGGCGAATGGTGTCGGCCCGGACACCCTTGATTTCAGGGTGCTGGGCAAGCAGCACGAAGATTTCCAGTAGGGCGAACGGCGTGCGCTTGAACACTTGATCGTGGGTGACTTCCAGGTAGCCGTCGCGTACCTGGAAACGGTTATTCAGCTGGTAGGGCGGCGCGCTGTCGGGATGGCTGAGGATGACCTCTTCGAAATGCTGCTTGATCAGGTCGTTGAGTTCGGCAACGCCCATCACGATGCGGTAGTACTTCTGCATGAAGCGTTCGACCGCCAGCTTGGCATCGTCGTCGGTGAACCCCAATAGGCCGGCGATCTTGCGTTGATGGTCAAAAAGAAGGCGGTCTTCGGCGCGGCCGGCCAGCATGTGCAGGGCGTAACGCACCTTCCAGAGAAATTCCTGGGCATGTGCGAGCATGCTGTATTCGCTTTCCAACAAGAAACCCTGGCTGAGCATGGCGTGCAGGTTCAGCGTGCCGAACTGCCGGCGGGCGATCCACAGGATGGTCTGGATGTCACGCAACCCGCCCGGCGAGCCTTTTACGTTGGGTTCCAGGTTGTATTCGGTGTCGTTGTATTTCGCGTGGCGCTTGCGCAATTCATGGCGCTTGGCGACGAAGAATTCTTCGCTCGGCCACATCTGTTGCGGGCTGATCAGGGTCTGCATCTGCTGGCGCAGATGCTCGGGGCCGGCGATGGTGCGACTTTCCATCAGGTTGGTGATTACGGTCAGGTCGGCGCGTGCTTCCACGCTGCACTCATCCAGCGAGCGAACGCTGTGGCCGACTTCCAGGCCGATGTCCCAGAGCAGGGTAAGGAAACCCTCGATGGATTCGCGAAACAGCTCGTGATCGTTTTCAGCCAGCAGGATCAGCAGATCAATATCCGAATACGGATGCAGTTCGCCACGACCGTAGCCGCCGACCGCCACGAGGGCGATGTCGGCATGCTGGCTCCAGGGGAAGCGGTTCCAGGCGCGACGCAGGATCTGATCGACGAACCAGGCGCGATCTTCAACCAGGCGGCGGATATCGCGGCCCTCAGTGAATCGCTTGTCGAGCACGCTGCGAGCGCGGCCAATTGCCTTTTTGAAGGCTGGGATGGGGCTGCTCTTGAGCGCAAGTTCGGCCTGGAATTGACCGGGGTCGAACAGTTCGGGATCCACCTGGGGCATGGCTGCGGCCTTGTTAGTGCAACATGAGGGCTCGGCGCTAGCAGGAATCAGGCCGATGTGTGTGCGATGGTGTCATCCTTGCGCAGGGTTAGGATTTCATAGCCGTCGGCGGTGCACAGAATGGTGTGCTCCCATTGCGCGGAAAGCTTGCGATCCTTGGTGATGGCGGTCCAGCCGTCACCCAGGGTGCGGGTTTCCGGGCGGCCCTGGTTGAGCATGGGTTCGATGGTGAACGTCATGCCTTCTTTCAGCTCCAGGCCGGTGCCTGCACGTCCATAGTGCAAGACCTGCGGTTCTTCGTGGAACACTGCACCAATACCGTGCCCGCAATACTCGCGCACGATGGAGAAGCCGTTCTTTTCGGCGTGCTTTTGGATCACCTCGCCGATATCGCCCAGACGGGTACCGGGGCGTACGAGCTCGATGCCTTTATACAGGCACTCCTGAGTGATCTTGCACAGACGATCAGCCCACTCCGGTGTTTTGCCGATCAGGAACATCTTGCTGGTGTCGCCGTGATAGCCATCCTTGATCACGGTGATGTCGATATTGATGATGTCGCCATCCTTGAGTGGCTTGTCATTCGGGATGCCATGGCAGACTACGTGGTTGATCGAGGTGCAGATCGATTTTGGAAAGCCGTGGTAATTCAGTGGCGCAGGAATGGCCTGCTGAACATTGACGATGTAGTCGTGGCAGATGCGGTCGAGTTCGTCGGTGGTGATGCCGGCCTTGACATGCTCTTCGATCATTTCCAACACCTCGGCGGCCAGGCGGCCGGCGACGCGCATTTTTTCGATTTCTTCGGGAGTCTTGATGGAAACACTCATGGGAATACTCTTCGGCGCGTATGGCGCAAGACAAAAGGGGAAGGCAAATGATAAACCAAAGCGACTGGGGGCGGGCGGCGTGGCGCAGCAAGGGACTACACTGGGCCTGTAGCTTGTAGTCCGCTTTTATGCTATAAAACGCGCCGCTTGACGGGAGTGCCCTGTCAGCGACCTAAATCCACACACGTATCGACACGGTTTCCTGGGTGCCCGCAGGGGTTGGAAATCGGGATGCGTGGAGGCCTAACCCGATTTATCGAGGAATCGAAATGTCTCAAGTTACTATGCGCGATATGCTGAAGGCCGGTGTGCACTTCGGCCACCAGACCCGTTACTGGAACCCGAAGATGGGCAAGTACATTTTCGGTGCGCGCAACAAGATCCACATCATCAACCTTGAAAAAACCCTGCCGATGTTCAACGAAGCGCTGAGCTTTGTTGAAAAGCTGTCTTCGGGCAAAAACAAGATCATGTTCGTTGGCACCAAGCGTTCTGCCGGCAAGATCGTTCGCGAAGAAGCTGCCCGTTGCGGTATGCCGTACGTCGATCACCGCTGGTTGGGCGGCATGCTGACCAACTACAAGACCATCCGGGTCTCGATCAAGCGCCTGCGCGAGTTGGAAACCCAGTCCCAGGACGGCACCTTCGACAAGCTGACCAAGAAAGAAGCCCTGATGCGCACCCGTGATCTGGAAAAACTGGATCGCAGCATCGGTGGTATCAAGGACATGGGCGGTCTGCCCGACGCGCTGTTCGTGGTCGATGTTGATCACGAGCGCATCGCTATCAGCGAAGCCAACAAGCTGGGCATTCCGGTCATCGGCATTGTCGATACCAACAGCAGCCCGGAAGGCGTTGACTACATTATCCCGGGTAACGACGACGCCATTCGCGCCGTTCAGCTGTACCTGGGCGCCTTCGCCGACGCTGTACTGCGTGGCAAGAATGCCGGTGGTGTTGAAGAGTTCGTCGAAGAATCCGCTTCCGAGGCCGCCGCAGGCTGAGCACGAAGCGCTTTGGCGTGACCCGTTGAGCAAAAAGGGGGCGAAGCCCCCTTTTTGCCACTTCCGAATTGAGTGTCCGGCCTGCCGGGCATCTGGTTGAAAACCCTTTTTAGAGGATTGCTAACATGGCAGAGATTACTGCAGCCCTGGTTAAAGAACTGCGTGAGCGTACTGGCCAAGGCATGATGGATTGCAAGAAGGCCCTGACCGCTGCCGGTGGCGATATCGAAAAGGCCATCGACGACATGCGCGCCGCTGGCGCCATCAAGGCTGCCAAGAAGGCCGGCAACATCGCCGCCGAAGGTTCCATTGCAGTCAAGGTTGCTGATGATGGCAAGTCTGCCGTAATCATCGAAGTCAACTCGCAGACCGACTTCCTGGCTTTGCAGGAAGATTTCAAGGCATTCGTCGCCCAGAGCGTCGAAAAAGCCTTCAGCGCAGCTTACAGCGATGCTGCTCCGCTGATCGCTGACATGGAGCCGGCTCGTGAAGCCCTGGTTGCCAAGTGCGGTGAAAACGTCAACATCCGTCGCCTGACTCGCACCGAAGGTGACGTGGTCGGTGCCTACCTGCACGGCCATCGCATTGGCGTGCTGGTGACCCTCAAGGGTGGTGACAGTGAGCTGGCGCGTGAAATTGCCATGCACGTGGCGGCCAGCAACCCGCAGTTCGTCACTCCGGATCAGGTTTCCGAAGAAGCCGTTGCCAAGGAAAAGGAAATCTTCCTGGCGCTGAACGCCGACAAGATTGCCGGCAAGCCGGAAAACATCGTTGAGAACATGGTCAAGGGCCGCATCAACAAGTTCCTTGCTGAAGCCAGCCTGATCGAGCAGCCGTTTGTCAAAGATCCGGAAATCAAGGTCGGTGCGCTGGCCAAGAAGGCCGGTGCCGAAGTCGTCTCCTTCGTGCGTTTCGAAGTAGGCGAAGGTATCGAGCGTGCTGAAGTCGACTTTGCTGCCGAAGTAGCCGCTCAGGTTGCTGCCAGCAAGCAGTAAGACAGGCTCGCTGAAAATGCTGTAGTTCCGAAGAGGCTGCCCGCTCACGCGTGCGGCCTCTTCGTCAAAGCAGGGGCAGTGAATTCGTTTATGCCCCGGGGTATATGCCCCTCATGACACGCGCTGGATACTACATGCCGCGCAACAATTCAGGCACAGGCCTGTGAATATGAATTACGCCGCAGGAGAGACTCGCAATGGCTCAGCAGGTGAGTGGTCAGCAACCTCGCTATAAACGCATTCTGCTCAAACTTAGCGGCGAAGCCCTGATGGGATCGGAAGATTTTGGCATCGATCCCAAGGTGCTTGATCGAATGGCGCTGGAAATCGGCCAGCTGGTCGGTATTGGCGTGCAAGTCGGCCTGGTGATTGGCGGCGGCAACCTGTTCCGCGGTGCCGCGCTCTCGGCGGCCGGCATGGACCGTGTCACCGGTGACCATATGGGGATGCTGGCCACGGTGATGAACGCACTGGCGATGCGTGATGCGCTGGAGCGCTCGAATATTCCCGCGCTGGTGATGTCGGCTATTTCCATGGTCGGTGTGACGGACCATTATGACCGTCGCAAGGCCATGCGCCATTTGAAGACCGGTGAAGTGGTGATTTTCGCCGCGGGCACTGGCAATCCTTTCTTTACCACCGACTCGGCCGCTTGCCTGCGCGCGATTGAAGTCAGTGCCGATGTAGTGCTCAAGGCGACCAAGGTGGATGGCGTGTACACTGCCGATCCATTCAAGGACCCGAACGCCGAAAAATTCGAGCGCCTGACCTATGATGGCGTGCTGGATCGCAAGCTGGGTGTGATGGACCTGACCGCTATTTGCCTGTGCCGCGACCACAAGATGCCGCTGCGGGTTTTCAACATGAACAAGCCGGGTGCCCTGCTGAACATTGTTCTGGGTGGCGCCGAAGGAACCCTGATCGAGGAGTCGAACGAATGATCAACGACATCAAGCAAGACGCACAGGAGCGTATGCAGAAAAGCCTGGAATCTCTGCAAGGCGCATTCGCCAAGATTCGTACCGGGCGTGCTCATCCGAGCATTCTGGACAGCGTCATGGTGTCCTATTACGGCAGCGATACCCCGCTGCGCCAGATCGCCAACGTGACCGTCGAGGATTCCCGCACCCTGGCATTGTCGGTATTCGACAAGGGCATGATCCAGGCTGTTGAAAAGGCCATCATGACTTCGGATCTGGGCCTGAATCCGGCCACTGCTGGAACGACCATTCGCGTACCGATGCCGGCCCTGACCGAGGAAACCCGCAAGGGCTTCACCAAGCAGGCACGCTCCGAAGCCGAGAACGCCCGGGTGGCGGTGCGCAATATTCGTCGTGATGCGCTGGCCCAGCTCAAGGATCTGGTCAAGGAAAAGGAAATCAGCGAGGACGAGGAGCGTCGTGCTGCCGATGACGTGCAGAAACTGACCGACAAGTTTGTGGGCGAGATTGAAAAGGCCCTGGAAACCAAGGAAACCGACCTGATGGCCGTTTAAGCCGGGCAGGCAACCGCATGAGCATGAAAAAACAGGACGCCCTGCCGGAGATCGTACCTCGGCATGTGGCAATCATCATGGATGGGAATAACCGCTGGGCAAAGAAGCGCCTGTTGCCTGGTGTCGCCGGTCACAAGGCCGGCGTCGCTGCGGTGCGTGCAGCCATTG
This sequence comes from uncultured Pseudomonas sp., assembly GCA_964410065.1. GTDB lineage: Bacteria > Pseudomonadota > Gammaproteobacteria > Pseudomonadales > Pseudomonadaceae > Serpens. The sequence goes on from CAYPFO010000003.1 coordinate 8,828, forward strand.
AGGTGTGTGTCGAGTCGGGTGTCGAAGTCTTGACGCTGTTCGCCTTCTCCAGTGAAAACTGGCAGCGCCCCGCTGAAGAGGTGAGTGCGCTGATGGAGCTATTTCTCAGTGCATTGCGCCGTGAGGCGAAAAAACTCAATGAAAACGACATCCGGCTGCGCATCATCGGTGATCGTTCGCGCTTTCATCCGGAGTTGCAAGCCGCCATGCGCGAGGCAGAGGAACTCACCGCCGGGCATCGCCGTTTCGTGCTCCAGATCGCGGCCAATTATGGCGGCCAGTGGGACATCGTCCAGGCCGTGCAGCAGCTGGCTAGCCAGGTACAAGCTGGCGAGCTGCGTGCCGAGGACATCAGCGCTCCGCTGCTGCAAAGCGCCTTGAGCACAGCAGATCTGCCCTTGCCGGACTTGTGTATCCGTACCGGTGGAGAGCATCGCATCAGCAATTTTCTGCTCTGGCAGCTTGCTTATAGCGAACTGTATTTCTCCGATCTGTACTGGCCGGATTTCAAACACGAGGCCATGCGCAAGGCGCTGGCCAATTTCGCCACTCGCCAACGCCGCTTTGGCAAGACTTGCGAGCAAGTGGCTGCGGAGTCGCATCGCTGATGTTGAAACAACGAATTATTACCGCGCTGATCTTGCTGCCCATTGCCCTAGCGGGTTTTTTTCTGCTCGAGGGCGTGGCTTTCGCTCTATTCATCGGGGCGGTGGTGGTTCTCGGTGGGTGGGAGTGGGCGCGTCTGGCGGGGCTGCAGGGGCAATCGCAGCGTATTGCCTATGCCCTGATAGTCGCCATTTTGCTTGGCTGGCTGCACCGCTTTCCGGTGCTGGCGGCGCCGGTACTGCTGCTGGGCGTCGCGTGGTGGCTGGTGGCGGTTGTCGCCGTGCTTAATTATCCCCGCAGTGCTGCCGCCTGGCAGGCGCTGCCGGTGCGACTGCTGATCGGGCTGTTGATTCTGCTACCTGCCTGGCAGGGGTTGATGCTGTTCAAGCAATGGCCCGAGGCCAATGGATTGATCCTTGCCGTGATGGTGTTGGTTTGGGTTGCGGATATCGGTGCTTATTTCAGCGGCCGGCGCTTCGGCAAAAACAAGCTGGCGCCGCAGGTCAGTCCTGGCAAGAGCTGGGAGGGCGTGTACGGCGGCTTGGCGGCCAGCCTGCTGGTCACTCTGGTGGTAGGACTGTCCCGTGATTGGTCGGGTTCTGCACTGCTGATCGCGTTGGCGGGCGCGGCCGTGGTGGTGCTGATCTCCGTCGTCGGCGATCTGACGGAAAGCATGTTCAAGCGCCAGGCCGGACTCAAGGACAGCAGCAACCTGCTCCCCGGACACGGCGGCGTGCTGGATCGCATCGACAGCCTGACTGCAGCCATACCGGTATTCGCGGTACTGCTCTGGCTGGCCGGTTGGGGCAGTTTGTGAAGCCGCAACAGATTACTGTTCTGGGTGCGACCGGATCCATTGGCCTAAGCACCCTTGATGTCTTGGCTCGCCATCCTCAGCGTTACGAGGTCTTCGCCTTGACCGGGTTTTCCCGGTTGGCCGAGCTCGAGGCGTTGTGCTTGCGTCATCGGCCGCAGTTTGCAGTGGTAGCCGATGAGGCTGCAGCGCGTGAGTTTAAGTCGCGTCTGCGTCTGGCTGGACTGAAAACCGAGGTGCTGGCGGGTGAGACCGGGTTGTGCGCAGTGGCTGCCCATCCGGACGTGGATGCAGTCATGGCGGCGATTGTTGGTGCGGCGGGTTTGCAGCCCACCCTGGCCGCCGTCAGGGCTGGCAAGCGTGTGCTGTTGGCCAACAAGGAAGCACTGGTAATGTCCGGCGCCCTGTTCATGCAGGCGGTGCGCGAGCACAACGCTGTCTTGCTGCCGATCGACAGTGAGCACAACGCAATCTTCCAGAGCTTGCCGCGGGATTTCGCTCGTGGGCTGTCGGCTGTGGGGGTGCAGCGTATTCTGCTCACCGCATCCGGTGGGCCATTTCGCGAACTGCCGGTGTTGGCCTTGGCCGATGTCACGCCCGAGCAAGCCTGCAAACATCCGAACTGGTCCATGGGGCGCAAGATTTCCGTGGATTCGGCGAGCATGATGAACAAGGGGTTGGAGCTGATCGAGGCCTGCTGGCTGTTCGATGCCCGGCCCGAGCAGGTCGAAGTGGTGATCCACCCGCAGAGCGTGATTCATTCGCTGGTCGATTATGTTGACGGTTCGGTGCTTGCTCAGCTGGGTAACCCGGACATGCGCACCCCGATTGCTCATGCGCTGGCCTGGCCCGAGCGCATCGATGCCGGGGTGTCGGCCTTGGATCTGTTTAAAATCGCCCGGCTGGATTTCCAGGCTCCGGACGAACAGCGTTTTCCCTGCTTGCGCCTGGCGCGTCAGGCTGCGGAAGCGGGCGGCAGTGCCCCGGCCATGCTCAATGCTGCCAATGAGATGGCGGTCGCGGCGTTTCTCGAACGGCGTATCCGTTTCACCGAGATCGCGACTATTATCGAATTCGTACTGAACGCCGAGGCAGTTGTGTCGGTCGAAGCGCTGCAGGCGGTACTTCGGGCTGACAGTCGAGCCCGTGAATTGGTCCAGGGCTGGTTGCAACAGCACGGTTGTTGAATGGGCAGGAAGCGCCCAGGCATTGAAGCAGGGACTTGCTGCGGAGGATTTCGATGAGTGCTGTTTATATGATCGTGGGCACCTTGGTCGCCTTGGGCGTACTGGTGACATTCCACGAGTTCGGCCACTTCTGGGTGGCACGCCGTTGCGGCGTAAAAGTCCTGCGTTTTTCCGTCGGTTTCGGTACTCCGCTGGTGCGCTGGCATGATCGCCAGGGGACCGAGTTCGTGATTGCCGCCATTCCCTTGGGCGGCTACGTGAAAATGCTCGACGAGCGTGAGGCACCCGTGCCAGACGCGATGCTCGAGCAAGCCTTCAATCGCAAGACGGTGCGTCAGCGAATCGCCATCGTTTCTGCCGGGCCGATTGCCAACTTCCTGCTTGCCTTGCTGTTCTTCTGGCTGCTGGCCATGCTCGGTTCGCAGCAGGTACGCCCGGTCATCGGGCACGTGGCACCGCACAGCCTGGCTGCCGAGGCCGGCCTGCAGGCGGGCCAGGAAATTCTCGCTGTGGACGGCAGCAGCACCATTGGTTGGGGCGCGGTCAATCTGCAACTGATCCGTCGGCTGGGGGAAACCGGCACGCTGGATATTCGTGTACGCGAACCGGGTAGCAGTGTCGAGCGCAACTATGCGCTGAGCCTGGCGGCCTGGCAGAGGGGGGTCGAAGAGCCTGATCCGCTGTCCGCGCTGGGTGTGCGCCCCTGGCGGCCACAGGTACCCGCCGTGCTCGCACAATTGGATCCCCAAGGACCAGCCGTTGCGGCGGGATTGCACAGCGGCGACAGGTTGCTGGCCATCAATGACGTCAAGGTGGATGACTGGCAGCAGTTGGTCGATGCCGTACGCCAGCGCCCTGGTCAGTCCGTGGTGTTCAGCGTCGAGCGCGATGGTCGTGTACAGCCGATCAACGTAACGCTGGCCAGCCGTGGCGAAGATGAAGCCCGTGTAGGCTATCTGGGCGCCGGCGCCACAGCGATCGACTGGCCGGCCGATATGCTGCGCGAAGTCAGTTATGGCCCCGTCGAGGCCGTCCTGCAAAGCATGCAGCGCACCTGGACCATGAGCCTGCTGACCCTTGATTCGCTGAAGAAAATGCTCTTCGGCGAGCTCTCAGTAAAAAACTTGAGCGGGCCGATAACGATTGCTAAAGTGGCCGGCACTTCGGCCCAGTCCGGGATAGCGGACTTCCTCAATTTTCTCGCTTATCTGAGCATTAGTCTGGGCGTTCTCAACCTGTTGCCGATCCCGGTGCTGGATGGTGGTCACCTCCTGTTTTACCTGTGTGAATGGGTACGGGGCAAGCCGCTGCCGGAGCGCGTTCAGGCCTGGGGTATGCAGATAGGCATCAGTTTGGTCATCGGGGTGATGTTGCTGGCTCTGTTCAATGATTTGGGCAGACTGTAACGCGTCGCTGAATTCCAGATCCGCCTTCGGCCGATCTTCAACAGTCAAATAAAAAGGACTTCATGAAACGCTTGCTACCAGCGGTGCTTGCCGCGCTCATGATTGCCGAGGTCCACGCTGACTCTTTCACCATCAACGACATCCGGGTCAACGGCCTGCAACGTGTCTCGGCCGGGAGTGTATTCGGCGCCTTGCCGTTGAACGTGGGCGATCAGGTGGATGATCGCCGTCTGGTGGAAGCGACTCGCGAACTGTTCAAGACCGGTTTTTTCCAGGACATCCAGCTCGGCCGTGATGGCAATGTGCTGGTGATCGATCTGGTGGAACGCCCCTCGATCTCCGGTATTGAAATCGTTGGCAACAAGGCCATTGGTACCGACGACTTGCTCAAGGGGCTCCAGCAGTCCGGGCTGGCGGAAGGTGAGATTTTCCAGCGCGCCACCCTTGAGGGTGTGCGCAACGAGCTGCAGCGCCAATACGTGTCGCAAGGGCGTTACTCGGCTGAAATCAAGACTGAAGTCGTGCCGCAACCGCGCAACCGCGTTGCCTTGAAAATCGATATCAATGAAGGCAGCGTCGCCTCCATCCGCCACATCAATATCGTCGGCAACAGCGTGTTTTCCGATGAAGAGCTAACCGACCTGTTCGAACTCAAGACCAGCAGTTGGTCATCGTTCTTCAAGAACAACGACAAATATGCCCGGGAAAAGCTTTCCGGCGACCTGGAACGTCTGCGTTCCTGGTACCTGGATCGCGGTTATATCAACATGGATATTTCCTCGACCCAGGTGTCCATCACGCCGGACAAGAAGCATGTCTACATCACCGTCAATATCGATGAAGGCAAGAAATACAGCATCCGCGCCGTGCGGTTATCGGGTGATCTGAAGGTCCCGGAGTCTGAAATTCGCGCCTTGTTGCTGGTGCAGAAAGACCAGGTATTTTCGCGCAAGGTAATGACCACCACCTCCGAGCTGCTGACCCGGCGCCTGGGCAATGAAGGTTATACCTTTGCCAACGTGAATGGTGTGCCGGAAGCTCACGATGAAGACAATACGGTCACGGTGACCTTCGTCGTTGATCCGGGCAAGCGTGCCTATGTCAATCGCATCAACTTCCGCGGCAATACCAAGACCGAGGATGAAGTGCTGCGCCGTGAGATGCGGCAGATGGAAGGCGGCTGGGCCTCAACCTATTTGATCGACCAATCCAAGACCCGCCTGGAACGCCTGGGCTTCTTCCGCGAGGTCAACGTCGAAACCCCGCAGGTGCCGGGCACCGACGACCAGATCGATGTGAACTACAGCGTTGAGGAGCAGCCCTCGGGTTCGATCATGGCCAGTATCGGCTTTGCGCAGAACGCCGGTCTGATCCTGGGTGCTTCGATCAGCCAGAACAACTTCCTGGGTACCGGTAACCGCGTCAGCTTTGGTCTAACGCGTAGTGAGTACCAGGAGCGCTACAACTTCAGCTTCCTCGACCCTTATTGGACCGAGGACGGCGTCAGCCTGGGTTACAACGCCTTCTACCGCAAGACCGACTACGACGAGCTGGACTACAGCGTCTCCAGCTACTCGGTGAACAGTTATGGCCTGGGTATCAATTTTGGCTACCCGATCAGCGAATATTCACGTCTGAGCTACGGCCTGAGTGCGCAGCAGGACGAAATCGAAACAGGTAGCTACACGGTGGATGAAATCGTCGACTTCATCGATTCGGAAGGCGATTCCTACACCAACTACAAGGCCTCGATCGGCTGGTCGCAGTCGGCGTTGAACCGCGGCGTACTGGCGACGCGGGGGCATTCGCAAAGCTTGTCCGCGGAAATAACCCTGCCGGGCAGCGATCTGTCGTTCTACAAAGTCGACTACCGTGGGCAGTACTTCAAGCCGCTGGGCGACCAATACAGCCTGCGTTTCCACACCCAGCTCGGCTTTGGTGATGGTTTTGGCAATAGCGACGGATTGCCCTTCTACGAGAACTATTACGCCGGGGGATTCAACTCGGTGCGCGGTTTCGAGGATGGCAGCCTGGGTCCGCGCAGTACGCCCAGTCGTGTGACCAACGAGGCAGGTCAAGTTCTCTATGGTGTTCCGGACAGTAATGGGCGCTTTACCGACCCGGATCCGGACCCACTCCCTTTCGGTGGCAACGTGCTGATCCAGGGCGGCGTCGAGCTACTGTTCCCCTTGCCGTTCGTCAAGGACCAGCGCTCGCTGCGCACCTCGCTGTTCTGGGACGTGGGTAACGTCTTCGATACCCAGTGCAGTGCAGCGCGCGAGGCGCGTTATGAAAGTTGCGATATCGATTTCAACAACCTGGCCAGTTCGGTCGGTGTGGGGCTGACCTGGATCACCGCCATGGGGCCATTGAGCTTCAGCCTGGCCAAACCGATCAAGGAACCGGAAGACGCCGATACCCAGATCTTCCAGTTCTCCCTTGGCCAGACGTTTTAATTCCCAGCAATAGCTTGACTACTACCTTGGAGTACACCGTGCGTAAGTTGACCCAATTGGTTGTGATCGCCACCGCCCTACTGGCGGCGCCGGCGTTCGCCGAGATGAAGATTGCTGTTTTGAACTATCAGATGGCGCTGCTTGAATCCGATGCAGCCAAGCGCTACGCAGAGGATGCTGAGAAGAAATACGGTCCGCAGCTGAATAAGCTCAAGACCCTTGAAGGCGATGCCAAGCGCATTCAGGATCGTCTGGTCAAGGAAGGCGACAAGCTGGCCACTGCCGAGCGTGAGCGTCTGGAGCTGGATTTCAAGCAGAAAGCCCGTGACTTCCAGTTCCAGTCCAAGGAACTGAACGAGTCCAAGGCCACTGCCGACCGCGAGATGCTGCAGCAGCTCAAGCCGAAGCTGGACAAGGCGGTCGAAGAAGTCCTCAAGAAAGGCAATTACGACTTGGTGCTCGAACGCGGTTCAGTGGTTGAAGTGAAGCCGCAGTTCGATATCACCCGTCAAGTTATTGAGCGTATGAATCAGTTGCGTTGAATATGAAGTCTATTGTGTTCACCCTCGGCGAGCTCGCCGACCGTCTGGGCGCCACCGTACGGGGCGCCGCCGACAAATCGATTAGTGGCCTGGCCACCTTGCAGGATGCCGGCCCAGAGCAACTCAGTTTCCTGGCCAATCCGCAGTATCGGAAATACCTCGCGCAGACCCGGGCGGCGGCAGTCTTGCTGACTGCCGCGGATGCTGAAGGGTATCAAGGCGATGCGCTGATCGTAGCCAATCCCTACCTAGCCTATGCTGGGCTGTCGCATCTGTTCGATCGCAAGCCCAGGGCGTTACCCGGCGTGCATCCGAGCGCTGTGATCGCCGAGGATGCCCAGGTCGACCCGAGCGCCTGTATCGGTGCCTATGCGGTGATCGAAAGCGGCGTGCGCATCGGCGCCGACGCGAGCATCGGGGCGCATTGTTTCATCGGTGCCCGTTCCAGTATCGGTGCGGGTGGCTGGCTGGCTCCGCGCGTCACGGTGTATCACGACGTGATCATCGGCCAGCGTGTGGTTATCCAGTCGGGTGCGGTGATCGGCGGCGAAGGCTTCGGTTTTGCCAATGAAAAAGGCGTCTGGCAAAAAATTGCCCAGATTGGTGGCGTGACCATCGGCGACGACGTAGAGATTGGCGCGAACACCACTATAGACCGCGGTGCCCTGGCCGATACCCAGATTGGTGTCGGTGTGAAGCTCGATAATCAGATCATGATCGCCCACAACGTTCAGATCGGCGATCACACTGCCATGGCTGGCTGCTGCGGCATTTCCGGCAGCACCAAGATCGGCAAACACTGCATGATCGCGGGCGGCGTTGGCATGGTTGGGCACATCGAAGTGTGCGACAACGTGTTCGTCACCGGCATGACCATGGTGACGCGTTCCATCACCGAACCCGGCTCCTATTCCTCGGGCACGGCCATGCAGCCAGCGGCGGATTGGCGCAAAAGCGCGGCACGTATTCGTCAGCTCGATGAAATGGCTCGTCGTTTGCAACAGTTGGAAAAGCGCCTGGCGGCAGTGACCCCGGGCGGGGATGCCTCATCTGAAGCTTGACGTTTATGCATCCCTTTTTTGTTTTGTAAGGCTCTTTTGAACATGATGGACATCAACGAAATTCGCGAATACCTGCCACACCGATACCCGTTTCTGCTGGTGGATCGCGTGGTAGAGCTCGATGTGGAAGGCCAGAGCATTCGTGCCTACAAGAATGTCACTGTCAACGAGCCTTTTTTCAATGGTCATTTCCCCCAGCATCCGATCATGCCGGGCGTATTGATCATCGAGGCCATGGCGCAGGCAGCCGGCCTGCTCGGTTTCAAGATGATGGATGCCAAGCCGAGCGATGGCACCCTGTATTACTTTGTCGGCTCCGACAAACTGCGCTTCCGCCAGCCTGTGGTGCCGGGAGACCAGTTGATCCTCGAAGCGCGTTTTCTCAGTTCCAAGCGCGGCATCTGGAAATTCGCCTGCGAGGCTTCGGTCGACGGCAAGCCAGTATGCTCGGCTGAAATCATTTGTGCGGAACGCAAGCTATGAGTGAAATCGACCCGCGCGCAATCATCGATCCCAGTGCCAGATTGGCCGCTGATGTGGTGGTGGGGCCCTGGTCGATTATTGGCCCGGATGTGGAAATCGGCGAAGGTTCGGTCATCGGCCCTCACGTCGTGCTCAAAGGGCCAACGCGGATCGGCAGGCATAACCGCATCTTCCAGTTTTCGACCATTGGTGAAGACACCCCGGACCTGAAATACAAGGGTGAGCCGACGCGCCTGGTAATCGGCGATCACAACGTGATTCGCGAAGGTGTGACGATTCACCGCGGCACCGTGCAAGACCGCTCCGAGACCACCATTGGTGATCACAACCTGATAATGGCTTATACGCATATCGGCCATGATTGCGTCATTGGCAATCACTGCATTCTGGTCAATAACACAGCGCTCGCCGGGCACGTGATCATGGATGATTGGGCGATCCTGTCTGGTTATACCCTGGTGCATCAGTTCTGCCACATTGGCGCCCACAGCTTTTCCGGCATGGGTACCGCTATCGGCAAAGATGTGCCCGCATTTGTCACTGTGTTTGGTAATCCGGCCGAGGCGCGCAGCATGAACTTCGAAGGCATGCGCCGCCGTGGCTTTACCGATGAGGCCATTCAGGCTCTGCGTCGCGCCTATAAAGTGGTTTACCGCCAAGGATTGACGGTCGATCAGGCCATGGCCCAACTGAGCGAGCCGGCGGCCCGCTATCCGGAAGTGGCGTTGTTCTGTAATTCGATTCGTCTCTCGACCCGCGGCATCACCCGCTAAGCCCATGAGCGATAGAAAACTGCGTGTCGCGTTGGTGGCTGGCGAGGCCTCCGGCGATATTCTTGGTTCAGGCCTGATGCGAGCGCTCAAGGCGCGTCATCCCGAGGTGGAGTTTATCGGGGTGGGCGGTCCGCTGATGACGAGCCAAGGGTTGGATTCGATATTCCCAATGGAGCGTCTGGCGGTCATGGGCTTGGTCGAGGTGCTCGGCCGGCTGCCCGAACTGCTCAAGCGCCGCAAGCATTTGATTGCCGAGCTGATCGCTGCCAGGCCCGACGTGTTCATCGGCATCGACGCACCGGATTTCAACCTGGACGTTGAGCTTAAATTGCGCCAGGCCGGTATCAAGACCGTACATTACGTCAGTCCCTCGGTCTGGGCCTGGCGGCAAAAACGTGTGCTGAAGATCCGCAAGGCCTGCGATCTGATGCTCACGCTGTTTCCCTTCGAGGCGCAGTTCTATACCGAGCATGATGTGCCGGTGCGCTTCGTCGGTCATCCGCTGGCTGATGACGTCCCCCTGGAGGCCGACCGCTTGGCCGCTCGCGAGACGCTGCACCTGCCTGCCCAAGGTGCAGTGGTTGCGTTGATGCCGGGCAGTCGTGGTGGCGAGGTGGCCAAGCTGGGGGCGTTGTTCCTGGATGCGGCCGAGCGCTTGCGCAGCCTGCGTCCGGACGTACATTTTGTCCTGCCCTGTGCCAATGCCGAGCGGCGTGCCCAGCTGGAGAACATGCTGGCCGGTCGTGATTTGCCGCTCAGCTTGCTGGATGGCGACTCTCACCTGGCCCTGGCGGCCTGTGATGTGGTGTTGATCGCTTCTGGTACGGCAACACTGGAAGCCCTGCTCTACAAGCGTCCCATGGTGGTGGCCTACAAGGTGGCGCCGCTGACCTACCGGATTCTCAAGCGACTGGTGAAAAGCCCGTATATCTCCCTGCCGAATCTACTCGCCCAACGCTTGCTGGTCCCAGAGCTGATCCAGGAGGCCGCCACGCCCGATTTGCTGGCCCAGACCTTGGCGCCGCTGATCGTCGATGGCCATGCGCAAACCGATGGCTTCGATCAGATTCACCGCGCGTTGCGACGCAATGCTTCCAGCCAGGCTGCCGAGGCAGTGCTGGAGTTGGTCGGGGAGGCACGCTGATGCAGCTGGGTCTGGATTTCAGCCTGGTTGAAGAACTGGTCGCCGGAGTCGATGAAGTAGGCCGCGGGCCGTTATGTGGTCCCGTGGTGACCGCGGCAGTGATCCTTGATCCCGCACGGCCTATCGAAGGGCTTAACGACTCCAAGAAGCTCACTGAAGCTCGGCGTGAAGAGTTGTACGACGAAATCCAGGAGAAGGCCTTGGCCTGGTGCATTGCGCGCGCTGAGGTGGATGAGATCGACAGCCTGAATATCCTGCACGCCACCATGCTGGCCATGCAGCGAGCCGTGGAAGGCCTGGCGGTCACTCCGAAACTGGCGTTGATCGACGGCAATCGCTGCCCGAAACTGTCGGTGCCCAGCGCACCGGTGGTCCAGGGTGATGCCAGTGTCCCGGCAATCGCTGCGGCCTCGATCCTTGCCAAAGTCAGCCGTGACCGGGAAATGCAGGCGCTGGACCTGGTTTATCCCGGCTATGGCCTGGCGAGCCACAAAGGCTATCCCACCCCAAAGCATCTCGAAGCGCTGCAACGCCTCGGTCCGACGATCATTCACCGGCGCTCCTTCGCGCCAGTGCGTGATCTACTGGAGATGCGGGATGAAGCGATCGTCGCGGTCATAGCGGAAAGCGCACTGACTCGCTGACGCCTCGCGTTGCCACTTGCTGTTCTCCCTCATCTAGAGCACTGGCGGCACCCAGGCGCGGTGTGCGCATGGTCCGCTTTTCGGGCGGGCTGCGTCTTGCAGCCGGCGCTTTCCGTTACAATCCCCTGCTGTTCGTTTGTCATCGTCTTAAGGTCGTCCATGCCCGTTTCCTTCGTTCACCTGCGCCTGCATACCGAGTTCTCCCTGGTCGACGGACTGGTGCGGGTCAAGCCGCTGGTCAAGGCGGCGGCCGGGTCTGGGATGCCCGCGGTGGCGGTCACCGATCAGAGCAACATGTGCTCGTTGGTTAAGTTCTACAAGGCGGCTCAGGGCGCGGGGATCAAGCCGATCTGCGGTGCCGATATCTGGCTGGCCGGACGCGAAGAAGACGGTCCCCTCACGCGCATGACCCTCTTGGTAATGGATGCCAAGGGTTATCGAAACCTGACTGAGCTGGTCTCGCGCGGATGGACCGAAGGACAGCGCAATGAGCAGATCATCATCGAGCGCGAGTGGGTGAAGGCTTCCGCCGAAGGGCTGATCGCCCTGTCCGGTGCCAAGGAAGGGGAGATCGGCCACGCCCTGCTCAATGGCGACGAAGCGCTGGCCGCCGCCTTGCTCGACGAATGGCAGTCAGTGTTCCCGCAGCGCTTCTATCTCGAAGTACAGCGCACCAGTCGAGTCAATGACGAAGAATACCTGCACGCTGCGGTGGCCTTGGCAGACCGTAGCGGCGCACCGCTGGTAGCGACCAACGATGTGCGCTTTATCTATCAGGAAGATTTCGCCGCCCACGAAACCCGCGTGTGCATCGGCGAAGGCCGCACGCTGGATGACCCGCGCCGCTTGCGCAATTATTCCGACCAGCAATACCTGAAAAGCCCGGAAGAAATGTGGGAGCTGTTTTCCGACCTGCCCGAGGCCCTGGAAAACACCGTCGAAATCGCCAAGCGCTGCAACATCGATGTGCAACTGGGCACGCACTTCCTACCGGACTTCCCGGTGCCGGAAGGCATGACCATTGGCGACTACCTGCGCCAGGTCTCCTACGAGGGCCTGGAAGAGCGACTGAGCGTGCTGCTGCCGCCGGACACGCCTGATTACGCGGCGAAGAAACAGGTCTATATCGACCGTCTGGAGTTCGAGCTGGGCACCATCATCCAGATGGGGTTTCCCGGTTACTTCCTGATCGTAATGGACTTCATCAAGTGGGCGAAGAACAACGGCGTGCCGGTCGGCCCTGGCCGTGGATCGGGTGCCGGCAGTCTGGTCGCCTATGTGCTGAAAATCACCGACCTGGACCCACTGGCCTACGACCTGCTGTTCGAGCGATTCCTCAACCCGGAACGGGTGTCCATGCCCGACTTCGACGTTGACTTCTGCATGGATGGTCGCGACCGGGTGATCGAGTACGTGGCCGATGCCTATGGCCGCAACGCGGTTAGCCAGATCATCACCTTCGGCACCATGGCCGCCAAGGCGGTGGTGCGCGATGTGGCGCGCGCCCAGGGCAAGTCCTATGGCCTGGCTGATCGACTGTCGAAGATGATTCCCTTCGAAGTCGGCATGACCCTGGAAAAAGCCTATGAGATGGAGGAGCCGCTGCGTGATTTCCTCAAGGTTGACGAGGAGGCGGCGGAAATCTGGGAAATGTCCCTCAAACTCGAGGGCATTACCCGTGGCACCGGCAAGCACGCCGGGGGCGTGGTCATTGCGCCAACCAAACTCACCGACTTTTCACCGATTGCCTGCGATGCCGAAGGCGGCGGTCTGGTCACCCAGTTCGATAAGGACGACGTGGAATCGGCCGGTCTGGTCAAGTTCGACTTCCTCGGCCTGCGCACCCTGACCATCATCAAATGGGCGATGGAGACGATTAACCGCGAGCAGGCCAAACAGGGGCTGGAACCGCTGAACATCGACTTCATCCCGCTGGATGACAAGAAAACCTTCGAGATGCTGCAGAAGGCCGAGACCACGGCCGTGTTCCAGCTCGAATCGCGCGGCATGAAGGAGCTGATCAAGAAGCTCAAGCCTGACTGCCTGGAAGACATGATCGCCTTGGTGGCGCTGTTCCGCCCCGGCCCACTGCAGTCGGGCATGGTGGATGACTTCATCAACCGTAAACACGGCCGCGAAGCTATTTCCTATCCGCATCAGGACTATCAATATGCGGGGCTGGAGCCGGTGCTCAAGCCGACCTACGGCATCATCCTGTACCAGGAACAGGTGATGCAGATTGCCCAGGTCATGGCCGGCTATACCCTCGGCGGCGCCGACATGCTGCGCCGTGCCATGGGTAAGAAAAAACCCGAGGAGATGGCCAAGCAGCGCGGCGGCTTTATCGAAGGCTGTGCCAACAACGGTATCGATGCCGAATTGGCAGGCAATATTTTCGACTTGGTGGAAAAATTTGCCGGTTACGGCTTCAACAAGTCCCACTCGGCGGCTTACGGCCTGGTCTCCTATCAGACCGCCTGGCTGAAAGCCCACCATCCGGCACCGTTCATGGCCGCCGTGCTTTCTGCGGACATGCACAACACCGACAAGGTGGTGACGCTGATCGAAGAATGCCGGCACATGAAGCTGCGCATCGACGCGCCGGATGTGAACCACTCCGAATTCAAGTTCACCGTCGGTGATGACGGCCGCATCATTTATGGCCTCGGGGCGATCAAAGGTGTTGGCGAAGGGCCGGTGGAGGCCATCGCGGAATGCCGTGCGGTGGGGGGTGCTTTCAAGGACTTGTTCGACTTCTGCGCACGGGTAGACCTCAAACGCATCAACAAACGCACCCTGGAAGCGCTGGTTCGAAGTGGCGCGTTGGATCGTCTGGGACCGTTTTTTTCGGCCGACCCCAAGTCTTATCAGGCAGGTGTGGACCAGAATCGTGCGGTTTTGATGGCGGCCATGGAGGAAGCCATCCATGCCGCCGAGCAGACCGCACGCAGCTTCGACAGTGGTCATATGGACCTGTTCGGTGGCCTGTTCGCCGAGCCTGAGGCGGATGTCTACGCCAATCATCGCACGGCCAAAGAGCTGTCACTCAAGGAACGCTTGCGCGGCGAGAAGGAAACCCTGGGGTTGTACCTGACCGGTCACCCGATCGATGAATACGAAGGGGAAGTCCGTCGCTTCGCCCGTCAACGTATTGTCGAACTGAAACCGGCCCGTGACACCCAGACCGTTGCCGGACTGATCGTCAACCTGCGCGTGATGAAAAACAAGAAGGGCGACAAAATGGGGTTCATTACCCTGGATGACCGCTCGGGACGTATTGAGGCCTCGCTGTTCGCCGATGCCTTTGCCAGCAACCAGGCCTTGTTGCAGACCGATACGCTGGTCGTTGTGGAGGGCGAGGTCAGCAACGACGACTTTTCCGGGGGCCTGCGTTTGCGCGCCAAGCGGGTCATGAGTCTGGAGGAGGCGCGCACCGGCCTGGCCGAGAGTCTGCGGCTCAAGGTTACAACCGAGGTACTGAAAGGTCCTCGCCTGAATTGGCTGGCCGATATCTGCAGCCGCAATCGCGGCGCCTGCCCGATTACACTGGAGTACACCGGCAGTCAGGCACGGGCCTTGCTACAGTTCGGCCAGGATTGGCGGATCGACCCGACCGACAACTTGATTCAAGCGTTGCGTGACCAGTTCGGGCGCGACAACGTCTTCCTGCACTACCGCTAGCAAGCGGCGCTCCTGAGCGTACGCATGCCAGCCTCGACCGTAGGCGCCTGATCCCGTAAGGTAAGGCGCCATATCGATAGCCGCCCGGCCGCTTGGCCGTCGAAACAAGACGGATGATTTATGAACCCGAATTTCCTGGATTTCGAACAGCCGATCGCCGACCTACAGGCCAAGATCGAAGAACTGCGCCTGGTTGGCAATGACAATTCGCTGAATATCGGCGACGAAATTGCACGTCTGCAGGACAAGAGTCATGCGCTCACCGAAAGCATCTTCGGTAATCTGACCAGCTGGCAGATCGCTCAACTGGCGCGTCATCCGAAACGCCCGTACACCCTGGATTACGTCCAGCACCTGTTCACCGAGTTCGATGAACTGCATGGCGATCGCCATTTCTCCGATGACCCCGCCCTGGTCGGTGGAGTTGCTCGCCTGGACGACAAGCCGGTGATGGTCATTGGTCATCAGAAAGGCCGCGACGTACGTGAAAAGGTGCGCCGTAACTTCGGCATGCCGCGTCCAGAAGGCTACCGCAAGGCCTGCCGACTGATGGAAATGGCTGAGCGCTTCAAAATGCCGATCCTGACGTTCATCGACACCCCTGGCGCCTATCCGGGCATCGATGCCGAAGAGCGCGGTCAGAGCGAAGCGATTGCCTGGAACCTGCGTGTCATGGCTCGTCTGAAAACCCCGATCATTGCCACCGTGGTGGGTGAGGGTGGTTCCGGCGGCGCATTGGCCATCGGTGTGTGCGATAACCTGAACATGCTGCAGTATTCCACCTATGCGGTGATTTCCCCCGAAGGCTGCGCCTCGATTCTCTGGCGTACCGCCGAGAAAGCGCCGGATGCTGCTGAGGCCATGGGAATCACCGCTGAGCGTTTGCGCGATCTGGGTATCGTGGACGAGGTGATCAAGGAGCCGCTGGGCGGCGCGCACCGCAACCCGGCCGCCATGGCGCAGAGCCTGCGCGCCAGCCTCATCGCGCAACTGGACATGCTGCAGGGATTGGATACGGATGCTTTGCTGGCGCGTCGTTACGAGCGTTTGATGAGCTACGGTATCGCCTGAAGCCCGTTTTAGAATCAAGGTGGGTCGTGTTCTATCGATCCATCGCGGGGCCTTGGAGTTGACCCTTCAGGCGCCCCAGCTTTTACCAGCCGTTTGAGGCTGCGCCTATGTCACTTGAATCCCGCCTGCTCGACACACTGTCGCCTTGGTGCAATGCGCCGGCCTGGCATGTGGCGTTTTCTGGCGGCTTGGATTCCACCGTACTGTTGCATCTGCTGGCTCGCCTGAGTCGGCAGCATGCGCTCCCGCCCCTGACTGCCATCCATATCCATCATGGTCTGCAGGCGGTGGCTGACGCTTGGCCGAAACATTGCCAGGCGTTCTGCGCCCAGTTGGGTGTGCCGTTGCGGATTGACAGGGTCGAGGTCGCGCCCGGTGCCAGCATCGAGCAGGCGGCGCGCCGAGCGCGTTATGGCGCGCTGGCAGCCATGGTGGGTAATGGCGAGGTGATGTTCACTGCCCAACACCGCGACGATCAAGCCGAAACCCTGTTGTTTCGCTTGTTGCGGGGGGCAGGGGTGCGTGGCCTGGCTGCGATGCCGGTCAGTCGCGCGTTAGGGTGGGGTACATTGGTGCGGCCGCTGTTGAATGTGTCGCGGGACGAATTGGAGCGTTATGCCCGCGAACAGGAACTGTCCTGGATCGAAGATCCGTCCAATCGCGACACGGCATACGCTCGCAATTTCCTGCGTCACGAAGTCTGGCCGGTGCTCACCCGGCAATGGCCGAAGGCTTCCCAGAACCTGACGCGCAGCGCGATGCACATGGCGGAAGCGCAACAGCTCCTTGACGAGCTGGCAGTGCAGGATCTCGCGCTGGCCGACACGCCGGCGTCGTTTAGCTGGTTGACCCTGCCGTCACTGAGTTTAGCGCCGCTTCGGGAGCTGTCCGAGGCGCGTCAGCGCAACGCCCTGCGTCATTGGCTGGCACCGCTGACCCGCCTACCGGACAACGATCATTGGGCGGGATGGCGCAACCTGCGCGATGCCGCTGACGATGCGATGCCGCTCTGGCGTCTCGCCGATGGCGAGCTGCGCCGAGCCGAAGGGCGGCTGTGGTGGTTAAGCGGTGACTGGCTGACTGAACCGGCCGCGCCGCCGCCGTTCGCCGGGACGGCGCCTGTGGTCTTGCCAGGCAATGGCGTGGTCCGCTGGTCGGGTGAATTACCGGGCGGCGCTTTGCGTATGGCGTATCGACGCGGCGGCGAACGTATCCACTTGTCGGGACGTGGGCGGCGCGACCTCAAGCGACTGCTCAACGAAAGCGACGTGCCGGCCTTCGTGCGCAACCGTTTGCCACTGCTCTACCGAGGCGAGGAGCTGCTCGCAGTGGGCAATTTGCCGCAGTGGCGAGCCGAGGCCGCAGCTATGGGTGAATTGATCTGGGACGCGCCCGATTGGCGATGATCAAGGTTTGAGCTGCCAAACCGATTCGGGTAGACTGCGCTCCCGTCTTACTACAGCTTCTGCGGATCCCATCGGGAGCCCGTGGGAGTTGGCTATTGTTGCATTTGTACGCAATTGCTCCTTCGCTATCCCCGGCGGCGCCGGCCGCTTAAACGCAGACTTCTAGGGTTTTACATGACGCGCTACATCTTCGTCACGGGTGGTGTTGTTTCTTCTTTGGGGAAAGGCATCGCTTCGGCTTCATTGGCAGCCATCCTGGAGGCGCGGGGCCTGAAGGTCACCATGCTCAAGCTGGATCCGTACATCAACGTCGATCCTGGCACCATGAGCCCGTTCCAGCACGGTGAGGTGTTCGTTACCCACGATGGCGCCGAGACCGACCTCGACCTGGGCCACTACGAGCGATTCATTCGCACCCGCATGACCCAGAACAACAACTTCACCACCGGCCGCGTCTACGAAGACGTGCTGCGCCGCGAGCGCCGGGGCGATTATCTGGGCGCGACCATCCAGGTCATTCCGCACATCACCGACGAGATCAAGCGCCGGGTCATCAAGGGCGCCGGCGATGCCGACGTGGCCCTGGTGGAAATCGGCGGCACCGTGGGTGACATCGAATCCCAGCCGTTCCTGGAAGCCATCCGCCAGCTGCGCGTGGAAGTGGGTGCCAAGCGCGCCATGCTGATGCACCTGACCCTGGTGCCCTACATCGCCACCGCCGGCGAGACCAAGACCAAGCCGACCCAGCACTCGGTGAAGGAGCTGCGTTCCATCGGCCTGCAGCCGGACGTGCTGATCTGCCGTTCCGAACAGCCCATCGACGTCTCTTCGCGCCGCAAGATCGCCCTGTTCACCAACGTGGAAGAGCGCGCGGTGATCAGCCTGCCGGACGCCGACACCATCTACCGCATCCCCAGCATCCTGCATTCCCAGGGTCTGGACGACTACGTGCTGGAGCGCTTCGGTCTGGAATGCGACAGCGCCGACCTGTCCGAATGGGATCGCGTGGTTGACGCCAAGCTCAATCCCGAGAAGGAAGTCACCATCGCCATGGTCGGCAAGTACATGGAGCTGCTGGACGCCTACAAGTCGCTGATCGAGGCGCTGAACCACGCCGGCATCCAGAGCCGCACCAAGGTCAACCTGCGCTACATCGATTCCGAAGACATCGAGAACCAGGGCACCGGCCTGCTGGAAGGCGTGGACGCCATCCTGGTTCCGGGTGGCTTTGGCCTGCGCGGTGTGGAAGGCAAGATCACCACCGTTCAATACGCTCGCGAAAACAAGATCCCCTACCTGGGCATCTGCCTGGGCATGCAGGTGGCAGTCATCGAGTACGCCCGCAACGTGCTGGGCTGGACCGATGCCAACTCCACCGAGTTCGACAAGGCCAGCGCCCATCCGGTGGTCGGCCTGATCACCGAGTGGCAAGACGCAACCGGCGCGGTGGAAACCCGCACCGATGCCTCCGATCTGGGTGGCACCATGCGCCTGGGCGCCCAGGAATGCCGACTGGAACAAGGCTCCAAGGTGCGTGAGGCCTACGGTGCCGAGGTGGTCGAAGAGCGCCACCGCCACCGCTATGAAGTGAACAATAACCTGCTGCCGCAACTGATCGAGTCCGGTTTGAAAGTATCCGGCCGCTCGATGGACGGCGCACTGGTGGAAGTGGTCGAAGCACCGAACCATCCGTGGTTCGTGGCGTGCCAGTTCCACCCGGAATTTACTTCCACCCCGCGTGACGGTCACCCGCTGTTCAGTGGCTTCGTCAATGCGGCCCTGGAACACAAGGCTCGCAAGGCATGACCCAGAAGATCATCCGCGTCGGCAACATCGAGATCGCCAACGACAAGCCGTTCGTGCTGTTCGGCGGCATCAACGTGCTGGAATCCCGTGACCTGGCCATGCAGGCCTGCGAAGAGTATGTGCGGGTGACCGAGAAGCTCGGCATCCCCTACGTGTTCAAGGCCAGCTTCGACAAGGCCAACCGCTCGTCGATCACCTCCTTCCGTGGCCCCGGCCTGGAAGAAGGCATGAAGATCTTCGAAGAGGTGAAGAAGACCTTCGGCGTGCCGGTGATCACCGATGTGCATGAGCCTTATCAGGCCCAGCCGGTAGCCGAAGTCTGCGACATCATTCAGTTGCCGGCCTTCCTGTCGCGCCAGACCGACCTGGTGGTGGCCATGGCCAAGACCGGCGCGGTGATCAATATCAAGAAGGCCCAGTTTCTCGCGCCCCAGGAAATGAAGCACATCCTGAAAAAATGCGAAGAGGCGGGCAACGACCAGCTGATTCTCTGCGAGCGCGGTTCGTCCTTCGGGTACAACAACCTGGTGGTGGATATGCTCGGCTTCGGCATCATGAAGCAATTCGAGTACCCGGTATTCTTCGACGTCACCCATGCCCTGCAGATGCCGGGCGGTCGCGCCGATTCAGCCGGCGGGCGCCGTGGGCAGGTCACCGATCTGGCCAAGGCCGGTCTGTCCCAGGGCCTGGCCGGGTTGTTCCTAGAAGCCCATCCTGACCCGGATAACGCCAAGTGCGACGGTCCTTGCGCCTTGCGCCTGGATAAGCTGGAGCCTTTCCTGACCCAGCTCAAGCAACTGGATGACCTGGTCAAGCAATTCCCCGTTATCGAGACCGCCTGAGGCATTGCCTCAGGCTTTACTCAACCTTTGGAGCAATAACGAGCATGGCAAAAATCGTCGACATCAAGGGCCGCGAGGTTCTGGACTCCCGCGGCAATCCGACCGTGGAAGCCGACGTGGTTCTCGACAACGGCATCGTGGGCAGTGCCTGTGCACCGTCCGGCGCCTCCACCGGTTCGCGCGAAGCGCTGGAACTGCGTGATGGCGACAAGAGCCGTTACCTGGGCAAGGGCGTGCTGAAGGCCGTGGCTAACATCAATGGCCCGATCCGCTCGCTGCTGCTGGGCAAGAACCCCATCGACCAGGCGGCTCTCGACCGTGCCATGATCGAGCTCGACGGTACTGAGAACAAGGCCAAGCTGGGCGCCAACGCCATCCTCGCCGTGTCCCTGGCCGCCGCCAAGGCTGCTGCTCAGGACCAGGACCTGCCGCTCTACGCGCACATCGCCAACCTGAACGGCACGCCCGGTCAGTACTCCATGCCGGTGCCGATGATGAACATCATCAACGGCGGCGAGCATGCCGACAACAACGTCGACATTCAGGAGTTCATGGTTCAGCCGGTAGGCGCCAAGACCTTCTCCGACGCGCTGCGCATGGGCACGGAAATTTTCCATCACCTCAAGGCTGTGCTAAAGGCGCGTGGCCTGAGCACCTCCGTCGGTGACGAAGGTGGCTTCGCGCCGAACCTGGCGTCCAACGAAGATGCCCTGGCGGCCATCGCCGAAGCTGTCGCCATTGCCGGCTACACGCTGGGTAGCGACGTGACCCTGGCTCTGGACTGCGCCTCCAGCGAATTCTACGAAGATGGCACCTACGACCTGGCCGGCGAAGGCAAGAAGTTCGACGCCGCCGGTTTCGCCGATTACCTGGCCGACCTGAGCCAGCGCTACCCGATCATTTCCATCGAAGATGGCATGGACGAGTCCGACTGGGCAGGCTGGAAAGTGCTGACCGACAAGCTTGGCGAGAAGGTGCAACTGGTCGGTGACGACCTGTTCGTGACCAACACCAAGATTCTCAAGGAAGGCATCGACAAGGGCATCGGCAACTCGATCCTGATCAAGTTCAACCAGATCGGCTCGCTGACCGAGACCCTGGAAGCCATCCAGATGGCTAAGGCAGCCGGTTACACCGCAGTTATTTCCCACCGTTCGGGTGAAACCGAGGACAGCACCATCGCCGACCTGGCCGTAGGCACTGCCGCCGGTCAGATCAAGACTGGCTCCCTGTGCCGTTCCGATCGCGTCTCCAAGTACAACCAGCTGCTGCGCATTGAAGAGCAGCTGGGCGGCAAGGCGCCCTACAAGGGTCGTGCCGAGTTCCGCGGCTGATCAGGGCAGTAGTCATAAAAGAGGGCAGCGCAAGCTGCCCTTTTTTATCCCGATCACAAAGGGGACTGGTCTTTTGTCGTGTGCAAAGGCTAAGTTAGCCCCGATCCACTTACAGCCTCTTGGTGGCTGTACTTTCCGGTACCCCGCGATCTTGGACCCGTTATGTCAAAACCACCTTTCTGGTTGTTTGCCCTGCTCGTGCTGATGCTTGGCGCGTTGCAATATCGTCTGTGGGTGGGAGATGGCGGCTTTGCGGAAATCAATGAATTGAACCAGCAGATCGCTACCCAGCAGAACGAAAATGAGCGTTTGCTGGAACGCAACCGCATTCTCGAAGCCGAGGTGCTGGAGCTCAAAAGAGGCCTGGAAACCGTGGAGGAGCGGGCCCGACACGAACTTGGCATGGTTAAAGAGGGCGAAACCCTCTTTCAGCTCACAGAATGACTGAATTGAAGTTACCGGCCTTCTGGGCCGTGATTCCGGCTGCCGGTGTCGGCAGTCGCATGCGAGCCGATCGGCCCAAGCAGTATCTGTCGCTGGGCGGGCGCAGCATTCTCGAACACACCCTGAGGTGTTTTCTCGATCATCCGCAGTTGTTGAGGCTGGTCGTCAGCCTGGCAGCGGACGATCCCTACTGGCCTCAGCTGCCCTGCGCCCAAGACCCGCGCATTCAGCGCGCCGACGGCGGTACCGAGCGCGTCGACTCGGTGTTCAATGCCTTGTTGCGCCTGGAAGAACTGGGTGCGCAGGCCAATGACTGGGTGCTGGTGCATGATGCCGCGCGGCCGAATCTGGCACGCGCCGACCTGGACAACCTGCTTGGCGCCCTGGCCGACGACCCGGTAGGCGGCTTGCTCGCCGTGCCGGCGCGCGACACCTTGAAGCGTGCCGGCGAGGATGGGCGGGTGCGCGAGACCATCGACCGTTCAGTGATCTGGCAGGCCTATACCCCGCAGATGTTTCGCCTCGGCGCCTTGCAGCATGCGCTGGCCGATGCGCGAGTCGCCGGTGTGGCGATTACCGACGAAGCCTCGGCGATGGAATGGGCGGGGCAGGCGCCACGCCTGATCGAGGGGCGTGCCGACAACCTCAAGGTTACCCGCCCGGAAGATCTGCAGTGGCTGGCCCAGCGCTGGAAACAGTGAGTGTGCCGTGTGACAGGTGCTCGGCATCCTGTCCCAGCTCGCTTTTCAGCACGTCAATCAACAGTCGCACTTTGGCCGACAGCAGGCGTCGTTGTGGGTACACCGCCCATACCGCGCTGTGGGGCGGTTGGTTGGCTTCCAGTAGCGAGACCAGTTCGCCACGCCGCAAAGGCTCCCGCACGTAATAGTCCGGCAGCTGGCACAGGCCGAAGCCGCGCAGCGCGGCATCCAGCACTGCCTCGCCACTGTTGCAACGCCAGTTACCCTGTGGCTTGAACGGATGCTCACGCCCGTCCTGCTCGAACAGCCAGGTGTCGCCGGTGCCCACCAGGCAATTGTGCCGGGCCAGCTCCGACAGGCTATGCGGGCGGCCATAGCGCTCCAGGTAAGCCGGGGCGGCGCACAGGTACATGGCGCGCGGCGCAAGTCGGGTGGCAACCAGGCTGGAGTCGTTCAGTCGGCCCAGGCGAATGGCCAGGTCAAAACCTTCCTGCACCAGATCCAGAGTCCGGTTGGTCAGTTCGATTTCCACGCGCAGTTTGGGATGTTGCGCCATGAACCGGTTGACCAGCGGCACGATAAAGCGCTCGCCATAGGTCACCGCGCAGGTCATGCGTAGTAGGCCGCTGGGCACGCTCTGCAGTTCTCCCAAGGCGTTGAACGCCTCATCGCGCTCCTCGATCAGCCTCTGACAACGACTCAAAAAGGTCTGGCCGGCTTCCGTCAGCGAAACCCGGCGTGTGGTGCGATAGAGCAATCGGGTCTGCAGGCGTTCTTCAAGGCGTGCAACCTGCCGGCTGATCTGGGATGAAGACAGGCGCAATCGCTCGGCTGCGCGCAGAAAACTGCCGCATTCGGCGACTGCCACGAATTCGTCCAGGCCATCCCAGCGGCTCAAGAGGTAATTTCCATTTGATTATCCCTGCCTGGCAATAATGTATTCCAAATTTACGAATTATCCCTGATTCGCCGTGATTTACACTTAAGCTCTTTCCATCTTCAGTGTGAGTCTTGTCCATGACCATCAAATCCCGTGCCGCCGTTGCCTTCGGGCCGAACCAGCCACTGCAGATCGTCGAAGTCGATGTCGCCCCGCCTAAAGCTGGGGAAGTGCTGGTGCGCATCGTCGCCACCGGCGTGTGCCACACCGACGCCTATACGCTGTCCGGGCAAGATTCCGAAGGCGTCTTCCCTTGCATCCTGGGGCATGAGGGCGGCGGCATCGTCGAGGCGGTGGGTGAGGGCGTCACCTCGCTGGCCGTGGGCGATCACGTCATTCCGCTGTACACCGCCGAGTGCGGCGAGTGCAAATTCTGCAAATCCGGCAAAACCAACCTGTGCAGCGCCGTGCGTGCCACCCAGGGCAAGGGGCTGATGCCGGACGGCACCAGCCGCTTCTCCTACAACGGCGAGCCGGTTTATCACTACATGGGCTGCTCGACCTTCTCCGAGTACACCGTGCTGCCGGAAGTGTCCCTGGCCAAGATTCCCCAGGAGGCACCGCTGGAGAAGGTGTGCCTGCTCGGCTGTGGCGTGACCACCGGCATCGGTGCGGTGCTCAACACCGCCAAGGTGGAAGAGGGCGCCACTGTGGCGATCTTCGGTCTGGGCGGAATTGGCCTGGCGGCGATCATCGGCGCGAAAATGGCCAAGGCTAGCCGCATCATCGCGATCGACATCAACCCGGACAAGTTCGATGTGGCCCGTGAGCTGGGTGCCACTGACTTCGTCAATCCGAAGGATCACGCCAGGCCGATCCAGGACGTGATCGTGGAAATGACCGACGGCGGCGTGGACCACAGCTTCGAATGCGTGGGCAATGTGGATCTGATGCGCGCCGCACTGGAATGCGCCCACAAAGGCTGGGGCGAGTCGACCATCATTGGCGTGGCGCCGGCCGGCGCGGAAATCAGCACCCGGCCGTTCCAGCTGGTGACCGGGCGCGTGTGGCGCGGTTCGGCGTTCGGTGGCGTCAAAGGCCGCACCGAACTGCCCAGCTACGTGGAAAAGTCCCAGTCCGGCGAGATCCCGCTGGATACCTTCATCACCCACACCATGGGTCTGGAAGACATCAACAAGGCGTTTGATCTGATGCACGAAGGCAAGAGCATCCGTACCGTCATCCATTTCTGATTCGTAGGGTGGATAACGCCGTCGCCAGACGGATTATCCACCTGGGAGTGGTGGAAAACGCTTCGCGGTTTTCCACCCTACGAGAGGCATATCCATGACCCTTGAAAATATTTCCTGCAACAAGAGTTTTGGTGGCTGGCACAAGCGCTACCGCCACCGCTCCAGCAGCCTGAACTGCGACATGGTGTTTGCCGTGTACCTGCCACCGCAGGCCGAGCAGGGCGCCAAGCTTCCCGTCCTGTACTGGCTGAGCGGCCTGACGTGTTCGGATGAGAACTTCATGCAGAAGGCCGGCGCCCACAAACTGGCCGCCGAACTCGGAATGATCATCGTCGCGCCGGACACCAGTCCGCGGGGTGCCGAGGTGCCGGACGATCCTGAAGGCGCCTGGGATTTCGGCCTAGGCGCGGGCTTTTACGTCAATGCCACCCAGCAACCCTGGGCCCGGCACTACCGCATGTACGACTACGTGGTTCAGGAATTGCCCGCGCTGATCGAGGCGAATTTCCCGGCCTCGGACAAGCGCGGTATCAGTGGTCATTCCATGGGTGGGCATGGCGCGTTGGTTTGCGCGCTGAAGAACCCCGGGCGTTACCAGTCGGTGTCGGCCTTCGCGCCCATCGCCAATCCGGCGAACTGCCCGTGGGGCGAAAAGGCTTTCTCGCGCTACCTGGGTGATGATCGATCCGTGTGGCAGGAGTGGGATACCTGTGCGCTGCTCACCCGCGCCAATGAAAAACTGGCAATGCTGGTGGATCAGGGTGACCGCGATGATTTCCTGGAGGTGCAGCTGAAGCCGGAAGTCCTGCGCGCCACTGCCGAGGCGGCCGGACATGCGCTGACCCTGCGTCTGCAGCCCGGTTATGACCACAGCTACTACTTCATTGCCAGCTTTATTGACGATCACCTGCGTTACCACGCGCAAAGGCTGGTTTAGGTTTCGGTGCTGTAGTAGGAGCGGACTTGTCCGCAACGCAGGCGACGCGGTGGTATGGCGCTCCGTCGCCAGGACCGCTCCTACATAACCCGAGCGTCTTTACGGTGCGCCCCCAAACGGCGCCCAGGCCCGCTTTCGGTTAGAATCACGCCCTGTCTTTTGCAGGGCTTTTTCATTATGCGTATCGGTCATGGCTACGACGTCCATCGTTTTGGCGAAGGTGATTTCATCACCCTCGGCGGTGTGCGAATTCCCCATAAGTTCGGGCTGCTCGCCCATTCCGACGGCGATGTGGTGTTGCATGCGCTGAGCGATGCGCTGCTTGGCGCTGCGGCGCTGGGCGATATCGGCAAACATTTTCCAGACACCGACCCGGCCTACAAGGGTGCAGACAGCCGCGTGCTGCTGCGCCATGTGCTCAAGCAGGTACAGGCCAAAGGCTGGCGGGTCGGCAATGTCGACGCCACTATCGTCGCGCAGGCGCCGAAGCTGGCGCCGCATATCGAGGCCATGCGTGCGCTGATTGCCGAAGACCTTCAGGTCGAGCTGGATCAGGTCAATGTCAAGGCCACCACCACCGAAAAGCTCGGCTTTGTCGGTCGTGAGGAGGGGATCGCCGTGCACGCCGTGGCCCTGTTGCTGGCCCAATGAACGAACTGGAACTGCTCGGGCCGCGCGCCCACGGCGAATCCTGCGGCCAGGCCGTGCTCAAGGAAACCGCCGAGGATTTCCAGGTTGATGAAGTGCTCGATATCCCGCTCAGTGGCGCGGGCGAGCATCTCTGGTTGTGGGTGGAAAAGCGTAACCTGAATACCGAAGAGGCCGCTCGCAGAATTGCCCGCGCCGCGCGCGTGCCGCTGAAGATGGTCAGCTACGCCGGCCTGAAGGATCGTCAGGCGCTGACCCGGCAATGGTTTAGTCTGCATCTGCCAGGCAAGACCGACCCTGACCTGAGCGGAGCCGAAGATGAAACTCTGCGTCTGCTCAAGCAGGCTCGCCACAGTCGCAAGCTGCAGCGCGGTGCCCATGCGGCCAATGGCTTCACGTTGCGCCTGACGCATCTGCAGGCCGATCACGCCGAACTGGACGCCCGCCTGCAGCGCATCAAGGCTGTGGGTGTGCCGAACTACTTCGGTTTGCAGCGCTTTGGGTTCGACGGCGGCAACGTCCTGCAGGCGCGGGATTTCGCGATGCGTCAGGAACTGCCCGTACAGCGCAATCTACGCTCGCGGTTGCTATCCTCGGCACGTAGTTATGTATTCAACCGCGTGCTGGCACAACGAGTCGCGGCAGGTACGTGGAATCGCGCTCAGGTCGGCGATCTGCTGGCCTTCACCGACAGCCGCAGTTTCTTCCCGGCCGGGGAAGCCGAATGCCAGGATCCGCGCCTGGCCATTCTCGACCTGCACCCCACCGGGCCATTGTGGGGCGAGGGCGAGCCGGAGAGTAGCGGGGCGACCCTGGCGCTGGAGCAGGCCGTCGGGACTGAGGAGGCGAAGCTGTGTGCCTGGCTGCAGAAGGCGGGCATGAGCCATGAGCGGCGCACCTTGCGCCTCCCCATTGGCGACCTGACATGGCATTATCCCGCGTCTGACATTCTGCAACTGCACTTCGTCCTGCCGGCCGGGTGTTTCGCCACTGTCGTGGTGCGTGAACTGCTTGATCTGCTTCCTGCGGGACCGATGGATTCTTCATGCGTATTCTGATTGCCAATGATGACGGGGTGCATGCGCCCGGACTTGCCGCGCTACACGATGCGCTGGCCGATTATGCCGAGTGCGTGGTGGTAGCCCCCATGCAAGACATGAGTGGCGCGAGCAGCTCGCTGACCCTGGACCGGCCGCTGCATCCGCAGTGGATGCCCAATGGCTTTATCGGCGTGGACGGCACGCCTGCCGATTGCGTCCATCTGGCGCTCAACGGCTTGCTCGACGCGCGGCCCGACATGGTGGTGTCGGGGATCAACCTGGGCGCGAACCTGGGCGACGATGTGCTGTACTCCGGTACGGTCGCCGCGGCCATTGAAGGGCGCTCCACCGGCTTGCCGCCGTTTGCCTTCTCGCTGGTGTCGCGACTGCCGGACAACTTGCCTTGCGCAGCGCACATCGCCCGCACGCTGATTGCCAATCATGAACGACTGGACCTGCCACCGCGCACGGTGTTGAGCGTGAATATTCCCAACCTGCCGCTTGAGCGTATCCGGGGTATTCGCCTGACCCGGCTTGGGCATCGGGCGCAGGCCAAACCACCGGTCAAGGTGGTGAATCCGCGCGGTAAGGAAGGCTACTGGATTTCCGTAGCGGGCGATGCCGAGGACGGTGGGCCGGGAACGGATTTCCATGCGGTGATGCAGGGGTATGTGTCGGTTACACCGTTGCAGCTTGATAGGACGTTCCATGAGGCCTTCCGTGGTCTCGACACCTGGCTGGAGGAATTGCTGTGATCAACCGCGAGCACGATGGCCTGGCGCGCCGCGGCATCGGCATGACGTCACAACGTACCCGGGAGCGTTTGATTCAGCGCCTCTATGAGGAGGGGCTGTCCAATGCCCACGTCCTGGAGGTGATTCGTCGTACGCCGCGCCATCTGTTTGTCGACGAGGCGCTGGCGCATCGCGCCTATGAAGATACCGCGCTGCCCATCGGCCACAACCAGACTATCTCGCAGCCCTACATGGTGGGGCGCATGACCGAGCTGCTGCTGGCGGCCGGTCCCCTGGACAAGGTACTGGAAATCGGCACCGGCTCTGGTTACCAGACGGCCGTGCTGGCCCAACTGGTCGAGCGGGTGTTCTCGGTCGAGCGTATTCAGGGGCTGCAGGACCGTGCGAAGGAGCGTCTGCTCGAACTGGAATTGCGTAACGTGGTCTTTCGCTGGGGTGATGGCTGGGAAGGATGGCCGGCGCTGGCGCCCTACAATGGCATCATCGTCACGGCTGCAGCCAGTACCGTGCCCCAGGCATTGCTCGACCAGTTGGCACCGGGTGGGCGCCTGGTGATTCCGGTGGGTAACGGCGTCGAGCAGCAGTTGTTGTTGATCATGCGCGAGGAACATGGTTTTTCCCGCCAGGTACTGGATGAGGTGCGTTTTGTCCCCCTGCTCAACGGGCCTCTGGCCTGACCCCTCACGGACGATTCATGAAGAAAACCATTCTGCTGTACATCAAGGGCATGGCCATGGGCGCCGTTGATGTGGTGCCGGGTTTTTCCGGCGGCACCGTCGCGTTGATCACTGGCATCTATGACAAGCTGCTGGCCTCGCTGGCCGCGATGCCCGCCGCATTAGCCCTGTTTGTAAGGGGGCGAATCAAGGATGCCTGGCAGGCGTGTAACGCTACGTTCCTGCTGGTGGTGATGCTGGGTGTGCTGACCAGCGTATTCACACTGGCCAAAGCCATCAGCTACCTGATGGACACCCATCCGGTACCGTTGTGGGCGTTCTTCTTTGGCTTGGTGCTGGTATCGGTCCACCTGGTGGGGCGTGAAGTGGTCTTGTGGAGCTGGAACCGCATGTTGGGCTTCGTCCTGGGCCTGGCGTTGGCGGTCTGGATTACCCTAGCGGCTCCGCTGCAGCTGGCGGCCGATCCGCTGACGCTGTTCTTCGCCGGTGCGATTGCCATCAGCGCGATGATCCTGCCGGGGATCTCCGGCAGCTTCATTCTGATGCTGCTCGGCCTGTATCCGGTGGTGCTGGGAGCGGTGAAAAATCTGGATATCGCTATCCTTGCCGTATTCAGTGCCGGTTGCCTGCTTGGGCTGCTGAGTTTTTCCCGTCTGCTGAGCTGGATGCTGGAACATGTGCGTGACCTGACCCTGGCAACCCTGACCGGTATCTTGCTTGGCTCGCTGGGCAAGGTCTGGCCGTGGAAGCAGACCCTGACCTGGCAGACCAACAGCCGCGGCGAATCCTATCCGCTGCTGCAGGAGAACCTTATGCCGAGCGGGTATGCTCAAGTCAGCGGTCAGGACCCCCAGGTGGCGTTGGCGCTTGTGCTGGCGGTATCGGCGGTGGGCTTGGTGCTGGGGATCGAGCGTCTGGCCAGGCGTCAAACCATTGCGGCGACTCAGTAGAGTGCCGCGTGTATTGATATGTCTCAAATGAGGCCAGGAGAGTGACCGTTTGAATCCCTCTGGGAGCGCGCGAAACGTCAGAAAGCTTGTCGGCTTGGCATGGGTCATTGCCGGTCTGCAGCTATCCGGTTGCGCCTCGCCTCCTCCAGGTGGGGTGCCGGTCATCGATCGCAACCAGAGTGCCTACCTGCGCGAGCCCTTGCGACGCGGCCAGTATCGGGTTCAGCCGGGTGAATCGTTGTATTCCATTGCGTTTCGCTTCGGCTGGGACTGGAAAGCCCTGGCGCAACATAATCGCATTCCGCCACCTTATGTGATCTATCCGGGACAGACCATTCGCTTTTCGGGTGCGAGCACCCGCCGCCAAACGGCGTCCCGACAAACGGTAGTCAAGCCTGTAGCCAAACCGGTCACCCCTGCCTCACCACCGCCTATAGTTTCCAAGCCCGTTAGCCCGTCTCCTGCAAAACCCACATCTACTGCGGTCGGCACGCCAATCTCGCCACCGGCGTCACCAACACCCAATGTTGCCCGTTCATCCGCTGGCTGGGTCTGGCCGTCGGCCGGCGAGCTGATTGGGCGGTTTGCTTCAAACGCGAGTTTGAATAAAGGAATTGATATCGCTGGGCAATTAGGACAGCCTGTTTTAGCAGCGTCTGATGGTCTAGTGGTGTACGCCGGGAGTGGTTTGCGGGGCTACGGCGAGTTGTTGATCATCAAGCATGACGACGTCTATGTGAGCGCCTACGGGCACAATCGTAGACTGTTGGTGCGGGAAGGACAGCAGGTCAAGGCCGGGCAGACCATTGCTGAGATGGGATCAACAGGGACGGACCGGGTGAAGCTCCACTTCGAGATTCGCCGCCAAGGTAAACCAGTCGATCCCCAACAATATTTGCCACGTCGCTAAGATTTGCTGCCCATTCCGTATTGCGGATGGGCTCTGGTACACAAGGAATGCGTGTGCCTGAGCTGTTGTCGAACTCAGTAAGGGACAATAACAATGGCACTCAACAAAGAAGCGCCTGAGTTTGAAGTCGACGACGAAGTGCTCCTTCTGGAGCCTGCTGTCGTTTTCGACGAAACACTGAGCGAAGAGCGTGAAAGACCTGTCGCCAGTTCAAAGGCCAAATCATCAGCAGCAAGGCAACACAAGTACATTGACTATAGTCGTGCACTTGATGCCACTCAGTTATATCTCAACGAAATCGGTTTCTCACCACTGCTGACTCCAGCAGAGGAAGTCTATTTTGCGCGCTTGGCGCAGCGGGGCGATCCGGCCGGTCGCAAGCGCATGATCGAAAGTAACTTGCGGCTGGTGGTCAAGATCGCCCGGCGCTACGTCAACCGCGGCCTTTCATTGCTGGATCTGATCGAGGAGGGCAACCTCGGACTGATCCGCGCCGTGGAAAAATTCGATCCCGAGCGCGGGTTCCGGTTTTCTACCTACGCGACCTGGTGGATCCGGCAAACCATCGAACGGGCGATCATGAATCAGACCCGTACCATTCGCTTGCCCATCCACGTGGTCAAGGAACTGAACGTCTATTTGCGCGCCGCGCGCGAGTTGACCCAGAAGCTCGACCACGAGCCTTCTCCCGAAGAAATCGCCAACCTGCTGGAACGACCGGTGGCTGACGTCAAGCGTATGCTCGGCCTGAATGAGCGGGTGACGTCCGTAGACGTTTCCCTCGGGCCTGATTCAGACAAGACATTGCTCGATACGCTGACCGACGATCGGCCCACCGACCCCTGTGAATTGCTGCAGGACGACGATCTTTCGCAAAGCATCGACCTGTGGCTATCGGATCTCACCGAGAAGCAGCGCGAGGTTGTGATCCGGCGTTTCGGCTTGCGCGGCCATGAAAGCAGCACCTTGGAAGAAGTCGGCAAGGAAATTGGCCTGACACGTGAGCGTGTGCGGCAAATTCAGGTCGAGGCCCTCAAGCGGTTGCGCGAAATCCTCGAGAAAAACGGACTGTCCAGCGAGTCGCTGTTCCAGTAAGCAGCAAACCGTCTGGATGGACTCCAAAAAAACACCGTTCCATACCGGAGCGGTGTTTTTTTATGGCTTCGCCAAAAGGCCTTTGATTCAGCCGGTTTCCTTCATCCAAGGGTGCGTTTCACTCGGCACGAGAGGTGGCCTGATCGCGTAGGGTGGGCTCGCCCGTTGCGGTAGGTGAATACGGAGTCATTCGGGCAGCCCACCATGGGTTGAGGTATCCGCTGACGGAATGCTCGTTCGGCTTTGGGTATGGATCCCGCGAGCGACGCCGCCCGACACTAGCGGCGCGGTGATAAACGGAATAAAAAAAGCCCGCACGAGGCGGGCTTGGCAGCACGTGCGCGAATCAGCGCTCCAGGTACTGGAGCTTGTCCTTCACGCCATCCCATTCTTCAGCGTCGGGCAGCGACTCTTTCTTCTCGGTGATGTTCGGCCAGATGTCCGCCAGATCGGCGTTGAGCTCGATGAACTCCTGCTGATCTTCCGGGACTTCATCTTCAGAGAAGATCGCCTGGGCGGGGCACTCCGGCTCACACAGGGCGCAATCGATGCACTCGTCAGGGTGAATCACGAGAAAATTGGGGCCTTCGTAGAAGCAGTCTACCGGGCAGACTTCCACGCAATCGGTGTATTTGCACTTGATGCAGTTGTCGGTGACAACGAAGGTCATGTCGATACTCTCCTCATGGCGACGGCTGGAGCCCAGTCTTGGGTAGGGTCCCCGCTTGAATACGGACCGCCGCGGCTCAGGCTGTGACCGGGCAATCTTGAAAACGCGCGGGATTCTAGCAGCTCCCAGGCAATGTCGTTAGATGCGTTTCTTCCACCCATAGAGCAGATCCAGCGCTTGACGCGGCGTTAGTCCATCCGGGTCGAGGCGTGAAAGCTCGTCCACTACAGGATGCGGCAGGCTGGCAAACATATCGCTTTGCAAGGGTGCGACAGATTGTCCCGGCTGCGCGCGCGGTGTCTCGTGAGGCAAGCTGGTGACCTCGAGACGGGCCAGATGTTCACGGGCGCGGTCGATCACCGGGTTGGGCACGCCGGCCAGTTGCGCCACTGCCAAGCCATAACTTTGGCTGGCCGGGCCTGGCAGCACATGGTGCAGGAAGACGATGCGCTCCTTGTGTTCGGTGGCGCTGAGGTGCACGTTGGCGACCACCGGTTCGCTCTCGGGCAATACGGTCAGCTCGAAATAGTGTGTGGCGAACAGCGTCCAGGCGCGCAGCTGGGCCAGGTGTTCGGCGGCCGCCCAGGCCAGGGACAGGCCGTCGAAGGTGCTGGTGCCGCGCCCCACTTCATCCATGAGTACCAGACTGCGCTCGCTGGCGTTATGCAGAATGTTGGCGGTTTCGCTCATCTCCACCATAAAGGTGGAGCGCCCGCCCGCCAGGTCATCGCTGGAGCCGATGCGTGTAAAAATGCGGTCAATCATGGACAGCTCGCACTGTGCCGCCGGCACGAAACTACCGACGTGGGCAAGTAGCACGATCAGCGCGGTCTGGCGCATATAGGTGGATTTACCGCCCATGTTCGGGCCGGTGATGATCAGCATGCGGGTGCTGTCGTCAAGGTTCAGGTCGTTGGCGACAAAAGGTGTGGCCAGCACCTGTTCGACCACCGGATGACGGCCTTGCTCGATGCGCATGCAGGGCTCGTCGACAAACCGCGGGCGGTTGAGGTCCAGCGTCAGCGCGCGCTCGCCCAGGTTGCTCAGCACATCCAGTTCGGCCAAAGCAGCGGCGGTTTCCTGAAGGTGCGCCAACTGACCGATGAGGTGTTCCAGCAATTCTTCGTAGAGGGCTTTCTCACGGGCCAGGGCGCGACTCTTGGCCGATAGCGCTTTGTCCTCGAAGGTTTTCAGCTCGGGCGTGATGAAGCGCTCGGCGCCTTTGAGCGTCTGCCGGCGGATATAGTCGGCGGGCGCCTGTTCGGCCTGTTTGCTGGGCAGCTCGATAAAGTAGCCGTGCACCCGGTTGTAGCCGACCTTAAGGTTGGGCAGCCCGGTGCGGGCCTTTTCGCGGGCTTCCAGGTCCATCAGGTACTGGCCGGCGTTTTCGGACAGCGACAGCAGCTCGTCGAGCTCGGCGTCGTAGCCGAGCTTAAGGACCCCGCCGTCGCGAATCACTGCCGGCGGATTGTCGATGATGGCTTTTTGCAAAAGCGCGGCCAGCTCAGGGTAGGTGCGCACATCCTCGGCCAACTGCAGCAGATGCGGCGCCACCAGGTCCTGCATGGCCAGTTGCAGCTCGGGGAGTGCGGCCAGAGCATCGCGCAGGCGAGCCAGGTCCCGTGGACGGGCATTGCGCAGGCCGATGCGCGCCAGGATGCGCTCCACATCGCCGATGTCCTTGAGGCGGGGCTGCAGGTTTTCGTAGCGGTAATTTTCCAGCAGGCAGGTGATGGCGTCCTGGCGGGCTTCAAGCACGGCGCGATCACGCAGCGGGCGATTCAACCAGCGACTGAGCAAGCGGCTGCCCATGGCGGTCTGGCAGCGGTCGAGGACCGATTGCAGCGTGTTGTCGCGCCCCCCCGTCAGGTTGATGTCCAGCTCCAGGTTGCGGCGGGTGGCGCCGTCGAGAATCACCGTGTCGTCGAGACGCTCATGACGCAGGCCGCGCAGGTGGGGCAGGGCGGTGCGCTGGGTTTCCTTGGCGTAGGCCAGCAAACAGCCGGCGGCGCCGATGGCCAGGGTCAGGCCTTCACACCCGAAGCCCTTGAGGTCTTGCGTGCCGAACTGCTGACAGAGGCTTTTGAGCGCCGTATCACGCTCAAAGTCCCAGGGTGCCCGGCGCTGCACGCCACGACGCTTTTCCGCGGGCAAGCCTTGCGGCCAGTCATCGGGTATCAATAACTCGGTGGGGTTGAGGCGTTCCAGTTCGGCCAGCAGCGATTCCCAGCCCTTGATTTCCAGCACACTGAAACGACCGCTGGTGATGTCCAGGACCGCCAGGCCAAACAGTTTTTCATCGCCGAGCAGGGCCGCCAGCAGGTTGTCGCGCCGCTCATCGAGCAACGCCTCGTCGCTGACCGTGCCCGGCGTGAGGATGCGCACCACTTGGCGCTCCACCGGGCCTTTGCTGGTGGCCGGATCGCCGACCTGCTCGCAAATCACCACCGATTCGCCCAGTTTGACCAAGCGGGCCAGATAGCCTTCGGCCGAGTGAAAGGGGATGCCGGCCATGGGAATCGCCTGCCCGGCCGACTGTCCGCGCGAGGTCAGGGTAATGTCCAGCAGCTTAGCGGCCTTCTTGGCGTCCTCGTAGAACAGCTCATAGAAGTCGCCCATGCGGTAGAACATCATCTGGTCGGGATGCTGACTCTTCAGCCTCCAGAATTGTTGCATCATTGGCGTGTGTGCTGAAAAGTCGCTGTGGCTCATGGTGTGGGCAATGTCCGGCTGAATCGCAAAGCCGCCTAGTGTACGGTATTCCCCCTTGAGCCTTTAACCGGGTCTGTTGCGACGGCGTGTGCGGCTTGCGACAAAACCACCATAGACCCCAGGAGCGGACATGGACGAACTCACACATTTGGCCCATCGACTGGGCGCTGAACTGCAACGCTTGGGCGCGCAGGTGACCACCGCTGAATCCTGTACCGGCGGCGGGATTGCCGAGGCGATCACGCGTATTCCCGGCAGCTCGTCCTGGTTCGAAGCCGGCTATGTGACCTACTCCAACGCCCAGAAAACGGCTCAGCTGGGTGTGCCGGCCGCGCTGTTTGCAACGGTCGGTGCGGTCAGTTGCGAGGTGGTGGAGGCCATGGCGCTCGGCGCGCAGCGATGCAGCGGTGCGCGGTTTGCCGTGGCGGTGAGCGGTATCGCCGGGCCGGAGGGCGGTACGCCGGACAAGCCGGTCGGCACCGTCTGGTTGGCCTGGGCCGATGGCGCACAGGTCACGACCCACTGCTATCACTTTGCCGGCGATCGCGCCGACGTGCGCCGCCGGTCGGTGGAAGCGGCCTTACAGGGAATGTTACGACTGGTCATCGGAGATAATCCCGGAGAGGGGTAGGCGAGTCTTTTTGCCTATGCTCTAATACTGGCTACTTATACAGTTGTTGCGGCCGTCTGGCCCTGTCGAATACGTGAGGAATTCAATGGACGAGAACAAGAAGCGCGCCTTGGCGGCGGCCCTGGGCCAGATCGAGAAGCAGTTTGGCAAGGGTGCGGTGATGCGCATGGGCGACCATGACCGTCAGTCCATTCCGGCCATTTCCACCGGCTCGCTGGGCCTGGACATTGCGCTAGGTATCGGCGGCCTGCCCAAGGGTCGTATCGTGGAAATCTACGGTCCGGAATCCTCGGGTAAAACTACCCTGACCCTGTCGGTGATCGCCGAGGCGCAGAAGATGGGCGCCACCTGCGCCTTCGTCGATGCGGAACACGCGCTGGATCCGGAATACGCCGGCAAGCTCGGCGTGAACGTCGACGATTTGCTCGTCTCGCAGCCGGACACCGGTGAGCAGGCGCTGGAAATCACCGACATGCTGGTCCGCTCCAACGCTGTCGACGTGATCGTGGTCGACTCCGTGGCGGCCCTGGTGCCCAAGGCGGAAATCGAGGGCGAGATGGGCGACATGCACGTCGGCCTGCAGGCCCGCCTGATGTCCCAGGCGCTGCGCAAGATCACCGGCAACATCAAGAACGCCAACTGCCTGGTGATCTTCATCAACCAGATCCGCATGAAGATCGGCGTGATGTTCGGCAGCCCGGAAACCACCACCGGTGGTAACGCGTTGAAATTCTACGCCTCGGTGCGTCTGGACATCCGCCGTACTGGCGCGGTCAAGGAAGGCGATGAGGTGGTCGGCAGCGAAACCCGCGTCAAGGTAGTGAAGAACAAGGTTGCACCACCCTTCCGTCAGGCTGAATTCCAGATCCTCTACGGCAAGGGCATCTACCGCAACGGTGAGATCATCGACCTGGGTGTGCAGCAGGGCCTGGTTGAGAAGTCCGGTGCCTGGTACAGCTACCAGGGCAACAAGATCGGCCAGGGCAAGGCGAATGCCGCCAAGTACCTGGAAGACAACCTTGACGTCCGCGAGGCGCTGGACAAGGGCATTCGTGAAAAGCTGCTGGCTGTTCCGGTGTCTGTCAAGGCGGGCTCAGGTGCCAAGGCTGAGGCCGACGCAAAGCCCAATGCCAAGGCGGAAGTGGCCAGCGACCTGTGATCGATTGACCCGTGGCCACTGTTCTGGATACGCCTGTCGCTGTGCGCCGGGTTGCCATGGATCTGCTGGCGCGCCGCGAACATGGGCGCGCCGAGTTGACCCGCAAACTGCGTCAGCGTGGCGCGCCGCCTGAACTGATCGACAGCGCCCTCGACCGACTGGCGGAAGAGGGTCTGCTCAATGAGGCGCGCTATCTGGAAAGCTATATCGCCAGTCGCGCCCGCGCTGGCTGTGGCCCGGCGCGTATTCGCGAAGAGCTTACCCAGCGCGGCCTGCCGCGTGCCGACGTCGAGCAGGCGCTGAGTCAGTGCGAAGTGGACTGGACCGAGCAGCTGCGCGAGGTCTGGCGCCGCAAGTTCGCCGGCCAGTTGCCACAGGATGCCAAAGAACGCGCCCGGCAAGGACGCTTCCTGGTGTATCGCGGTTATCCCCTGGATCAGATCGGTCGCCTGCTGCGCAATGCGCTGGATGATTGAAGCGCGTCTTCTCATGCTCAGAGTCGCACGGTTGTAATAATCCTCCTTTCTTCTTTTCTTGCACTTCGCAGCGACGTCTCCGTCCTCCCCAGATAAAGCCTCCATGCGGATAGTCTGGGAAGGCCGGCCCTAGCCGAAGCTTTTGCGTTCAGGCGCACCCGAAACGTCGGCTAAAGCCTCGCGGCAGGAGGCGCCGCTCCCACAGAAATCCGAGCCAGTTGCGCGCTAATTTGTGAAAGGCCCGACCTTCGAAGCTTTGTGCTGTTGGGCGACGCTGCTGGACTTGCGGATGGCGAGTTCGTCACGAGTTCCGGACTTTGCCGCCTAGCTTGCCGTCAGGCGGTAAACGCTTGCCGCTTTTTGCTAAACGGGTGCGTTCCCGTCCTCCAGGGCCGTTGAATTATGGCTGTCCATGCGGGTGGCACAATGCTTGCTTTGTCTCAGTTAGTTATCGCGGTCGGCAAGTGTCTGGCCACACGGTTCCCCATCCCGAGAAGGGAAAGAGGTTGAGCATGAGCATCAGTTTCGACAAAGCCCTCGGCATTCATGAAAAAGCGTTGAGCTTCCGCTCCCAGCGTGCCGAGGTCTTGGCCAACAACATCGCCAACGCCGACACGCCGCATTACAAGGCGCGTGATGTGCAATTTTCCAATGTGCTCGCGGCGCAGATGGAGCAGGGCAAGGGCAGCACGTTCAACCTGAACCGTACCCAGGCCCGTCATATCGAAGGCGAGGGCGTGTCCTTCAGTGAAGCGGCGCTGCAATACCGCACCCCGCATCACCCGTCCATCGACGGCAATACCGTCGATGCACAGATCGAGCAGGCCAGCTACGCGCAGAACGCCGTGGACTTCCAGGCCAGCTTCACCTTCCTCAACAGCAAGTTCAAAGGCCTGATGTCGGCCATTCGCGGAGAGTAAGCCATGTCGCTGACCAACGTGTTCAACATCGCCGGTAGTGGCATGAGCGCCCAGAGCACCCGTCTGAATACCGTGGCGAGCAACATCGCCAACGCCGAGACCGTGTCCTCCAGCATCGATCAGACCTATCGCGCCCGCAAGCCCGTGTTCGCCACCGTGCTGCACGACGCCACCAACCCCAACGCCAGCCAGTCGCTGTTTGACGAGCGTGGCAATGCCGGCGTCGGCGTGCAGGTCACCGGCATCGTCGAGGATCAGAGCGAGCTGCAGGCCCGCTACGAGCCGAGCCATCCGGCCGCCAATGCGGAAGGCTACGTGTTCTACCCGAACGTCAATGTTGTGGAGGAAATGGCCGACATGATCTCCGCCAGCCGGGCCTTCCAGACCAACGCGGAAATGATGAACACCGCCAAAACCATGCTGCAGAAAGTACTGACCCTCGGTCAGTGAGGCGAAGGACCGACATGAGTACCGTAAATAACAACGCCGCCCAATCCGTACTGGACCAGTACCAGCACAAACCTGCCGCCAAGACCACCGGCGACAGCGCCATGGGCAAGGACTCCTTCCTGCAGCTACTGGTCGCGCAGATGGAAAACCAGAACCCGCTGGACCCGCAGGACAATACCGCGTTTGTGGCTCAGTTGGCGCAGTTCAGCAGCCTGGAAAGCATGAATAACCTGAATTCGACGGTGGAATCCTTCATGGGCTCCTACCAGTCGTCCCAGGCGCTGCAGGCTTCGTCCCTGGTCGGTCGCTCGGTGATTGTGCAGAGCGGTCAGGCGCTGGTGGACACGAGCAAGGGCTTCAATGGCAACGTGGTCATGCCCGCCAACGGCAGCAACCTGAATATCAAGGTTTACAACGACAGCGGCGCCGTGGTGAAAACCCTGGAGCTGGGCGAGTGGAGCGCAGGCTCCGTGGACTTCATCTGGGACGGTGTCAACAACGCCGGTGATCCAGTGGCCTCGGGCAATTACACCTTTGTCGCCGAGGCGATGATCGATGGCGAAGCCACCGCGCTGCCGACCTTCCTGCCGGCCACTGTCAACAGCGTCACCTTGGGTGGCGGCGAAATGTATTTGAACCTGGCTGGCATGGGGCGCGTACCGCTTTCCAGCGTACAGACCATTGGCCAATAAAACCGATTTCCAAGGAGTTAACTCATGTCGTTCAACGTCGCTCTGAGCGGTCTGGCCGCAGCCAACAAAGATCTCGCCGTCACCGGCAACAACATTGCCAACGTTGCCACCACGGGCTTCAAGGGCTCGCGTGCTGAATTTGCCGACGTCTACTCGGCGTCCATTCTGGGCACCGGCGGCAAGGTTGCGGGTGCGGGTGTGCGCACCGCTGCGATTTCTCAGCAGTTCACTCAAGGCAACATCAATAACACAGGTAACAGCCTGGATCTGGCTGTCAACGGCAATGGTTTCTTCGCACTGAGTGCTCAGGGCCAGATGATGTATACCCGTGCTGGTGAGTTCGGTACGGACAAGGACGGGTTCATCGTCAATAGCGGGGGCTATAAGCTGCAGGGCTACGGCATCAACTCTGCGGGTGATATCGTGGCGGGGCAGAAGGTCAATCTGCAGCTGGACAGCAGCAACGTGGCACCCAAGGCGACCACTCAGATTTCTGAGACTCTGAATCTGGATTCTTCCGCGACGGCGATCGCCCTGGCTTTCGATCCTGAAAATACGAATACCTACAATTGGGCGACGTCGGTACCGATGTACGACTCGCTGGGTAATGCGCATACCATGAGCCAGTACTTCACCAAGACGGCGGGTGGCAACTGGACGATGCAGGTGCTGGTCGATGGGCGTAATCCGGCCGACCCCAGTCAGGAGCCGCCTATGCCTGAGTCCGTAGATCTGACGTTCGATTCCTCCGGCGCTCTGGATACGGCTGTGGCTGGGTCAGCGGGTATTACTGTCAATGCCGATGGCACGTTTTCGCTGACCAATTGGCTGCCGGGTGAGCAGCGGGCTGATGGTACTTGGGCGGGGAACGGTTCTGCTGCTGTTGCCAGCGTGGACATCGACATGACCAAGATGACCCAGTACAACGCGGTGTCCTCGGTCACCACTCAGACTCAGGATGGCTACGCTACTGGTCAGCTCGCCGGCTTGAATATCGACGAAACGGGCGTGATGTTCGCCAGCTACACCAACGGTCAGTCCAAGCAGATCGGCCAGGTGATGCTGGTCAACTTCTCCAACGTACAGGGTCTCAAGCCGGTTGGTGGCACTGCCTGGCTGGAGACCTACGCTTCAGGCGTACCTGTAGAGGGAACGGCCAAGACCGGCACCTTTGGTGCCATGCAGGCAGGGGCGCTTGAAGAGTCCAACGTCGACCTGACCGCCCAGTTGGTGCAGTTGATCAAGGCGCAGAGCAACTACCAGGCCAACGCCAAGACTGTGACCACCGAAAGCACCATTCTGCAGACTACCATCCAGATGGGCTGAGGCGGGTAGCTTTAAAGAAAAAACGGGACGCCCATGGCGTCCCGTTTTTTTATCGAAGCTTGCACGCAAATCACCTTGTTAGGTACGCGTTAATTGTTGGGGGCTCGACCCCGGGCCAAAGCCTTTGCGTTCAGTCCTAACCGAGGCGTTGACCGAACGCTTCGCGGCAGGGCGCCGCTGCGTGGCGGCCGAGCGACTGCGCCGCACCTTCCACTCGGCGCTGCATGACGTGATTTTGTAGGGGCGAATTAATTCATTCGCCTCGCGCATGACCTTGGGGCTGACGCTGCGATAACCACAAAGCCATCGGCCGCCTGGTTCGTCGCATCCCCGCCGTTGTCGGAAGACGCAGTGCCAGGCGAATGAATTGGCTGTGTCTGCGTTAGTTGTGGCAAGGGGCATTACCCAAGCAAATTCATGGCGTTACCTGTTACACAACCTGGGAGACCAGGACCTCGCGCCGAAGCGAGCGGTAACCACTGACGCAGCTGTCGTAGGGCGGCGTCGCTCGCTGCAGGAGGGTTGGCTGGATACTCGAGGTTGAGCGAGCACCCCGCCGGCGGAGTATCCCACCTACGGCGGGCTGCCCGAGTCACTGCGCAGTTCCATCCCGACACCCTGCAACGGGCGAGGCCGCCCTACGCATGCCCACATGACCCACCGCGCCGGCTGCTAGCAACACGTAACGCAGACACAGCCAATGAATTCGCCCCTACCGGGTGAAGCCCGTCGCGTTCACATGCTGTGAAAGTCACGTGCTGGAGGCGCAGGCAGTGTCAGGCATGCCGAATGTGTGGGTGACCATGGCTCACGGCTCCCCGCAGGGCGCGACGTGTGTAGAGGGGACTTCATTCGCCAGGTGCACCTCCAGGCGACGCAACCGCTGCGTCACGCGCAAAGGCTTCGGCGGCGTAGTTCGTCGCATCTGCTCATGGCTCCCGCACGGAAAACCGTGCCCGCCCGCTCAGGCGATTGGTCTCTGGCATGATGTTTGCTAATTCCACTGCAAACCCTGAAAAGGCGGCAAGAAGCTGCCGGAGGACGCAGTGGACAAGATGCTTTATGTGGCCATGACCGGTGCCAGCCAGAACACGCTGGCGCAACGGGCGCATGCCAACAATTTGGCCAACCTCTCCACCAATGGCTTTCGTCGTGATTTTGAACAGGCGCGCTCGATGCCGGTGTTCGGCGACAGTTTGCCGGCGCGGGCCTATGCCATGACCGAGCGTCCGGCCACTGACTTCACCCCCGGCGCCTTGCAGGAAACCGGTCGCGACCTGGACATCGCCATCGAGGGCGAGGGCTGGATCGCCGTACAAACACCGCAAGGCGGCGAAGCCTATGTGCGTACCGCCAGCCTGAAGATCGATGCGGTCGGCATATTGCGTGCCGGCAATGATTTGCCGGTGATGGGCAACGCCGGCCCGGTGGTGATTCCGCCGGAGCAGAAGGTTGAGATTGGTCGCGACGGTACCATCAGCATTCGCGCGCTGGGTGAGAACCCCAACGTGATGGCCGAGGTGGACCGCATCAAGCTGGTCAAGCCTGACTTGCAGCAGATGGAAAAAGGCCTCGACGGCATGATCCACCACAAGAGCGGGCAGCCAGTCGACGCCGATGCGACGGTGCAGGTGGTTTCCGGCTTCCAGGAAACCAGCAACGTCAACGCCGTAGCCGAGATGACCTCGATGCTCGCCTTGTCCCGCCAATTCGAACTGCATATCAAGATGATGCGTACCGCCGAAGATGATGCCGCGGCGATGACCAAGGTCATGCAGATCAGCTAATTATTTGCGACGCCCCTGGGCGTCGATGAAGGAGAACATTCCATGCTTCCGGCTCTGTGGGTAAGTAAAACCGGTCTGTCCGCCCAGGACATGAACCTGACCACCATTTCCAACAACTTGGCCAACGTCTCGACGACGGGCTTCAAGCGCGACCGCGCCGAGTTCCAGGACCTGATGTACCAGGTGCGCCGCCAGCCGGGTGCGCAGAACACCCAGGACACTGAGCTGCCTTCAGGCCTGCAATTGGGTACTGGCGTGCGCATCGTCGGTACGCAGAAGAACTTCACCGCCGGCAGCTTGCAGACCACCGAGCAGCCGCTGGACATGGCCATCAACGGTCGCGGTTTCTTCCAGGTGCTGATGCCCGACGGCAGCCTGTCCTATACCCGCGATGGCACCTTTCACCTTAATTCCGAAGGCCAGGTGGTCACCGCCAGTGGTTTCCCGGTCGAGCCGGCGATTGTCGTGCCGCCGGAAACCCAGACCTTCAGCGTCGGTGAAGACGGCACCGTTTCCATCGGCCTGGCCGGTGAGGCCGAGCTGCAGGTGATCGGCAACATCCAGACCGCCGACTTCATCAACCCGGCCGGCTTGCAGGCCACCGGTGGCAACCTGTTCCAGGAAACCGCCGCCAGCGGCGCGCCGCAGGTTGGCCAGCCCGGCTTGAACGGGCTGGGTACCGTGCTGCAGAGCACCCT
Organism: uncultured Pseudomonas sp.; assembly: GCA_964410065.1. Taxonomy (GTDB): domain Bacteria; phylum Pseudomonadota; class Gammaproteobacteria; order Pseudomonadales; family Pseudomonadaceae; genus Serpens. Next base: position 51,895 of record CAYPFO010000003.1, read on the forward strand.
GGAAAACTCCAACGTCAGTACCGTTGAAGAGCTGGTGAACATGATCACCACCCAGCGTGCCTACGAGATGAATTCCAAGGTCATCTCCACCGCCGACCAGATGCTCGGCTTTGTGACCCAGCAGTTGTAATGCCGTAGGGACGTGCGCTTGCGAGCCACGTCCCTTCACCGTTTCGCGAGGTTGCCTCCCCATGCTCCGGCTGTTGTTTCCCCTGACGTTTCTGGTTCTGTTGAGCGGCTGCATGGCCCCGGCGGCCAAGCCCAACGAGCCGTATTACGCGCCGGTGCTGCCGCGTACGCCGCTGCCGGTCGAACAGAACAATGGCGCGATCTACCAGTCCGGGTTCGGCATGAACCTGTTCGATGACCGCAAGGCCTACCGGGTCGGTGACATCATCACCATCACCCTCAACGAGAGAACCCAGGCCAGCAAGAGTGCCAACTCCCAGTTGAGTAAAGACAGCAGCGCCAACATCGGCCTGACTTCGTTGTTCGGCGGTGCGGTGTCGGCGACCAATCCGCTGACCGAGAACAAGATGACCCTGGGCGCGGAATTCGCCGGTGAGCGGGACAACAACGGTTCAGCCAAGGCCGGGCAAAGCAACAGCCTGACCGGCTCGATCACCGTGACGGTGGCCGAAGTGCTGCCTAACGGCATTCTTTCGGTGCGCGGCGAGAAGTGGATGACCCTGAATACCGGCGAAGAGTTGGTGCGCATTGCCGGCCTGATCCGCTCCGACGATATCGGCACCGATAACACCGTGTCGTCCACCCGCGTGGCCGATGCGCGCATTACCTATTCGGGTACCGGCGCCTTTGCCGATGCCAGCCAGCCGGGCTGGTTGAGCCGCTTCTTCATGAGCCCAATGTGGCCGTTCTAGGTGACGGAATGAGGTGCTGCAAAGGCTTCGGCCTGGGGGCGCAGGCGATGATGGTTCTGCCGAATGGCTCGTCTGGCATAACCGCTGTAGGGGCGAATTCATTCGCCGTGCGCATGATCACCGAACCACGCAGCCGCTGCGACAACCACAACGGCATCGGCCGCCTGGTTCGTCGCATCCCCGTCGTTGTCGGAACACGCGGTGCCAGGCGAATGAATTCGCTCCTACTTAAACCAGCTACGCACAGCAACCGCCGCTTAGGAATTAACGCATGACCAAGTACCTGCTTATTGCACTCGGCCTGCTGGCCAGCTTCGCCGTGCAGGCCGAGCGGCTCAAGGACATCGCCAGCATCCAGGGCGTGCGTTCCAACCAACTGATTGGTTATGGGCTGGTAGTGGGGCTCAACGGCACGGGCGACCAGACCACGCAAACGCCCTTTACCCTGCAAACCTTCAACAACATGCTCGCCCAGTTCGGCATCAAGGTGCCGCCCAGTGTGGGCAGCGTGCAGCTGAAGAACGTCGCGGCGGTGTCGATCCATGCCGACCTGCCGCCCTTTGCCAAGCCGGGGCAGACCATCGACATCACCGTGTCCTCGATCGGTAATTCGAAAAGCCTGCGCGGTGGCAGCCTGCTGATGGCGCCCCTCAAGGGCATCGACGGCAACATTTACGCCATTGCCCAGGGCAACCTGGTGGTAGGCGGCTTCGATGCCGGCGGCGCGGACGGCTCGCGTATCACCGTCAACGTGCCCTCGGCAGGCCGCATTCCTGGGGGCGCCACCGTCGAGCGCGCGGTGCCGAGCGGTTTCGACCAAGGCACCAGCCTGACCCTCAACCTCAATCGCCCGGATTTCACCACGGCGAAGAACATCGTCGACCGCATCAACGAATTGCTCGGCCCGCAGGTCGCTCAGGCGATTGACGGTGGCTCGGTGCGGGTCAGCGCGCCGCTGAATCCCAATCAGCGCGTCGATTACCTGTCGATTCTGGAAAATCTGGAAATCGATCTCGGCCAGGCCGCCGCCAAAGTCGTCATCAATTCGCGCACCGGTACCATCGTCATCGGCCAGAACGTGCGCGTAGCGCCGGCGGCTGTTACCCACGGCAGCCTCACCGTGAGCATCACCGAAGACCCGATTGTCAGCCAGCCAGCACCGTTCTCTGATGGCGAAACCGTGGTGGTGCCACGTTCGAAGGTCAATGCCCAGCAAGAAGTGAAACCGATGTTCAAGTTCGCACCGGGCACCACCCTGGACGAAATCGTCCGTGCGGTGAACCAGGTGGGCGCGGCCCCTAGCGACCTGATGGCCATTCTGGAAGCCCTGAAACAGGCCGGCGCGCTGCAGGCCGACCTGATTGTGATTTAAGGGGTGAGTATGAAATTTAGCGCACCCGGCGTGGGCGATAGTGGCGCCTACACCGACCTCAATCGCCTCAATCAGTTGAAGGTGGGCAAGGATCGCGACAGCGAGGAAAACACCCGCAAGGTCGCCCAGGAATTCGAGTCGCTGTTTCTCAGCCAGATGTTCAAGGCCATGCGCCAGGCCAACGACGTACTGGCCGACGACAACTTCATGAACAGCGAGACCAGCAAGCATTACCGCGACATGCACGACCAGCAGATGGCCGTGACGCTGCCAAAGCAGGGCGCCGGCATCGGCCTGGCCGATGTGCTGATGCGTCAGCTGAGCAAAGATCGTCAGGCCAGCGTGCGCGAAAATCCGTTTCGCAGTGCCGACGAGCCGGCGCTGGCGGGCGCGGCAGTCGAGCGGCCGTCACTGGCCAGCGGCACCGATAGCGAGCTGCGCGACGACCGGCAACTGCTCAAGGCGCGGCGCCTGACGCTGCCAAATTACCGGAGTAACGCCGCACAGGGAGCCACTGAAAGCGCCACCGTGGCCACCGCCCAGCCGGGCCAGCCGCTGGTGGATCTGGGTTGGCATCCGCCCACGGGCGGTTATGACCGTGCCGGCAGTGCCGGTAGCGTGCGCTTCAATGGCCAGCCGGCGGGCATGCCGGACAGTTTCAATTCGCCGGAAGAGTTCGTCGCCGCCATGCTGCCCATGGCCGAAAATGCCGCCCGACGCCTGGGTGTCGATGCCCGCTACCTAGTGGCCCAGGCCGCGCTGGAAACCGGCTGGGGCCGCTCGATCATACGGCAGGAAGACGGCAGCAGCAGCCACAACCTGTTTGGCATCAAGGCCCACGGCTGGGGCGGTGATTCCGCCCGGACCACCACCACCGAGTTCTACAACGGCCAGCCGGTCAAAGAACAGGCCGAATTCCGCAGCTATGCCTCTTACGCGCAAAGCTTCGACGACTACGCGACCTTCCTGCAAAGCAATGGCCGCTATCAAGAAGCGCTGCAAACCGCCGATAACCCGGACACGTTCATGCGTGAACTGCAACAGGCTGGCTACGCCACCGACCCGCAGTACGCGCGCAAGGTCAACCAGATCGCCAAGCAGTTGCAGACCTACCAGATGGTCGCCGCAACGGGCACGACGAAGAATATTTAGGAAGCTGAAACATGGCAGGTTTGCTCTCCATCGGCGTCTCCGGGCTTGCGGCCAGCCAGGCTCACCTGAGCACTGTCGGTCACAACATCACCAACGCCGATACGCCCGGTTTTTCGCGCCAACAGGTGACACAGCAGACCGGCCCCGGCCAATACATCGGCCCGGCCGGTTTTATCGGCAGCGGCACCACGCTGAACGATGTGCGCCGCATGTACAGCGGTTTCATCGACACCCAGCTGCAGAGCGCCACCGCCTTGAATGGCGATACCCAGTCGTACCTGGACAGCATCAACCAGATCAACTCGCTGCTGGCCGACAGTGGCACCGGTGTCAACACCGTGCTCAAGGGCTTCTTCGACGCCATGCAAAACGTCGCCAGCAAGCCCACTGACGAAGCCTCGCGCAAGCTGCTGATCAGCTCCGCTGAATCGTTGAGCAACCGTTTCAATTCGGTGCACACGCAGATGCGGGACCAGAACAGCTACGTCAACAACCAGCTCGGCACCATGGCCGCCAAGGTCAATGATCTGGCCAACACCGTGGCCCAGCTTAATCAGGCGATCAAGACCGCGTCCCATAACGGCATCCAGCCCAACGACCTGCTGGACTCCCGTGATCAGGCCGTACGCGAGATGTCCGGGCTGGTCGGCGTGAAAGTGGTCGACCAGGATGGCCAGTTCGCCCTGTTCCTTGGCAGCGGCCAGCCGCTGGTGATCGGCAACACCGCCAACAGCCTGGTTGCCGAACCGAGCAAGAACGACCCGTCACGCCTGGCGCTGATCTTCACCACGCCGACCAGCAAGATAGACGTCAGCACCGTACTCAGCGGCGGCTCCATTGGTGGTTTGCTGCGCTATCGCGATGAAGTGCTTGATCCTGCGATGAACGAGCTGGGTCGCCTTTCCATTGTGGTGGCCGATCAGGTCAATCAGCAACTGGCCCAGGGCCTGGACCTGAATGGCGAGTTTGGCGCGACCTTGTTCGGCGATATCAATGCGGCTGACCTGGTGGGTCAGCGCAGTATTGCCCAGGGCCGCAACAGCGCGGGCTCCGGCAATTTCGAGGTGCGGATTACCGACAGCAGTCAGCTCAGTCTTTATGACTATGAGGTGAAATTCACCAGTGCCACCGAGTTCACGGTGCGCCGCTCTGACGGAACCGATATGGGGGCCTTCGATTTGGCCACCGATCCAGAGCCGCAATTGGCGGATGGTTTCAGTGTCAGTTTCGTGGGTGGCGCGCCGGCCGACGGCGATAGCTTCACCCTGATCCCCACCCGCCATGCCGCGGGCGATATCGACACCATACTGACCGAGCCCAAGCGCCTGGGCTTCGCCGCGCCGCTCAATGCCACCTCGGGCAGTGGCAATTACGGTACCGGTAGTGTCACCCAGCCAGAGCTGAACACGCGACTGGACATTTATGCCTCTCCAGCCGATCAGAAAGCCTTGCAGGATGCGATCAAAGACGCGATGCCGGTCAAATTGGTGTTCGGCGAGGTGGATGCCGCTGGCGTTCAGTCCTACAAGCTTTATGACGTGACAGGGGCCGAGATTGCAGGCGCCGGTGGCAGCATCATTCCGGGGCAATCCAAAGAGTTGCCATTCAATCTGACCGTAAACGGCGAGGCTGTTGAATTCAGCACCACGATCAGTGGCTCACCGGCAAATGGCGACACGTTTACCATTGCCTTCAACCGCGACGGCCAGGCCGACAACCGCAACGCCCTGGCCCTGCAGGGCTTGCAGGACAAGGAAACCGTTGGGGTCAGCGGTGGCAAAGGTGCAAGCTTCACGACCGCCTACGGCTCGCTGGTCCAACAGGTGGGTGGCAAGACAGCCCAGGCGATAGCCGATAATGGCGCCACCGGGGCCATCCTGACCCAGGCCACCGCCACCCGCGAATCGCTGTCGGGCGTCAATCTCGATGAAGAAGCGGCCAACCTGATCAAGTTCCAGCAGTACTACACCGCCTCGTCGCAGATCATCAAGGCGGCTCAGGAAACCTTCAACACGCTGCTCAGCGCACTCTAAGGTCAGGTGACGAACCATGCGTCTTTCGACTAATCAAATGTTCAATGCCAACGTCGCCGGCTATCAAAAAGGCTACGCGGGCCTGGTCAAGACCCAAGAGCAGATTACCTCCGGTAACCGTATTCAGACGCCGGCGGATGACCCGGTCGGCTCGGCCCGTCTGTTGCAGCTTGAGCAGCAACAAGCACTGCTGGGCCAGTACAAGAACAACCTGACCGACGCGACCAACTCGCTGACTCAGGAACACAGCATCCTCGATTCGCTGATCCTGGTATCCCAGCGCGCCCGTGAACTGGCCGGTCATGCCGGTAACGGTGCGTACAGCGACCATGACCGCAAGGCCATCGCCTTGGAACTGCAGCAGATCGAAAACGAGCTGTTCGGCCTGATGAACAGCAAGGATGCCAGCGGCGACTACTGGTTCAGCGGCAGCCAGAGCGGCACGCAGCCCTATGTGCGCAACAGCGACGGCACCTACAGCTACCAGGGCGATGAAAGCCAGCGCAGCTTGCAAGTCGCCACCGGGATGCAGATCAGCATTGGCGACAGCGGATACGATGCGTTTGAAAGTGCGCGTAACGTCAGTCGCACCGAAACGAACATTGATGCTGTGGGCGTGAATGGTCAGCGGATGTACCTCTCCCAAGGGACGATCAGCACCCAGCGCGACTTCGATAGCGGTTTCCGGGCCGGCGCGCCGTATCGTTTGGAGGTCAGTGGCGACCCGGCCACAGGCGCCATCAGCTACCAGGTGTTCGACAGGAACAATGCGCCGGTTCCGGTGCAGAACGGCGGCGTCGGCACCTACGACCCCCTGCAGGAAAACCCGAAGATCAACTTTCATGGTGTTGAGTTCACCTTCGATACCCTGTTGAAAGAAGGCGAGTCGGCAACGGACTATGCCGCTTTGCTGGACGGTCACAGCTTCGAGATCGGCATGGCTCCGGATCGCTTCGCGGTTGCCGGTAACAGCACCACGTCGCAGATAACCGCCTCCAGCGTGGTCGATGCCGATGCCTATGCCGCAGGCTTCCCGGCAGGCGGCGTGACGCTGCAATTTACCAGTCCCACGAACTTCGAGGCGTTTGCCCAGCCCGGCAACATAAAGATTGGCGACCAGGGCAGCATCCCCGGAACCATCCCGGGCAGTATCACCATCGCGGGTGTGGAGCTGACGATAGCCGGAACGCCTGCTGCCAATGATCAATTCAAGATCAGCGCCGATTCGCAGGAAACCCAGAACATCCTCAACACCATCGTCGAGCTGCGCAAGGCGCTTGAACAGCCGGCCGACGGTATCGAAGGCGGCGGCTTGCGTATCCGTGAAGCCGTCGCCAACGCCCTGGGCAATATCGACAGTGGCATGATCCAGATCGAATCCACCCAGGCCCACATCGGCGCCCGGCTGAACAGCATCGATACCCTGAGCATCGAAAACGAAAGCCTCGAAATCTTTAACGCCACCACCCAATCGGCCATCCGCGACACCGACCAGTTCGAAGCCGCCTCCCGGCTGATTCTGCAAGAGACCAAGCTGGAAGCGGCCATGGCCGCGTTTATGCGGGTGAGTCAGTTGAGTTTGTTTGATCGGATGTAAGCGTGATGCGGTTTTAAACAACGGTGCGATGCCGATAAGGGTCGCACCGTTTTTTATTCGCCTCCTTTCTGGTAGCAACTATTTTCCCTCTGCGTCGGACTGGGCATGCCGATTGCAAACCAGTTGATTTTCGAAAGATAACGTTGCTTTCGCCAGTTTTCTGTCAATCGACCTCATGTGAGTTATGAACATGTCTGGCTGAAAGCGAGAGCGGTTATTTTGCTGTTCAGGAATTACCAGTAAATGTTCAACAATGCATCCCTTCTTGTTACGGGGGGCACGGGCTCTTTCGGCAATGTTTTCGTGCCCATGGTTCTGGCCAAGTACAACCCCCGTCGGGTCATCATTTACTCCCGTGATGAGATGAAGCAGTGGGAAATGGCCCAAAAGTTCCAGGGTGATCCGCGCGTACGTTTCTTTATTGGCGATGTACGCGACAAGGACCGCCTTTACAGAGCCCTTGATGGTGTCGATTACGTGGTGCATGCCGCCGCCACCAAGATCGTCCCGACGGCTGAATACAACCCCTTCGAGTGCGTGAAGACCAACATCAATGGCGCCATGAACCTGATCGATGCCTGTATCGATAAAGGCGTCAAGCGCGTGGTTGCGTTATCCACCGATAAGGCCAGCAGCCCGATCAACCTGTACGGCGCGACCAAGCTGGCTTCAGACAAGCTGTTTGTGGCCGGCAATTCATACTCAGGTGGCCGTGCTACACGTTTTGCAGTGGTGCGCTATGGCAATGTCATGGGCTCCCGCGGCTCGGTGATTCCGTTTTTCCTGTCGATCAAGGACCAGGGGGTTCTGCCAATTACCGATCCGCGCATGACCCGTTTCATGATTTCGCTGGAGCAGGGTGTCGAGCTGGTGTGGCATGCCTTCGAGGACATGATCGGCGGTGAGATCTACGTGAAGAAGATCCCCTCAATGAAGATGACCGATCTGGCCAGGGTAATTGCGCCTGAGGCCGAGCAAAAAGTGATCGGTATCCGCCCCGGCGAAAAGCTTCATGAGCAAATGATCAGCGCTGAAGATGCCTATTACACCTACGAGTATCCCGAGCATTTCAAGATTCTGCCCGCGATCAATGGTTGGGGCACGTCACCCGAACGAATCAAGGATGGAAAGAAGGTGCCGGAAGGCTTTGTTTATTCCAGTGACAATAATCGCCAATGGATGAGCGATGGGCAGTTGCTGGCCTGGATCGAGGCCAACCGCGAAAAGATTGGGAGCATCTGAATCGTGATCCCTTATGGTCGCCAGGATATCTCCCAGGCCGACATTGATGCGGTGCTGGCTGTCCTGCGCTCCGATTTTCTCACCCAGGGCCCGCAGGTTCCGCGCTTCGAGCAGCGTGTGGCACGCCATGTCGGTGCGGCGCATGCGGTGGCCGTGAATAGCGCCACCTCGGCGCTGCATATCGCTTGCCTGGCGTTGGGGCTTGGCCCTGGTGATCGCTTGTGGACGACACCGATCACGTTCGTAGCCTCGGCCAACTGCGGCTTGTATTGCGGTGCCGAGATAGATTTCGTCGATATCGATCCGCGTACCTACAACCTCTGCGCCCAGGCATTGGCGCGCAAGCTGGAGCAGGCCGAGCGCGAGGGCAAGCTGCCCAAGGTCGTCGTTGCGGTGCATCTGTGTGGCCAACCGTGCGAAATGCAGGCCATCCATGATTTGGCCAAGCGCTACGGCTTCAAGGTCATCGAAGATGCCTCTCACGCCATTGGTGGCAAATACCAGGGTGGGTTCATCGGTAACTGCCGTTACAGCGATATCACTGTATTCAGTTTTCATCCGGTAAAAATCATCACCACCGCTGAAGGCGGCATGGCGTTGACCAACAATGCCGAGCTGGCTAACAAAATGGCGTTGCTGCGCAGCCACGGCATCACCCGCGACCCGGCACAGATGACCCATGAGGCTGACGGCCCCTGGTACTACCAGCAGATTGATCTGGGTTTCAACTACCGCATGACCGAGTTGCAGGCTGCTCTGGGTGTCACGCAGATGGAACGCCTTGATCAATACGTAGCTCGGCGCCACCAACTGGCGCGCCGCTACGATGATCTCCTGGCAAACCTGCCGGTCACCACGCCCTGGCAGCACCCGGACAGCTATTCCGGCTTGCACCTTTACGTCATTCGGCTGCAGTTGAACAAGATTGCCAAAACGCATCGGCAAGTATTCGAAACCCTGCGCGAACAAGGCATTGGCGTGAACCTGCACTACATCCCGGTGCATACCCAGCCGTACTACCAGCGTATGGGTTTTAAGGCGGGTGACTTCGTTGAGGCCGAGCGTTACTACGCCGAGGCGATCAGTCTGCCGATGTTTCAGGCCTTGTCCCACGAGCAGCAGAACCTTGTGGTGGAAGCGTTACGCCAGGCGGTTTTCTCATGAAAGTGGCGATTATTCCTGCGCGTGGCGGCAGCAAGCGCATCCCGCGGAAGAACATCCGGGATTTCTGCGGCAAGCCGATGATTGCCTGGTCCATCGAAGCCGCGCTGCGAAGCGGTTGTTTCGAGCGGGTGATTGTCTCGACTGACGATGCCGAAATTGCCGAAGTGGCGCGTCAGTGGGGCGCTGAAGTGCCGTTCCTGCGGCCTGCGGCATTAAGTGATGATTACACCGGGTTGCGGACTGTGAGCCGGCATGCCCGGCACTGGCTGCAGGAGCATGATGAGCGGCCACTTGAGCTGCTGGCGACCGTGTTGGCAACTGCGCCTTTTATTACGCCGCAGCGCATATCGCAGGCGGTAACCACGCTCCTGGAAAGTGACAAGCGTCGGGCGTTTCTGGTTGCCGAGTTTCCCTATCCGGTTTATCGCGGCTTCACGCTCGACATGGAGGGAAGCCCCTGCATGCTTTTTTCGGAGCATCTGGGTACCCGCTCACAAGATGTGCCGTTGGTTTATCACGACGCAGGACAGCTGTATGTGAGCAAGCTGTATGGCGATGAGCAGGACGATGCCCCTTTTCTGGGTCCAGATAGTTTGCCACTGATGCTTCCGCGATATTTAGTGCAAGACATCGATACCGAAGAGGATTGGAGACGGGCAGAAATAATGATGAAAGTACTGACTGGGTCGGAAGAACTGAAGTGAAGGCTTTTTCCGCCATACTGTGCTGCGATGCATCCGCGCAACAGGGCTTGGGGCATCTGCAACGTTGCCGGGTATTGGCTCAGGCCATCGTCGCCAGCGGCGGGAGCGCATATATTCTTTGTATCACTCAACAGGGCTCGGCGCTGGGACCGACGGGCGAGGAGGCTGGTTTTACCGCTGTCCACCTTGAGCAGGAATGGCAGTGCCTAGGTTCATTGCTCCGGGAGCAGCGAGCTGATCTGCTGATCATCGATCATTACCGGGCTGTTCCGGATTATCAGCGGCAGCTGGAGGCCTTCGGCTTGCCCTGGCTACAGTTCGACTATCGCCAGGCATTCCCGATCGATGCGCGCTGGATCGTCAATATCAATCCGTTTGCCAATGCGGATGCCTATGCAGACTTGAGAAGAGCAGACAGCAGACTTTTGCTGGGCTCGCGATACGCGATCCTGCGAGCAGAGTTTGATGCTCCAAGTCACAGGCCAGTGGGCGAAGTGCGCCAAGTGCTGGTTATGTTGGGTGGCGGCGATGATCGCGGCGTGGCGCAATCGCTAGCCAGTTGGCTGTCTCCTAAGAGTGTCGATGTGCTTTTGGTGACAACTCGTCTCAACCCGCGATTGGCCTGTTTGCAAGAGTTGGCGAGTCATAACCCTAGGTTCTCCCTGTGCATTGAGCCGGAAGATGTAGCCGCTCTGATGAGGCGAGCGGATCTGGCCATATGTGCCGGGGGCACCACGACATTTGAGTTGGTGAGCCAGGGCGTTCCTTTTCTCAGCATTGCCCTGGCCGCAAATCAGATCAATCTCTGCGAGGCTTGGGAGGCTCTTGGGGTTTCCCTGCATCTTGGCAATGTCGCGCAATTGAGCGAAACCCACTTCCAGGATCAATGGATGCGCATCATGCCCGTCGAGCAGCGCATGCAGATGCTCCGCAGCTCCGACTCGCTTTGTGACAACGTAGGTGCTGAACGAATTGTGAAGGAAATCCAGGCATGGCTGTAACGAAGGTGGTCATTCTCGGGGGGGCCGGCGATGGTCAGGTGGCAGCGCAACTCATCCGGGACATGTGCCGGTCCGGACAGAACATCGAACTATTGGGATATCTCAATGATCATGCCGAGAAAGGCGAAATCATCGGCAGCTATCCCGTCTTGGGCAAAACCAGGGATTGGTTGGAGCTTCCCAACGATGTTTTTTTTCATTGTTGTCTGTTGAGCGTCGGGAGAATGCGACAGCGCGCCGAACTGATTAAGGGATTCGCCATCCCTGATGAGCGCCTGGTCAGCTTGATTCATCCCACTGCCTGTATTGCCGACGATGTTGTAATGGGTCCGGGCGCCATGATCTGCTCTCATGTGACCTGTCAGCCTGGCGCGCGAATCGGTCGGCTGGGTAGCATCCGCGCCGGTGCCAATATCGGCCATGACGTCACCCTCGACGATTTTGTCTATGTCGGCCCCAACTCGACAGTGTGCGGCTATGCCAAGGTGGATGAAGGCGCGTATGTCGCGCCTAATGCAGTCGTACGCGAACGTATTTGCATGGGTGAGTACAGTGTGCTGGCGGCTGGTGGCGTAGCGTTCAAGGACGTCGAGGCCAATTCAACCTGGATCGGCAACCCGGCGAGGAGAGCGGTATGAGCCGGCCGTTGCGGTTGGGTTACAAGGGCGGGAGGAGCTACCTGCACGGCAGCGATATTTTTCACGCATTGAATGAGTGGGCGTTGGAATGCCAGGGAAGCACTGCCTATGTCGCCCGCCTTTCGTTTCGCCAGTTGGCGCGCACCAGTTGCGCGGTATCAACTGAACCGCCCAAGGCGGGCCTGATGGGAGAGGGGCTGCTCAACGTGTCTGGTGTTGAGGTGCCGTTCTGGGTGGTCGAAACAGGCGGGGCTGTCCAGAGGCGTTATGCCTATGATGAAGAAAAAGTGGTTGCTCCTCTGATTCTGGACATTGCAGCCCGGCAGGCTGTTTTGCCAATTGAAACGGCGACACCCATCGAAGAGATAATTGCGGTTACCAAGCGCCTAAATAATGAGGTCGCCCCGCTCGTAGACGGGAAGTGGCTGTTTGGGCAGTTGCAATTGAACGGCCCCTTGTTACGTGGGGGGGGCGATTTGAAAATTGTTATGCGATCGTTACTGGCTAGCCGGTTTAGTATTAATGAAATTTATTATGGTAATCGGTTGGTGGGGAATATTCGTTTTGTGGTAGGGCATCCATGACTATCGGAATCAAGGCGATTGCAAGTTATATCCCGTCGACGTACATCGATAATCTAGAACAAGGCACCGCTTTCTCTGAGAATGAGAGCTTCATTCGTGGCAAGATTGGAGCTTTGAAACTGCCGATCAAAAATCCCGACGAAGATACATCGGATCTGGCAGCGGCTGCAGTTCAGGCGTTGATTGAAAAAGAGCCAAGCTTCAATCCGAATTCCCTCGATGTACTTATTGTTGTCACGCAGAATGGCGACGGCAGGGGGTTGCCCCACACGTCTGCGATAGTTCAGCAAAAGATGGGGTTGCCCAAGACGCTTGCCGCGTTCGACGTTTCATTGGGCTGTTCCGGTTATGTCTATGGGCTTTACGTCCTGAAGGGCTTCTTGCAGGCGACCGGATTGCGTAACGGCCTGCTGGTGACTGCTGATCCTTACTCAAAAATCGTCGAGCGCAGCGACCGGGTGACCTCGTTGCTGTTTGGTGATGCGGCAACAGCCACGTGGGTAGGCCACGACGCACCTTGGCGACTGGGCGAAGTGTCGTTCGGAACGGACGGTGAGGGTGCCGAGCATCTGTGTGCGGATGGCGGAAAATTGAACATGAATGGTCGACAAGTGTTCAATTTTGCCGCTTTGAAGGTTGCCCCTCATATACAGCACGTGCTGAGCAAGGCAGGCCTGGCGGCGGAGCAGGTGGATGCATATTGTATACATCAAGGCAGCGCGGCGATTGTAGATGCTGTTGCTCGTCGCTTTGGAAATATGTCGTCCCGCTTTATTTTAGATATGGAACAGACGGGCAACACCGTGTCGTCATCCATACCTCTTCTGCTGGAAGCTCATGCCATTCGGAGTGATTGGAAACGAATAATTGTCAGCGGCTTTGGTGTGGGGTTTTCCTGGGCCACTGCCTTACTTGAGCGAGAAGAAAAATGCTAAATGTGAGTGATATCAAGGCGGCTATGAAGGCGGCAGGTATTTCAGTTGATATTGATGCTATTCCTGTTGATGGAAAATTTCGGGAGTACGGTCTGGACAGTCTTGATGTTTTCAATCTGTTGATTGAACTACAGGATGTGACGGGGCGTGAAATTCCAGATGCCGACGTACCGAACCTTGATTGCATTGCAGCTTTGCTGGCGTATTTTCAGGCGTAAATCATGCGTAGTTTGAAAGGGCGTACCTTCATCATCGCCGAAATGTCTGCCAACCATGGCGGCTCGCTGGAAATCGCCGAGCGCACCATTTTTGCCATTGCTGAAAGTGGAGCGGATGCGGTCAAGGTTCAGACATATCGACCAGAATCATTGAGCCTGAACGTTGATAACGAGTACTTCGGTCCTAAAAAAGAGGGTGCCTGGAAAGGTATTCGTCCTTGGGATCTCTATCGAGATGCGGCGATGCCGTACGAATGGCAGCCAAGGCTGAAAGCGTTGGCGGAAGAGCTGGGGCTGGTATTCTTTTCCAGTCCCTTCGATCTTGAGGGGGTCGACTTTCTGGAGGCCCTCGATGTGCCTTGTTACAAGATCGCCTCTTTCGAAATTACTGATATTCCATTGATCCGCAAGGCTGCCAGTACAGGAAAGCCGATCATTATTTCGACGGGTGTTGCCGGTCTGGACGATATCCGCTTAGCAATCGATACCTGTCACGCAGCAGGCAATAGCGCTATTACCTTGCTCAAGTGTACCTCTGAATATCCTGCAAAAATCGCGGCAGCCAACCTGAATACCCTGCCGGACATGGCCGCACGCTTTGGTGTGAGTGTCGGGGTTTCCGACCACACGGAAGGTAGCCTTATTCCTGTCTTGGCGGTTGCCCTCGGTGCTTGCATGGTCGAAAAACACTTTATTTTGAGCAGGGCGCAGGGCGGCGCGGACTCGGCATTCTCAATGGAGCCGCATGAGTTTGCCGAGATGGTGAACAGTGTACGCGCAGCTGAAAGTGCGCTCGGGCGAGTGGATTACTCGGTAAGCGAAAAGGATGCTCTTCGGCGCCGTTCACTATTTTGGGTGAAAGATATTCACTGCGGCGAACAAATCACCGCTGAACATTTGTGCTCACTGCGACCAGGGCATGGGCTTCCGCCTGTCTGCCTGCAGGAGGTGCTTGGTTTGGTGGCTGCACGCGATATTTACCGCGGGGAACCCCTTAAGTGGTGTGACGCTTGTCATGCTACCGAGTCCTAATTAGCGAAAAATAGGCGTCATCAGCAGGCTAATCCGTCTTTTGCTTCGGTGGCTTCTCGTTTTACGCACGTGCCTGCGCCAGCCAAAACATGCCGGTGTGCCATCTGCAGGTTCGACAGAACGACTGGGTCAGCCTTTTAGGCGTTCGATAAACCACAGGGTGGTGCTGCGTTTTAATGTGAAGAGGCACTGTAGTCGCTGGTGGTGTTCTCAACGCTATCCTGCGGATTGCGTGCAGCGCAGGCACAAAACTGTGCACTCGAGCAAGTAATAGCCAAGTGATGGCGAAAAAAAGCCTGGGCAGGGCTAAAGCATCCGCGAGAGCCGACGATAACCCTTATGACAGTTCTCCAGGCCACATCAGGCGCAAGCCGAGGGCGTGGGAACCTTAAGCCAACCCATGAGGATTCCATAGATGGCTCTCTCCGTTAATACCAACATTGCTTCCCTGACGACTCAGAAAAACCTGAACCGCGCTTCGGACAACCTGTCCACTTCCATGCAGCGCCTGTCCAGCGGCCTGCGCATCAACAGCGCCAAGGACGACGCCGCCGGTCTGCAGATCTCCAACCGTCTGACCAGCCAGATCAATGGTCTGAACGTTGCCGTGAAGAACGCCAACGACGGTATCTCCATGGCCCAGACCGCCGAAGCGGCCATGGGTGAGTCCACCAACCTGCTGCAGCGCATGCGCGAACTGGCTCTGCAATCCGCCAACGGTTCCTACGGTGCCGACGAGCGTAAGGCCATGCAGGCTGAATTTGGTCAGTTGACCTCCGAGCTGAACCGTATCGCCGAAACCACCACCTTCGGTAGCAAGAACCTGCTGGACGGCTCCTTCGGTACTACCGCCTTCCAGGTCGGTGCCAACGCCTACGAAACCATCAACCTGACCATGAACAGCGTGGCTGCCACCAAGATCGGCTCCAACCAGTCGGCCAGCGCTGCCATCAACGCTGCCACCGGTACCGCTGCCGGCGCCTACACCATCAGCTCCGGTGCATACACTGAAACGTCTGAGGCCTTCGCTGCCGGCACTTCTGCAAAAGACGTTGCTGCTGGGCTGAACGGTCTGGTTCCGGGTGTAACCGCTTCCGCGCGCACCGTGGCTACCTTTGAGATTGCAGCTGCGCCGACTACTAACTTCTCCTTCAGCCTGACCGTGGGTGGCGTCACTGCAAAGTTTGCCAACATTGACTCTCAAGAAGAGTTGATGAAGCAGCTGAACGAGCAGGCCACTACCCTGAATATTTCGGTTGACCGCGATGCGGGCACCGTGACCTCCTCTACGGGTGAAAACCTGGTGTTTGGTGCAGACTTCCTCGGCGATGCGGGCGGTCTCATGGTTACCACCCAAGGTTCTGACGGTACTCAAGGTACTGCCTTCGCCGTTGCGGCCGATGCCATCGTCAGCGGCGCTGTTCAGTTGGACAGCTCCTCGGGCTTTAGCGTATCTGCCGCAGGCGCCGATGGCTATTTTGCTGATATCGCGACTGGTGGCCAGGCTTCTGCCCTGCAGACCGTTCAGGATGCCACCATCATGACTGCCGAAGACTCCCAGAAGGCCCTGTTCGTGATCGACAAGGCCATCGGTAACATCGACGCTCAGCGCGCCGACCTGGGTGCCGTGCAGAACCGTTTCGACAGCACCATCGCCAACCTGACCGCGATCATGGAAAACACCACCGCTTCCCGTGGCCGTATCCAAGACGTGGACTTCGCTTCCGAAACCGCCGAGCTGACCAAGCAGCAGACCCTGCAACAGGCATCCACCGCGATCCTGGCTCAGGCTAACCAACTGCCGGCCGCTGTACTGAAACTGCTGGGCTAATCACCCTTGTGGTAACAAGAGAGGGTGCCTGGTGCGCCCTCTCTTTTAGCCGAGGAAATGTTTGATGGACGTCAGTCTTTCTCTCAATGCGCGCTACACGGCGCACAAACCTTTGGGGTCCGAGGCCGAACAGGCTCGGCAACTCAAGGGGCAACACAGCACATCGCACGCCCAGGTCGAACCCGAGCGCGAGCGGGTGGTGGAAGCGATCAAGAACATTCAGGAATTCGTCGATGCGGCGCAGCGTGGACTGCAGTTTTCCATCGACGAAGAGTCAGGGCGCATTGTGGTCAAGGTGATCGCCCGGCAAACCGGCGAAGTGCTTCGCCAGTTGCCCTCCGAGGAAGCCCTCGAACTGGCCAGGCGTCTGCAGGATACCGGCAGTTTGTTCTTTACCGAGCAGGTGTAGGGTAGCGCAGGAAATCTGTGGGAGGCCCGGGCTCGGGCCGAGGCCTCAAAGCGCTTCGCGTGACGTGGTGTCATGCGCCGGGCGAATGATTCGCCTCTGTAAGTATTCAAGGTAGGCACGGACCACGGCCCCAAAGGATTGGTTCGAAACTTGCTCTATCCAAGGTCAAGCGTCAGCAAACTATCAGGAGTTCAACATGGCAATCACCAGTCTCACTGGGTTGGGTTCGGGTCTGGACATCAACAAGTTGGTCCCGGCGCTGGTCGAGGCCGAGAAGGCGCCTAAGCAGGCGCAGATCGACAACCAGAAGGCCCGCACGGAAACCCAGTTGTCGGCGGTCGGCATGTTGAAAAGTGCGCTGGAAACCTTTGAGTCCTCGTTGCTGGCGTTGAAGAGCAACTCCACCAGTTTCGATGGCTATAAGGCCAGCTCCTCGAAGACTGACGTAGCCAGCGTGACCATGGGAACGGGTGCTGTGGCCGGCTCGTATAAGTTGGAGGTGAACAGCCTCGCCACGGCCTCGAAAGTGGCGTCGGCGGTGCAGACATCCACCACCTATGCGAGCGGTGGCAAGCTGACCATCAGTCTGGGCAGTACCCCTTATGAGGTGAACATCGCCGATGGGGCAAGCCTGGATGATGTGCGTAATGCAATCAACAGCCAACTCGGCAGCTCCGGTATCTCGGCGAACATTCTCACCGATGGCAGTGGCGGTTCGCGTCTTGTGCTGTCTTCCGAAGTGACTGGCGCGGGTACGGATATTTCCGTGACCGGTGAAAATGATCTGGCTGCGCTAGCGATCGTCGGCACGACCGCACTCGATGGCGGCGATACGGGCAGTGCTGGCTACATCACCCAGGCCGCCGATGCAACGTTCAAGATCGACGGGCTGGAGATGTCCAGCAAGACCAATACGGTCACCAATCTCAGTGGCTTGACCATCAAGCTACAGGAGCCGGGCACCACTACGCTGTCCGTTTCGGCCAACACCGACGGCATCGCCGGCTCGGTAGAGTCCTTCGTGATGGCCTACAACACTCTGCTGACCGTGACCAACGGCCTGACCAGGGTAACGGCTACCACCGACAAGGACGGCAATGCCAGCACCCAGGCCGGTGCACTGGTGGCCGACGCCACGCTGCGCTCGATGATGTCCCAGATGCGTTCGGCGCTGTCGTCGCCCGTCACAGGCGCGGGCGACCTGCAGGTATTGGCTCAGTTGGGCGTTAGCACCAACCGTGACGGTACGCTGGCACTGGATAACGAAAAGCTGAAGTCGGCGGTGGTCAACGATCCGGCGGCTGTCAAGGAGTTCTTCGTCGGAGACAAGGGCTTGTTCAATCGCATTGGCGATATCACCACCGTCTACTCCGGCAAGGGTGGTTTGCTGGCATCGCGCGAGACGAGTCTGAGTTCGGCGATCACGGGGTTGGCTGAACAGCAAGCCTCCCTGGATCGGCGCATCGAGAGTCTGACACTTACGATGTTCAAGAAATTCAACACAATGGATGGCCTGGTTGCTCGCCTCAATGCGACCAGAGATAGCGTAATGGCCACACTCAATGCGCTGAACAAAAAAAGTGATGACTGATTTCGCATCGGTGCCAACGGGTTCGGACAAGCACTCCTCAGCGGTGTGATTGACGTCGCTGCGGCAAGTGATGCGGTTAAAGGTTGGAACGGGATAACTATTCGCGTCCGTGAGTGAACGAGGCGTGAAGACACACTCGCTCGGGCGCCGAGGCTCGGGCGAATATTTGGGGACGCGGTTCATGCAAGAAACCATCAAGAGTCTGGAGTCCGCCCGTAGCGCCTTGCGCGAGGCGTTGGAGCGCCAGGATTGGGATGCCATTGGCGAACTGGATTCGATGTGCCGGGCCGTGGTTGACGAGGTCATGGCGCAGGGTGCGGAGGGCGGTGCCGAGCTGGTGGAAAACCTTGGCGAATTGCTTGAACTCTATCGCGACGTGCTGGAAGCCTGCGAGAGGGAAAAACAGCAGGTGGGTGGCGAGCTTCGCCAGTTGCATCAGTCCAGCAATGGCCTGAAGGCTTACCAGGCAGCGGAGTAGTCTTCGCGGCGCCTGGGCGTTTATAGGGTGACTTCACCGTATCGCGTGTTGTTCAGGGGCCGCCCGCATAGCGCTTCATATGACGCCACGCTCCGTTAACGGAGTTGTGGCGTTTTTATTGGCTGTGTCTGCGCTACGTGTTGTGAGCGTCGAAGGTGCGTTAAACGGCCAGATACGCACCTGGCGCGGCGTCATGCGGGCCTGGAATCATGATTGGATGGCCTCGCCCGCCGCATGGGGATACTTTGCCGGCGGGGTGCTTGTCGAGCCAGATCGTCCGCCTGCCGCGAGCTTTTTTATTGGTAGGCGACCGTATGGTTTAGCGGGCGCTGGAGTGATGTGATGAACGAGATTTTTCAGGCCAACGTGGCCGTGATCCAGGCGCGTTGGCCGCGGTTGATGGCGCAGTTGCTCAATGAGGATTTGACCGAGTTACAGGCGGGCAGCGATCTGGTAGAGGGCTTGGACGGAACGTTGCGAATCCACGGCGTCCAATTGACCAGTCGCCATGGCAGGGTGCGGGAAGCACAGGTGCAGGCCGCCGAACTGCCTGTTGCGAGCCCTGTCATCACCGTGTACGGCTGTGGCCTGGGTGACCTGCAGCAGGTGCTGTTGCAACGCAAGGCATTGCGGCAGTTGCGGGTGAGAATCCTCAATCTGGGTGTGTTTGCGCTGGTCCTCCATCTGCTGGATCAAACAGCCTGGCTTGCCGACCCCCGGGTGGATCTGCAGCGGGCGGGTGATGAACACACGTTTTCCCGCCCGTTCTTTGCCTTGCCGGCCGAATTAACGCTGGCGGACGATTTTAACGCGCGGATCCGTGATTTGCTGGTCAGGGAAATCCAGCGGGAGTACGTCAATCAGGCGTTCGATCCGAACGACGCTTTCTGGCGCGAGCGGGTGCAAAGCAATCTGGACCTATTGCGTGAAGACGCCGATGTGGCGCACTTGTTTGGCCGCTACGCAGGCCAGGAGGCGTTTGTGTTCGCCACCGGGCCCACTCTTGAGCGGCATTTTGCCAAGCTGCGGCAGGTGTACGCCCAAGCGCGGCGGCCGTTGTTCATTGCCGTGGATACCGCCTTGGTGCCGTTGCTCAGCCAGGGGATTCGGCCCGATCTGGTTGTCAGCATTGATGCACATATCAGCGGCAAGCATTTGCCCGTGGACGACTCCGCAGGCATGACGCTGGTGTACGTTCCTTTTCTGGCCAACGAGCTGTTGCGTGCCTGGCAGGGCAAGCGCTATGCCGCCTACTCGGCGAGCCCGTTATTGGCCGCTGCGCGTCAATCGGTAGACAAGGCGGTGTTGTACTCGGCCGGGAGCGTTATTCACCCTGCAATAGATCTGGCTGTGCGTCTGGGCGTGGCCAAAGTGACGCTGTTCGGTGCGGATTTTTCCTATCCGGGAGACAAAACCCATACCGGTTGGGAGGATGGGGCGTTGGGGCAGGGGTATGCCATGGCCCGGCATTGGGTTCTCAACGGCCGAGGTGAGCGCGTCAGAACCCAACTGAATTTTCGATCCTACCTGTACGGGGTCACCGATTATATTGCGGCAAATCCGCAGGTAGCGTTTTTCAATGCGAGCCAGGAGGGAGCCATGATCCACGGCGCTCATTTTCACCCGGAGTTCGTGGCATGAGCAGTGCCGTCGCAGAGCTGAAGGAGGAAGCCGGCCGTATCGCCTGTTTGTTTCGCATTGGGCAGGAGGTTGTGGCTCAGCAGGATGCAGTGGTTTTGGCGGAGCGGTTGATGGGGTTTGCCAGTGTCGAGCGGGTCGCTCAAATGCCTGCCTGGGTTGAGTGGATTGGTTGGGTGATGTCATGCCAGCAATCTCAGGATTGGTTGGGGTTGGCCGATTACCTGGACTATGAACTGGTTGATCTGTTGGAGCGTAGCCGTTAGGCACAGCGCTGCTGTGCGGCGGGTTAAAGCTTCCCATGGCCCGGTCGATACAAAAGGCAGGTTAATACGTTATTCAGGGGTAGAGGCGCATGTATTCCCGTTCCGCTCTCAAGCAGTATCAGCAGGTCAATACCCATGCGCAGGTGTCCGAGGCAAGCCCTCATCGGCTGATCCAGATGCTGCTGGCGGGTGCGCTGGACCGCATCGCCCAGGCGCAGGGCGCCATGGCACGTGACCAGGTTGAACTCAAAGGCATGCTGATCGGCAAGGCCATCGACATTGTCGGTGGGCTTCGTGAAGGCCTGAACCTTGAAGCCGGCGGCGATCTGGCGGCCAATTACGATCGTCTGTATGACTACATGAGCCGTCGGCTGATCGAAGCCAACCGCACAAACGATGCAAGGATTCTCGACGAAGTCGCCGGCTTGCTGCGGGAAATCAAGGCGGGTTGGGACGGGATCGCCTGACTGCCCCACATCGCTACCCGTCCTGTTTTTGAATCGCAGCCGAGATATGTTTCTTCCCGGCCTGGTGGCTGCATTGTTGTGAGAAAGTAAGATGTGTCCCTTTTCTCATAAGATTTGCGAATCACTTCACAGTTTGGATTAGTTGTTCTTTTGACGAAATTGATTTGTGACAGCATAACTGGACTTTAGTTGCGACATTCTTGTCATTAATTTGACTGGTGCCGGCCTTTTGACTTTAAATGGCCGTCATCTGCCAGCGATTATTCAAATCGCATAAGCACTAAAAAGACCAGGCCAGAAGTCAATTCCATGTGGCGTGAAACCAAGATTTTACTAATCGATGACAATGCTGAGCGCCGGCGTGACTTGGCGGTCATCCTGAATTTTCTCGGGGAGTCTCATCTCGTCTGCACGTCGAGCGACTGGAGTGCGCAAGTCGCGGAGTTGAAATCCAGTCGCGATGTGCAGTGCGTCCTGCTGGGCGAGGGGAACGGTCGCGGCGGCGATGTTGAGCTGGTCAGGCAGTTGGTTGCCTGGGACGAGTTCATCCCGTTGCTGGTGCTTGGCGAGCCCGCTGAGGTGGCGGCGTGGCCGGAGGATCAGCGCCGTCGGGTGTTGATCACGCTGGACAGTCCCCCCAGCTACAATAAATTGCTCGACTCCCTGCACCGCGCCCAGGTCTATCGCGAAATGTACGACGAGGCACGCGAGCGGGGTCGGCTGCGAGAGCCCAATCTGTTTCGCAGCTTGGTCGGCACCAGTCGCGCTATCCAGCACGTGCGGCAGATGATGCAGCAGGTGGCCGATACCGAAGCCAGCGTGCTGATCCTGGGTGAGTCAGGTACTGGCAAGGAGGTGGTGGCGCGCAATCTGCACTATCACTCCAAGCGTCGTGGTGCGCCCTTCGTGCCGGTGAATTGCGGAGCGATTCCTGCTGAGCTGCTGGAAAGCGAGCTGTTCGGCCATGAGAAGGGTGCGTTCACAGGTGCCATTTCCAATCGTGTTGGGCGGTTTGAGCTGGCCGCTGGCGGTACGTTGTTTCTCGATGAAATCGGCGACATGCCACTGGCCATGCAGGTCAAGCTGCTGCGCGTGCTGCAAGAGCGAACCTTCGAGCGGGTTGGCAGCAACAAGACGTTGCAGGCCGATGTGCGCATCATCGCCGCCACACACAAGAACCTGGAAAAGATGATCGAGGAAGGTAGCTTTCGAGAAGATCTGTTCTATCGCTTGAACGTCTTTCCCATCGAGATGGCTCCGCTGCGCGAGCGTGTCGAAGATATTCCGGTGCTGATCAATGAGTTGATCCTGCGCATGGAACACGAGAAGCGCGGCTCGATCCGCTTCAACGGGGCGGCGATCATGTCGCTCTGTCAGCATGAGTGGTCGGGCAACGTGCGCGAACTCGCCAATCTGGTGGAGCGCATGGCGATCATGCATCCCTATGGGGTGATCGGCGTCTCCGAGTTGCCGAAGAAGTTTCGCTATGTGGAGGATGAGGACCAGGGCCTGGTCGACTCCCTGCGTGAAGAGCTTGAGGTGCGGGCCAATATCGGCGCCAGCCTGCCCAGCTTTGAAATGGCGGGAGCGTTGCCCTCGGAGGGCTTGGACCTTAAGGAATACCTGGGCAACCTGGAGCAGGGTCTGATCCAGAAAGCGTTGGACGAGGCGGGCGGTGTCGTAGCGCGCGCTGCCGAGCGCCTGTGCATCCGGCGCACCACCCTGGTGGAAAAGATGCGTAAGTACGGCATGAATCGCCGGGAAGAAGAAAGCCTTTAATCTGCGGCTGGCTCGGTCTTGTATTGGAGCGGCGCCCTCTCTGCGAAGCTCGACTCCGCCGCCGGCATAAAGCCGGCCCGGCCCACGGGGTTGGCGCCAGCCGCCCCGGGTGTCTGGCGGTTGCACTTACCCTGCGAGCCAGCAACATTAACGCAGCCCCCAGACGTCTTAATGCTTCCTGAAGCCAGCGTGTGTCAGGCATGCCAATGCCATTAGTTTGGCGAGTCTTTGTAAGTCATTGAAATAGCATAAGTTTTTTTCAGGCATGGGGATTGCTTCGAAGCGCTTCGACTGTCTTTTTTATGGCAGTGTCAGTCAGGACGCCGCATGAACCCAGCCCTTCAGTTATCTCCTCTCGATCTGCCTGCGATACCTCCGGCACCCGCTCAGTCCGACCTTGAAGCGCGGGTGGACGAATTGCAGGGGCAGCTGGAAGTGGTCAGTGCCCAGCGGATGCAGGAGCTGGCCGAGCAGGAGCGCTTGGCCTATCGCCTGCAGAACCTGCTGGATCTGTTGCCCGGTGGCGTGGTGGTGATCGATGGCCAGGGGCGGATTCGCGAGGCCAACCCACAGGCGCGTGCGCTGCTGGGTGAACCGCTGGAAGGGGAGTTGTGGCGCGAGGTGATCGTGCGCTGCTTTGCGCCGCGCAAGGATGACGGTCACGAGATTTCCCTGCGCAATGGTCGTCGCGTATCGATTGCCACCCGTTCGCTGGATGCCGAGCCAGGGCAGCTGGTGATGCTGCAAGACCTGACTGAAACCCGCCGCCTGCAAGATCAATTGGCCCGCCACGAGCGGTTGTCCGCGCTGGGCCATATGGTGGCTTCGCTGGCTCATCAGATTCGCACGCCGCTGTCGGCGGCCCTGTTGTATGCCGGGCACTTGAGCGAGCGCCCGTTGCCGGCTGAACAGCAGCAGCGCTTTGCCGGGCGGATCAAGGAACGTCTTTATGAACTGGAGCATCAGGTCCGCGACATGCTGGTATTCGCCAAGGGCGAATTGCCGCTGCCGGACCGGCTGGCGCCCAGTGAACTGTTCGATGCGCTGCGCAAGGCCGCCGAGCCCCATGTGAGTGGCCTGCAGGTGCGTTGGCAGGGCGATGCGCGTGGCGGCGAGCTGCTGTGCAATCGCGACACGCTGGTCGGCGCCATGCTCAATTTGATCACCAACGCCGTGCAGGCTGCCGGTCCACAGGTGCGCTTGAAAGTGCACCTGCTGCGCCGTGGCGACGTGCTGCGCTTGTGTGTCAGTGATAACGGTCCCGGGATCGAGCCGGCCTTGCTGGCGCGCCTGGGTGAACCTTTCTTGACCACCAAGACCACCGGCACCGGCCTCGGCCTGGCGGTGGTCAAGGCGGTGGCCCGAGCGCACCGTGGCGAGTTGTTATTGCGTTCGCGGGTCGCCCGAGGCACCTGCGCGATCATCGAACTGCCGTTGATCTTGGTCTCGCGTGATGGAATTCAGGAGTAATTGCATGTCTGCCAAGGTTCTGCTGGTAGAAGACGACCGCGCGCTGCGCGATGCCCTGGCCGATACCCTGGAATTGGGCGGTTACGCCTTCCGGGCGGTGGAGTCGGCTGAGGCCGCCCTGCAGGCGTTGACCGAGGAAAGCTTCGGTCTGGTGATCAGCGATGTGAACATGCCGGGAATGGACGGCCATCAGTTGCTTGGCATGATTCGCAGCCGCTACCCGCACGTGCCGGTGCTGCTCATGACCGCCTATGGTGCGGTCGAGCGGGCGGTGGACGCGATGCGCCAGGGCGCGGCGGATTATCTGCTCAAACCGTTCGAGCCCAAGACCCTGCTGGATCTGGTGGCGCGCCATGCATTGGGGCGCGTGGAATCAGGCGAGTCCGAGGGGCCGGTTGCCGAGGAGCCGGCCAGCCGGCAATTACTGGAATTGGCCGCGCGTGTGGCCCGCAGCGATTCCACGGTATTGATCTCCGGCGAGTCCGGCACCGGCAAGGAAGTGTTGGCCCGTTTCATACATGAGCACTCGCCACGCGCCGACAAGGCATTCATTGCCATCAACTGTGCGGCGATTCCCGACAACATGCTCGAAGCCACGCTGTTCGGCCATGAAAAGGGCGCGTTCACCGGTGCGATTGCCGCGCAGCCGGGCAAGTTCGAGCTGGCTCAGGGTGGCACCATTCTGCTCGACGAAATTTCCGAAATGCCACTTGGCTTGCAAGCCAAGCTGTTGCGCGTCTTGCAGGAGCGCGAAGTGGAGCGGGTTGGCGCTCGCAAGCCGATGAGCCTGGATATCCGCGTGCTGGCCACCACCAACCGCGACCTGCAGGGCGATGTCGCTGCCGGGCGCTTTCGTGAAGACCTGTATTACCGGTTGTCGGTGTTCCCGCTGGCCTGGCGTCCGCTGCGCGAACGGCGGGGCGACATTCTGCCGCTGGCCGAGCGTCTGCTGGTCAAGTACATCCGCAAGATGAGCATGCCTGCGGTGCGCCTATCGCCAGAAGCCAGTCAGTGTCTGCGCGAGCATGCCTGGCCGGGTAACGTGCGCGAGCTGGACAACGCCATCCAGCGCGCGCTGATCTTGCAGCAGAGCGGTACTATCCAGCCGCAGGACCTGTGCCTGGATATGCCGATCGGCATGGCGCCGGTCTCGGCGCCTTTGCAGAGCAATGCACCGAGAGGTCTGGGTGAGGAGCCAGTGGGTGAGGCGGGTGGCGCGCTCGGCGAGGACCTGCGTCGTCGGGAGTTCGAGATGATTCTGGAAACTCTGCGTGCCGAGCGCGGCCGCCGCAAGGAAGCCGCTGAGCGTCTGGGCATCAGCCCGCGCACTCTGCGTTACAAGCTGGCGCAGATGCGCGATGCGGGGTTGGATGTGGAAGCGCATCTGTATGCGGGGTGAGGCTTTCCGGCATGACCGCAGTGTCTACCGGAAGCTTCGCGGCGGGGTCGCCGCCTCCCACAGAGGGTCGAGCCAGTTACTCACACTGCTTGCGAAAAGCCAGACCTAAGGCGGCATGATTCTTCCGCTGAGCGGCACTTTGCCATTAGGAGGAATTTGCTTGCCGCTGATAGACTGCGCGGCGCGCTGGGCCTCAGGGCCGCGGCGCGGTTGTGCCGTGTAGTTGCTCGCTATGGCTCAAGCTTCCAAACGGTCATGGCGCTGGCATCGTTGTTGCTAGCACCTGACTCCATTGTGAATGTCGTCAAATATCGGGTCAGCAAAAGGGGTAGCGATAATGAGTCAGGGTGTTCAATTCAATCGCCTGATGCTGGAAATGCGGTCCATGCAGGCGGACGCCATGGCGCGAAGCCGGCAGGCCGAGCAGGTCGTCGCCACCCGTGAGGTGCCCAGTTTTGCCGATATGCTGGGTCAGGCGGTGAACAAGGTCAGCGAGACCCAGAACACGGCCAGCCAGTTGGCCAATGCGTTCGAGATGGGCCAGGGCGGTGTCGATCTCACCGACGTGATGGTCGCCTCGCAGAAGTCTTCCGTTTCCTTCCAAGCCATGACTCAGGTTCGCAACAAGCTTGTGCAGGCGTATCAAGACATCATGCAGATGCCGGTTTAAGGGCGGAGTGATTAATGTCTGACGCTGCTCTTCCCGCCAAGACCGAGGATGCCAAGAAACCGCCGCTGTTCGGTCTGGCTTCCCTGGAAAATCTGGCCGATATGTCAATGTTGCGCCAAATCGGCCTGTTGGTCGGACTGGCCGCCAGCGTGGCCATCGGCTTTGCCGTGGTGCTCTGGTCGCAACAGCCCGATTACCGCCCGCTGTATGGCAGCCTCAATGGTATGGATGCCAGCCAAGTGGTCGAAATCCTCAGCAGTGCCAATATCGACTACACCGTCGAGCCCAACTCCGGCGCCTTGCTGGTCAAGTCCGAGGACATGTCTCGTGCTCGGCTGAAATTAGCCGCCGCCGGTGTGGCACCGCGCGACAACAGCGTCGGTTTTGAAATCCTCGATCGCGACCAAGGGCTGGGCACCAGCCAGTTCATGGAAGCGGCGCGTTATCGCCGTGGCCTGGAAGGCGAGCTGGCGCGGACCATCTCGAGTCTGAACAACGTCAAGTCGGCCCGCGTGCACCTGGCGATCCCGAAAAGCTCGGTGTTCGTGCGCGACGAGCGCAAACCCAGCGCTTCGGTGTTGCTGGAGTTGTACAGCGGCCGTTCGCTGGAGCCCGGTCAGGTGCTGGCGATCATTAACCTGGTTGCCACCAGCGTGCCGGAATTGAACAAGTCGCAGGTCACGGTCGTCGATCAAAAGGGCAATCTGCTCTCCGATCAGCAGGAGCTGACCGAGCTGACCGTGGCCGGGCGTCAGTTCGAATACTCGCGCCGCGTGGAAAGCCTGCTTACCCAGCGGGTGCACAATATTCTGCGGCCAGTGCTGGGCGCTGACCGTTACAAGGCGGAAGTCTCCGCTGACGTGGACTTCAACGCCGTCGAATCCACCACCGAAACCTTCAATCCCGACCAGCCGGCCCTGCGCAGCGAGCAGTCGGTCAGCGAGCAGCGGCAAAGCAGCCAGCCGCCGCAAGGCGTGCCGGGAGCCTTGAGCAACCAGCCGCCGGCTCCGGGCGCAGCGCCCGAAGCCTTGGGTTTCGGTGCGGCCGGTGCCAATGGCCCGGTGGCCGCGGGACAACCGCTGCTGGATGCCAATGGCCAGCAGATCATCGATCCAGCCACCGGCGCGCCGATGCTGGCGCCGTTCCCAGCCGACAAGCGTGAGCAGGCGACCCGCAACTACGAGCTGGACCGCTCGATCAGCTACACCAAGCAACAGCAGGGCCGCGTGCAGCGCCTGTCGATTGCCGTGGTGGTGGACGATCAGGTGGTGGTCAATCCGCAAACCGGCGAAACCACCTATGCGCCGTGGACCGCTGCCGACCTGGCGCGCTTTACCCGCCTGGTGCAAGACGCAGTGGGCTTCGATGCCAGCCGGGGCGACAGCGTCAGCGTGATCAACTCGCCGTTCTTCGCCGACCGTGGCGATCAGATCGAAGCGATTCCGTTCTACGCACAACCCTGGTTCTGGGAAATTGCCAAGCAGGTCCTCGGTGCGCTGTTCATTCTCGCCCTGGTCTTCGGTGTGTTGCGGCCGCTGCTCAACAACCTCACCGGCGCCAACAAGAGCAAGGATCTGGTGCCGGTCGATAACGGCAGTCTGGGCAGCTTGAGCGATGAGCTGGCCGACGATGAACTCAGCCTCAGCGGCTCGGCGCAGCAGATCATGCTGGCCAATCCGTCAGAAGGTTACGAAGCACAACTCAATGCAATCAAGACACTGGTCGCTGAGAACCCGGGCCGTGTCGCCGAGGTTGTCAAAGAGTGGATCAACGGGGACGAGTAACCAGTGAGTAAACTGAACAAGGTCGACAAGGCCGCCATATTGCTCCTCTCCCTCGGCGAAACCGATGCCGCGCAGGTGTTGCGCCATCTCGGCCCGAAGGAAGTGCAGCGGGTCGGCGTGGCCATGGCAGGGCTGACCAACGTCCACCGTGGGCAGGTCGAAGAAGTGCTCGGCGAGTTTGTCGCCATGGTTGGCGAGCAGACCGGGCTGGGCTCGGGCACCGATGGCTACATCCGCAAGATGCTTACCCAGGCGCTGGGCGAGGACAAGGCCGGCAACCTGATCGACCGGATTCTGCTCGGCGGCAGCACCAGTGGTCTGGACAGCCTGAAGTGGATGGAGGCGCGCGCCGTGGCTGACGTGATCCGCTACGAGCACCCGCAGATCCAGGCCATCGTGGTTGCCTATCTGGATGCCGACCAGGCCGGCGAAGTGCTCAGCCACTTCAACCACAAGGCGCGACTGGACATCATCTTGCGCGTCTCGTCGCTCAATACCGTGCAACCGGCGGCGCTCAAGGAACTCAACCAGATCCTCGAGAAGCAGTTCTCCGGCACCAGCAACACCAGCCGTGCGACGCTGGGCGGTGTGAAGCGCGCCGCCGACATCATGAACTACCTGGACAGCGCCATCGAAGTGCCGCTGATGGACTCCATTCGCGAGGTGGACCAGGAGTTGTCCGAGCAGATCGAAGACCTGATGTTTGTCTTCGACAACCTTGCCGATATCGACGACCGCGGTATCCAGGCGCTGCTGCGGGAAATCTCCAGCGACGTGCTGGTGCTGGCCCTCAAGGGCGCCGACGATAACGTTCAGGACAAGATCTTCAAGAACATGTCCAAGCGCGCCGGTGAACTGCTGCGCGATGACCTCGAGTCCCAGGGGCCGGTGCGGGTCAGCGACGTCGAAACGGCGCAGAAGGAAATTCTGGCCATTGCCCGACGCATGGCCGAGGCGGGAGAAATCGTCATCGGTCCCAAGGGCGCCGAGGAAATGATCTGACCTACCTGGGTGGATTACGTTTTGCAGCGGGGTCGCCGCTCCCACAGACCGAGCCAGTTGCATGCGCTCATTGTGGGCGGCCGGACCTCGGGCTGCAGAGCACGCAATGGACACTGTGAATCACCGGATTCCCCAGCGGGGCGAGTATTACCGCGATGCATACTGACAAAAAAGGCAACCATGACAGCGAGCTGATTCGCGCCAGCGATCTGCCCGCCTTCGATCGTTGGTTGCTGCCCAGTTTCGATCCGCCAAAGCCCTTCGAACCGGAGCCGCTGGTCGAGCAGGAAGAAGAGCCGCTCGAAGCCGAGGTGCAGGTTGAAGAGGTGCCGCTCGAGGAGGTCCAGCCGATCACCCTCGAGGAACTTGAGGCGATCCGTCAGGACGCTTACAACGAGGGCTTCTCCACCGGTGAAAAGGACGGCTTCCATGCCGGCCAGCTACGCGCGCGCCAGGAAGCCGAGACGCAGCTCCAGGCGCGCCTGGAACGTCTGGACCAGCTGATGGCCCAGCTTATGGAGCCGATTGCCGAACAGGATCAGCAGCTTGAAGAAGCGTTGGTTGGGGTGGTCAGTCACGTGTGCCGTGAGGTTATCCAGCGCGAATTGAGCACCGACTCCAGCCAGTTGGGCGACATCCTGCGCGCCGCGTTGCGGCTGTTGCCGCTGGGTGCGCAAAACCTGCGCATTCATATCAATCCCCAGGATTTCGAACTGGTCAAAGCCCTGCGTGAACGCCATGAAGAACAGTGGCGCATTCTCGAAGACGAAACGCTGCTGCCCGGCGGTTGCCGGGTCGAAAGCGAGCACAGCCTGATTGACGCCAGCGTGGAAACCCGCCTGAGCCAGGCCCTTGCCCAGCTGCACGAACAGCGCCGCGAGCAACGCCTGCATCCGGCGTCCGCAGATATGCATCTGGATCTTGACGGTACTGTGGAGCCTGCCGATGCGCCTTGAGCGCACCAGCTTCGCCCGTCGCCTGGCGGGCTACCAGCACGCGGTGAAGCTGCCCGCTCGGCCGGTGGTGGAGGGGCGTTTGCTGCGCATGGTTGGCCTGACCCTGGAAGCCGAAGGGTTGAGCGCGGCGTTGGGTAGCCGCTGCCTGGTGATCAATGAAGACCGTCACTCGCCGGTCAAGGTCGAAGCGGAAGTCATGGGTTTTGCTGGCACCCGCACCTTTCTGATGCCGGTCGGCAGTCTGGCCGGTCTTGCTCCTGGCGCGCGCGTCGTGCCGCTGGCCGACAGCGGTCGCCTGCCTATGGGCATGGGCATGCTCGGCCGGGTATTGGACGGCGCGGGCAATGCATTGGATGGCAAGGGGCGTATGCGCGCCGAGGACTGGGTGCCCATGGAGGCACCCGTTATCAACCCGCTGCGCCGCCACCCCATCAGTGAGCCGTTGGACGTGGGCATTCGCAGCATCAACGGACTGCTGACGGTCGGACGCGGTCAGCGTCTGGGTCTGTTCGCCGGTACGGGTGTCGGTAAATCCGTGCTGCTGGGCATGATGACGCGCTTTACCGAGGCGGACATCATCGTCGTCGGCCTGATTGGCGAACGGGGCCGCGAAGTAAAAGAATTCATCGAACAGATCCTCGGCGAGGAAGGCTTGAAACGCTCGGTGGTCGTTGCCTCACCCGCCGACGAGGCGCCGCTGATGCGCTTGCGCGCCGCGCAATATTGCACGCGCATTGCCGAATATTTTCGTGACAAGGGCAAGAACGTCCTGCTGTTGATGGACTCGCTGACCCGTTTCGCCCAGGCACAGCGTGAGATCGCCCTGGCTATTGGCGAGCCGCCAGCAACCAAGGGCTACCCGCCCTCGGTGTTCGCCAAATTGCCGGCACTGGTCGAGCGGGCCGGTAATGCCGAGCAGGGCGGCGGCTCCATTACGGCGTTTTATACCGTGCTGTCGGAAGGCGATGACCAGCAGGACCCGATTGCCGATGCCGCCCGTGGTGTGCTGGACGGCCACTTCGTGCTGTCCCGGCGCTTGGCCGAAGAAGGCCATTACCCGGCCATCGACATCGAGGCGTCCATCAGCCGGGTGATGCCGCAGGTAATCAGTCCCGATCATCTGCGCGACGCGCAGCGCTTCAAGCGACTGTGGTCGCGCTATCAGCAGAGTCGCGACCTGATCAGCGTCGGCGCCTATGTGCCTGGCGGCGATCCGGAAACCGACCTGGCCATCGCCAAGCAGCAACAAATGTCGCACTACCTGCGCCAGGGTCTGGATGACAGCGAAGAACAGTTAGAGCAGAACGCCGCGCAACTGGCGGCGGTGTTCCGCTAGTTATCGTTCGGCACGCCGTAGGGTTTCGTTCGCTGCGAGCGTGCAGCCCGGCGTTGAGTAGGGCCTGCTGGATGGGCCAGGAGATCAGTGAAGTGAGCAGTCGATGAGCCAAAGACGTGCAGAGCGCTTAGCACCGGTGGTCGATATGGCCACCGAAACCGAGCGAGAGGCGGCTCGCCAACTGGGACGCAGCCTGCAGCAGTTGCAGAACAGCGAGAATCAGCTCGTCGAGTTGCGCCGTTACCTGGGCGATTACCAGCAGCAATGGCTGACCGCCGGTGGCCAAGGCGTATCAGGGCAGTGGTTGATCAACTACCAGCGCTTTCTGACCCAACTGGATTCCGCGATCGGACAGCAGCAGCGCAGCGTTGAGTGGAACCAGGAAAACGTGCGCAAGGCGCGTGAGCAGTGGCAGAAATGCTATGCGCGACTTGAGGGTCTGCGCAAACTGGTGCAGCGTTACCTGGATGAAGCCCGTGCCGCTGCGGAAAAGCGCGAGCAGAAGTTGCTCGATGAGCTGGTCCAGCGTCTTCGCCCTCAATCAGTGTGACGAGTGGTACAGAGGCAAGGCGGAGTGTTTTGGCATACTGCCGCCACGGTACAAGGAGAGGCCACATGTACGGACTACATATCGACCAGGCGATGCTCAACACGTTGCAGGACATCATGGAGGATGAATATCCCGCCCTCCTGGATACCTACCTGGCTGATTCCGAAGAGCGCCTGCGCCTGCTGCGCACCGCGCTTCGCGACGCCGACCGCCATACCCTTCGCGAGGCCGCACACAGCTTCAAGGGCAGCTGCAGCAATATGGGGGTCAGCTATCTGGCCGATCTATGCCAGCAACTGGAGCTATGTGGGCAGAATGGCGAATTGCAGCAGGCCCATTCCCTGCTTCGGCTGATCGAAAAGGAACTCACCATCGTCCGCGTGCTGTTCCGTGCCGAGCGTCGCCGCTACGCCTAATCTCCCTATATGGAGCGGCAGAGCATCTTGTAGGGGCAAATTCATTGGCTGTGTCTGCGTTACGTGTTGCTAGCAGCCGGCGCGGTGGGTCATGTGGGCATGCGTAGGGCGGCCTCGCCCGTTGCAGGGTGTCGGGATGGAGCTGCGCAGTGACTCGGGCAGCCCGCCGTAGGGGGGATACTCCGCCGGCGGGGTGCTCGCTCAACCTCGAGTATCCAGCCAACCCTCCTGCAGCGAGCGACGCCGCCCTACGACAGCTGCGTCAGTGGTTACCGCTCGCTTCGGCGCGAGGTCCTGGTCTCCCAGGTTGTGTAACAGGTAACGCCATGAATTTGCTTGGGTAATGCCCCTTGCCACAACTAACGCAGACACAGCCAATTCATTCGCCCGGCACTGAATCTTCCGGCATCTCGGGGATACGACGAACAGATAATCGATGCCCTGCAAATGTTGCAGCGGTTGTGTGTGACCGTGAGTTCATGAGCCAGGCGATTGAATTCGCTCCTGCCGGTTGGTCTGCTCCCACTGGCTTCCCTCCCCAAGACCGCGCGGTCTGACTACGCTGGTAAGCGCAAGCAGGCCGCCCCCCCTGCAGTCGCGCTACAGACACCCGCATGCAGGAAAACCCACACCGCCGTTCCTATCTGATTGTCATCGCCGCATTACTGGCCGGCAACGTCGTTGCCTGGCTGCTGGTGCTGAATGGCCCGTTGGTGCATGCCGTGGTGGCGAACTTCAGGCCTGAGAACCCGCGTGTCACCGACATCCGCGATCGACAGCCGGTTGAAAAAGCCGATGCCCAGGGCTTCGGGGTATTCCTCACTTACGGCCAGTCCAATTCGGTCAACTCCGGGCAAATCGGCTATGTGCCAGGGCCGCAGGTGTTGAATTTCTACCAGGGTCGGCTGTACCGCTATGAAGACCCCGCGCTGGGCGGCCAGGGCAGGCAGGGCAGTGTCTGGGGGCGTCTGGGAGATCGCCTGGTCAGCCAGACTATCTACCCGGGCGCGATCTTTGCGCTTGCCGGCGCTCATGGCAGAACAATGCAGCAGTTAAGCGAAGGCCCTCATTACGATTATTTCATCGCGCAATACAGGGGCCTGCTGGACACCCTGGGCAGGGTCGACGCTATTTTGTTTCATCAGGGCGAGGCCAATCATCGTCATAAGCAGGCGGGAGATTATGAGCAGCAGTTTTTGGTGTTTTATCGCAAGCTCCGCGCCGATGGCGTCACGGCACCGCTCTATTTATCCCAGGTATCGCTGTGCAATAACGCGAGGGATGAGCTACTGCTTGCTCAGCAGAACAAACTGATCGTCGATCTGCCTGGCGTGCTCAGAGGGCCGAATAGCGATGCATTGACACACCCGCGCTACCGTTTGCCGGACCGCTGTCATTTTTCAGCCGAAGGGCTCGATGCCCTGGCGCAACTCTGGTTTGAGAGCCTGTCTAACGCCCAGGAAGAATAAGCTGTCCAGGCCCGCACACGCAGGAAGCTTTGGTTATTCATAACCATGAATCAGACCAGTGAAGGGCCCAGTCATGAGCTCAGGTGTCAGCTACAACCCCGCCATTGATGGCCTGCGGGCGATTGCGGTCTTGTCGGTATTCATCTTTCACATCAACAACCAGTGGTTGCCCGGCGGGTTTCTCGGCGTTGATGTGTTTTTTGTGATCTCGGGGTTTCTGATCACCTCGATCCTGCTGAAGGATTTTTCGGCAGGGCGTTTTACCTATGCTGAATTCTATCGCCGTCGCATCAACCGGATTCTGCCCGCCTATTTGTGTGTACTGGGCTGCGTCACGGTGGCGGCCTTTATCTTGATGCTGCCCTATGACTTCAAGAAGTTTGGCGTGTCGGCGCTGTCCTCGCTGTTTTTCGTCTCCAATATCAACTACGCGTTGCGCCAGGGGGATTACTTTTCCAACGATGCCGAGCAGTGGCCGCTGTTGCACACTTGGTCGCTGGCTGTGGAAGAGCAGTTTTATGTGCTCTGGCCCATTTTGCTGTTTGTGTTTTTTATGTACTGCTCTCGCGAGCCTAAGCATTATCGAACGCGCCTGCTGATAGTCACCTTGGTATTGATCAGCAGCTCGGCGGTCGTGGCTACGGTTTTCGCACTGGATAAGAACCTCGCGACATGGAGTTACTACACCTCGTTCACCCGAGCATGCGAATTGCTGTTGGGGGGAGCCTTGGCGGTGTATCGCTCCGGGCGAGAAGTACCCGGGTTAAGCGCGCGCTACACCCTGCCGGCGCTTGTGGTGCTGGTGGCGTGTTTTTTGGGGTATGAAAAAAGCATTCCGTTCCCCGGTGCCAGCGCCTTGTTGCCCTGCCTGGCTACAGTGATCCTGCTGGCGGGTAACCGAACAGGTGCCCTTTACGGCTTATTGGCCAGTCGGCCGCTGGTCGGTATCGGTTTGATCTCCTACTCACTCTATCTGTGGCACTGGCCGATCATTTCCTTTACCCGCTATGTGTTCGATTTTGGCAGCGGGAACTTTGTCATCGGCGGCTGGGCTGCGTTGGCGATTTTTGCGTTGTCCGTGTCGCTGGCCTACCTCACCTATCGGTACATCGAAACCCCGTTCCGCACGTCCCGCGCCTCGTTTTCCCAAGCAGGTATGCGCCTGTTCGCCTTGCCCTGCGCTGCGGGCTTGGTGGCCTATGGAGCGATTTTTTTTACCCATGGGCTGCCGTTCAGGTTGGATACCTTCGGCGTGCCGGCCATGCAGGCCTTCAACTCCATCGACAAGCGACAGTGCCCTGACTTTGTCAGCCTGGGCTGTCTGGGCGGAGACCCTCACGCGCACCGGAAATACCTGATCATTGGCAATTCCTACGCGGAACATTACTTCAAGTTTTACGATGTGCTGGGCAAGGCGTTCGGGATCAGAGTGGATCTGGCCGCCGGCGGGGGCTGTAGTCCTGGGGACAACACGCTCAAATGCAGGAAGATCTACAGCTATGTGTTCGACCATTTCCATGAATACGATGGCCTGATCTTTGTGCAGGATTGGCAAGCCCGGCAGTTCGAGGGCAACTCATCCCATGCCGAGCGATTCGATGAGTACCTGCAACAACTCAAGGCGCTTTCCAGACCCTTGTTACTGGTCGGCAGCATGCCGCGTTTCGATGCGCAGATAGACAAGATCGCCAATTACAGCCGGATCTTCGGTACTACTGAAAGCCCCGTGATCATCACGATCAGACCGGAGTACATCCAGGAAAACAGCGCGTTGAAGTCGTTCAGTCGCCGTGTTGGCGTGAAGTTCGTCAACCCTTACGAGGATGCAACGGCTTCCGGGATGGTGCTCAAGCCCATGGACGACAAGGGGGTCCCCATGTACATGGACTCCAACCACCTCTCCGTGTACGGCTCGGAAAAAATGGCGCGCCACTTATTGGCAACTCACCCGCGTGAGGAGCTGGATAAACGGTATTTTCCGTAGGCTGGGATCGAACATTTCGTAGGGTGGACAACGTTTTTATTGTCCACCGAGCGGGGGCTGGTGGATGTGAAAAACGACATCCACCCTACGGGTTAATCATGCCAGCCACGGCAGTTTTTCCAGTACGGGAAGGTCGCCAGGTTCACTGGCAACCAGCAGGCACAGCCCACGGCCACGCTGCGCCCAGTAGCCACAGGCATCATTGATCAGGTCGAAGAACAGGCGAAGATCGCCTGCCTCAAGTGATGTTTCAGCGTCTATCGGCAGGCTGAGTACCAGCAATTGGTCGCTGGGCCAGGACAGTTCAGTCAGGCAATCCCAGGCGGCATCCCAGTTGCGACCGAAATAAGCAGGGAAATCCAAAGCCTTGGCCAAGGCGTCGAGCAATCCGTCGTGATCGAGACGCTCGGTGGTCAAGGGTTTTAGCCGCATTAAAGGGGAGGGCGCTGGCTGTGCCTCAGGGTGCACGCGAAACACCCCGCAGCGATGTTTGTCGGCGAGCAAATGCATGGCCAGCAGGTCGTCCATCAATTGGTCTCGATACGCCGGAAGCTGCGGTAGTGGTCTTCGGTGTAGTAGTACACCTCGGGGGGCTGACCGCCGGCGACGATACGCCGCGCGCCGCGGGTGCGCTCGCCAGGCGTTTTGACGGTGTACTCACGGTAGTAACCACGCGGCTTTTCCGGCAGGTGGCGTTCGCGGTTGAAAAAAGTGCCGTCATCCTGCTCGTAGGGGTAAGGGCCGCCGCGCTGGATCAGCGCCAGGGTGTGCTCCAGTTCCTGTTGCCGGAGATCAACCGACTGGCTGTTGTCGATGGGCGTCTGCCCGGTCTTTCCCGTCGTGAAGAATTCCTTCAGACCATCCTGGGAAAACAGCGCCGCCAATACCAGGACGGTAATGAGCATCAGGTTGTGCATGGGGGTACGTTTACGCATGGCAAACTCCGTCAGGCGGTACGCCAGACGATCTCCTCCTCGCCGTCGGCGCTGATGCGAATCCAGCGGTCGGTGTTCTCTTCGCTTTCATCTTCCTGCCAACTGCCGGGCGCGCAGCGGATTTCCACGTCCAGCGCGGCAAAGGCGGCGCGGGCACAGGCCAAATCGTCGGCCCAGGGCGTGGCGTCGCTTTCCAGCAGCAGGCTGTGCCACTTGCCCACGGCCTTGGGCAGCCAGGTCACCGGGATGCCGTTGCACTGGCACTTGTAGGTCTGGCCCTTCTGCTGCCAGGCGCTGCACGGGCCGATGGCCTGTTCCAGCCAGGCGGTGATTGCCTGGTGGTCGGCGTCCTTGAGGTAAATCTCGATGTCCGGTTGGCGCATGGGGGTTCCTAATCTCTGCCTAGTCTTTGACTATGTAATCGTAGCGAATGGCGACATTCACCTCGAAATCTTCATCGATCACTGCCGCGCGGCGCTCGGCGCTGGCGCGCCAGCCGTGGGGTGTCATCGCCAACAAATCGGCCCGTGCCTGCGGACTTTCCAGGCGCAGGCGGTACTCGAGGGTTTCGCTGTGGGCCAGGCGCATGCCGGCAGGGATCAGCGACAGGTGCTTCTGGTCATCGTAGGGGCGCACTTCATCGTAGAGGCGGGCACGCAGTTCCAGCAGGTGGTCGGTGGTTGGGCCCATGCGCAGCAGGCCGCCGCCGGGCGCAAGCAGGCGTTTGGCTTCGTCCCAGTCCAGCGGGCTGAACACGCTGGCCAGCAATTGGCAGCTGGCATCGGCCAGCGGTACGCGGGCCATGCTCGCCACCAGCCAGGTGAGTTGCGGCGCACGCTTGCAGGCGCGTTTGACCGCCTCGCGGGAAATATCCAGGGCGTAGCCATCGGCGTTCGGCAGCAGCGCGCCGATCTGCTCGGTGTAATAACCCTCGCCACAGCCAATATCCAACCAGCGCTGCGGGTCGCGCTCGGCGCTCAGTACAGCGAGGCGCCGGGCCAGCGGTGCATAGTGGCCGCCGTCAAGAAAACGTCGGCGTGCCTCTACCATGGCCTGGTTGTCGCCCGGTGCGCGGCTGTGTTTGTGCTGCACCGGCAGCAGGTTCAAATAACCCTGGCGGGCGCGGTCGAAGCGGTGGCCAGCGGGGCAAGCCACGCCATTATCGACGCTGCTCAAGGCGCCTTGGCAAAGCGGGCAAATCAACATGTTCAACGGGCCAGCAGAATGACGAGGGTCTGGTAATAGACCTCGGTGAGCAGATCCAGATCGCTGGCCAGCACGCGCTCATCAATCTGGTGGATGGTGGCGTTTACCGGGCCGAGCTCGACTACCTGGGTACCCAGCGTGGCGATAAAGCGGCCGTCCGAGGTGCCGCCGCTGGTCGAAGGCGTGGTCTCGCGGCCGGTGACCTGGCGAATGCTGGCGGCAACCGCATCAAGCAGCTCACCCGGTTCGGTGAGAAACGGCAGGCCGGACAGTGCCCAATCGATGTGCCAGTCCAGGCCGTGCTTGTCGAGGATGGTGGCGACGCGCTGCTTGAGGCTGGCTTCGCTGGATTCGGTGGAGAAGCGGAAGTTGAACACCACCTCCAGCTCGCCGGGGATCACGTTGGTCGCCCCGGTGCCGCCATGAATGTTGGAGATCTGGAAGCTGGTCGGCGGGAAGAAGGCGTTGCCGTCGTCCCAATGCTCGGCGGCAAGTTCCGCCAGCGCTGGCGCGGCCAGATGGATCGGGTTCTTGGCCAGGTGCGGATAGGCCACGTGGCCCTGCTTGCCACGCACGGTGAGGGTGGCGCCGAGTGAGCCGCGCCGACCGTTCTTGACCACGTCGCCGAGCAGCGTGGTGCTCGATGGCTCGCCGACGATGCACCAGTCCAGGCGCTCGCTACGCGCGCGCAGGCGCTCGACTACCGCCTTGGTGCCGTGTTCGGCCGGGCCTTCCTCGTCGCTGGTAATCAGGAAGGCGATGGCGCCCTTGTGGTCTGGATGGTCGGCGACGAAGCGCTCGATGGCGATGATCATCGACGCCAGGCTACCCTTCATGTCCGCCGCGCCGCGCCCGCAGAGCATGCCCTCGGCATTGATCTGTGCATCGAAGGGCTGAGATTGCCAGTTGGCTTCCGGGCCGGTGGGCACCACGTCGGTATGGCCGGCGAAGCACAGGACCGGGCCGTTTTCTGCAGCGTTGCCTGTACGCCGTGCCCAGAAATTGTCCACCTCGGCGATGCGCATCGGCTCAATCTCGAAGCCCACGGCGGCGAGGCGGCGCATCATCAATTCTTGGCAGCCCTCGTCCAGTGGCGTAATGGACGGACGGCGAATCAGCTCGCAGGCAAGCTCCAGGGTCGGGGTGAGGGTGGTCATGCAGGCTCCGCGGGCGGGGTACAAATTGGAAGGCGCGTATCTTAAAGGAAAACGTCGGCGCGGAGCGCTCTGCGTTCCCCTCTGAGGCGCGGAGCAGCCTTGGGCTGCGTGGCCACGCGGAGCGTGGGAACGATCAACATGTGCGGCGTGCCCCGCACCGTAGGATGGCGTTGAGCGTAGCGATACCCATCGGCTGTTGGTTGTAGGAGACCCTGCGTAGAAGCATCGCCAGCAAGCAGGCTCCTACCGGTCCGTGCGGGGATTCAACCCACCGTCACCACCTCGACACTCGGCTTCGGTCGGGGCAGCGAGGAGAGCAGGGCCATGATCAGTGCGGCCAGATAAGGCAGCGATTGAATCAGCAGCACGCCGATCCAGAAGATCACGTCCAGGCTGGGTAGGCCCTGGGCCAGGCCGATGCCCAGGGCGGCGCCCCACAGCAGCAGCATGACGAAGACTTCCTCGCGGGCTTCGGCCAGGGCTTTCATCAAGCCGGAGCTGGAGGCCATCTTCGGGGTGCGGAAGAACGGAATGCCGCGCGTGACAAAGCCGTACAGCACCGCCTTGGCGATGGTGTATGACAGCGCCAGGCCGGCGACGGCGGCGAACAGCGCATCCTTGAGATCGACGCCCACCGCACGGCGGTAAAGGAAGAGGATTTTGCCCACCTTGAAGGCGAACAACGCCAGCGGCGGGATGGCGAAAATCATCAGCGGCGGATCGACCCGGTTGGGCACGATGATCATCGCCGCCGACCAGAGCAGCGCACCGAAGGTGAAGAAGATGTTCAGGCCGTCGGCGATCCACGGCAGCCAGCCGGCCAGGAAGTGATAGCGCTGGCCGCGGCTGAGCTCGCAGCCTTGGCCGAACAGCAGGCAACGGGCGTGACGCTTGATGATCTGTATCGCGCCGTAGGCCCAGCGAAAGCGCTGCTTCTTGAAATCGATAAAGGTGTCGGGCATCAGCCCCTTGCCGTAGCTGCGCTCGGAATAGGCGGCGGACAGGCCTTTCTCGAATACCCGCAGGCCCAGCTCGGCGTCTTCCGTGATGCACCAGTCGGCCCATTTCAATTCATCGAGCACCGAGCGCCGGGTCATGGTCATGGTGCCATGCTGGATGATCGCGTCGCGGTCGTTGCGGGTGATCATGCCGATATGGAAGAAGCCCTTGTACTCGGCGTAGCAGAGCCGCTTGAACAGACTTTCGCCATCATCGCGGTAGTCCTGCGGCGATTGCACCACGGCAATAGTGGGATCGGCGAAATGCGGCACCATGTGTTTCAGCCAGTCGGGCGCCACGCAGTAGTCGGCATCGATCACCGCGATCACCTCGGCGTCCGGTGCGGTGTGCGGCAGGATGTAATTGAGTGCGCCGCCCTTGAACCCCTCCAGCGGCGCCACATGGAAAAAGCGAAAGCGTGGCCCCAGCGCCTGGCAATGCGCCTCCACCGGTTTCCACACCGCGGGGTCCTTGGTGTTGTTGTCGATCACCAGCACTTCGTAGTCCGGATAATCCAGGCGCGCCAGGGCATCGAGGGTCTGTTTGACCATCTCCGGCGGCTCGTTGTAGCAGGGCACGTGCACCGACACCTTGGGCCGGTAGGCGTCATCGCCGGTGACCGGCAGGAAGGGCC
Organism: uncultured Pseudomonas sp.; assembly: GCA_964410065.1. Classification (GTDB taxonomy): domain Bacteria; phylum Pseudomonadota; class Gammaproteobacteria; order Pseudomonadales; family Pseudomonadaceae; genus Serpens. The sequence goes on from CAYPFO010000003.1 coordinate 92,874, forward strand.
GGCGCCGTTTGCTCATCCAAACGGTTTCGGCCAGCTCATGGGCTTCGGTGAGCAAGACGATGAACACCCCAAGGGCACCGATGCCGAGCAGCGTGCCGACCATCAGGCTGAACCAGGTGCTGTACTGCAGGCTGTAGTCGTAGGCGATCCACACCAGCACCGAGCCGCAGGCGAAGGCGATGACCGTCAGGAAGGTCCGCCCGCGATGACTCAGGGTGCTGCTGTCGATCAACAGCAGCGCCAGGGCCAGCAACGCCAGTACCCCGGAGCCGATGGCCAGCAGGCGCCATTGGGGAATAGCCACCACCGGGCCGGTGAAGGCGAACTTGGGCTGGCGCTCAAGGTTGTACACCCCCCAATAGGCGCCCACCGAGCCTTCATCGTCCATTTTCCAAGGCTGGTCGAAGGCTTCGATGATGAAGTAGTTGTAACCCTGCACGTTCAGCCGGTTCACCAGCTCGCGCAGGAAGATCGCCTGGTCCGCCGGGCTGGCGTCGGCGCCGCCGCGCGTGCGTCCGTTACTGGGCCAGCCAACTTCCGAGAGCAGCAGCGGTTTTTTCGGGAATTGCTTTTTCAGATCGCGGGCCCGGTCGAGCACGAAGCGGGTGGCCTGTTCCCTCGGCACGAACTCCCAATAAGGCAGCACGTGCGCGGCGATCAGGTCGACGTGGCGCACCAGTTCCGGAGTTTCCTGCCAGATGTGCCACTGCTCCGACGTCGACACCGGCACCTTGACCGCCGCGCGCACCCGGTCGATATAGCCGATCAGCACGTCCGGGGTGATTTCCTTGCGGAACAAGGCTTCGTTGCCAACCAGCACGCGTACAATGCTGCGCGAGCTGTTGGCCAACTCTATGGCCTTGGCAATTTCCCGTTCGTTGCGCTCCCAGTCGGTGCTGATCCACACGCCCAGGGTTACGCGCAGGCCAAATTCCTCGGCCAGGCGCGGGATATCGGCTTGGGTGCCTTCGACCGAATACGTGCGGATATTGCTGGTCTGCTCGCTGAGCAGCTCGAGGTCGGCACGGATGTCCGCATCGTTGGGGTATTTGTTGTCGACCGGGGTCTGGCCCAATCGAAACGGCGAGAACGAATAACCGGAAACTTGCTCGGGCCAGTCGGGCGCGCTGACGGGCCGATTGATCAGTGCCCAGAAACCGGTGAACAGCGCCGCGATGGCGACGACCATCACCAGGTTGATTCCGAGTTTGCGCGATGTCATGGGTGCGAAAAGTCCGGGAAGGGTGGCGGGCTGACACCGAAGCAAGCGAGTCGTGCTTGCACTCAGACCGTGGGCCGATCTGGGAAGTTCAGCATGCGCTCTGGCTCTACGTGCTGTCGATCATTCCCACGCTCCGCGGGAATCCAGCCCGAGGCGCTCCGCGCCTCACGAAGCAGACGGCTCCCCCGTAGGAGCGAGGGAACCATCGTGTCACTGTGGGTACGCGAAAGGCGGTGCTTCAAACCGGCGGCATTCAGCCTGATAATGCGCCCCTGTTTTTCGAGGTACGGCAATGAGCATTGATGACCAGCGTTTTGGGGGTATCGCCCGTCTTTATGGAACCGACGGGCTGGCCCGTCTGGCGGCCGCGCATGTTGCGGTCGTCGGCATTGGTGGGGTCGGCTCCTGGGCCGCCGAAGCATTGGTGCGTTCGGGCGTTGGCGAAATCAGCCTGTTCGACCTGGACGACGTGTGCATCACCAACACCAACCGCCAGCTTCATGCACTGGACGGTGCCGTCGGGCGGCCCAAGGTCGAGGTAATGGCTGAACGGCTGCGCGACATCAACCCGTCCTGCCAGGTGCACGCGGTGGCTGATTTCGTCACCCGCGAGACCATGGCTGAGTACATCACTGAGCAGCTGGATTTCGTTATCGACTGCATCGACAGCGTGGCCGCCAAGGCGGCGCTGATTGCCTGGTGCAAGCGGCGCAAGATTGGCATCGTCACCACTGGCGGTGCTGGCGGGCAGACTGATCCGACGCAGATTCAGATCGCCGACCTCAACAAGACCTTCAACGACCCGCTGGCCGCCAAGGTGCGCTCGACCTTGCGCCGCGATTACAACTTTTCGCGCACAGCCGGGCGCAATTACAGCGTGCCCTGTGTGTTCTCCACCGAACAGCTGCGCTATCCCAAGCCCGACGGCGGCGTGTGCCAGAGCAAGAGCTTCGTCGGCGAAGGCGTGAAGCTGGACTGCGCCGGCGGGTTTGGCGCGGTAATGATGGTCACCGCCAGCTTCGGCATGGCCGCCACAGCCAAGGCGGTGGACAAACTGGTGGCCGGCGCCCGTCGCCCGGCGGAGCGCGTGCAGGCCGAGGCTACGAAGCCAACGTCTTAGCGAATGCCCAGCTCCGTTTGTCGCATCGTAGCCAGACGTAGGGTGGATCGCGCTTTATCGATCCACCGGGTGGCGATCCACCGGGTGGCGCTCCACCGAGCGGAGCCATGGCGGATGTATAAAGCGACATCCACCCTACGAGTGCTACGAATTCGCAGCAGCTATTTCACGCATACGCTGCAACACGGCGTTCAGCCCATTGCTGCGCGAGGGGGAAAGCTGGCGGGACAGGCCGAGCTGGTTGAACCAGTCGGGCAGGTCGAGGCGGGTGAGTTCGTCGTGCGGCACGCCGTCGACCCGCGCCAGCAGCACGGCGAGTAGGCCGCGAATCAGGCGGGCCTCGCTGGCGGCGCGGAAATTCCAATGGCCTTCGTGCAAATCCGCCACCAGCCACACCGGGCTGGCGCAGCCGTGCACGAGATTGGCCTCGTTGCGTTCATCGTCGCTGAGCGGCGCCAGGCGCTCGCCCCATTGCATCAGCAGGCGTGCGCGCTGTTCCCAGCCTAGGCAACTAGCGAAGGACTCAAGGGCTTCCTGGGCGCTGGCCGGCAGGTTCATCGCAGAATCTCCAGGGCCTTGTCCAAGCCAGTAAAGAAGCGTTCCAGATCCTCAGCATCGTTGTACAAGGCGAGGGAGACGCGAATCGCGCCGGCAATGCCGAGGTGCTTCATCAATGGCATGGCGCAGTGATTGCCGCCGCGTACGGCGATGCCTTGTTCGCCAAGCAATTCGGCCAGATCGCTGTGGTGCACGCCCTCGACCACGAAACTGGCCAGCGCCGTTTGCGGGTCGCCGAGCACTTGCACGCCGTCACGGGCGCGCAAGCCGGCAAGCAGCGTGGCGTGCAGGGTGTGTTCATGCTGGCTGACGGCGGCGCTGTCCAGGCCCGCCAGATACGCCAAGCTGGCACTCAGGCCGATCACGCCGGCAATTGGCGGCGTGCCGGCTTCCAGTCCCATGGGGGCGGCGTGAAAATCGGCGTGATCGAAATCGGCGCGGCGCACCATCTCGCCGCCGAACTGCCAAGGCCTGAGCTGGCTCAAGGCCTCGCCCCGCCCATAGAGCACGCCAACGCCGTCAGGGCCGTAAAGCTTGTGGCTGGACAGCGCATAGAAATCGCAGCCCAGCGCTTGCAGGTCGTGGCGTCCATGCACTACGCCCTGGGCGCCGTCGACCACGGTCATCGCGCCCCGGGCCTTGGCCAGCGGCAGCAATTCGGCGAGCGGTTGCCAGGTGCCGAGCACGTTGGACAGCTGGCTGACGGCAAGCAGGCGTGTGCGCGGGCCGATCAGGCGGGCGGCGGCATTCAGGTCAATGCGGCCTGTGGTATCCAGCGGCAGCACCACCAGCCGTGCCTGGCGTCGCAGGGCCAATTGCTGCCAGGGCAGCAGGTTGGCGTGGTGTTCCAGGGCGCTGATGACGATCTCGTCGCCGGCCTGAATCAGATGCTCAAGCCCGTAGGCCAGCAGGTTGAGGGCTTCGGTGGTGCCGCGGGTAAAGACGATTTCGGACGGGCTGGCCGCATTCAGCCAACGGGCGACCTGGGCCCGGCTGGACTCGAAGGCGCGGGTGACGCGCTCGGCGGGCTGATGCTGAGCCCGGTGCACATTGGCCACGCCGCCGGCGTAGTAGCCGAGCAGGGCATCCAGCATGGGCTGTGCTTTCTGCGCCGTGGCGGCGCTGTCCAGGTAAGTCTGCCCTTCGGCAGCCAGCGCCGCGATGCCGGGAAAATCGGTGCGCCAGGGAGAGTCGGGCATCAGAACTGCACCATGAAGTTGATGATCAGGGCATTGACCAGGTCGATAAAGAATCCACACACCAGCGGCACCAGAATAAACGCCCGGTGCGCCGCGCCGTACTGCTGAGTGACGGCGGTCATGTTGACGATGGCAGTGGCGGTCGAACCCAGGGTAATCCCGCCGAACCCGGCGCCGATCACCGCCGCTTCATAATCACGCCCCATCAGGCGAAAGACTACCAGCAGAGTGAAGGCCACGCTCATGACGACTTGCAGGCCGATCACCAGCAGGATCAGGCCGAACAGCCCTTGCAGTTCCCAGAGTTTGAGCCCCATCAGGGCCATGGTCAGGAACATGCCCAGGCAGATGTCGGAAATCAGCGCAAGACCGGGATTGGCGTTGGGCCAGCCGCTGGCGCGCACCCACTTACGCGACACCAGGCCGCTGCGCAATAGCCGCAGGCGCAATGGCGGCAGGCCGTTGCGCAGAACGATGCCGGCCAACAGGCAGCTGACGAACAGCGGCAGGGTCAACCCGGTTTGAGTGAGCAGGCCGTGCAGCGCCTGGCCCAGCAGTAATGCCAGGTTCAACCACATCCAGGCCCAGAGCACGCCGTAATAGTCCAGTTTCGAGTGTTCCTCGGTATGCGGGATGCCAACGTCCAGGTGCTGCTGTTGCGAGGGTTGCAGGCGGTAGCGCAGCAACAGGAAGCGGGCAATCGGGCCACCGATCAGGCAGGCGGCAATCAGCCCCATGGTATTGGCGGCGATCCCCAATTCCAGGGCATTGCCGATGCCCAGTTGCTCGACAAAGAAATCCGACCAGGCCAGCGTCGTGCCGACTCCGCCGGTCAGCGAGATGGAGCCGAGCATCAGGCCGGCCTTGGGATCCAGGCCGAACGCACTGGCCACGCCCATGCCCAGCAGGTTTTGCAGCACGATGTAGGTGCTGGCCAGACCGAGCAGGATGGCCAGCGCCGGGCCGCCCTTGAGCAGGGTGAGCAGGTCGGCGCGCAGGCCGATGGCGGCGAAAAAGTAGAGCAGCAGCAGGTCGCGTACTTCCAGTTTGAAGCGCAGCTGCAGGTCGAAGCCGTAATAGAGCACGGTGGTGATTGCGGCACAGATGAAACCGCCAATCACCGATTCGGGAATGCTGTAGCGGCGTAGCAGTTCAACGTTGTGGGTGACGGCCTTACCGGCGAACAGCAGTAAAATGGCCAGGGTAAAGCTGACAAAAGCAGAGACGTCGAGAGTGTGCATGGCGCTCATGGGCATACAAAACGGGTGGTGCGAAACGCAGCCACCCGTAGAGGGAACGGATCAGTTGTGAAGGTGAAGGGCGGCATTCAGCTCGATGGCGGTCTTGTTGGTCTTGCACTCCACCGCGCCAGTCTGCGAGTTGCGGCGGAACAGCAGATCCGGCTGCCCGGCCAGATCGCGGGCCTTGACGACCTTGACCGGCTCATTTTGCTCATCGAGCAGCGACACCTTGGTGCCGGCGGTGATGTACAGGCCGGATTCCACAGTGTTGCGATCGCCCAGCGGAATGCCGACGCCGGCGTTGGCGCCGATCAGGCAGCCTTCGCCGACGCTGATGACGATATTGCCGCCGCCGGACAGGGTGCCCATGGTCGAGCAGCCGCCGCCCAGGTCGGAGCCCTTGCCAACGAACACGCCGGCCGAGACGCGGCCTTCGATCATGCCGGGACCTTCGGTGCCGGCGTTGAAGTTGATGAAGCCCTCATGCATCACCGTGGTGCCTTCACCCACATAGGCGCCCAGGCGGATGCGCGCGCTGTCGGCGATACGCACGCCGCTCGGCACGACGTAGTCGGTCATCTTCGGGAACTTGTCCACCGAGTTGACTTCCAGCAGGTCGCCCTTCAGGCGCGCTTCCAGCTGGCGCTCCGGCAACTCGGCCAGATCCACCGCGCCGTGGTTGGTCCAGGCGACGTTGGGCAGCAGCGGGAAGATGCCGGTGAGGTTCAGTTCGTGGGGTTTGGCCAGGCGATGGGAGAGCAGGTGCAGCTTGAGGTAGGCCTCAGGCGTGGTGTTCAGCGCGCTGTCATCGACCAGCAGGGTGGCGACCAGCGGCTTTTGGCTTTCGGCCAGACGGGTCAGCAGGGCGGCCTGTACCGGGTCGATGTTCTTCAGGGCGCTGGAGATATCCGCCGCCTGCAGTTTGGTTATCGCCAGGGCCTGATTACCACCGGTGTAACCGAGGATCGGCGTGATAGCGGCGACCAGCTCGGCGCTTGGCTTGAGCAACGGCTGGGCATAGAAAACTTCCAGCCAGGCGCCTTGGCGATTCTGAGTGCCAACGCCGAAGGCCAGGCTGAACAGGGTGGTAGACATGGCGAAATCCTTGTAATCGGGTGGGCGCTGGCTCAGCGGGCCAGCGCGGCAGAGTAGAGGTCCGGCTTGAAGCCGACCAAGGTCTTGTTCCCAAGATCCAGCACCGGTCGCTTGATCATCGACGGTTGGGCCAGCATCAGAGTGATGGCCTTGTCTTGGTCGAGCTCGGCCTTCTGCGCATCATCCAGCTTGCGGAAGGTGGTGCCGGCGCGGTTGAGAACGGTTTGCCAGCCATGTTCGTTGCACCAGCGGGTAAGGCTGTCGCGATCGATCCCGGCGGTCTTGTAGTCATGGAAACCATAGGTCAGGCCATGCTCGTCGAGCCAGGTGCGGGCTTTTTTCATGGTGTCGCAGGCTTTGATGCCGTAGAGCACCAGGGAGGCGTCAGTCATCGGGTGCACCTCAAGTAATAAGAAAGGCGAGTGATTATGCCATTAGTCGTAAAAAACCGTGTGGTTGCTCAGGCGTCAACGGTGTCGCGGTCTGATTGCTCAATGTGCGAACCGCGCAGAGGGCGGCATGGCGGGGCACCCACTGTGCGCCGGTAATGCTTCGGCCCGAGATCGGGCCTCCCATAATTTTTAGCTGACGAAAACTCATAGATCCCGCCGCAAGTCGTCGGGAATCGGCAAGTCGGGTATCGGGCCGGGGCGTTTGCCTTGGCCGGCCTTGAATTGGCGAATCTGGTAGACGTAGGCCAGCACCTGGGCGACCGCCATGTACAGGCCGGCAGGAATTTCTTCATCTAGTTCGGTGGAGTAATACACCGCTCGCGCCAGGGCCGGCGATTCCAGCACGGTGACCTTGTGCTCGTTGGCGATCTCGCGAATCTTCAGCGCAATCTGGTCGCCGCCCTTGGCAACCATGACCGGCGCGCCGCCGCCGCTCTCGTCATATTTCAGCGCCACGGCAAAGTGCGTGGGGTTGGTAATCACCACGTCGGCGTCCGGCACCGCGGCCATCATGCGCCGCTGTGAAATCTCGCGCTGCAGCTGGCGAACCTTGGACTTGATCTCCGGTTTGCCTTCGCTGTCCTTGTATTCGTCACGCACTTCCTGCTTGGTCATCATCAGCTTCTGCTTGTGATCCCAGAGCTGGAAGGGCACGTCGATCAGGGCGATGAAAATCAGTCCGCAGGACATCCATAATGCGCACCAGCCGACCACTTGGAGGCAGTGCATGATCGCTGCCTCCAGGGGCTCGTTGGCGATGGCCGAGATGTCTTCCTGAAACGCCGATAACACGGCCAGGGCCACGATCAGCACGATGAGGAACTTGCCCACCGCCTTGAGCAGTTCGATCAACGAATTCTTGGAGAACATGCGCTTGATCCCGGACAGCGGATTCATGCGGCTGAACTTGGGCATCAGCGAGTCGGCCGAGATCAAAAAGCCGCCCAGAGCCACCGGGCCGATCACCGAGGCGATCAACAGCAACACCAGCAGTGGCAGCAACGCTTCGAAGGCATGGCCGCCGGCAGTGAGCAGCAGCAGCGCCATGGTATTGGTTTCATAGAGCACCTCACGGGGCAGGCTGAAGCTGCCGCGCATCACCTCGATCAGGCTGAGCCCCATGCTGCCGCCGAAGGCCATCAGACCGCCGGTGCCGGCCAGCATGATCACCAGGGTATTGAGTTCCTTGGAGCGCGCGATCTGTCCCTTTTCGCGGGAGTCGCGCAGACGTTTCTCTGAGGGTTCTTCGCTTTTTTCGGCGCCGTTTTCATTCTCGGCCATGGGCTACCTCGCCTGTGCCAGCTCGCGCATCAGCGCCAACGCTTCGATGCTGAGCACTTGAAAGTGGGCGAGGATATCCGCCTGGGCCAACCAGAAAATGATCTGGCCAAGCACCAGGGTCATCGGAAAACCGATGGAGAAAATATTCAGTTGCGGCGCGGCGCGGGTCATCACGCCGAACGCGATGTTGACCACCAGCAGGGCGGTAACCGCCGGCAGGGCCAGCAGCAGGCCGGCGGCCATCACCCAAGTGAGCTTGCCGGCCATTTCACGGTAGTGCTCGACCAGCAGGCCGCTGCCCACCGGCAGTGTGGTGAAGCTCTCGGCGAGGATCTCGAACGCCACCAGGTGGCCGTTCATGGCGAGAAACATCAGGGTGGTCATGTTCAGCAAGAACTGGCCGAGCAGGGGCACGGATATGCCGTTGGCCGGGTCCATCATCGAGGCAAACCCCAGGCCCATCTGCATGGAAATGATTTGCCCGGTGACGATGAAAATCTGGAAGAACAGCTGGAACACGAAACCGAGCATCACACCGATGATCACCTGTTCGCCAATCAGCAGCAGGCTGCGCAGGCTCAGGGCATCGATCATCGGCATGGGCGGCAGGTTGGGCGCCAGGACCAGGGTGATGGCCAGTGCCAGCATTAAACGAACGCGCTTGGGCACGAACTGGGCGCCGAAAATCGGCATGACCATCAGCAGCGAGGCGATGCGAAACAGCGGCAGCAGGAAGCTCGCCACCCAGCCGCCGATCTGCTCGTTGGTCAGCTCCAGCATGGTGCTCTAGCCGATGACCATGGGTATGTTGATGATCAGCGTCTCGGCATACTCCATCAGCTGGCGCACCAGCCAGGGGCCGGCCCAGATCAGCGTGACCAGCATCACCAGCAGGCGTGGCAGAAAGCTCAAGGTTTGTTCGTTGATTTGCGTGGCAGCCTGGAACACCGCCACCACCAGGCCGATCAGCAAACTGGGCACTACCAGCACCGCGACCAGCATGGCGGTGAGCCACAACGCACTGCGAAACAGATCGACGGCAAATTCCGGGGACATGGGTACGCCTCTATAACGTGCCGAAGCTGCTGGCCAGGGTGCCGATGATCAAACCCCAGCCATCGATCAGCACGAACAGCATGATCTTGAACGGCAGCGAGATGATCAGTGGCGAGAGCATCATCATGCCCATGGCCATGAGCACACTGGCGACCACCAGGTCGATGATCAGGAACGGGATAAAGATCATGAAGCCGATCTGGAAGGCGGTCTTCAGCTCGGAGGTCACGAAGGCCGGCACCAGAATGGTCAACGGCGCGTCCATCGGTGTGGCGATGTCGGTGCGTTTGGACAGGCGCATGAACAGGTCCAGGTCGCTCTCGCGGGTCTGCGCGAGCATGAAGTTCTTGATCGGGACTTCGGCGCGATCGATGGCCTGGCGCGCGCTGAGCTGTTCATTCATGTAAGGCTGCAGCGCGTCCTCGTTAATCTTGTCGAACACCGGCGCCATGATGAACAGCGTCAGGAAGATCGTCAGGCCAAGAAGGATCTGGTTGGACGGCGTCTGTTGCAGGCCCAGCGCCTGACGCAGGATGGAAAACACGATGATGATCCGCGTGAAGCAGGTCATCAGCATGACGAACGCCGGAATGAAGCTCAGCGCTGTCATGATCATCAGGATCTGCAGGCTGACCGAGTATTCCTGTTCGCCGTCCGCGTTGGTGGTCAGGGTAATGGCTTTGATGCCCAGCGGATCGCCTTCCTGGCCGAGCGCCGGCAGGGCCAGCAGGCTGAGCAACACCAGCAGGACAAACAGCAGGCCTTGCGAGGGACGCAGGCGAATCGGCAGGCGGGCTTGGAGGGACATCGGCAAAACGCTCATTCCTGTTGAGGCGAACTCATTCGCCTGACTCGGTCTCGGTGGGCGAGGGCATGTGCCCCTTAGCCAGGCCAGGCTGTCATGGCTTCGCATCGCGCTTGAGCAGTTCCTGCAGGCGCTTGGCGAACTCTGGCGTGGCGTTTTCCGTTTCCGGCAACACCACCGGCTGCTGCAGCACGTGCAGGGGCGTGATGCGCCCGGCAGTCAGGCCGAGCAGAATCTGCTCTTCGCCCACTTGCACCAGCAACAGGCGCTCACGCTGCCCGAGGGCCTGGCTCGACAGCAGTTTGATCACTTGATTGCTGCGCGGCCCAACCTGGCCTTGCAGGCGGCGCACCACCCAGGCAAGCAGGAAGATCAGGCCGATGACCACGCCCAGGCCCAGCAGCAGCTGGCTGATCTGCGAGGTCACGCCGGCGGTACTCGGCACCGGCGAGGAGGCGAGGGCGCCCGGTGCCAGCAGCAGCAGGGGCACGGCGAGCCAGCCCCAGGTTGTGCGGCCTTGGCGAGAAGATGCTTGACGCATCTCAGCGCAGCTTCCGGATGCGTTCGGTGGGGCTAATCACGTCGGTCAGGCGAATGCCGAACTTCTCGTTGACGACCACCACTTCGCCATGGGCGATCAGCGTGCCGTTGACCAGCACATCGAGCGGCTCACCGGCCAGGCGGTCCAGTTCGATCACCGAGCCCTGGTTAAGCTGCAGCAGGTTACGGATGTTGATGCTGGTGTTGCCGACTTCCATGGAGATGGTCACCGGAATATCCAGGATCACTTCCAGGTTCGGGCCTTCCATGCTTGTCGGGCCATCGGCACGCGGGGGCGTGTCGAACGCTTCGATGGGCGCAAGCGGTGCGGCAGGGCGGGCATCGGCAAGCATGCTGTCGATGCTGCTCTGATCGCCGGCGGACTCGGCCAGGGCGGCGGCCCACTCGTCGGCTTGCGCCTGATCCTCTGGGCTCATCGGGGTGTCATTTGCCATGGGATTACCTCAATCGGCTGTCTTGGCTGGCTTCCCCGCAGGGCGTTGGGAAGGCTGTTCAAATAGGGTCGCGCCGCCTCAACCAGCACGGCTGGGTCGCTCAGCGTGTGCGTTGCAGCGGTTCGATCACCTGCAGGGCGAGCTTGTCCTTGTGAGAGCCAAGCTTGACCTTGAAGGCCGGCACGCCGTTGGCGCGCATCAGGATGTGTTCGGGTGCATCCACCGGGATCACATCGCCCGGCTGCATGTGCAGAATGTCGCGCACCTTGAGCTGGCGGTGCGCCACGGTGGCAGACAGCGGCACGTTGACGTCGAGGATGTCCTCGCGCAGGGCCTTGGACCAGCGTTCGTCCTGATCGGCGACATCCGATTGGAAGCCGGCGTCGAGCATTTCGCGGATCGGCTCGATCATCGAATAGGGCATGGTTACATGCAGGTCGCCGCCGCCGCCGTCCAGTTCGATGTGGAAGGTGGAGACCACCACCACTTCGCTGGGGCTGACGATGTTGGCGATGGCCGGGTTGACCTCCGAGTTGAGGTACTCGAAGTCCACCTCCAGCAGGGCTTGCCAGGCTTCCTTCAGGTCGATGAACGCCTGATCCAGCACCATGCGCACCACCCGCAGCTCAGTGGGGGTGAATTCGCGACCTTCGATCTTGGCGTGACGCCCATCGCCGCCGAAGAAGTTGTCCACCAGCTTGAACACCAGGCGCGAGTCAAGGATGAACAGCGCGATGCCGCGCAGCGGCTTCATCTTCACCAGATTGAGGCTGGTCGGTACGTACAGCGAATGCACGTACTCGCCGAACTTCATCACCTGCACACCGCCTACCGCGACATCCGCAGAGCGGCGCAGCAGGTTGAACATGCTGACCCGGGTGTAGCGGGCAAAACGCTCGTTGACCATTTCCAGGGTCGGCATGCGTCCGCGAACGATACGATCCTGACTGGTCAGGTCGTAGCTCTTGACGCCTCCCTTGGAGGACAGGTCCTCGGTATCGACGAGACCATCATCGACGCCATGCAACAGGGCGTCGATTTCATCTTGTGACAGCAGGTCAGTAGCCATCTAAACGTCCTACTGCAATACGAAATTAGTGAACAGCACGTGCTCGATAACCGGTTTGCCCAGGTGCTGGCGAGCCAGCTCCTGCACCTGCACGGTGGCCAGTTGGCGCAAGGCCTCCTTGCCGGGAGCGGTCAGCAGTGCATCGAAGTCCTGGGAGGAGAACAGCATGACCAGTTGGTTGCGCAGCACCGGCAGATGCTCCTTGAGCGACGCCAGCCCTTGGCCGTCACGGCTCATCAAGGTCACGCTGGCCTGCAGGTATCGCGTTCGCCCCTGGCGTTGGAAGTTCACCACGAAGGGCTCTTTGAGCTCTTCGTAGAGCGCGCCTTTGTCAATCAGGCGCGCCGTCTCTACGGTCGAACCGCCGGTGGTGCTGGTCACCACATACCAGGTCACACCCACCGAAACGGCCATCGCCAGCAACAGCGCTAGCGCCCCGAAAATAATCAGCGGCAGCTTGTTCGTTTGCGAGCCACGAGGTCCCGTTTTCTTAGTCATGCCAAATATCCGTCACCGACCGGTGCTCACACCATCCAAGCCAGCGAGGGAGCAAGTCTTATGCCAGTTTTTGAAGTCGTTCACGGTTTGCCAGGTAGATGCCTGAGCCCGCATAGGGGGGGCGTCGCTCGTTGCAGGGGGGGCGGCGGGAGAGCAAAGGCTCAACGAGCACCCCGCCAGCGGATTGTCCCAACGCGGCGGGCTGCTCGGTGATTGCGTCACCGGCACGCCTCTAATTGCATAACCGCCGAGGTTCGTTGGAGTGCGTCAGGACTCAGGCGTAGAAATCGATCAGCCCGCGCCCCGAGTCCAGTGGGGTGCTGGCGACCGTCAGCTCGTCCAGGTCCGCATGTTCTTCGCCCCCTGCGGCACTCCCGCGTCGGCCATTGCGCTCATCGGTTTCCCGGTCGCCACGGGCCAGGGATTGGTCGGAAACGTTGACATCCACCAGGTTCATGCCCTGCTGGTTGAACATTTCACGCAGGCGTTGCAGCTGGCCTTCCAACGCGTCCCGCACGCCGGCATGCGGGCTGGCGAAGCTCACCTGGGTCTGTTCCTGATTGAGGCTGATACGCACCTCCAGACGGCCCAGTTCGGCGGGGTCCAGCTGGATTTCGGCAGACTTGAGGTTCTGGCTGGACAGCCACATCACCCGCTCCACTACGGCCTCGCTCCAGCCGTTCTGGCTCATCGGCAGGGGTTGCTGCATGACCGTGGCCGCCTCACGCGCCGCTGCGGTGTTCGCCTGGCTCACTGCCTGTGTCAAAGGGTTGACACTGCTGGGAGGCGTCTCGCCGCGCAGCTCACTGGCGGCGGCAGAAGCGGCGCGTCCCGCGGTGCTGGCGTCGAGCTCACGCGCCATCTGTTCAAAGCGCGGCTCGCTGTCCGGCAGCTCTGTGCTGCTCTCGGCCAGTGTCGGCTCGGCCGACGCGAGGCGCGCCGTGGCGGCGCGCTGTTCCGCAATAGTCGTTTGCGCGGAGCTTGCCCGCCCATTGGCGGACGGCTGAACGGGTACAGCGGCCGGCTGCATGGCCGGAGTCATGGCGGCAGCCACGGCGACCCGTTCGTCAGGCTGCGTTTCGGCGGCTGCTTGTTCAGCAGCGGCAAGGGCGTCGGCTTCAGCGTCAGCCAGAAGGCTGTCCTGGGTAGCCTGGGCTGCTTTGTCCGATGCCGCAGTGGCGGGTTCAGCAGTTGCAGTATCGATCGGCACGCTAGGGTCTCGCTCGAACAGCATCAGCGATTCCAGTTGCACATCTTCGGGCGGCAGCTCGGCCGGCAACTCCTTGCCGGTATCGGCAAGCAACTGCTGCTCGCGGACGGCCTTGTCCGTAGCCTCCTGAGCCGCTTCGGCAGGCTTGGCGGCGGCGGGTGCCGGCGAGGTTTCGCGCTCGCGGGCATACAGCTCGGCAAAACTGCCGCTCTCGGCCTTATCGGCTACGGCGCCGGTATCCGGCGACTTGCCCGCACCCGTCGCAACGCGCGCCGACGGGCTGCCTTGCAGAAAAAGATCGGCGCCAAGGGCCATGGTGCACTCCACAATAATTCAAACTTGCAGGGGGAGTAGCAAGGGGTGGGCCAACTTGGTAATCACAGGATTCGGCTTGGCGGGAGCGGCCAGCGGAGCTGCTCGAAAGGGGAGAATTGCTAGCAGGTTCGACATGACAAATCCGCTGTCGCTCGCTAACATGCCGACCCCGCCGCCGCACTGCCGGCAGCAACGCGTCTGTCCCCTTAGTTCAACGGATAGAATAAGCCCCTCCTAAGGGCTAGATGCTGGTTCGATTCCAGCAGGGGACGCCATCAGCTCTTCCGCTGACTTCCACCGACTTCCGCTCAACCGCTCTAAATCGCTGCTTTCAAGCCAAAAAGCGAATTTATGAGCTTCAGTTTTCCAGTCGCTTCCAGAAATTTTAGGGGTACGTTTAGGGGTATTTCGCTCGGTTCGACAAATGAGGTCGTACCCCCATGGCACGGAAAGTCGCCCCCCTGTCCGATGCGCAATGCCGCGCAGCCAAGCCCCTGGACAAGGAATACAAGCTCTTCGACGGCAGCGGCCTTTACCTGTTGGTCAAGGTTAATGGCTCGCGTATCTGGCGATACAAGTACACCAAGCCCGATGGCAGGGAAGGGCTGACGTCGTTCGGTCACTACCCCGGGATCACGCTGGCCATGGCCCGCAAGCAGCGCGACGAAGCACGCCTCCTGCTACTCCAGGGGCGCGATCCCATTCAGCAGAAGCTGGTGACGCGCAGGGACGCGGAGAATGCCCGTCGCACCTTCGAGGCGGTTGCCCTCGAGTGGCACCGGGAAATGTCGCGCAAGTGGACGTCTCAATACTCCGGTGACGTGCTGGTCCGCCTTCGGGACTACCTGTTCCCCGTGCTCGGTCACCGCGCCATCGCCGAGCTGGATACCAGCGATCTGCTGGTGCCGGTGGAGATGGCCAAGAAGCGTGGCACCTACACGGTGGCCCGCCGCCTCCAGCAGTACATGCAGTGCATCATGCGGGACGCCAAGCGCGCTCGGCTGATCGAGTCAAATCCCGCGCTGGACTTGGTCGGCGCCGTCAAACCGCAAAAGGTCACCCACCGCCCCGCCCTGCCGCCCCATGAGCTGCCGGAGCTGCTCGCGCGCATAGACGCCTACCGGGGCAATGAGATAACCCGTATCGCCATACTCCTGAAGTTGCACATGTTCGTGCGCTCCAGCGAGCTGCGCTTCGCCCGTTGGCATGAGATCGATTTCGACCGTGCCTTGTGGGAGATCCCGGACTCCCGCAAGGCCATTCCCGGTGTGCGATTCTCGACCCGAGGCACCAAGATGGCGGGTGACATCCACCTCGTACCCCTATCGCCCCAGGTACTGGCACTGCTCAAACGTCTGAAGGCCATCAGCGGGCGTCAGGCGCTGCTGTTTCCCGGCGAGCGGGAGGCCAGCCGGCCTCTGTCGGAAAACACCATCAACAAGGCCTTGCGCATCATGGGCTACGACACTCGCACTGAACTCTGCGGCCACGGCTTTCGTACCATGGCCTGCAGTGCCCTGGTTGAGTCAGGCTTATGGTCGCCCGAAGCCATTGAGCGCCAGATGAGCCACCGCGAGCGAAACAGTGTCCGTGCCGCCTACATCCACAGAGCCGAGTTCATCGAGCAGCGTCGGTTGATCATGGATTGGTGGAGCAATTACCTGGATGCCAATCGTGGTGGGCATGTGTCGCCGTATGACTTCGCCAATGTTGAGGATCGGAAGGTGGTGCGGTTGAAGCGCGGATGAGCGGGTTAGGATTGCAGAGAGAGCTAGTGGGGAACTCGCCGGGAGGGCCGCTTTCGGCCGATTCTGTTGAAAAAGCCGGATTTTCAGCTCGCCTGAACTCAGGCGTGACCACCACCGGAGAACCTACTCACC
This sequence comes from uncultured Pseudomonas sp., assembly GCA_964410065.1. Classification (GTDB taxonomy): domain Bacteria; phylum Pseudomonadota; class Gammaproteobacteria; order Pseudomonadales; family Pseudomonadaceae; genus Serpens. The sequence continues at coordinate 108,870 of CAYPFO010000003.1, forward strand.
ACATTGAGTGGTTTTTCGGCCCTTCGTTGACCTTTGCTGCTCTGTTATTGGGTTGATTTGAGGTTTTTTGCTTAGTGCAGGCGCACCTATCCCGTGGCAGGCGGCCCTTGAGATGCAAATTTGGCCAGCCGTCGCAGGTTTTGCACCGCAGCGGCCAGCGTGAACTCATCGGTCGCGCCACTCATGCCACGTAGTCGCAAACGATCCAATTTCAGGATGCGCTTGAGGTGGGCAAACAACATTTCGACCTTCTTACGTTCGTGGCGAGAGCGCACGTATGCCGGCGTCGCTGCGATGCGTCGAGCCACATCACGAGCGGCTTCATGGACGCTGCGGGCAATCTTGCGAATCGAAGTGTTCGGGCAGCACCTGGTTTTCATCAGACACGTTGCGCAGTCGGACTGCCGGGATCGGAAGATAATGGTGTTGGCTTTCGTGACGTGCGAACGCTCATTCTTGAAGGCTCGCCATTCGCTGCGCAATGCGTTGCCGGCTGGGCAGCGGTATTCCTCAGTCTCCTCATTCCAGTGGAAATCGTTGCTCGAGAAACTGTCGTTTTTACGCTCTGTTTTGTCCCACACCGGCACATGCGGCTCGATGTCCTTTTCCTCCACCATCCAGGCCAGCATGGGCGCTGTACCATAAGCGGTGTCGCCAATGAGGCGCTCCGGCTTAATGCCGAACTGCGCTTCGAACCGGTCGATCATGGTCTTGGTGCTCTCAACCTCGGCTGTTCGATGAGCGGGGGTTGGTTCCACATCCACGATTACGCCGTGCTCGGTATCGATCAGATAGTTCGTGGAATAGGCGAAGAATGCTGGACCACCTGGAGCGGCTGTCCAGCGGGCTTGAGGATCTGTCAGCGATAGGCGCTTCGGTAACGTTTCGGCCAAGGCCTCCTCATCGAGCGCTTCAAGGTATTCGCGTACGGCGCGAGTGCTGAGGGACGGATCGCTCCAATTGACCTGTTCATCCCCCGGTACGCCGCGCTGCCGACTCGCGTCCGCTTTGATGATGCTGGCGTCCACGGC
>CAYPFO010000004.1:0-28379 GCA_964410065.1 uncultured Pseudomonas sp.
TGATCACCCTGTACATCTGGGCCGGTCCGCACCACCTGCACTACACCGCCCTGCCAGACTGGGCTCAGTCCCTGGGCATGGTGATGTCGATCATCCTGCTGGCGCCCAGCTGGGGCGGCATGATCAACGGCATGATGACCCTGTCGGGCGCCTGGCATAAGCTGCGCACCGACCCGATCCTGCGCTTCCTGGTCGTGTCCCTGGCCTTCTACGGCATGTCGACCTTCGAAGGTCCGATGATGTCGATCAAGACCGTCAACGCCCTGTCCCACTACACCGACTGGACCATCGGCCACGTACACGCCGGCGCCCTCGGCTGGGTGGCGATGATCTCCATCGGTTCCCTGTATCACCTGATCCCGAAAGTGTTCGGCCGCGACGAGATGCACAGCATCCCGCTGATCAATGCCCACTTCTGGCTCTCCACCATCGGCACCGTCTTGTACATCGCCTCCATGTGGGTCAACGGCATCGCCCAGGGCCTGATGTGGCGCGCAGTAAACGAAGACGGCACCCTCACCTACTCCTTCGCCGAAACCCTGGTGGCCAGCCACCCCGGCTTTGTCGTGCGGGTGATTGGTGGCGCCCTGTTCTTCTCCGGCATGCTGCTGATGGCCTGGAACACCTGGAAAACCGTCCGTGCAGCCAAGCCTGAAGAAATTGCTGCTGCCGCGAAGTACACGGTCGAAGGAGCCCATTGATGAAATCGCACGAGAAACTCGAGAAGAACATCGGTCTGCTGACCCTGTTCATGATCCTCGCCGTGAGCATCGGCGGTCTGACCCAGATCGTCCCGCTGTTCTTCCAGGACGTGGTCAACGAGCCGGTGGCAGGCATGAAGCCTTACACCGCGCTGCAACTGGAAGGTCGCGACCTGTACATCCGTGAAGGTTGCGTCGGCTGCCATTCGCAGATGATCCGTCCGTTCCGCGCCGAAACCGAGCGCTACGGCCACTACTCCGTCGCCGGCGAAAGCGTCTGGGACCACCCGTTCCTGTGGGGCTCCAAGCGTACCGGTCCGGACCTGGCCCGCGTCGGCGGCCGTTACTCCGATGACTGGCACCGTGCGCACCTGTTCAACCCGCGCAACGTGGTGCCCGAGTCGATCATGCCCGCCTACCCCTGGCTGGTGGAAAACCGCCTGGACGGCAAGGACACCGCGGCCAAGATGAAAGCCTTGCGCACCCTGGGCGTGCCCTACAGCGATGACGACATCGCCGGAGCTCGCAACGCGGTGAAAGACAAGACCGAAATGGACGCCATGGTCGCCTACCTGCAAGTGCTCGGCACTGCACTCACGAACAAACGGTAACGGCGAATGGATATCGGGATACTGCGTGGCCTGGGAACCGTTCTGGTGTTTACCGCCTTCATCGGCGTGGTGGCCTGGGCTTACAACAGCAAGCGGCAGGCCGCTTTCAGCGAAGCCGCCAACCTGCCCTTTGCCGACGACCCCGAACCCGTCTCGCACAACCAGCAAGTCTCTAGGAGTAACCAAGAATGACTTCTTTCTGGAGCTGGTATATCACCCTGCTCACCCTCGGCTCCCTGGTGGCGCTGCTCTGGTTGGTGTTTGCCACCCGCAAGGGCGAATCCAAGGGCACCACCGAAAAGACCATGGGCCACTCTTTCGATGGCATCGAGGAGTATGACAACCCACTACCCAAGTGGTGGTTCCTGCTATTCATCGGCACCATTGGCTTTGCCGTGCTCTACCTGATCCTGTATCCGGGCCTGGGCAACTGGAAAGGCGTACTGCCCGGCTATGAAAACGGCTGGAGCCAAGTGGCGCAATGGGAACGCGAAGTGGCGCGTGCCGATGGGCAATACGGGCCGATCTTCGCCAAATACGCCGCCATGCCGCTGGAGGAAGTGGCCCAGGACCCGCAAGCGCAGAAAATGGGCGCCCGCATGTTCGCCACTTACTGCTCGATCTGCCACGGCTCGGATGCCAAAGGCTCGATGGGCTTCCCCAACCTGGCCGACACCCACTGGCGCTGGGGCGGCTCGCCCAGCGACATCAAGAGCAGCATCCTGCATGGCCGTACCGGCGTGATGCCGGCCTGGGGCGCAGTCATCGGTGAAGATGGGGTGAAAAACGTCGCCGCTTACGTGCGCCAGGACCTGGCTGGCCTGAAACTTCAGGAAGGCAGCGAGGTCGATCTGCAAGCCGGCCAGCAGACCTACGCCAGCACCTGCGCGGTGTGTCACGGCGCCAACGGCGAAGGCATGGCCATGCTCGGTGCCCCTGCCCTGGACAGTTCGGCTGGCTGGATCTACGGTTCGAGCCTGGCTCAGCTGCAGCAAACCATCCGCCATGGCCGCAACGGACAAATGCCCGCACAGGAGCAGTACCTGGGCGAAGACAAGGTGCATCTCCTGGCCGCCTATGTGCTGAGCTTGTCACAGCCGCAGTAAGTGCCTGCTGAAAAGGCACACGGACGTGCCTATATAGCTCACCGGGATTGACGCAATTCTGCGCGAACTCCCTTCGGCCCAATGCGACGGATTGTCGCATTTGGTCGCTCATGTGCCCCTATTCGGGCTAGCCGCCGTTACCATGTCAGTCGCAACTCGACCGCGACAATGACCCGCCGACCTTACTTTCCGACCAGAGGCCTTCTTCGAGCCTCCAATCGGGCGCAAGGCCTTGATTTACATGGGTCGGGAAACCGTCTGAAAATGCCAACTCGTTTGCATTGACTACCCGGTTTCTCCATACTTGCCGCCGTTTTTCGCCTCGTGCGTGCCTCTAACCGTGGAACCCCAAAAATGAGTACAGCAATCAATCAGACTGCTTATAACTATAAGGTGGTCCGCCAGTTCGCCATTATGACGGTGGTCTGGGGGGTCATTGGTATGGGTATAGGTGTGTTAATCGCCGCCCAGCTTGTATGGCCGCAGCTCAACTTCGACACGGCCTGGCTCAGCTTCGGTCGTCTGCGTCCGCTGCACACCAACGCGGTGATTTTCGCGTTTGGCGGCTGCGCTCTGATGGCCACCTCTTTTTACGTGGTTCAGCGCACCTGCCAGGCGCGTCTGATCTCCGATGGCCTTGCCGCATTCACTTTTTGGGGATGGCAGGCGGTTATCGTCCTGGCCGTGATCACCCTGCCGCAGGGTTTCACCAGCTCCAAGGAATACGCTGAACTGGAATGGCCGATCGACATCCTCCTCGGAATTGTCTGGATCACCTACGCCGTCCTGTTCTTCGGCACCATCATGAAGCGCACCACCAAGCACATTTATGTGGGCAACTGGTTCTACGGCGCGTTCATCCTGGTGACGGCGATGCTGCACATCGTCAACAACCTGGAAATCCCGGTTACCTGGTTCAAGTCCTACTCCCTCTACGCCGGCGCCACTGACGCCATGGTGCAGTGGTGGTACGGCCACAACGCCGTAGGCTTCTTCCTGACCACCGCCTTCCTGGGCATGATGTACTACTTCGTGCCGAAGCAGGCAGGCCGTCCGGTCTACTCCTATCGTCTGTCCATCGTGCACTTCTGGGCGCTGATCACCCTGTACATCTGGGCCGGTCCGCACCACCTGCACTACACCGCCCTGCCCGACTGGGCCCAGTCCCTGGGCATGGTGATGTCGCTGATTCTGCTGGCTCCGAGCTGGGGCGGCATGATCAACGGCATGATGACCCTCTCCGGCGCCTGGCATAAGCTGCGCACCGACCCGATCCTGCGCTTCCTGGTGGTTTCCCTGGCCTTCTACGGCATGTCCACCTTCGAAGGCCCGATGATGGCCATCAAGACCGTCAACGCCCTGTCCCACTACACCGACTGGACCATCGGTCACGTACACGCCGGTGCTCTCGGCTGGGTGGCAATGATTTCCATCGGTGCCCTGTACCACATGACCCCGAAGGTGTTCGGTCGCGAAGAGATGTACAGCATCCCGCTGATCAACGCCCACTTCTGGCTGGCCACCATCGGCACCGTCCTGTACATCGCCTCCATGTGGGTCAACGGCATCACTCAGGGTCTGATGTGGCGCGCAGTCAACCAGGACGGCACCCTCACCTATTCCTTCGTTGAAGCGCTGGAAGCCAGCCACCCCGGTTTCTTCGTACGTGCCCTGGGCGGTGCGTTCTTCCTGACCGGCATGCTGCTGATGGCCTACAACACCTGGCGCACCGTGCGCGCGGCCAAGCCGGAAGAAATTGAAGCCGCTGCGAAGTTCACGGTTCAAGGAGCCCATTAATGAAATCGCACGAGATACTCGAGAAGAACATCGGTCTGCTGACCCTGTTCATGATCCTCGCCGTGAGCATCGGCGGTCTGACCCAGATCGTCCCGCTGTTCTTCCAGGACGTGGTCAACGAGCCGGTGGCAGGCATGAAGCCTTACACCGCGCTGCAACTGGAAGGTCGCGACCTGTACATCCGTGAAGGTTGCGTCGGCTGCCATTCGCAGATGATCCGTCCGTTCCGCGCCGAAACCGAGCGCTACGGCCACTACTCCGTCGCCGGCGAAAGCGTCTGGGACCACCCGTTCCTGTGGGGCTCCAAGCGTACCGGTCCGGACCTGGCCCGCGTCGGCGGCCGTTACTCCGATGACTGGCACCGTGCGCACCTGTTCAACCCGCGCAACGTGGTGCCCGAGTCGATCATGCCCGCCTACCCCTGGCTGGTGGAAAACCGCCTGGACGGCAAGGACACCGCGGCCAAGATGAAAGCCTTGCGCACCCTCGGCGTGCCTTACAGCGACGAAGACATCGCCACTGCCAAGGATGCCGTGAAGGGCAAGACCGAAATGGACGCCATGGTTGCCTATCTGCAGGTCCTTGGCACCTCGCTCACGAACAAACGGTAACGCAGCTATGGAAATTGGGCTCATACGCGGTCTCGGAACCCTGGTGGTATTCATTGCCTTCATCGGCGTGGTGCTCTGGGCTTACAACAGCAAACGCAAGAAGGGTTTTGACGAAGCCGCCAACCTGCCCTTTGCCGATGAGCCCAAGTCCGACCAGCGCGAAGAAAAAGATTCCCGGAGTAATAACGAATGACCAGTTTCTGGAATTGGTACATCACCATTCTCAGCCTCGGCACCATTGCCGCGCTGACCTGGCTGCTGTTCGCGACCCGTAAGGGCCAGCGTCCGGACAGTTCGGAGCAAACCACCGGACACACCTACGACGGCATCGAGGAATATGACAATCCTCTGCCCAAGTGGTGGTTCATGATGTTCATCGGCACCATCATCTTCTCCCTCGGTTACCTGGCCCTGTACCCGGGCCTGGGCAACTGGAAAGGCATCCTGCCCGGCTACGAAAATGGCTGGACGGGCGTTGCCCAGTGGGAAAAGGAAGTGGCCAAGGCTGACGAGCAGTACGGCCCGTTGTTCGCCAAATACGCCGCCATGCCGGTAGCCGAAGTGGCCAAGGACGAGCAAGCCCTGAAAATGGGCGGTCGTCTGTTCGCTTCCAACTGCTCGGTCTGCCACGGTTCCGACGCCAAGGGCGCCTATGGCTTCCCCAACCTGACCGACAACGACTGGCTGTACGGCGGCGAGCCGGACACCATCAAGACCACCATCCTGCACGGCCGCACCGCTGCCATGCCGGGCTGGAAGGACGTGATTGGCGAAGACGGCATCCGCCACACTGCAGGTTATGTACGCAGCCTGTCTGGCCTGGAAAATTCGGAAAGCCTTAACGTTGACCTTGCCGCAGGTCAAAAGATCTTCGAGACCAATTGCGTAGTCTGTCATGGTCCGGATGCCAAGGGACTGCAGATGCTGGGCGCACCGAACCTGACCGACCGCACCTGGTTGTACGGTTCCAGCTTCGCGCAAATCTCGCAGACCTTGCGCCACGGCCGTAATGGTCACATGCCTGCCCAGGAAGCCTTCCTCGGCAACGATAAGGTGCACCTGCTTGCTGCCTATGTTTACAGCCTGTCTCAGAGCGCTGGAGAGGAAAACTAACGCTCCAATGCGACCTAAGGTCGCACTGTAAAAGGAACCTTCAGGCGTACCATAGGTAGCTGGCTATTTGACCCTGGGCGATTGCATCGCCCAGGGCATCCACTTAAAGCTGTGGTACGTACTGATGAGCGAACAGATTCCCGTTAGAAATGTGACTCCCACGGTCCAAACGGCCGAGAGCGTCGACCTTTACGCCACTCGTGAAAAGATCTTCACCCGCGCCTTCACCGGCGTGTTCCGCAACTTCCGCCGTTTCGGCGGTGCCCTGCTCTTCCTCCTTTATTTCGGCACGGTGTGGTTGAACTGGAACGGCCGCCAAGCGGTGTTCTGGGACCTGCCCGAGCGTAAATTCCATATTTTCAGCGCCACCTTCTGGCCCCAGGATTTCATCCTGCTGTCCGCGCTGTTGATCATCTGTGCCTTCGGCCTGTTTTTCATCACCGTGTTTGCCGGCCGCGTCTGGTGTGGCTACACCTGCCCGCAAAGCGTGTTCACCTGGGTCTACATGTGGGCTGAAAAGGTCACGGAAGGTGATCGCAACCAGCGCATCAAGTTGGACAAGGCGCCCATGAGCGCCAACAAATTCTTCCGCCGTCTCGCCAAGCACGCCATCTGGCTGGGCGTCGCCCTGGCCACCGCGATTACCTTCGTCGGCTACTTCACCCCTATTCGCGAACTGGTCCCCGACCTGCTGACCCTCAACGTAGGCGGCTGGGCGGCGTTCTGGATCGGGTTCTTCACCCTGGCCACCTACGGCAACGCCGGTTTCCTGCGCGAGCAGGTGTGCATTTACATGTGCCCCTACGCCCGCTTCCAGAGCGTGATGTTCGACAAGGACACGCTGATCGTCTCCTACGACCCGCGCCGAGGCGAAGCCCGTGGCCCGCGCAAGAAAGGCGCTGATTACAAAGCCGAAGGCCTGGGCGATTGCATCGACTGCACCATGTGTGTGCAGGTCTGCCCGACCGGCATCGACATTCGCAACGGCCTGCAGGTCGAATGCATCGGCTGCGCCGCGTGCATCGACGCCTGCGACAGCATCATGGACAAAATGGATTACCCGCGCGGGCTGATCAGCTACACCACCGAGCACAACCTGGCCGGTCAGAAAACCCGCCTCATTCGTCCGCGCCTGATCGGCTACGCCGCAGCGCTGCTGGCCATGATCGGCCTGTTCATTTATGCCGTCGCCGCCCGCCCGCTGGTACAAGTCGATGTGCTCAAGGACCGCGTGCTGTATCGCGAGAATGAGGAAGGCCGCATTGAGAACGTCTACACCGTGAAGATCATGAACAAGGCGCAACAAGACATGACCTTCACGCTCACGGCCGATGGCATCGACGGCCTGGTTTTCGAGGGCAAGCGTGACGTGCGCGTCGCCGCCGGCGAAGTGCTCTCGGTTCCGGTGGAGCTGTCCATCGAGCCGGAAAAACTTCCGTCGAGCACCAACACCATCTTCTTCCGCGTCCAATCCGCGGATGACGCACGCATCAACAATGACGCCGACAGCCGATTCATCGGCCCCGCCGTCCGTTAAGCAAAGGGTTAGCATGCAACCGCAAACCGAAAGTCGCTGGTACAAGCAATTCTGGGCCTGGTTCGTCATTGGCATCCTTGCCATGGCCGTGATCCTGGGCACCAGCCTGCTGGTGATCGCCATCAAGAACCCGGTAAGCATGGTGGTGGACAACTACTATGACGTCGGCAAGGGCATCAACACCTCGCTGCAGCGTGAACAGCTGGCGCGCAAGCTGAACTTGAAAGCCACCCTCACGCTAGACAACGAGACCGGTCTGGCGACGCTGCAACTCAGCGGCTATAGCAACCCGCAACAGCTGGAACTGAACGTGATTTCGCCGACCCAGGAAGAAATGGACCGGCGCATCATCCTGCAACCGCAAGGTGAGGGTCGCTATCAGGGCATGATGCAGGACGACACCATTCAGGGTCGTCGTTTCATTGAAGTGCTCGGCCAGGAAGGCGGCCAGGCGTGGCGCCTGTATGAAGAGAAGGCGCTTCAGCCCGGCGAACCGGTCAGTCTGGGCGACTGATCCCACGCCACGATGAGCCATCCGATCCCCTGCTACCACTGCGGCCTGCCGGTTCCCTCCGGCAGCCGCTTTATCGCGCCTGTATTGGGCGAGCGCCGTGAGTTCTGCTGCCCCGGTTGCCAGGCAGTAGCCGAGGCCATCGTGTTGGGCGGCCTGGAAAATTATTACCGGCACCGCAGCGAACCGTCAGCCAATCCCGAGACGTTCCCTCAGGAACTCAACGATGAACTCGCGCTGTACGACCGCCCCGAAGTCCAGCAGCCCTTCGTCCAACACCAAGGTGATTTGGCCGAAACCTGCCTGCTGGTCGAAGGCATCAGCTGCGCCGCCTGTGGCTGGCTGATCGAAAAACACCTGCGTAGCCTGCCCGGCGTGGCCGAGGCGCGCCTCAACCTGTCAAATCACCGCCTGCAGGTGCGCTGGGCCGACAGCGAGATTCCCCTTAGCGAACTGTTAAAAAGCCTGCGTCGGGTCGGCTACGCCGCGCACCCGTACCAGGCTGACAAGGCCGCCGAGCAGTTGGCCAGCGAAAACCGCCGCGCCCTGCGCCAAATCGGCATGGCCGGTTTGTTGTGGTTCCAGGTGATGATGGCGACCATGGCCACCTGGCCGGAATTCAACCTTGACCTATCCCACAGCTTCCACGTTATCCTGCGCTGGACGGCACTGATTCTCACCACGCCGATCGTCTTCTATTGCTGCGGACAATTCTTCCGCGGCGCCTGGCGCGACCTGCGCACCCGCCACCTGACCATGGACGTGTCGGTATCATTGGCCATTGGTGGCGCCTATGTGGCCGGGATCTGGTCGACGCTGACGGGACAGGGCGAGTTGTATTTCGATGCGGTGGGCATGTTCGCCCTGTTCCTGCTCGCCGGCCGCTACCTGGAACGCCGCGCCCGGGAACGCACCGCTGCGGCCACCGCGCAGCTGGTGAATCTGCTGCCGGGCTCCTGCCTGCGCCTGGACGCCGACGGCCAGAGCCAGCGCATCTTGCTCAGCGAGTTGCGACTGGGCGATCAGGTATTGGTCCAGCCCGGCGCCCTGATGCCCGCCGACGGACGCATCCTCAGCGGCCAGTCGAGTGTCGACGAATCGTTGCTCACGGGGGAATACCTGCCATTGCCGCGCGGCGTCGGCGATCAGGTCACCGCCGGCACCCTGAACGTCGAAGGCCCGCTGACCGTCGAAGTGCAGGCGCTGGGTGACAACACGCGCCTGTCGGCCATCGTGCGTCTGCTGGAACGCGCCCAGAGCGAAAAGCCGCGCCTGGCCGAACTTGCCGACCGGGTTGCTCACTGGTTCCTGCTGATTGTGCTACTGGTGGCCACCGTGATTGGTGTCGTCTGGTGGCAGATCGACTCGGACCGCGCCTTCTGGGTGGTGCTCAGCCTGCTGGTCGCCACCTGCCCCTGCGCGTTGTCGCTGGCCACCCCCACCGCGCTGACGGCCGCCACCGGCAGCCTGCACAAACTCGGCCTGCTGCTCACTCGCGGGCATGTGCTGGAAGGCCTCAACCAGATCGATACGGTGATTTTCGACAAGACCGGCACGCTCACCGAAGGCCGCCTGACCCTGCGCGCGATCCACCCATTGCGCGACCTTGACCAGGATGCCTGCCTGGCCCTGGCCGCCGCGCTGGAAAACCGCTCCGAACACCCCATCGCTCGCGCGTTCGGCCGCGCCGCACAGGCCGCTGACCACGTGGAAAGCCACCCCGGCCTCGGCCTGGAAGGCTACGTTCAGGGCCGGCAATTGCGGATCGGCCAGCCGGACTTCGTCGCCGCGCTACAGGGCCAACCGGCACCGGCGATTTCCGGCGATCAGGGTCAGTGGCTGCTGCTCGGCGACGAACAAGGCCCGCTGGCCTGGCTGGTGCTCGATGACCGTCTGCGCGCCGATGCGCCAGCGCTGGTCGAAGCCTGCCGCGAACAAGGCTGGCGCATCCTGCTGCTGTCCGGCGACAGCTCGCCGATGGTCGGTGAAATCGCCCGCCAGCTGGGGATTGAAGACGCACGGGGCGGCCTCACTCCGGACGCCAAGCTGGAAATACTGCAGCAGCTGCACGGCGAAGGCCGCAAGGTGCTGATGCTCGGTGATGGCGTCAATGACGTGCCGGTGCTCGCCGCCGCCGACATCAGCGTGGCGATGGGCTCGGCCACCGACCTGGCCAAGACCAGCGCGGACGCCGTGCTGCTCTCCAACCGGCTGGACAGCCTGGTGCAGGCACTGCCGATTGCCCGGCGCACACGGCGCATCATCATTGAAAACCTGGGCTGGGCAACGGCGTACAATGGGCTGATCCTGCCCTTCGCCGCCATTGGCTGGGTAACGCCGGCGTGGGCAGCACTGGGCATGTCGATCAGCTCGCTGCTGGTGGTACTCAACGCCCTGCGCCTGGCAGGCAAACCTGCCGCCAGCCACCCTGCGACCCGCGCGGCCATCTTGCAGCCGGCCGCCGACTAGCAGGCAGTTGAAAAACGTAGGCGAGGCAGGCGAGACGAGGCAAAAACAGCCGAAGAAGCGCAGTTTAGGTGTTCTAAATGAGCATTCTGAGGCTGTCTTTAACGACGTATTGCCAACGCAGGTAGTTTTTCAACGGCCTGTAAGCAGGCTCAGCAGTCTTTTTCGGAGGCACCCATGGCCGCTCTGTATTTCATGATTCCCGTGGCCGTCATCGTGGTCGGCCTGGCCATCTGGCTGTTCTTCTGGGCCGTGGACAATGGCCAGTACGACGACCTGGACAGTCCGGCCCACAGCATCTTGTTCGACGACGACGATCCCAAGCACCAGGCCGGTATCGACAAGGCCGACAACAAACAACCGGAGCAGGACGACCCGCGTGCTTGAACTGGCCCCGCAACTGGTTTCGGCGCTGATCCTCGGCCTGTTGGGCGGTGGTCACTGCCTGGGCATGTGTGGTGGCCTGATGGGCGCGCTGACCTTGACCATTCCCGCTGAGCAGCGCGGGCGCCGCTTGCGCTTGCTGCTGGGCTACAACCTCGGGCGCATTCTCAGCTATGCCACTGCCGGCTTGCTCATCGGCCTGGCCGGCTGGGCCGTGGCCAGCAGTCCGGCTGCCATGGCGCTGCGTGTGGTTGCCGCGCTGCTGTTGATCTGCATGGGGTTGTACCTGGCCGGCTGGTGGAGCGGCCTGACGCGCATCGAAGCCCTTGGCCGTGGCCTGTGGCGCTTTATCCAGCCACTGACCAGGCGTTTCATGCCGGTGAGCAGCGTGCCACGCGCACTGGTGCTGGGCGCGCTGTGGGGCTGGCTGCCCTGCGGCCTGGTCTACAGCACCCTGCTGTGGGCCGCCAGCCAGGGCAATGCGTTGGACAGCGCACTGTTGATGTTCGCCTTTGGCCTGGGCACCTGGCCGGTTCTGCTGGCGACCGGTCTTGCCGCCGAGCGGATAACCACTCTGCTGCGCAAACGCGGCGTGCGCATTGCCGGTGGCCTGCTGGTGATTCTCTTTGGCTTGTGGACTTTTCCCGGGCCACACCAAGCCTGGCTGATGGGGCATGGCAGCCATGCACAACCGACCAGTGAACTGCATCAGCATTAATTGAGCGGCGGGCGGCTCGCTGTCGCTCGCGAGGCTTCCGGCTGGCCTCGGTCGATGCAAACGAGGCCTCAGTTGCCTGTAGGGTGGACAACGTTTTTATTGTCCACCGAGCGGAGGTGAGTGATGTGCAGCTGTAGAGCCAACTCGCTGGCGATCAGCAGGCTCGTTATCGCAGAAATTCAACCACCTGTTCACCGTCGAACGGCCAGTTCAACTCCGCACCGGTATCGCAGCGGCGCAAGACGGGGATGGTCAGCGCGTACTTCTCCATCCATTCCTCATGCTCGGCGATATCCACCAGCTCGACCAACAAGCCGTGTTCGACAAAAGGCATCAGCAGTGCCTCGGCCACTTCGCATAAATGACAGCCCAGGGTGCCGAAGAGTTGGCATTCGGGAGGCATCGCAATACTCCTCATGTTGATGTGCGCAGTTTAGCGCGCGCCCTGCAACGGGGCATCCCTGCCGGATGCTCCTTCGCAGAAACGGTGCAATACGCACCCCTGCTGTGCACTTCGCCAATGGCAAGCGACTGCATGTCCGCGTCATTCCTGGCATTGCCGTGACTGGTATGGCTCTTGCTCGGCTGGTGCTCTGTGGAGTTACCACCAACTAGAGGAATACAGGCGTGGAACTGACCAGGGAAATTCTCGCGTGCATGCAACACATACGGCGCCAGTTACGCAAAGAATTTGCGCTGGACCTCCATTTAGGTGAGAGCGATGCGGTGCCCCGCATGCTTGAATTGTGCGCACAGTCGACGAGCGCCGAGACCCGCGCCCTCGGCGAGCACCTCGGTGAGCTCAGCGGCATCCGCCGAGCCCCGCCCGCACTGACCGAGGCACAACTGATCGCCAAATACATGGAGCGCTACACCGGCACACTTCGTGGATGATGCTGCGTTTTCTATTCTTCCTACGTCGGCCATTTAATCCCTCAGCGAAGGATCTCGCGTTTTCTCAAGGAACCTTGCCCCGCTTCGATGCTCAGAAACAGGGACACCCATCGGCATCAGGAGACAATCATGGCCCTGAACGACCCGTTTGACCCGTCCCAACAGCCCGACACCTCGAGCTCGTTCGACACCCAATCCCGCTCCCCCATCGATAAGGAAGCCCACCGGCGCAACCTGCATGACGCGCAGCGGGCCTTGCGAGCGGAGTTCCAGACATTGATTGGCGATGCCGAGCGTTTGCTGAACCAGACCAAGGGCAGTGCTGGCGGGCAAACCGAAGAATTGCGCGGCAAGATCACCGAGAACATCGAACGCGCCAAGTCGATGCTCAAGGACAGTGAAGCCAGCGTGCGCGAGCAAGGCCAGGCGGCCAAGCAGGCGACGGAGGATTACCTTTATAGCCATCCCTGGCAATCATTGGGCATCGCCGCAGGAGTGGGTTTCCTGCTCGGCCTGCTGACTGCTCCGCGGCGCTGAGAGGTCCTCTGATGGACGCAACCACACCCACTGGCGAGCCCGGCACCGAACCCTCTGTGAAGCGGCTCGGTGGCGCGGCGCTCGGTCTGTTGCAGGGGCACTTGGAACTGTTCGGCCTGGAATTCAAGGAAGAAAAATCGCGCACCTTCCGCCTGTTTATCTACGCCGCACTGAGCCTGATCTTCGGCTTGCTGGTCGTGATAGGCCTGTCGGCTGCGATCGTGATTGCTGCGTGGGAAACCCACCGCATGCTCGCCATCATTGGCCTTTGCGTGCTGTATGCAGTAGGTCTGGCGATCTGTGTGAGCAGAGTTGTGCATCTCGCTCGCCAGGGCGAAAAACTCTTCCATGCCACTTTGGAAGAACTGTCTCGCAACCGGGAGAGACTGCTGCCATGAGCCCCCTGACCACCCCACCGCTGCACGAGCAACGCAAGGAACTTGTGCGCTTGCGCATGGAAATGTACCGTCAGCAATTGCGCTACCACTCTGAACCCATCCGCCACCCGTTGAACGGCCTTCGCCAATTGCTCAGCGCCAGCTCTTCGCAGTCGCGGGCGAGCAACACCACACCGATGATGCTCGCCGGCACTGTGTTTCTGGCCTTGTTCGGCAAACGCCTGGGCATCATCGGCAAGCTTGCCCGGGTAGGCTTGTTGGCCTATCCGGTGGTGCGCGCCATGCAAAAAAAAGCAGAGAACAACAATCCCCACCCCGCCTCCTTGCAACGCAAGCCAATTCAGCATCGGCTTTAGCTGTCTTTTTGCTGGGTGATTAACCCAATTGCAATGTGAGACAGCCGCGCCATCGGGTAGAGCCAACGTGCTGGCGATGCCGGGCTTAATAGCAACGGATCGCCCGCAAGCTGGCTCCTGCTCCTCCGAACCTACGATGAGGCTCGTAGACCACGTTCCACCGATCATCGCTCGGCGGACAATAGAAAACGTTGTTCACCCTACTAGGCTGGGCTTATAGCCCCTTCCCAGGGCCCTGCACTATTCCTCGGCTCGCTTGCAGGGTGCTCCATTAACGTCGAAGCTAACGACCTTCCCCTGGATGAGGACAGGCCGTGGACTGGCAGACCCTGCTCAACCGAGAACGTCTCGGCAAGCCGCTGCATAGCAGCGAAGAACTTGGCCGTAGCCCGTTTCACAAAGATCACGACCGGGTAATCTTTTCCGGCGCCTTCCGCCGTCTGGGCCGCAAGACGCAGGTACATCCGGTCACCAGCAACGACCACATCCATACCCGCCTGACCCATTCGCTGGAAGTCAGCTGCGTGGGCCGCTCCCTGGGCATGCGTGTCGGCGAAGTACTGCGCGACGAATTGCCCGCCTGGTGCGACCCCGCCGACCTGGGCATGATCGTGCAGTCCGCCTGCCTGGCGCATGACATCGGCAACCCGCCGTTCGGCCACTCCGGCGAGGATGCCATCCGCCACTGGTTTCAGCAGGCCGCCGGGCGAGGCTGGCTGGACGCGATGAGTGAAGTAGAGCGCTACGACTTTCTCAACTTCGAGGGCAACGCCCAAGGGTTTCGTGTCCTCACCCAACTGGAATATCACCAGTTCGACGGCGGCATGCGCCTGACCTACGCCACCCTGGGCACCTATCTGAAATACCCCTGGACCGCCCAGCACGCCGCTGCCCAGGGCTACAAGAAACACAAGTTCGGCTGCTACCAGAGCGAACTGCCGATTCTGAAAAACGTCGCCCAGAAGCTTGGCCTGCCGCAGCTGGAAGAGCACCGCTGGGCCCGCCATCCATTGGTGTATCTAATGGAAGCGGCGGATGACATCTGCTACGCGTTGATCGACCTGGAAGACGGCCTGGAAATGAATCTGCTCGACTATCCCGAAGTCGAGTCCTTGCTGCTCGGCCTGGTGGGTGATGACCTGCCCGAAACCTACCGCATGCTCGGCCCCAACGACTCGCGGCGGCGCAAGCTGGCGATCCTGCGCGGCAAGGCCATCGAGCACCTCACCAATGCCGCTGCACGCGCATTCGTCGAACAGCGCGACAGCCTGCTGGCCGGCACCCTCCAGGGCGATCTGGTCGAGCACATGCATGGCCCGGCGCGCTATTGCGTGCAGCAGGCCAAGGCCACCGCGCGGGAGAAGATCTTCCAGGACAAACGCAAGACCCTGCATGAGATCGGCGCCTACACCACGCTCGAAATTCTCCTCAATGCTTTCTGCGGTGCTGCACTGGAACAGCACGGCGGGCGTACGCCCTCGTTCAAGCATCGGCGGATTCTCGATCTGCTCGGCAACAGTGCCCCCGATCCTCATCAGCCGTTACACCATGCGTTCTTGCGCATGATCGACTTCATCGCCGGTATGACTGACAGCTACGCCAGCGAAATGGCCCTGGAACTGACGGGGCGCGCCCGACCGCTGTGATTGAACATTCGTCATATCAACCAGTCTATCCTGCAGGCGTAAACCAAACGCAGCCGCCGCGGAGTCCCGCGGACTGCTCGGCGGCCAGCCTTGGATCCAGCCGCGCACCCTTATTTTTTGCAACAGCCAGGTGCGTCTTCCGCAGATGCCGAATGGCCTGACAGGAAACTCAAGCAATGTCCCGGGGAATTCTCTGTAGGTCCTTGAACCCCGCATTTCGAGTCGCGTCGGGTGAAGTTTCGTATCTTACGCACGTTGAAAGTGCTGTTTCCCGTTACTCCCTTGCCCGCCTTCGCTCCTGATATGGCGCCGGCTCAACCTCACGCCCGTCGCTGGCGCATCCGTGCCTCGGCCTGGAGCATCGCCACCATGGCGACTGTCGGCTGTGCATTGCCCTTGACCTTGGGTTTGGTCAGTGGCCACAACGGGTTTCTCTGGGCTGCGCTGGGCGCTTTCCAAGCGTCGCTGGCCAACCCCCTGCACCGCTTTGGCATGCTGCGCATGCTGCTGATTACCGCCCTGGGCGCCTTTAGCGCAGGCGTGGGTTACTGGTCAGGCACGCAACCCCTGGCCAGCCTGGTGTTGTTCGCTGCCATGGGACTGCTGTTGGCCACCTTGCAACGCTATGGCAACGAGGCCGGTAAGCTCGGCCTGGCCTTGGCAGTGTGCCTGTGCCTGGGCCAGGGCAGCTACGGCGAGGGCGACCTGCACTCGTCTGCGGCGGTGTCCGCCCTGTTCATTCTCGGCGGCTTATGGACCACCCTACTGGCTTTCATCCTGCGCGGCCTGCATGCCTTGCCCACATGGCCCGCCCTGCCGCGCCTGCTCGCCGTGCTCAAGGTACTGCGCAACCATGCCCGGCAAGCCCCCCAGCAACAATGGACCTTGCACGCACTGGCCTGCATGCTGGCACTGGGCGTGGCCGGCTGGCTGAACGACGTGCTGCAATTGGGTCACGGCTACTGGCTCAGCCTGACCGTGGTCATTACTTTGCAACTGAATGTAGTACCCAGCCTGAAGCGCGTGCTGCAGACGGTCATCGTGGTGCTGATCGCCAGTGCGCTGCTCACTGCCGTTGGGCACAGCCTGCTAACACCCCCGATGCTAAGCGCTTGCCTGCTGCCCGTTCTGTTCTTCAACCGCGCGTTGCAGGCCAATCATTACCTGCTGTTTTCCCTGCAGACCACCCTGTGCTGTCTGCTGTTGCGCGAAAGCCTGGCGCTGGACTGGAGCGAACCACAAAGCCGCCTGCTCAACGTCCTGCTCGGCAGCTTGCTGATGCTACTGGTGGCGTTGTTAGTTCATCTCGCCAAACGACTGCTGACCCGACGTAACAAGGCCGTAGCCTGACGGGCAGCGCGTCCGTAGCGCAGCGTCGTTCGATAAGCCCTCTCGGCGGAGTCTCCCCCGCACGGCGGGCTGAACGCAGACGCAGCCAGTGAATTCGCGCCAATAAAAAAACGCCACGTTTCCAAGCAGGCAGACGTGGCGTTTAGCACAAGAAGCAGGCTCACAGCCCGTTGGCCGAGCGCTATGAGCTGCTCTCGTTACTCTGCGGTGAAGGTACGTGGCCGCAGCACTTCGGGTTTGAGGAAGTCCTTTTCACCGACATTGTCGTGGTCACCCAACAGCCGGCCATTCACTTTCAGGCCGTAGTTGGTCTGCGCATGGAAGGTCTTCACGAACTTGGCGCGTGTTTCATGCACGTCGCCGGTGTAGTTGGGCTCCTGCGGACGCTCTTGGCTATTGATGTAATACGCCACATCCCATGAATCCTGATCACTCAAGCTGTTCGGTCGGCCCAGCGGCATGTTGTGTTTGACGAACGAGGCCAGGGTGAAATGCCGCACCATGCCCGCCCCCCAGTTGTTCGAACCGTCGCCCCAAGTGGGCGGAAATACCACCTTGCCGTTCTGCACCAGGCCGCTGCCATCGGCGGCATGGCACATGACGCAGTTCGTTTCGAAGACCTTTTTGCCGCGCGCATAGTCCATGCCCTTGGCCGGCTCAGGCAGACGAGGGTAGCCACGACCATAGATCTCGCCCTGGGGATACATCGGCACGCCCTTGGCCAGCCACTGGTGATAAGTCGCCAAGGCGATCATGTCGTCGCTGCCATAGGCGGGCGGCTTGCCATTCATCGAGTAGCTGAAGCATCCGGCAATCCGCTCTTCCAGGTTGTTCACATGGCCGTTCTTGCCGCGAAAGTCCGGCAGAGTAACGGCCGCTGGCCACACCGGGCCGGCAAATGGCTGACGCCCTTCGCCCATGTGACAACTGCTGCAATTCATGTCGTTGAACACGTACTTGCCGCGCAGTTGCTGGGTATTCATGAACAGGTCATAACCCCGACGAATCACCCGCTTGAGTTCCGGGTGCATGTTGTTTTTTTCCAGGTCCTCCATGGTAGGCGGCACATGCACGAACTGCCCTTCCTTGGGCTGCGGGATATTGGCCGGATAGCGCGCCTCGGCCTGCACGTTCAGGTTGACCAGGCTGACGAGGGCGGCGAACGCCAAGGCCTGTGGGAAATAACGCGTGGAGATGTTCATCGATTCGCTCCTGATCACTGGGCCGGTTGACGCGAGAGCCACTGCGACACCGCACGGATGTCACGCTCATCCAGACGCTCGGCAATGGCCAGCATCAAATGTTGCGGATCGTTATCACGCTTGCCGTTCTTCCAGGCGCGCAATTGATCGGCAAGGTAATCGGCGTGCTGCCCGGCAATTCCAGGAAAGTGCGCGCCCACACCTTGGTTGTCCGGGCCATGGCAGCTTTGGCACGGCACGATGTAGCGCTCCCAGTTGCCCACGGTCGCGAGTTTTTCGCCGTGGGCCAGCTCGTCGGCGCTGGCCTTTTCTCCGCCCTTGCCGGACCGGGCCGGAAGTTGATTGAAATACACCGCGACATCGCGCATCTGTTGTTCATTGAGCATGCTGGCGAACGGGGTCATGGTCGCGCTGGTGCGCTTGCCGCTCTTCATATCCTGCAGTTGCTTGAACAGATAGTCCGCATCCAGTCCGGCCAGGCGCGGCCAGGATTCGCCGCCCGGGATATTCATGCCATTGCCATCTACCTGGTGGCAGGCGCTACAGATGGCCGCCGCCTGCTGGCCGGCCTTGGCATCGCCTTCCACGGCGTGGGCGCTGGCAAGCCCCAGCCCCAGGGCCGTAATGGCCACTGTGAGTGTATGTTTCATGTTCATTGTTATTTCCCCCTACGGACATCGAGAAAACCGCTTGCTCGGTGCGACAAAAAAACTCACACGCAGCATAGGGGTATGTTGCTCGGGCAGAATTAACGGAGCATTAAGGTACGCCCTACTCAGCTTTTTATCGCCGCCGGCGTGCATCGGCTGACGGGTTTTTCAGCGTCTCGATCGCCTGCGGCAGCCAAGTAGCAACCAGCTGGGCATAATGCCGGTCTCTCTTCTCTTACCGCGAGAATGCGCATGCATGTCTTACTCGCCGAAGACGACGCCCTGATCGCCCACGGCATCGTCGTCGGGTTGAACGCCCAGGGGCTGACCGTCGACCACGCCACCACAGCTGCGCAGGCCGAGGCCATGCTGGGCGCCGCCCGTTTCGATGTGCTGATCCTTGATCTGGGCCTACCCGACGAAGACGGCCTGGTCCTGCTGCAGCGTCTGCGCCGCCAGGGCCTGAGCGTGCCGGTGCTGATCCTTACCGCGCGTGATGCGGTGGCGGATCGGGTTGCCGGCTTGCAGGCCGGCGCCGACGATTACCTGCTCAAGCCCTTCGACCTGCGCGAGCTGGCCGCGCGTCTGCACAGCCTGCTACGGCGTGTTGCAGGGCGCTGCGTGAACCTGATCGAACATGGCCGCCTGCACTATGACCCAAGCGGTTGCCAAGCCTTCCTCGATGGCGTGCCAATCGAACTGTCACGTCGCGAACAGGCCTTGCTGCAAACCCTGCTGCACAACCGTGATCGCGTGCTGAGCAGCGCCCAATTGAAGGATGCGGTCTACGGCTTCAGCGACGACGTGGAAAGCAACGCCCTCAACGTGCACATCCACTACCTGCGCCGCAAGCTGGGCGGTGGCATCGTCGAAACCGTACGCGGCCTGGGGTACCGCCTCGGCCCGGCCGGCAACCCGACGCTCTCCCGCGAGATCGTCGAGCCATGAGCCTGCGCCTGCGTCTATCACTGATCCTCGGTACGGCGTTTTTGCTGCTCTGGTCGCTGGCGGCGGTCTGGATGCTCTACGACCTGCGCGACGAGATGATGCAATCCCTCGACCAGCGCCTGGCCTCGTCAGCGCGCATGGTCGCCGGGCTAATCGCCCAGGTGCCGCAACCGGTGCGCGACGAGATGCACGAACGCCGCCTGAGCGCTGAACAGTTGGGGATTCCCAACGGGCTGACCTGCCAGGTCAGTTCACTGCGCGGCGAAATTCTCTCGCGCAGCCATTCCACCCCGGACCGCCAGCTGGATGCCGGCGGCAAAGGCTTTCGCACCCAGGTCATCGAAGGCATTCCCTGGCGCAGCTTTACGCTGATCCAGGACGACCTGCGCATCACCATCGCCGACCGCATGGATGAGCGCACGGTCATCGAACAGTCGATCTGGGTGAGCGCCGCCGTGCCGGTCGGGTTGGCGTTGCTGGGCAGCCTGATGGTTCTCTGGCTCGGCATCGGCCATGGTCTGGCGCCGCTGCAACGCATTCGCGATGCCCTGACTCGGCGCGGCGCGGACGATCTGGAAGCGCTGACCGTACCAGCGCTACCCAGCGAACTGCGCCCGCTGGTGGAATCGCAAAATCAACTGTTGCGGCGCATTGCCGAGGCCGTCGAGCGTGAACGCAGCCTGACCGACAACGCCGCTCATGAACTGCGCAGCCCGCTGACCGCAATCAAGACCCACCTGCAGGTGGCGCGCATGACCGAGGGCGCCACCGCCGCCCAGGCGCTGGCCCACGCCGAAGAAGGCGCCGACCGCCTGCAATGCACCCTGGAACAACTGCTGCTGCTCGCACGCCTGGACGGCAACGTGCCGTTTGATGATGGCCTGCAGTGCAACGCTGAGGACATTGCCCGCTTGGCCATCGAGGATGCCAGCACGACCCATGACACGCCCATAAGCCTGCACCTGGGCGAAGACTTGTCGTCCGCTCTGCTGGACATGCCGCCTTCGCTGGCCATCACCGCACTGCGCAACTTGCTGGAGAACGCGGTGCGCCATACCGCGCCCGGTACGACTGTCGAACTGCAGGTGGAGAATATCGACAACGCCGTATGTTTTACCGTGCGTGACCATGGCCCTGGCATCGCCGACGAGCACGCGCAACACCTCACCCAGCGTTTCTGGCGACACGGCAAGGGTGGCAGTAGCGGACTGGGCCTGGCCATCGTGCAGGCCATCGCACAACGCTGCGGCTGCACCCTGCGCATTGCCAATGGCCCAGGCGGCCTTTCAGCCAGCCTGACCACCCGCCTGCGCAGGCAGACCTGAGGGCCTATCGCTAAGCTGAGAGGCAGGCCCATTGGGCCAGACTGGAAGATGGCCTGCCACAGGAGTTCTGCATGTTTCGCTTGGCCCGCATCGACACCCAACGCTTGCCCCTGCATGTTCACATTGCCCTGCTGTTTGGTGCCCTGCTACTGATCAGCGCCCTGATCCTCGGGTTCTTCCATTACCGGCAAACCAGCCAGATTATCTACGACAGCAGCGCCAAGCTGTCCCAGCAGATCCAGCTTGCGGTGGAGCAGGACCTGCAGCAGACCTTCACGCCGATTCGCCACCTGCTCAATTTGCTAGCCCTGGCACCCGCCGCGCAAAGTGACAGCCTGCCACAGCGCATGGCGCTGCTCGAGCCCTTCATCCAGGCCTTGCGCGACAACCCGCAGCTGGACTCGCTCTACCTCGGTTACCCGGACGGCGACTTCTTCATGGTCCGCCCTCTGCGGCACGCACATTTAAAGGCTTTCCTCAATGCGCCCCCGCAAGCCACCTACCAGGTGTGGTCCATCGAGCGTCGCAATGGCGAGCAGCATTCCTCGCATCAGTTTTTCGACAGCCACCTGCAGCTGATCAGTCAGGTGCAGCAAGCCGTGGAGCCCTACGATCCCCGACAACGCGAGTGGTACGCCAGCGCCGGGGAAAGCGATGGACAGGTCACCACCGAACCCTATGTGTTTTATTCCAGCCGCCAGGTCGGCACTACCCTGGCCCGGCGCATCGGCATGGGCCCCGTACTGGCCGCCGATCTGACCCTGGCCAATCTGTCCGCCACCCTGGCCCGCCACAACGTCACCCCGGACACTCAGCTGGTGCTATTCGACAGCCAGGGCCGCGCCGTGGCCTACCCGTTAACTGAGCGGCTGGTGGTGGGTAACGACGCCGACGAACTGATCCAGGCCCGCGAACTCAGCCCCGGCCTGGCCGCCTTGATGGACATGCCGGACTTGCTCCAGGGTCGTCTGCATTTAGCGGGGCGCAACTGGCTGGTCTCCCGCAGTCATTTGTACGAAGGCGGTCCCAAGGGGCTGAATCTGGCGATTCTGGTACCTGAAGATGAACTGCTCGCCGATGCCTTGCGCATCCGCTGGCAAGGCGCGCTGCTCACCCTTGGCGTGCTGCTGCTCTGCCTGCCGCTGGGCTGGCTGGCCTCACGGCTGGTGGTCAAGCCACTGCGCGATCTCGCGCGCAGTGCCGAAGCCATTGGCCGCTTCGATTTCAGCCATTCCAACACCGGCCGCTCCCTGGTACTTGAGGTCGATCAACTGGCGCTGGTCATGCAACGCATGAAAACCAGCCTGGCCAGCTTCCTGGAAATCAATGCCTCGCTGGCCTCCGTCACCCGCTTCGACGAACTGCTCGAACGCGTGCTGCGCGAAACCGTGGGCATCGCCCAGGCCGACGCCGGCCTGCTGTATCTGCGCGATGCCGACAGCGGACGCCTTGAGCCCCACGGCTGGATTTGCGAAGGCGCCGACACCTGCCTGGAAACCCAGCGCCTGGCCAGCTATCCCGACAGTGCCAGCGCGCCCGTATGGCTGCGCCAGCCGGCCGAAGGCGGTGAAAGCATGGTGCTGGCGCTGGGCTACGAACAGGCCGAGGACCTGCGCGTGTTGCTGGATAAGCTCGACTGCCGGCAAGCCCACCTGCTCACCTGCGGGCTGCATAACCGCCAGGGCGATACCATCGGCGTACTGCTGTTGGCCAACCGGCACAGTAGCGCCCACGATGACGACCCTAGCCTGCTGCAACCGGAGCGCATCGCCTTCGTCGAAGCCGTCTCCGGCGCCGCCGCCCTGAGCATTGAAAGCCAGCGGCTGCTGAACAAACAAAAGCAATTGCTGGACGCCTTCATTCAGGTCATCGCCGGCGCCATCGACGCCAAAAGCCCCTACACCGGCGGTCACTGCCAGCGCGTACCGGAACTCGCCATGATGCTCGCCAAGGCCGCCGCCGCCAGCGACGCACCGGCATTCGCCGACTTTCAGCCCAACGCCGACGACTGGGAAACCCTGCACATTGCGTCCTGGATGCACGACTGCGGCAAGGTCACCACGCCCGAATACGTAGTCGACAAAGCCACCAAACTGGAAACCATCTACGACCGCATCCATGAAATCCGCACGCGCTTTGAGGTGCTCAAGCGCGACGTCTGGATCTACTACTGGCAGGCCCGTGCCGCGGGTGCCGATGACAGCGCGCTGGCCGCCAAGCGCGACCGACTGCTCAACGAACTCGACGATGATTTTGCCTTCGTCGCCCAGTGCAACCTGGGCGGTGAAAACATGGCCGACGCTGACCTGCAACGCCTGCAGCGCATTGCTGAACGCCGCTGGCTGCGCACCCTCGACGACCGTCTGGGGCTGTCCTGGGAAGAAGCCCAGCGCAAGGCGCAACATCCCGCCCTTCCCCTTCCGGTGGAAGAAAGACTCCTCGCCGACCGCCCTGAGCACTGCATCGATTGGCCCGCCCAGGAACGCCTTGAACCCGACAACCCCTGGGGTTTTCGCATGAAAGTGCCGCAGTACAAATTCAACCGCGGCGAACTGCACAACCTCTCCGTACGCCACGGCACCCTGACCGATGAAGACCGCTACATCATCAACCACCACATCGTGCAAACCATCATCATGCTCGAGCAGCTGCCCTTCCCCACCCACCTGCGCGACGTGCCCGACATGGCCGGCAGCCACCACGAACGCATGGACGGCAACGGCTACCCCCGCCGCCTCACCGCCGCCCAAATGAGCCTGCCGGCACGCATGATGGCCATCGCCGACATCTTCGAAGCCCTCACCGCCGTCGACCGCCCTTATAAGCGCGGCAAAACCCTCAGCGAAGCCCTCGGCCTGATGGCCACCATGTGCCGCAACCAGCACATCGACCCGGAGTTGTTCGAACTCTTCGTACGCAGCGACGTGCCCTGGCGTTATGCCAAGCGGTATTTGCAGCAGGAGCAGATTGATGAGGTGGATGTTGATGGGGTGTTGCAGAGGGCGGAGTGTGGGGTCGATGGGTGACAGCTTGTCATTGACTTGATCGTTCCCACGCTCCGCATGGGAACGCGACTCTTGACGCTCCAGTGTCCACCCGCTTTCACCTAGGTGATCTGACGCGGAGCGTCACAAGCTAAGCTCCCACGCAGAGCGTGGGAGCTATCGGAAAGCGGCGCATACAAAAAAGCCCATGAGTGCCAAAACACTCACGGGCTTTTTCACGTCTTTGAAACCGGCGTTTTTTACTGAGCAACAGCCTCAGCAGCAACACCCTCTTCCACCACAGCCTCATCAGCAACCGCATCATCAGCAAACAGGCTGTTGACCACCGCGCCACCGACCATGCCGCCGACCAAACCACCCATCACACCGCCCATCATGCCGCCACCGGCTGCCGGAGCAGCGGCGGGTGCGGCTGGCGCAGCGGCCTGGGCAGGCGCGGCAGGACGTGCAGCAACCGGCGCGGCGCTCTGTGCGTTGGGCGAAGAACCGTAGCGGGCGGCGGGTGCCTTGGCCGGGGCTTTGGCGGGCGCCTTCATCATTTTGCTGGAGCTGGAGCGCTTGGCACGCGCTTCGGCGTCTTCAACCGGCAACATGCCGCCTACCAGCAAACCAGCCAGAACCAGGCTCGGGAATTTCAGGTTTTTCAACGTACTCTCCTCGGATGGATAACGTTCCCATGCTTATGCACGGAAACAGGCCGACCTCGGTGGTCGGCTTATTGCCGCCAAGCATATAGCAATCTTTTTAGAATCAAATAGTTACATGGACCGACTTTGTATCCGAATGCATGACAGCGCGACCCTTGATTGCTAGGGCTGAAAACGCTGCTGAACCGCCCCTAGCCAGCGCGAGACCACGCCCATTTCCTCTTCACTGAACCCCTCGCTCAGGGTCTTGTTCAACGGTGCCAGTTCCGTGATCGCGCGGGCAGCCGCAGCGCGGCCGTTGTCAGTCAGCCACAGGCGGTTGATGCGCCGGTCGAGGGTGTCGGTACGTCGCTCGATCAATCCGGCGCGTGCCATGCGATCAGCCAGGCCGGTCATTGCCGAAGGGGCGATGTCCAGCGCGGCGGCCAATTCGCCGCTTAGCGCACCGTCCTGTTTCTGCAGGATGAACAGCGCGCCGGCTTGCACAGCGCTGATGCCGGCACGCTGTTCGGTTTGCTGTTCGATATGCCGCTGCAGGCGTTTCTGCGCCATGTTGAGCAGGAAGATGTAACGGCGGTCATGGCTCATACCGCTGCGCGCTCCGCATGGTGGTGCAGCCAGGTGGTCACTTCCGGCCATAGGGTGACGGCGTGCCGGTCGCGGAAAAAGCCCATATGCCCGATGGCCTGGTGACGGCTGTGTTCGGGGCCGTACTGCCGGCGCTCCACTGCGCAGCCGGTCAAGTGATCGCAGAGCAGATCGACCGCTTCGCGGGACGCCCAGGGGTCGTCAGTGAAGCCAATCGACAACACCGGCATGCGTGGACGACTGAAACGCTCAACGGCGTTCATGCGCGGGTCATCGAAGAAATAGCGCGGCAACGACGTCCAGCGGCTCCACTCCAACATCACCTGACCTGGCAGGTCCTCGCCGATACCCAGTTTTTTGCCGGGCACATAACCCAGGGTGCGCGCACACAACGGACCGATGGCCTTGAGCATCGCGGTGACCCTGAGTCGTTCGCCGAGCGGCGAGACAAAGCGCAGGCAGCCCGCGTGGGCGGTAATCATCACCGCCCCCTTCAACAGTAGGCTGCTCTCGCAAAGGCCGATGGCGTGGCCGCCAAAGCTATGGCCCACGGCCAACAGCGGCAAGGTCGGATGCTGTTCAGCGGCCCAGCGGGTCACCGCCTCGACATCCTGATCCGCCCAGGTGCTGAAACCGGCCTGGACGTCTTTGGCCGAAGCGCCCTTCTGCATGCCCCGGTAGTTGTAGGTGACGGCGTGGAATCCCTGGGCGGCGAGATGGCCGGCAAACGGGGCGTACATGCGCTCGGTGACTGCCGTGGCGGGGTTGAGCAAGACCAGTCCCTTGGCGGGTGAGTGACTGGCGTGCAGGGTGACGTGCAGCGTAAAGCCGTCGGCGCAGCGGACCGGGTAAGTTGTTGTTGTCATGGCGGGCTCGCAAGTTATTTCACATATGAAGCTTTTATTTAACATGCGAACTAATTTCAAACAAGCGTTGCTTTACGCAGTGTCAGAAAGGGAAGTCAGTAAAGGAAAGAAACGGGAGTGATACAGGGCGGGCATTGCACCCGCCCCGAGCGCGATTACGCCTGGTTGACCGGGTTTTCCGGGTACCAAACGTCCATCAGCGGGCTGACGGTGAACTCAGCCAGTTCGTCGCGGCCCTTGAGCCAGGCTTCGACCTGTGCGCGCTGTTCGGCGCTGACCGAGCCACGCTTGCCGAGGCAGACGAAACCGTAGTCTTCACCACCGACATAACCCAGACCATTGGAATCAACGGCTTCGACCAGGAACGCGTCGAGGAAATCGTTCAGTTGGTCGTCAGCGAGGTTTTCCTTGTAGGTCAGGGTGATTTCAAAACCCAGTTCCTGGAATTCATCGACACAGAGTTTCTTGCGCAGGCGGCGGGAACGATTAGTAGCCATGGGTATTCCTCAGATAAATGTTGCGCGGCACTTTACCAGCTTCGCTCTCGCACCGCCCGCCTCTCTTGTCCGCCAACCAACCGTCGAACGGCGCTTCGCACCTCAAATTTTGTAGCCATACTGCTGACCAACCCATAACGGGCCAAGGAGAGGCCATCCTTCTTCACCTCCCTGCCCAAGGGACACTCTACGATGAATAACCTGCTGCGTCCGTTGACGCTCAGTGGTGTGCTGTTGTTTCTGGGACTGCCGCTGTTCGCTCCCGCGACGGCCGCGGGCGATGCCCTGCCGCGTACCGTACAAAAAGCGCTCAAGCACAATAAGCTCGAACCTCACGCCTTGTCGCTGGCGGCCATTCCACTGAATGGCCCCGGTCAGACAACGGCCTACAACGCCGACGTGTCGGTCAATCCCGCCTCCACCATGAAGCTGGTGACCACTTATGCGGCGCTGGAGCTGCTTGGCCCGGCTCACCAATGGCTAACGGAATTTTATGCGGACGGGCCGATCCGTGAGGGCGTGCTCAACGGCAACCTGTACCTCAAGGGTGGCGGCGATCCCAAGCTGAACATGGAAAAGCTCTGGCTGTTGCTGCGCGACTTGCGCGCCCATGGCGTGCAGACGGTGTCTGGCGACCTGGTGCTGGATCGCAGCCATTTCGTCCAGCCGCAACTGCCGGAATTCGACGATGACGGCGGCGATGAAACCCGGCCCTTTCTGGTGGCCCCGGACTCCCTGCTGATCAACCTCAACGCCCAGCGTTTCACCACGCGCAACGAGCTTGGCCGGGTGTACATCAGCACCGAACCGCCAATTGAAAGCGTTCGCATCGACAACCGGGTGCGGTCCCTGCCGGCCACCAAGACCTGTTCCGCCTGGCCCGAGGTGCACTACAAACCGATCCGCCAATCAGACGGCGTCACGGTGGTGGTCAGCGGCGAGCTGGCCCAAGGATGCGATCACCAGCACTACCTGTCCGTGCTCGACCATGCCAGCTATGCCGGCGGCGCGGTGCGCTCGATCTGGAAGGAACTGGGCGGCCAGATTCTCGGCAACGACCGCATCGACGCCGTCCCGGAAGACGCGCGCATGCTGGTGCGTGCCCAGTCGCCGGCCCTGACCGAGATCATTCGCGACATCAACAAGTACAGCAATAACACCATGGCCAAGCAGCTGTTCCTCAGCCTCGGCGCACAATTTCGCACCCCGGCCGATCCCGACGACGCCATGGCCGCGCAACGGGTGATCCGCCAATGGCTGGCGCGCAAGGGCATCAAGTCGTCGCACCTGGTGATGGAGAACGGCTCCGGCCTGTCGCGCGAGGAGCGCGTCAGCGCACGGGGCATGGCCCAACTGCTGCAAGATGCCTGGCGCAGCCCCTATGCGGCGGAATTCATTTCCTCGATGCCGCTGGCCGCCATGGACGGCACCATGCGCAAACGCCTGCGCAGCACCAACGTGGCCGGCAAGGCCCACATCAAGACCGGCACCCTGAACAACGTGCGCGCCATCGCCGGCTACAGCCGCGACATCAACGGCAACACCTGGGCGGTGGTCGCCATCCTCAACCACCCGCGTCCCTACGGCGCCTCGGCGGTGCTTGATCAGGTACTGCTCGACCTTTACCAGCAACCAAAAAACCAGCGCAATACGGCCCATCGCTGATCACGCAGTGTGGGCGTTCGTTGTATCCGAGCTTTCGGTAAGAGGCTTTTGCCGGGCAGAGCGCAGCGATACCCATCGCGTGGCTTCGACTGCTGATGGGTATCGGCGCGACGCCACCGGTTGAACTGTAAAGTCCTTTGCTTGCGCCTCAACCCTACGTTGTAGGTCAGGCCAAGCAGCCGCGGCGACGAACAGCAGAGCCTCAACCGCGCAATTCGTCGCAACGCCGCAGGTGTCGGCAGTCACGGTG
>CAYPFO010000004.1:28479-97404 GCA_964410065.1 uncultured Pseudomonas sp.
TGCTGCGACGAACACCAGAGCCTCAACCGCGCAATTCGTCGCAACGCCGCAGGTGTCGGCAGTCACGGTGCCAGGCGAATAAATTCGCCCCTACAACAGCCTGTAGCCTGAGCTTCCAGCACAGGCTCAGCCCAACCGCTGCGAGTCGCCGTCGTAACCAAACACTAAACACCGAGCCCGGCACACCGGTAGGGACGAATTCATTCGCCTGGCGCATTACCTTCAAGCCACGCAGCTGCTGCGACGAACACCAGAGCCTCAACCGCGCAATTCGTCGCAACGCCGCAGGTGCCGGATGACTCGCGGACGGCGAATAAAGTCGCCCCATACAACGGCATGCGCCCCGCCGGATTACTCCTCCTCATCCTCCGGCGTTTCGAACAGTTCCGCCGCGCGCAGCAGGGCGGCGAGCAGCGCGTGGCGTTCCCATTCGGGCAGCGCCGCGAAGCGCTGCCGCACGTGGCCAGGTAATAACGAGGGGGCCTCGTCCAAAGCCGCGTAGCCGGGCTGTTCCAAGTGCAACCATTGCCGACGGCGATCCTGTTCGTCGCGGCGGCGTGTGATCAAGCCCCGGCTTTCCAGGCGATCCAGCACTCCCGACAAGCTGGCCGGCGACAAGCTGACGAAACGCGCCAGCTGGCTGGCAGTCAACTCTTTCTCCACAGCCAAAACTTGGAGGATCAGTAGCTGCAGAGGCGTTAGCCCGCCATAGCGGGAAAGTCGTTTGGCATGCACTTCACCGGCCTGCTGCAAGCGCCGCAGCGCGCGGAAGATCGACACGGCATAACTGTTATCAAGGGACTTATTAGTTTCAGTCATAAGTATTTAATCATTGTTACAACCCGTAAAAGCCTCAAAAAAACCAAAAACAACTTTGACATGAAAGCATATGTTTGTTTAGGTAAATAGGCTCATGCAGGTTCTTGAAAAGGCCGTTTGCAATACCGCGCCGTCTTTTTCAACAACTTGCTCGCCACAAACCCCCAACGGAGAACCGGTAAGGCTATGTGCGGAATTGCAGGAGAGCTACGTTTCGATCAACACCCGAGTGACCTGTCAGCGGTCGCCCGGATTACCCACCACCTTGCCCCACGCGGACCCGATGCGTGCGGCTTCCACAGCCAGGGGCCACTGGGCCTCGGCCACCGCCGGCTGAAGATCATGGACCTCGACGAGGCCTCCGGTCAGCCAATGATCGACCCGGCCCTGGGTCTGGCGATGGTTTTCAACGGCGCCATCTACAACTACCCCGAACTGCGCGCCGAGCTGGAACAGCTGGGTTATGCGTTCTTTTCCGGCGGCGACACCGAAGTTCTGCTCAAGGGCTATCACGCCTGGGGCGAGGCGCTGCTGCCCAAGCTCAACGGCATGTTCGCCTTCGCCATCTGGGAGCGCGACCGTCAGCGCCTGTTTCTGGCCCGCGACCGCCTGGGCGTCAAGCCGTTGTACCTGTCGCGTACCGGCGAACGACTGCGTTTCGCCTCCAGCCTGCCGGCGCTGCTGCAGGGTGGCGATATCGACACGACCCTCAACCCCATTGCTCTCAACCATTACCTGAGCTTCCATGCTGTGGTGCCGGCGCCGCATACCCTGCTGCAAGGCATCGAGAAGCTGCCGCCGGCCACCTGGATGCGTATCGACGCCGAGGGGCGCACAGAGCAGCAGACCTGGTGGCAATTGGATTACGGCCCGCGTGCGGAAGAGCGTGATTTCGTCCTGGGCGATTGGCGCGACCGCGTGCTCGACAGCCTGCGTGATGCCGTGTCGATTCGTCAGCGTGCGGCGGTGGATGTCGGCGTGCTGCTCTCCGGCGGGGTGGATTCCAGCCTGCTGGTCGCCTTGCTGCGCGAGGCCGGCGTTGAACAGCTGTCGACGTTCTCCATCGGCTTTGCCGATGCCGGTGGCGAGCGCGGCGACGAGTTCATGTATTCGGACCTGATCGCCAAGCAGTACCACACCCGCCATCACCAGTTGCGCATCCACGAAGCGGAAATCCTCGAGCAGTTGCCGGCGGCGTTTCGCGCCATGAGCGAGCCGATGGTCAGTCACGACTGCATCGCGTTCTACCTGCTGTCGCGCGAGGTGGCCAAGCACTGCAAGGTGGTGCAGAGCGGCCAGGGTGCCGACGAACTGTTCGCCGGTTATCACTGGTACCCGCAGGTGGATGGGGCGGCCGACCCGCTGGACGCTTACTTGCGCGCCTTCCGTGACCGCGATTTTGCTGAATACGCCGAAACCGTGCGCCCGGCCTGGGTCAGTCGGGATTTTTCCGCCGAGCTGGTCAAGGCTCACTTTGCCCAACCCGGCGCCGAGGCGGCCGTGGACAAGGCCTTGCGCCTGGACAGCACGGTGATGCTGGTCGACGACCCGGTCAAACGCGTCGACAACATGACCATGGCCTGGGGCCTGGAGGCGCGTACGCCCTTCCTCGACTACCGGGTGGCGGAACTCTCGGCCCGCATCCCGGCACGTTTCAAACTGCCCGATGGTGGCAAATACGTGCTCAAGGAAGCCGCCCGCCAAGTCTTGCCCGCGCAGGTCATCGATCGCCCCAAAGGCTATTTCCCAGTGCCCGGCCTCAAGCATTTGCAAGGCGCGACCCTGGACTGGGTGCGCGAACTGCTGCTCGACCCCAGCCAGGATCGCGGCCTGTTCGAGCCGCAGATGCTCGATCGCCTGCTCAGCGACCCCGATGGACAACTGACACCCCTGCGCGGCTCGAAACTCTGGCAGCTGGCGGCACTCAACCTATGGTTGAGCGAGCACAACTTGTAGGTATTGCGATGACTGTGGCGGCAACCGCTCGGCTTTCTGAGTCACCTGCAGGGTCGCGGTACGCGGCCCCGCACGACGGTTGTCTGCAGCGTCTTACATTAATCACGGGGCGCCCCTGCGTACCGTGCTGGCCGGTCCAATAAAAAATCGCCGGCCCGATGAGGAATCTGTCATGCAAAAATCTCAGGCCTATGGCCAGCGCCTGCTCCGTGGCCAGGCACCATCCTATGAGCGTCTGCAGGCGCGCCTGGCCGAGGATGGCCAGCAGGAAACCGCTGAGCCCTTGGTGCTGCAATGCGGCTGGGGCCGCCTGCTGATCGGTCATACCTTTCCCGACGCTAAAAGCCTCGCTGAAGAATTACTCGCTGAGCAACCGGGCGAGCGCGATATCGCCCTGTACGTCGCCGCGCCTCAGCAGGTGCTGTCCTACGCCCCGCAACAATTGTTTCTCGACCCTTCCGACACCCTGCGCCTGTGGTTTTCCGATTACCGTCCGGCACGGCGCACCTTTCGCGGGTTCAATATTCGTCGTGTGCAAAGCCCGGCCGATTGGCAGTCGGTGAACCGGCTGTACCTGTCGCGCAGCATGCTGCAGGTCGACCCGGAAAAGCTTACCCCGCGCGCTGAAGGTGGGCCGGTCTACTGGCTGGCCGAGGACAGCGACAGCGGCCAGGCACTGGGCACCGTGATGGGCCTCAATCACCAGGAAGCATTCCACGATCCCGAACATGGCAGCAGCCTGTGGTGCCTGGCGGTCGACCCCCAGTGCCAACGCCCCGGCGTGGGCGAGGCGTTGGTGCGCCATTTGGTCGAGCATTACCAATCGCGCGGCCTGACCTACCTGGACCTGTCCGTGTTGCACGACAACAAACAGGCCAAGGCGCTGTACGCCAAGCTCGGTTTTCGCAACCTGCCCACCTTCGCCGTTAAATGCCGCAACAGCATCAACCAGCCGCTGTTCCTCGGCCCGGGTCCGCAAGCGGGGCTCAATCCCTACGCCAAGATCATCGTCGACGAAGCCCTGCGCCGCGGCATTGACGTGCAGGTAGACGACCCGGTGACGGGCCTGTGCACCCTCAGCCACGGCGGGCGGCGCATCCGCTGCCGCGAGTCGCTGTCCGACCTGACCAGCGCGGTGAGCATGACCCTCTGCCAGGACAAACAACTGACCCATCAATGCCTGCAACGCATCGGCCTGAGCCTGCCCGCACAGCAACTGGCCGGCAGCGCCGACGACAATGCCGCGTTTCTGGCCGAGCACGGCCGCATCGTGGTCAAGCCGGTGGATGGCGAGCAGGGCCAGGGCGTGGCGGTGGACCTGCGCAACCCCGAGCAGGTCGAACAGGCGATTGCCGCCGCCCGCCAGTTCGACAGCCGCGTGCTGCTGGAAAGCTTTCACGAAGGCCAAGACCTGCGCATCCTGGTGATCGGGTTCGAGGTGGTCGCCGCCGCCGTTCGCCACCCCGCCGAAGTGATCGGCGACGGCCGGCACCGCATCGGCGAACTGATCGAAACCCAAAGTCGCCGCCGTCAGGCCGCGACCCATGGCGAAAGCCGCATTCCCCTAGACGAGGAAACCCGGCGCACCCTGGCCGATGCCGGCTATGACTACGACAGCGTACTGCCCGCCGGCGAGCGCCTGGCCGTGCGCCGTACCGCCAACCTGCACACCGGTGGCAGCCTGGAAGACGTTACCGCCACGCTGCACCCCAATCTGGCGGCCTCCGCCGTGCGCGCGGCCCGCGCGCTGGATATTCCGGTGGTGGGCCTGGACTTGCTGGTGAAGGCCGCCGACCAGCCGGACTACGTGTTCATCGAAGCCAACGAGCGCGCCGGCCTGGCCAACCATGAGCCGCAGCCCACCGCCGAACGCTTTATTGACCTGCTGTTTCCACTCAGCCAGCCGCAGCTCCCGTAGTGATCTCTGAATTCGGAGTTTCCATGCCCCATCGAGTACCCGAACCCGACCTTGCTTACCTGCGCCAGACCCTGCTGGAAATGCTCGCCATTCCCAGTCCGACGGGCTTTACCGACACCATCGTGCGCTATGTGGCCGAACGCCTGGAAGAACTGGACATCCCCTTCGAGCTGACCCGGCGCGGCACCATTCGCGGCACCCTCAAAGGCCAGCGCAACAGCCCGGACCGCGCCGTCTCCGCGCACTTGGACACCATCGGTGCCAGCGTGCGCGAGATCCACGACAACGGGCGCCTGGGCCTGTCACCGGTCGGCTGCTGGTCGAGCCGCTTCGCCGAGGGCAGCCGGGTCAGCGTGTTCACCGACACCGGCGTGGTGCGCGGCAGCGTGCTGCCGTTGCTGGCGTCCGGGCATGCCTTCAATACCGAAGTGGATAAACTGCCGGTGAGTTGGGACCACATCGAGCTGCGTCTCGATGCGCTGATTCACAGTCGAGCCGATGTACAGGCGCTGGGGGTGAATATCGGTGATGTCGTGGCCTTCGATCCCTTGCCGGAATTCAGTGAAAGCGGCCATATCAGTGCTCGCCACCTGGATGACAAGGCCGGCGTCGCCGCGCTGCTCACCGCACTCAAGGCCATTGTCGACAGCGGCGTGGCATTGCCCATCGATTGTCATCCCCTGTTCACCATCACCGAGGAAACCGGCTCCGGCGCCGCCGCCGCGCTGCCCTGGGATGTCAGCGAATTCGTCGGCATCGACATCGCGCCCGTTGCAGACGGCCAGGCCTCCAGCGAACAGGCCGTCACCGTGGCCATGCAGGATTCCGGCGGGCCTTATGACTATCACCTGACCCGCCACCTGCTGCGACTGGCCGAGCAGCAGGACCTTCCCGTGCGACGAGACCTGTTCCGCTATTACCACAGCGATGCGCAATCGGCGATCACCGCCGGCCATGACACGCGCACCGCCCTGGTCGCCTTTGGCTGCGACGCCACCCACGGTTATGAGCGCACCCACCGGGACAGCCTGATCGCCCTGACCCGCCTGATTACCGCCTACATCCTCAGCCCGCCGGTATTCGCCAGCGACGCCAAACCCACGCAGGCCTCGCTGGAACCCTTCAGCCACCAGTTGGAACATGACGCGCAAATGGAGCCGGAAACCCGTGTGCCAGCGGTGGACAGCCTGGTCAACACCTGCAAGCCGGAAAAGGCTGAATAGCCGACAGCGCCGCCCGTGTCGGGCGGCTTTTTCAGGGTTCTGCCGCCATGCGCTCTGCTAGCATGGCGCGGCATTCTGGAGAGCCCCATGCTGATACCCCACGACCTGCTCGAAGCCGAAACCCTGACCCGCCTGCTGGAAGACTTCGTGACCCGCGAGGGCACCGACAATGGCGACGAAACCCCGCTGGACACCCGCGTGGCCCGTGCTCGCCACGCCCTGGAAAAAGGCCGCGCCCTGATCGTCTTCGACCCCGAAAGCCAGCAGTGCATGCTAATGCTCAAGGAGCAGGTGCCCAAGGAGCTGTTGTTGGAGGAGTGAGCGCCTAGCCAAGGGGTACGCACGAGCCTGTAGGAGCGAGCTTGCTTGCGATCTGTTGTAGGGTGGATGTCGTCGTTTACATCCACCATGGCCTCGCCCGGTGGA
Organism: uncultured Pseudomonas sp.; assembly: GCA_964410065.1. Lineage (GTDB taxonomy): Bacteria > Pseudomonadota > Gammaproteobacteria > Pseudomonadales > Pseudomonadaceae > Serpens. The sequence continues at coordinate 34,822 of CAYPFO010000004.1, forward strand.
CCGCCCCCGGGGATCGCCACCCGGTGGACCGCCACCCGGTGGACCGCCACCCGGTGGATCGATGAAGCGCGATCCACCCTACTGACCCGCGTGGCCCGTGCTCGCCATGTCCTGGAAAAAGGCCGCGCCCTGATCGTCTTCGACACCGAGAGCCAGCAGTGCCTGCTGATGCTCAAGGAGCAGGTGCCGAAGGAGCTGCTGGGCTAAACGCCGACCCGCAATGCCGCCCTCTTTTCCTTCCGTCTCTCGCGCAACCCTTCAACAGCCCCTAACCTCACTGAGGCATTTTGCAAACCGGCCTTTGCCGGAGCTTGTCGGTGGGAGCGAGGCATGGTGACGCGCTGGAGATGGATCATGAGCCGGGTGATTCGGCGTCCCTGGTTCCGGGCGAGCCTGTTCTCCGCGCTGGGCGTGGGGACCGCCCTGCTGACCCTGGCCATCGATCAGTACATCCCCGACGACTTGCCGGCCAGGATCGGCTCCGATGCGGTCGACAACATCCTCGGCATCATCGCGTCCAGCATGCTGGCGGTCACCACCTTCTCCCTGACCACCATGGTCTCGGCCTACGCCTCGGCGACCAGCAACGTCACGCCGCGCGCCATCCCCCTTCTAGTTGAGGACAACACCGCGCAGAACGCGCTGTCCATCTTCATCGGCTCCTTCATCTTCAGCCTGGTCAGCATCATCGCCCTGAGCACGGGCGCCTATGGCGGCAAGGGGCGGGTCGTACTGCTCGTGGTGACCATCCTGGTGATCCTGCTGATCCTCTATGCGTTGCTGCGCTGGATCGACCACCTGACCGAGCTCGGACGGGTCGGCCAGACCTCCGACCGGGTGGAGAAGGCAGCGGCCAAGGCTTTGCGTCACCGTCTGAAGCAGCCTTATCTCGGTTGCAGCCCGCTGATTGCCGGCCAGGAACTGCCCGGCGGCACCCGTCTGGTGCATCCGGATGCAATCGGCTATGTCCAGCATATCGACATGCAGGCCCTGGCCGACCTGAGCAAGTCGCAGGGCTGCGCCCTCTACCTCCACGCCGTGCCGGGAAGTTTCGTCGAACCGAGCCGGCCGCTGCTTTCCGTCGTCGGTCTTGAGGAGGACTGCGACCCGCGGATCCGCCAGGCCTTCAGCATCGGCGGGCAACGGACCTTCGAGCACGATCCGCGTTTCGGGATCTCCGTGCTGGCGGAGATCGCCTCGCGGGCCCTGTCGCCCGCGGTCAACGATCCGGGGACCGCCATCGACGTGATTGGGCGCGGGGTCAGGGTTCTTTCCATGGTGGCCCTGGCCGACCGTCCGTGCGATCCCTCGCTGACCGATGCACACTACGGGCACATCTTCGTGCCGGGCCTGGAGATGGATGACCTGTTCGACGACTTCTTCACGCCGATCGCCCGCGACGGGGCGGGAATGATCGAAATAGGCATGCGTCTGCAGAAGGCGCTCGCCAGCCTGGGCCGGCTCGGCGATGCGCGCCTCAAGGCCGCGGCCGACAGACATGCACGACTGGCGCTGGCGCGGGCCGATACCGCGCTGACCCTCGATGGGGACAGGCTGTCCTTGGAACAGCTGGCGGCCCGGCTGAAAAGGTCTGACGGGGCACACCATTAGGGGACGTTTTAGCGTAGGCCGCGACGCAAACCCGTGCCTAACGGACCCTAAAGCCGCAGGCTGCTCTCGTGCTCCCAGGCGCAGCGCATGCGCAGTTCGCTTTCGTGGGGGCTGTGCAGACCGTTATCGGTTTCCCAGCGAAAGGTGTGGCTGCCGTTGAGCTCGGTTTCCAGGTGCACGACCGCGCTGGACCAGTACAAGCGCTTGAGCAACGCCTCGAATTGCTTGACCCACAGATTCCACTCGTACTGAACACCGGGATAGCTGGCGCCAAAATGAATCACCGGCGTGAGATAGCGCCCGGCGCCCGGCTGTTCGCAGCAGGAGAACATCTCCCGGCCGAGAAAGCTCCACAGACCTTCCGGCAAGTCGTCCAGCACTTGTAGGTTATGCGCGTGCCGCTGCCCGCCATCCTGCGGATCATTGGCCGCCCAGCCGCGTATGCAGCCATAGACGATAGATTCGGATTCCACGCGCGCGCTCCCTGAAAGACTGGCCATCTTCTATCACAGCCCGAGAGGGAAAAAAACGCTGGCCGCTCCTTAGCGCCGTGGTCGCATCAGCAATGCCAAGAAGATCATCGACAGCGCAAACAGACTCAGCAATGCAAACGGCCATTGCCACGTACCGCCGTAATCACGCACCAGGCCGGTCAGGCTTGGCGTCACGCACGCCATGCAGTAGCCGGCGCACAGCATCATCGCCGTCCAGCGACTGACCTCCAGTGGCGACTGCACCTCATACATAGGCAGGATCAAGGCCAGGGCGAAGGAGCCGGTCAGCCCGGTGCCCAAGGTGATGGCCCAGACTTCCGGCCACAGTCCCGGCGCGACGGTGATCATGATGAGGCTGATGCTGGCCAGCATTGCCGAGACACACAACAGCAAGTGTCGGCTGATGCGCTGCGCCAGCCAGGGCACCAGGAAAGAAAAAGGCAGACCGATCAGCATGAACAGGCTGAACAGCGCGTTGCTGCGCAGCTCGCCCAGACCGGCCTCCTGATAACGGGCCACCAGCCAGGTAGCCAGGGAATAGAACAGCCCCGCCTGGAGGGCAAAAAATACAGTAATCAGCCACGCACGCGGCTCGCGCCACGGCAGGCCACCGGCGACACCCACCGGTTCCGGACGGTTGGGCAGGCGCAGCCAAAACACTAAAGCGAGCAAAGCCGGCAAGGCCCAGGCAGCCAGCCCCAATGTCCAGCTGCCATTAAACGCTTGCACCACTGGCAAGGTCAGCACCGCACCACCGGCACCTCCCAGCGCCATGCTCAATGAATACCAGCCAATCGCACCGCCAATTCCGGAAGTGAAATGCCGCTTGATAAAGCCCGACATCAGTGGCCCCGCCACGGCGATGCCAGCGCCGAGCAACACAGCGCTGCCGATCAGCACGGCCGCAATCTCTCCCGCCAAGCGCAACAACAACGCTGCACCAATCAGCACCAGACACGCGGCAATGGTGCGCTCCAGCCCAAAGCGCTGGGCCAGGCGCGGCGCCACAGGCGCCAGCAAGCCCATACACAACACCGGCAAGGCGGTGGTGAGGCTGATCAACCCGCGACTTAAGGCCAGTTCATCGGCGATGCGTTCGATCAGGGGAGCCAGTGACGTGATGCCTGGGCGCAGGTTAATGGCCGCAAGCACCAACGCCACCAGCAAGGTGAGGCGGGAGACTGGATTCACCGTAAAAAGTCCATGGCTGAACAGCTCGCCACCCTACCCCAGCCTCCCATGACCGACAAGCGGGAGCCAGGCTAGCGCTGCCCGACCTCCTCGCGCTCGCCATCCTCGTTGCGCGTGCGCGGGATTTCACCGTCATCGGCGCCGGGCAGATCCTCGGCATTCACGTTGACTCGATCAACCCCGCTGGGAATATCCTTTTCATCGATGGCGATGTCCGGGTCGTCAGGCAAGACTTCCGGCTCGTCGGCATCCTCTAATGGCTGTCCGGTTTCCGGGCCGCGCTCAACGTCCTCGTTGTCGCGCTCGCCTCCCTGGCCCCGAATATCGTATTGCGGCAGCACGCTCATAAGCACCTCGCAGGCTTCCAAGGGGTTGGATCTCATCTGTTTTGAGGGCTTGCCCGGCCAGTCGTTCGCTACGTTATGAAGCTTCAGTCAACGATAGAAATCAGCCGCGCGCCTTGGCGCGCATTTTCTCGGTCATGGTGATCATTTCGTCATAGATCGCCTGCGGATTCTGCTGTTTGACCTTCCAGGCGAAACGGCCCTGTTCATGGGGCAGAATCATGAACGTCCCTTGGGCAACGTGCCGGTAGATGTACTCGGCAATCTCCGCCGCGCTGATCGGTGAGCTGTCCAGCAGCCTGCCGACCTGGGCCTTCATCTTCGGATCGGGACCGCGAAAGGAATCCAGCAGGTTGGTCTGGAAGAACGACGGGCAGACGACGTGCACGTCGATGCCCAGGGGCTTGAGCTCCACCAGCAGGCTTTCCGACAGCGCCACCACGCCGGCCTTGGCGACGTTGTAGTTGCTCATCGCCGGCGCCTGCATCAACGCGGCCATGGAGGCGATATTGATGATCCGTCCCTGGCTGCGCTCCAGCAGCGGCAGGAATGCCTTGCAGCCCTTGACGACCCCCATCAGATTGATCGACAGCTGCCAATCCCAGTCTTCCAGGCTCAGCTCGGCGAAGAAGCCGCCGGAAGCCACGCCCGCATTGTTGACCAGCACATCGAGACCGCCGAGCCGCGCCTCGCACACCTCGGCAAAGGCCGTCAGCTGGCTGTAGTCGCGCACATCGCAGCGCTGCACAAAACCGTCGCCGCCGGCTTCGCGCACCAAGGCCAAGGTCTCTTCAAGACCGGCCTGATTGACATCGCCCAGCGCCAGCTGCCAACCCTCACGGGCCCAGCGCAGCGCCATTTCACGGCCCAGCCCGGAACCCGCGCCGGTGATCATCATGCGGTTGTTCATTGCGCCATCGCCTTTTGTTGTTGTGGGGTCGATGCCCAAGTGTAACCAGACGCCTGCCTGCCGCCTGCACCATCAGGGTGCTGAATGGTCCGGGCAAACCCGCACCTGGCGGAGCCGCCGCATTGCCCGAAAAGGACTTTTATCCCTCGCCATGGTCGGAGTTAACGAGGCGAGTGAGGAACTCCAAAGCCGCCATCCGGCACTTCCCGCAGCCGTCTGTGCGGGCCCCGTACCACGACCTACCTGAGGGAGCTCGACAATGAGCGTTACCACCATTCTGGTCATCATCCTGATCCTGCTGTTGATCGGCGGCTTGCCCGTCTTCCCCCACTCACGCAGTTGGGGTTACGGCCCCTCGGGCATCATCGGCGCGGTGCTGGTTGTTTTGCTGGTGCTCTTGCTACTGGGCATGATTTAGCAGGGCTGTTTTGGTTTGCAACCCCGAGGCAAAGCCTGATTGGCGAACGTTGTTGCAACGGTCGCCAGCAGGCTGGCTTCCATGCCGCCTTTGCAACGACAACCGGGCACCAGCAGGGGGAAGCGATGGGTGAAACGTACCTGCTCGAGACACCACTCTGGGTGATTGCCGCTCGAGGAACCGCGGTCTACCTGACCCTGGCGTTGGTGCTGCGACTTATGCCAAAACGGCAAACGGGAAACATCTCGCCCAACGACATCATTGCGCTGGTGATCGTGGGCAGCCTGGGCGCCGACGCGATCATGGGAGAAGCCCACACGCTGCTGGATCTTCTCCTGATGATTTTCGTGATTCTGCTCTGGGATTACCTGTTCAACCTGGCCGAATACGCCTTCCCGCGATTTCGCGGCATTGCCCAGGACTCTCCGACGCTCCTGATTTACCAAGGTGTTCTTATCCGAGAAAACCTGCGCAAGGAGAAGCTCACCGAGCAGGAGCTCAGCGCAAACCTTCGCAAAAAAGGCATCGTTGATGTTACGAAAGTCAAACAGGCCATCCTGGAAGTCGATGGCCAGATTAGCGTCATCGAGAACGACTGAGATCAACATAATCTACGTGTGGCGACAGGCCTCGATGTGAAGCCTCTCATGACTCCAGACCAACGCTACATCGTCGTCCGCGAACGGCTGTGGCGTACCGCCAACCCAAACCTGTCACCCGCAATACGCTCGCAGCTTGTCGGTGCACTCATGGACGCGCGCCGCGCTGTAAAGGATTCCAAACGAAGCGGTGATCTTCACGGCCTCGCCACGGCAAGAGCAGCCGTCGACCAGGCCAAAATCGCCCTGGGCGAGCGAGGCCCGGTCTGGTGGACCGATGGCGCCAAGGACTTCAATCGCCATCTGGTCAAGAACACCCCATATGCGGACTGGTATGCATCGCTCCAGCAGAGCTAACCACTGGGTGGGTACTCGCCCCTCGTTCAAAGCACTAACTTCATTGCGCAAGATTCCCGCACTACGCTTGGGCTGCTGTCCTGCACGTTTATCATTCGCTTATTCAAGGAAGAATATGTATCCGCCTGCCTACCCACACGACACGATACAGCGCTTGTACCCAGGCGTATTTTTGCTGCAAGGCAGCATCAGGATGGGACCAGGGATGAGAATGAACCGAAACATGGTCATTCTCCAAAGCAACTCGGACGTCAGCTTGATCAACCCTGTCCGCATGAATGAAGAAGGTCTTGCTTCGTTAGACGCCCTGGGAAAGGTAAAAAACATCATCAGGCTAGGTGACTTCCATGGCCTTGGTGATGCCTTTTACCTAGAACGATACAGATGTGATTTCTGGGCTCAGAAAGGGCAAGAAACTTACAAATTACCCGTTCCATCCAAAGAGATAAGTTCTAGTACTGCGGGCCCCGTAGAAAACTCTGAATTCTTCCTTTTTGAATCGGCAAATTATCCAGAAGCCGCACTATTAATTAATGAGCACAAGTTACTTATTACGACTGACAGTATCCAATACTATTCTGACTGGCGCTATTTTTCGTGGTTTACCCAATGCGCCTTCAAACTACTGGGATTCAAAAAAGGGTTAAACATAGGAGGCCCTTGGCTGAAGCGTGCTACCCCGAAGGGAGTAACGCTTGAACAGGACTTTGAGAATCTGCTAAAGCTTGACTTTGACGCCCTTATTGCCGCTCATGGGTCCCTCATTAGAAGCGGAGCTAAAAATCAACTTAGAGACGAAATTCGCACCACGTTCAAGTAAGCCAGCCATAGCGGCTCCCTCCGCCTCGTAACCCATCGTTATTTTCAAGGAAGATCGTGTGAGCGCTCACCACATTGCCCAACTCAACATTGCCAAGCTGTTGGCGCCGATTGACTCACCGCAACTTTCAGTCTTTGTAAACAACCGGGACAGGATCAACGCACTGGCGGATGAAGCGCCAGGGTTTATCTGGCGCTTGCAAACCGAGGAAGGGGACGCCACTGGCATAGACTTCTTCGGTGCTGATTACATCGTCAACCTGTCGGTGTGGAGCTCCATCGAAGCGCTGAATACTTACGTTTACCACTCTGCACACGTGGAGGTCTTGCGCCGCAAGAAGGAGTGGTTTCATGCCATGCATGACGCAAACATGGTGCTGTGGTGGGTACCTGCCGGCCACCTTCCATCCATTGAGGAAGCCGCGCAAAAGTTGAGTCTTTTACGGGCCAACGGACCTACGCAAGAAGCATTTACCTACAAGAAATCATTTTCTGCGCCGGGACAGATACTGGAGGTCGCGCTGAATTCGTAGGCGGCCTCGCCCGTTGCGATGAGATAGCCATGCGCAGTTTCCGGGCAGGCCGCCGCACCGCGTCGAGTATCCAGTCAACCCGCTAGCATCCCCCGCGCTTCAAGCCAGTGATAAGGTTCGCGGTTCGATTCAAAAAGAGCCCTGTCGATGTGCAAAAAAGGGAGCAAGCGTGTCCGCAACCAACCACTCCGTCCCGGGGCGGGAAATCTCATGGTTTGTCTTTGGCCTGATGGCGAGTGTTACCTTCGTCGGCCTTTTGTCTGAGCTGCTGCCGTCCGGACTGTTGCCGCAGATGAGCGAAGGCCTGGGGGTCTCCGAACCCCAGCTCGGTTTCCTGGTCGGTGTCTACGCGCTGGCTTCAGCCCTGTGCGCCATTCCGCTGGTCAGCGCAACCCTGGCGGTCAACCGCAAGCGACTGCTACTGGTGCTGCTGATCGGCTTCGCCGCCTCTAATATCATCGTCGCGCTGGCGTCTTCCTACTCGGTCATCGTTGCCAGCCGCATCATCGGCGGTATTTGTGCGGGTGTGATGTGGCCAATGATCGCCGCCTATGGCACGCGCCTGGTACCCGAGAACATGCACGGCAAGGCCATCACGGTGATCATGTCGGGCAATACCCTGGGCATCAGCATCGGCCTGCCCGTCATGACGATGATCGGCATCACGTTCGGCTGGCGGAGCGCATTCATGGTCCTGGGGCTGACCGTCGCCGCCATCGCCGTGCTGGCGTATTTTCACCTGCCTGCGGTGGAAGGCGAAAAGCTCAGCAAGAGCAACTCGCCCCTGGCAGTGCTGAAACAGCCTTCGATTCTGATCGTGCTGCTGCTGACCTTTCTCGGGGTCACCGCCCACTACGGCATCTACACCTACATCACGTTACTGGTAGAAATGTTCGACTTCGCAGGCGGTATCGAGCTGGCCCTGTTGATCTTCGGCATCGGCTCGGTCATTTCAGTCATCGTGTCCGCGAAGATCATCGATGCGTATCTGCGCCCGCTGATCGTGTCCATGCTCGCCGGCGGCGGCATTTCCATGGCCCTGTTCCTCGTCTTCCAAGGGACAGCCGGCATCTCCCATGTGGCGTTTTTCTTCTGGGGTCTGGCGTTTGGCCCACTGGTGACGATGTATCAGACCGCTGTCAGCAAGCAGATCGAGAACGCCAAGGACGTGGCCACCTCGGTGCAGTCGAGCGTGTTCAACTTCTCGATCATGATCGCCACCTGGGTTGGCGGCCTTCTCTTGACTCGCTTCCCGGAGGCCGGCATCAACGGCATCGTCTACCTGTCGCTGATCTGTTTTGTCTTGGCCACGCTGCTTGCGCTGGTGGCCAAGCGCACCCTGCGCTCTTCCTGAGGATTGCACCCACCTTCAAGCATTGGATGCTATTTGGTTGAACTCGACTGTGCAGGAAGCCCTCAATCGAGACCTACGCCCGGCCTTAACGCAAAACAGCACCCACAGGTGCTGTTTTGGGTAGAGCAGAAGCTTCAGCCCGCCATGCGCTTGAGCGTGTCGTCCTTCTTGACGAAGTGGTGGAACAGCGCAGCCGCGATATGGCCCAGAACCAACGCGACGAACAGCCAGGCCAGCGGCGAATGCAGGCTACCCAGGCTGATCATCCAGCCGGTTTCCACGCCGGTCTTGGCGACCAGTTGCATGCCAAACACCTTAAGTCCATAGCCGTTGCCGAGCATCAGCAGAATGCCGGTGATCGGCATCAGCAGCATGCTGGCATACAGCAGGCCATGGCCTGCCTTGACCAACAGCGCGGTTGGCCCGACATGCTGCGGGCGTTGATGCCGTTGACCCAGCGCCCAGAGCAGGCGTAGCACGATCAACACCAGCAGCAGGCCACCGATGGAAATATGCCAGGGCACCAGGGTCTGGCCGATCCAGTGTTCGCCATCGCTGATGCGGTCGCCCAGCTTGAGGAACTGCCATCCAATCAGCAGCGCCATGGCCCAATGCAGAAGCCGGGTCATCCCGCCGTAGCGATGTGCTGAATCATTCATGTTTCTCTCCTAATGCTGGTAAGAATCAAGACGCTTGTCGATGCCAGGCAAACTCAGGCAGCGGCGCGGCAGCCATGCGTTGCAAATGATCAGCGACCACCGATTGAAGACGCAGAATCTGCTCTTCTTCAGCGGCCTGCAAACGCACATGCAACCCAGCCTCCTGCACGTTGAGCAAGCAATGCCCAAAGCTGAGTTCAATCTCGCCCTGACGTTCGTCGAGGCTGACCGGAAACTTGTGGCTCCAGTGCTTGCACAGCCGCGTGATCAATCGTTGCGGATTGTCCGTGACGATCTGAGCAGTAGAAACCAACATGATGAACCTCCTGTGAATCAGCCCACCGGCTACTGCGCGGCGAGGACAATGATGAGTCAGGCAATGCTTTCGACGATACCGCCCTCGACCCGCAAAGCCGCACCTGTGGTGGCGCTGGCCTGGGGCGATGCCGCATAGACGCACAGATTGGCCACTTCCTCGGGTGTGGCGAAACGGCGAATCAGACTCGACGGGCGATTTTCGGCGAGGAACAACGCCTCCATCTCCGTTGCGGTCACTCCACGCTCCTGGGCCATTTTGCCGACAAAGGCGATGGCGCCCTCAGTACGGGTCGGCCCCGGCAGGATGGTATTGACGGTCACACCGCTGCCGGCCAGCACCTTGGCCAAGCCACGGGACAGGCCTTGCAAGGCCGCCTTGCTTACGCCGTAGTGGACCATTTCACCGGGGATGTTCAGCGCCGATTCGCTGGAGATAAACTGAATCCGTCCCCAGCCGCGCGCCTGCATGCCCTGGGCATAGTGACGGGCCAGACGCACGCCGCTCATCACGTTGACCTGGAAGATTTCTTCCCAGTCCGCATCGCTGATGTCAAAGAACGGCTTGACCCCATAAATGCCCAGGTTGTTGATCAGAATGTCGGCCTCGGGCTCGGCATCGATCAGTGCCTGGCAACCGGCAGCCGTGCCTAGATCGGCCACTACGCCGCGGGCCTGCGCACCGGCTTGAGTACCGCTCAGCGCGGCCAATGTGGCATCGACGCCCTCTTGGTGGCGACCGCTGATGACCACGGTAGCGCCGGCATCGGCCAGGCCCTTGGCAATGGCCAGGCCGATCCCGCCGGTGGAGCCGGTGACGATGGCGGTCTTGCCGGAAAGGTTGATGATCATAAAAATCTCCTGAGAATTAGCCGAAACGGAAGGCCGACAACGTGGTTTCCATCACCCGATCGCTAAAGATGCGCTGGCCAGCGTCCTCACCCGCCGCGCCGGCCGCCAGCATCAGCGGCAACAGGTGCTCCTCGGCGCGCGGCGGATGGCACAGGCGGGCCGAAGGTGCCTGGCCCCAGTTGGCCAGGGCGTGCTCGCGCTGTTGCGGCGCAGATTCGACAGCCTCTACCAGCCACCCGTCGAACTCATCGGAAATCGGCCCGAAACGCGGATCGCCGTAACCGCGCATGTTGTGGAAGCTCATGCCGCTACCGACGATCAGCACCCCTTCGTCGCGCAGCGAGGCCAGTGCGCGACCGGCATCCAGGTGCGCCTGCGGGTCCAGATCATGGCGCAGCGACAGCTGCACCACCGGGATGTCGGCATCGGGAAACATCAGCTTCAGCGGAATGAACATGCCGTGGTCATAACCACGCGCGGAATTCTGCTGTGCCGGCAGTTGCGCCTCACTCAGCAACCCAGCGATGCGCTCCGCCAATTGCGGCTCACCGGGGGCCGGATAGCGCAGCTCGTAGGTATGTTCTGGAAAGCCGTTGTAGTCGTAGATCAGCTCCGGCTGTGGGCCGCTGGTCACGCTGAAGGCCGGCTCCAGCCAGTGAGCCGAGACCAGCACGATGGCCGAGGGGCGCGCGGGCAAGGTAGTGGCTACGTTCTTCAGGAAGTCGGCCATCTGGTTCCAGGCGGTGGGCGGGTTCCAGTCCATGAAGAAGCAAGGGCCCGCGCCATGGGGCACGAACAGGGTGGGCATACGGGTATTGCTGATAGCGGTCATGGTGGACTCTCCGCACGGTTTAATGAATGCGGCAAGTATCGCTTGGTTCGTTTACATTGATAATTCACTCAATACTGCTTTCACTTCCTACTAATAGTGAGAAATCAAATGCTTGATCGCGTCACGGGCATGCGTATTTTCGTGCGCGCCGTCAGCGCTGGCAGCCTTTCCGCGGCGGGCCGGCACTTGGATATGTCCCCAGCGATGGCTACCAAGCATCTGGACGCGCTGGAGACGCACCTGGGTGTCAAGCTGCTGCACCGCACCACGCGCCGCCTGAGCCTCACCGAGGCTGGCAGTGAGTATCTGGAAGCCTGCTTGCGCATTCTTCCGGAGATCGACGAAGCCGAAGCCAGTGCTGCGTCGCAACGGGTCGATGCCCGTGGGCTGCTGCGCATGAACATGCCGCTGTCGTTCGGCAGCCGCTTCATCGCCCCACTGCTGCCGGCGTTCAGCCACAAACATCCGGCATTGAAGATAGAGCTGGGGCTGACCGACAGCGTCGTCGACCTGCTGGACGGTGGCTGGGACCTGGCGATTCGCATTGGCCGGCTGGCCGACAGTCCGCTGCAGGCCCGCAAGCTCGGCGATTGTGCGGAGATGGTCTGTGCCGCGCCCAGCTATCTCGACCAACGCGGCATACCCCGGCGGGTGGCCGAGCTGGCCCAGCACAATTGCCTTGGCTACACCCTGTCGTCCTGGGGCGGAGGCAAGGAATGGGCGTTCGGCCGCGACGGCAGCGTGCGCGTCGCAATCCATGGCGATCTCGCCGCCAACAATGGCGATGCGCTGCTGGCCGCCGCCGTGGGTGGCCAAGGCCTGATCTACCAACCGGACTTCATTGTCTCGGAAGCGCTCAAGCGCGGTGAGCTGGTCGCTCTGGAACTCGACCATCCCACCTATTCCCTCGGTGGAATTTATGCGGTCTACCCGCAGGAACGCCGTCCGCCCGCCAAGGTACGGGTGATGATCGACTACCTGGCCGAGGCGTTTGCGAAAAATCCCGTGTGGCAGAGCGTTTAAGTTTGCTGGCGTGACTTCTACTTTCCAAATCGAAAGCGCCCAGGAATAAGCGAACGGTCCGGAGATCCCCGGCGACGGGCCACGTGCTCGTTGCATACGGCAGAGCCAGAAAGCGCGTGGCCCAAACGAAAAAGGCAGCCCGAAGGCTGCCTTTTCGTATTACACGATCACTTAGTGATCAACTGCACCGCTGCGACCGATACCGGTCTGGCTGCGAACAGTCAGGGCATCGAACGCATCACGCTCTTTATCAGCACGAGCGGACTTGTCGGTAACCGAGAAGAACCAGATCGCGAAGAAAGCCAGCGGGATGGAGAAGATACCCGGGTTCGGGAACGGCGCGATGGCTTCGGCGTTGCCGAACACGTCGACCCACACGGTTTTGCTCAGCACCACCCACAGGGTGGCGACGAATAGGCCGACGAAGCCGCCGATGGTCGCACCGCGGGTGGTGCAGCCCCGCCAGGAGATGGACAGGACCAGCACCGGGAAGTTGGCGCTCGCCGCGATGGCGAAGGCCAGACCCACCATGAACGCCACGTTCTGGTTCTCGAAGACGATACCCAACAGGATGGCCAGGACGCCCAGCACCAGGGTGGAGATCTTGGAGATGCGCATTTCCTGCTGCTCGGTCGCACGACCGCGAGCAATCACGTTGGCGTACAGGTCGTGAGCAATGGCAGCGGCGCCAGCCAGGGCGAGACCGGCAACCACGGCCACGATGGTGGCGAAGGTCACAGCGGCCAGGAAGCCCAGCAGCAGGCTGCCACCCACGGCGTTGGACAGGTGCACCGCCGCCATGTTGGTGCCGCCGATCAAGTCCTTCAGCATGTCGAAGCTGCCATCGGCACCGACGTTGAAGAACTCCGGATGACGAACCAGCAGGGCAATCGCGCCGAAGCCGATGATGAAGGTCAGCACGTAGAAGTAGCCGATGAAGCTGCTCGCCCAGATCACCGACTTGCGGGCTTCCTTGGCGCTGGACACGGTGAAGAAGCGCATCAGGATGTGCGGCAGGCCGGCAGTACCGAAGGCCAGGGCCAGACCCAGGGACAAGGCGTTGAGCGGGTTGCTGCTCACGGCGTCGCCCGGCGCCATCAGTTTTTCAGCATAGGGGTGCACGTTGACCGCTTCGGCCAGCAGAGCATCCGGGCTGAAACCGAACTGATACAGCACCAATACGGACAGCAAGGTACCGCCGGCCAGCATCAGGATCGCCTTGATGATCTGTACCCAGGTGGTGGCCGTCATGCCGCCAAAGAACACGTAGATCATCATCAGCGCGCCGATGATCACCACGGAGATTTTGTATTCGAGACCGAACAGCAACACGATCAGCTTGCCGGCACCGACCATTTGAGCGATCAGGTACAGCGCAATGATGGTCAGCGAGGCACTGGCCGCCAGCACGCGCATGGGCGTTTGCTCGAGGCGGAATGCCGTTACGTCGGCAAAGTTGAAGCGCCCCAGGTTACGCAGGCGCTCTGCCACCAGGAACATTACAACCGGCCAGCCGAACAGGAAGCCGATGGCGTAGATCACACCGTAGTAACCGGAGACGTACACCATGCCCGCAATCCCGAGGAACGAGGCTGCGGAAATATAGTCACCGGCAATAGCCAGACCGTTCTGGAAACCGGTAATGCCACCGCCTGCGGTGTAGAAATCAGAGGTGGTTTGCGTTTTACGCGCGGCCCACCAAGTGATGACCATGGTCCCGGCAATGAATACCAGGAACATGACGATGGCGCTGGTATTGGCTCCCTGGCCATTTGCGGCAAATGCCGCCGGCGAGGCGAAAGACAACAGCAAAGCGCTGAGTAAAAACTTCTTCATTGCACGTCCCTCACAACCGCTTCGAGCAACGGATCAAACACCTTGTTGGAGAAATACGTATACAAGGCAATCAGGAACACCGCGCTGCAGACCACCATCAAACCCACGAACAACCCTACGCTCATGGTCCAGTTCGGGCCCAGGGGCGCAGCGAACACCTCTGGCAGATAAGCCATGGTCAAGATGAAGCCTGAATAAATAATCAGGGTCACAGCGAAAAACGCCATGCTCACCTTGGTGCGGCGGCGCACCAACTCCTGATATTTGGGGTGCTTGAGCACCTCTGCCACTATGTCTTTCTGCACTTGTTACTCTCCTTTTGCGTTGCGCACATCCACACCTGTTGACCCACTAGGAAAGTATGTCTGGCAGCTTTTTTAACTTGTTGTAAGGATTTAAAGGCGCGACTCAACGTTAATTGACTCTTCCCTGCCTGGTGGCCAGGCTCCGGAGAGGAACCAACCCCGACCTGCTGAAAACCAGCTCCCTGAGATGAAGCCTCGGATCGCGCTATGTGCGCGCATCAGGCATTAAACGGTCTTGTCCAAGCTGCATGGTTGCAGAGGCATCTGGCGGAAGTAGTTCCGCATTCATGCGTTCAAAATCTTGACTGGCACGTTTGAAATACAGACCCGCCAAGACAAATGAGGTGACAAGCAGCATCAGCCCCATCCCCCAGATCAGAGGGCTTAAGGGATGCGAAGCGCTGAGCAGCTCCGACTCGAAGGCAATCAGAAATAGAAAGGTCAGATAAAGGCCACTCAAAAGCAGAGTGAGCACCCAGGCGAGACGGCTACGTTTGGCCATCCGGCTCACGGGGCCTGCGCAGTGTTCGGTCCGCAGGGGGATTGGGTCGTGCAGGTGCATCTTGTTTTTATCCTGGCCAGCAAGGTCTGGTTGGAGAACTGTAAAGCCGTGCTCCCTTGAAAGAAGGACGACCTTAGTCTTAATCAGACGATAGTCGTAAGAGATTGATTTAGAGATGGTTTTCTGTTTTCAGCAGCGATACTGGCAACCGCACCAGTCATCCGGCCAAAGTCGCTGTGCGGCTCAGCTAAGCTGAAGCACTCTTTTGGGCAGTTTCCGCCATGACCCTCACTCGCCATGCGCTCGTTTGCCTGCTGTTTGCTGTTGCCCTGCTCGGCCTCTGGGCCGGGCTTGGCCGTTCCGTGGCGCTACCCGATGTAGCCAGCGCCAGCCATAAGCTGCAGTGCGTGTCCTACAGTCCCTTCGGCAAGGATCAATCCCCCTTCGACGAGCCTTTCATCCTGCGCCCGGCGCAGATGGATGCCGACCTGGCTCTGCTCGCCAGCCGCTTCGAGTGTGTGCGTACGTATTCGATGACCGGTCTGGAGGCCATTCCCGACCTGGCCCGCAAGCACGGTCTGAAACTGCTGCTCGGCGCCTGGGTGAGTGCCGACCCGGTGGATACCGCGGCAGAAATCGACTTGTTGATCAAGGCCGCCACGACTCATGCGGATATCGTGCAGGCGGCGATCGTCGGCAACGAAACCCTGTTACGCCGGGAAGTCACGGCCCAGCGGCTGGCCGGGCTGATTGGCCAGGTCAAAGCAGCCATCCCACAACCTGTCACCTATGCCGACGTGTGGGAGTTCTGGCTCGCCCATCCGGAAATCGCCCCGGCCGTGGACTTCCTTACTATTCACCTGCTCCCCTATTGGGAAGACGATCCCGCCGGCATCGACCAGGCGCTTGAACATGTCGCTGGGATTCGCCAGCAATTCGGGACGCGTTTCGCCCCCAAAGACATCCTGATCGGTGAGACCGGCTGGCCCAGTGCCGGTCGCCAGCGTGAAACCGCGGTGCCCAGCCCGATCAACCAGGCGCGCTTCATGCGCGGCTTCGTGCAGCTGGCGGAAAACCACGGCTGGCAGTACAACCTGATCGAAGCCTTCGACCAGCCCTGGAAGCGCGCCAGCGAAGGCGCGGTCGGTGGTTATTGGGGCTTGTTCGATGCCGACCGCCGCGACAAGGGCGTGTTAACCGGGGCGGTGTCCAACCTGCCGACCTGGCCTGGCTGGCTTGGCCTGTCGCTGGCGTTGTTCGCTGCCGTACTGTTGCTAGGCGGACGCCCCGCCACGCCGCGTGACACCTGGTCGCTGCCGGTGCTCGCCGCCCTGGGCAGCGCCTGCTGCCTGCTGCAGGTCGAGCAGGCTGTGGTCATCAGCCGCTTCGCTGGCGAGTGGCTCTGGGCAGCCCTGTTACTCGGGCTGAACCTGATCGTGCTGGCCCACGGCGCCCTGGCGATCACCCAGCCGCAGGACTGGCGTGGCCGGCTGTTTGCCTGGCTGGAACAACGCGCCGGCGTGTGGCTGCTCGCCAGCGGATTTGCCGCGTCGGTGCTGATGCTGGGCCTGGTCTTCGATGCCCGCTACCGCAGCTTTCCCAGTGCCACCCTGCTCCTGCCGGCCGTGGTGTACCTGTGCCGCCCGGTACCGGCCAGGCGCCGTGAAACTGTTTTGCTCTGCTTTCTGATCGGCGCCGGCATCGTGCCGCAGCTGTATCAGGAGGGCCTGACCAATACCCAGGCGCTGGGCTGGGCGCTGGTCAGCCTACTGCTGTGTGCAGCCTTGTGGCGCAGCCTGCGATGCCGTGTCCCAGCAGATCAATCGAAGGAGTCGATGGTAATGGCGCAAACATCGCAACCATGAGGCGATGGTTCTCGCTTACGCTGGCGTCCATAAGGTCTGCCGTTGCTTCACACCGTAACGACAACTGACCTCTTCATACTGCTGTGAGGTATTTTCATGCGTACGATTGTGTCCCTCGACACCGGCCGACCCACGTCCGACGGTGCGGGCGTTCGGCTGATTCGCATTATTGGCGGCCCGGGCCTGGAGCGTTTCGACCCGTTCCTGATGCTCGACGAATTCGGCTCGGCCAATCCCGACGACTACGTGGCCGGTTTCCCCTCCCACCCCCATCGCGGCTTCGAAACCATCACTTATATGCTCGAAGGGCGAATGAAGCACGAAGACCACATGGGCAACGTCGGCCTGCTGGAAAGCGGCGGCGTGCAATGGATGACCGCCGCACGCGGCGTAATCCACAGCGAGATGCCGCAGCAGGAACAGGGCGTGATGCGCGGCTTCCAGCTGTGGCTCAACCTGGCGGCCAAAGACAAACTGGGCGAGCCCGGCTATCGCGATTTCACGCCGGCCGAGATCCCACACCTGATGCTGGCCGATGGCACCCAAGTCAAGGTCATCGCCGGCCGGTTCGCTACCGACAGCGTGCATCAGGATGGCGCCATGCAGCGCCCAAACACCGAACCGCAGTTCTTCGACCTTCACCTGCCCGCCGGTGGGCAGGTCGCGCCGCAACTGCCGGATGGCCACCGCGTGATGCTGTATGTCTATGAGGGCAGCGTCCAGCTGGCCGAGCGCAACATCGCCACGGGCCAGTTGGCACGTTTGAGCGAACAAGGCGATGTACAGCTGTCGAGCCGCGACGGCGCACGCGTGCTGTTGATCGCCGGCAAGCCGCTGAACGAACCCATCGTGCAATACGGCCCGTTTGTGATGAACAGCCACCAGGAAATCGAACAGGCCCTGCGCGACTACCGCAACGGCACTCTGGCCTAAACCACTCGCAAGGCTCCAGCTCCCCGCAGGGAAGGTGCACAGACACCGTTTCTCCCGACGGGAGCTGCGACCGCGCGACGAGCCACCTCCGTTTTTAGCGCCATCCCACCATCACCGCAGGCCATGCTCCGGCATTCCGCCCATGGCTCAGGCTTGCCCGCCACAGCAATCCCGGCTATCACCTTTGTTCCCCCATGGCCGAGGAACTCCCATGTCCGCCACGATCAATCGCCAGTTCCGCCTGGCCCAGCGTCCTGTCGGCCTGCCGACGGCCGACACCTTCCGTTACGTCGAAGCACCGCTGGGCGAGCCCGCTGAAGGCCAGGTACTGGCGCGCGTGAATTATCTGTCCATAGACCCGGCCATGCGCGGCTGGATGAACGAAGGCAAATCCTACATTCCGCCGGTGGCCATCGACGAGGTGATGCGCGCCCTGGGCGTGGGCGAAGTGATCGCTTCGCGGCATCCGCAGTTCGCCGTGGGCGATTACGTCAACGGCGCGTTGGGCGTCCAGGATTATTACCTCGGCGAACCCAAAGGCTTCTACAAGGTGGACCCCACGCGTGCGCCGTTGCCGCTGTACCTGTCGGCACTGGGCATGACCGGCATGACCGCCTATTTCGCCCTGCTTGATGTCGGTGCACCCAAGGCCGGTGAAACCGTGGTGATTTCCGGCGCCGCCGGTGCGGTGGGCAGCATTGCCGGGCAGATCGCCAAGCTGAAAGGCTGCCGCGTGGTGGGCATCGCCGGCGGTGAGGAAAAATGCCGCTACCTGGTCGATGAGCTGGGTTTTGACGCGACCATCGACTACAAGCACGAAGACGTCGCGGCGGGCCTCAAGCGCACCTGCCCCAAGGGCGTGGATGTGTATTTCGACAACGTCGGCGGGGACATTCTCGACGCCGTACTGACCCGCCTCAACTTCAAGGCGCGGGTGGTGATCTGCGGCGCGATCAGCCAGTACAACAACAAGGAGGCCGTCAAAGGCCCGAGCAACTACCTGTCGCTGCTGGTCAACCGCGCGCGCATGGAAGGTTTCGTGGTCATGGACCACGCGGCGCAGTTCCCCAAGGCCTTGCAGGAAATGGGCGGCTGGCTGGCCAGCGGTGAGCTGAAAAGCCGCGAGGATATCGTCGAAGGGCTGGAGAATTTCCCGGACGGCCTGCTGAAGCTGTTCAGCGGTGAGAACTTCGGCAAGCTGGTGCTTAAAGTCAATTAACGACGGGCCACGGGCGAGGCCGCCCCACGCGCAAAATAGTTGTCTACGGATGCACTGCCCGGCAACAGGATGCGGGTAGGAGCATCCACGCGGGTGCTCAAGTCGGTTGGTGCGTGCGGGCCTGGGCTGTAGGGGCGAATTCATTGGCTGTGTCTGCGTTACATGTTGCTAGCAGCCGGCGCGGTGGGTCATGTAGGCATGCGTAGGGCGGCCTCGCCCGTTGCAGGGTGTCGGGATGGAACTGCGCAGTGACTCGGGCAGCCCGCCGTAGGTGGGATACTCCGCCGGCGGGGTGCTCGCTCAACCTCGAGTATCCAGCCAACCCTCCTGCAGCGAGCGACGCCGCCCTACGACAGCTGCGTCAGTGGTTACCGCTCGCTTCGGCGCGAGGTCCTGGTCTCCCAGGTTGTGTAACAGGTAACGCCATGAATTTGCTTGGGTAATGCCCCTTGCCACAACTAACGCAGACACAGCCAATTAATTCGCCTGACGTATCACGTTCAAACCATGCCGCAGCGACGACATACGCAAGGGCCTTGGCTTCGTAGCGAGTCGCATCAACGCAAGTGCCGGTAGCCTCAAATGCCAGGCGAATGAATTCGCCCCTACAACATCTTCGGAGCGTCCTCCAAACGGGCATTTCGCCATTCAATTCACCACTCGCTTCCGCTTCATCTGCGCGTATGCTGTGCCCTACTTCGCAAAAAAATAGCTGAATGGGAGCATGAGATGGCAGGTGGCAACAGGCAGGCGACTGAGGTGCTGCGCGACGCGGTGATTCGGGCCCATCGTGAATTGCAGGCACGCACGCCGCTGGTGCAGTGCATCACCAATGTGGTGTCGAGCAACTTCATGGCCAACATCCTGTTGGCCGCTGGCGCCTCGCCGGCCATGGTCGACAACACCCAGGAAGCGGGGTTGTTTGCCGGCATTGCCGATGCGTTGCTGATCAACCTGGGCACGCCCACCGACAGTCAGGTCGAAGCGATGCGCCTGGCCGCTGACGCGGCACAACTGGCGGGAAAACCCTGGGTACTTGATCCTATCGGCGCTGGCGGCTTGCCCTGGCGCGGCGCGATTGCCGTCGAACTGTTGCACTACCGCCCTACCACCATTCGCGGCAACCCGTCGGAAATCAAAGGCCTTTCCGGGCTTGGCAGCGGCGCCCGCGGCATGGACAGCTCCGATGCGCCGGAATCCGCCGTGCCCGCGGCGCTGGAACTGCTCCGCCATTGCCGCACGGTCGGCGCTTCGGGGGAAGTGGATCATCTGGTCGGTCATTACGAAGAGCGGCCGACGCTGATCCGCGTTTACGGTGGCAGCAGCCTGCAGCCACGGGTCACCGCCACCGGCTGCGCCCTCGGCGCGCTGGTCGCCGCGTATCAGGCGGTCGCCGAGCCGCTGGTGGCCAACCTCGCCGCCCACGCCAGTTTTGCCATTGTCGGCAAACTCGCCGCCGAACGCCACGCGGCGCCCGGCTCGTTCGCGGTGGCCTTTATCGATGAGTTGTATGCACTGGACGAAGCGCGCATCCAGCAACACCTGCGTATCGATGTCACCAGCCTGGCGTGCACAACCTCATAGGCTACACGGCGCGTAGGGCGGCCTCGCCCGTGCGGATAGGCGGGATGAGAATACGGAGCCAGTCGGGCAGCCCGCCGCGGGGGAAACTCCGCTGGCGGGATGCTCGCTCAGCGCTGGGTATCCAGCCAACCCTCCTGCAACGAGCGATGCCGCCCTACGACAGCGATTGGGTTTATCTGCGCGTTAAAGCGTCAGCGCCAGCAGCACACCGACGACCATCACCAGCGGCCAACTCAGCAGCAATCCCCGCCAGCGCCAAGGTGCGTGGCGCAGCTCCATAAAGCCGTCGGTGATCAGCCAGGCCTTGCCGAAGGCCACCGCCAGCACCGCGCCGGCCAACGTCAGGGACATCCCCGCGTTGCCCAGCACCACGGTGCCCACCGAGAGAGCGGCCAGCCCTACCCAGCACAGGACCAGGGTTATCGATGTGGACATCACAGCCTCCTCAGCCCAGCACGTAAACCAGCGGAAACAGCAGCACCCAGACCAGATCGACCATGTGCCAATACAGCACGCCCGACTCCAGCCCGCTGCAATTGTCCGGCGCATAGGCGCGCAGCCGGCAACGGTTGGCCATGTAGCCGAGGATCAGCATGCCCAGCAGCACGTGCAGGAAATGAAACCCGGTCAGAATCCAGTACAGGGTGAAAAAGGTGTTGTACTCCAGATCCAGACCAAGGCCGGCCAAATGGCCGTACTCGCCCAGCTTGAGCACCACGTAGACGCAGGCCGAGGCCAGCGCCGCCAGCAGCAGCCAGAACGCACGCGTCTGCTCACTGCCCCGCACCTGCTCAACCGCCAGCGCGGCGAGCAGGCCGGAGGTGAGCAGGCTCAGGGTCAGCGCCAGGCCGGTGGAGTTGTCCAGCGCCTGACGGCTCAGCGCAAACAGCTCGGGGTTCAGCGCCTGGGTGACCGCGAAGGCGAGAATCAAGATGCCGAACACCGCCAGCTCGGCAAAAATGAAGATCCACATTGCCAGGTCGCCCGGCACGCGCCGCTCGACCCTGGCAAACGTCTCACTCGAAGTGGACATCAACCACATCCATCAGCGCCGCCACGGTCTGTATGTCGTCCGACAGCGGTTCGGCCAGGCACGCCAGGCAAGCTTCGCGCGGACTCATGCCGGAGCGGATCATGCGCGCGGTAAAAATCAGCAAGCGGGTCGAGGCCACCTCGTCCAGGTCGTGCTGTTCCAGCCGGCGCAGGGCTTGACCGAGCTTGACCACCTGGGCCGCCAGCGCATGATCCACGCCGGCCTCATTGGCGACGATACGCGTTTCTTCCTCGGCGGCCGGGTAATCGAAGCGTAAGGCGACGAAACGCTGGCGCGTGCTGGGTTTCATGCCTTTAAGCAGGTTCTGGTAGCCGGGGTTGTAGGACACCACCAGCATGAAGCCCGGCGGGGCTTGCAACTGCTCGCCGGTGCGCTCGATGAACAGCTCGCGGCGATCGTCCGCCAGCGGGTGCAGCACCACGGCGGTGTCCTGGCGCGCTTCGACCACTTCGTCCAGGTAGCAGATACCGCCCTCGCGCACGGCGCGGGTCAGCGGGCCGTCCTGCCACCAGGTGCCGTCGGCGCCGATCAGGTGGCGCCCCACCAGGTCGGTGGCGGACAAATCGTCATGGCAGGCCACCGTGTACAGCGGCAGGCCGAGGCGGTGCGCCATGTACTGCACGAAACGGGTCTTGCCGCAGCCGGTCGGGCCCTTGATCAGCACCGGCATGCCATGCCGCCAGGCCTGTTCGAACATCACCTCTTCATTGCCCAGGGATTGGTAGAAAGGTACGTCCGGCACGCCCGTCCCCCTCAGTTTCTCAGGTGCATTCACCAGCAATACCTCACGAAAGCAGTTGGTTAAAGCCACGCTACCCGCGACATGGCGTCACGTTCAAGGGGTATGGGGACCTCTCTTGATCGCAATCAAGCGCATCGGCAATTCGTCTCTCTAGCATCGGCGCCGTACACAAAAAGAAGTACCCGGGTATTGCCACACCGAAGTACCAACACGGAGTCACCGATGACTTCATCTAGGGGAGATACACAATGAAGTACGCCAAACCGCTACTGGCAGGACTGCTGGCCAGCGTTTCTCTACTCGGCTTCTCGATCGCCCAGGCCAACGCGCCGGCGATGACCGCTGCGGAAAAGGAAACGGCCAAGCAGATCTATTTCGAACGCTGCGCCGGCTGCCACGGTGTGCTGCGCAAGGGCGCCACCGGCAAGAACCTGGAGCCGCATTGGGAACAGGTGCAGGCCAACGGCAGCAAGCTGGAGGGCGGCACCCTCAAGCTCGGCACCAAGCGTCTGGAGAACATCATTGCCTTCGGTACTGAAGGCGGCATGGTCAACTACGACGACATCCTCACCAAGGATGAAATCAACCTGATGGCGCGCTACATCCAGCACACCCCGGACGTGCCGCCGGAGTTCTCGCTGCAGGACATGAAGGACAGCTGGAAGCTGATCGTGCCGGTGTCCGAACGCCCCACCAAGCAGATGAACAACATCAACCTGAAGAACGTCTTCGCCATCACCCTGCGCGATGCCGGCAAGCTGGCCCTGGTGGACGGCGACACGCACAAGATCTGGAAGATCCTCGAAACCGGGTATGCCGTGCACATCTCCCGGCTCTCCGCCTCGGGCCGTTATGTCTACACGGTGGGCCGCGACGGCCTGACCACCATCATCGACATGTGGTTCGAAGAGCCGACCACCGTCGCCACGGTACGCCTGGGTTCGGATGCCCGCTCGGTGGACGTCTCGAAGTTCAAGGGCTTCGAAGACAAATACCTGATTGGTGGCACCTACTGGCCGCCGCAGTACTCGATCATGGACGGCGAGACCCTGGAGCCAATCAAGGTCGTCTCCACCCGTGGCCAGACCGTCGATGGCGAGTACCACCCCGAGCCGCGTGTGGCGTCCATCGTCGCTTCGCACATCAAGCCTGAATGGGTGGTGAACGTGAAGGAGACCGGGCAGATCCTGCTGGTCGACTACACCGACATCAAGAACCTCAAGACCACCACCATCGAATCCGCCAAGTTCCTGCATGACGGTGGCTGGGATGCGTCCCATCGCTACTTCCTGGTAGCTGCGAACGCGTCCAACAAGGTCGCGGCCGTGGATACCAAGACCGGCAAGCTCGCGGCTCTGGTGGAGACCGCCAAGATCCCGCACCCGGGCCGTGGCGCCAACTTCGTGCACAAGGAGTTCGGTCCCGTCTGGGCCACCGGTCACCTGGGCGACGATGTGGTCTCGCTGATCTCCACACCCTCCGAGGAGCGAAAGCACGCCAAGCACAAGGCGCACAACTGGAAAGTGGTGCAGGAACTGAAGATGCCCGGCGCCGGCAACCTGTTCGTCAAGACGCACCCGAAGTCCAAGCACTTCTGGGCCGACGCGCCGATGAACCCCGAGCGTGACGTGGCCGAATCGGTGTACGTGTTCGATATGAACGACCTCAACCAGCCGCCCAAGCAGCTGAACGTCGCCAAGGACTCCGGCCTGCCGATGAGCCAGGCGATCCGCCGCGCGGTACAGCCCGAGTACAACGTGACGGGCGACGAAGTCTGGATCTCCCTGTGGGGTGGCAAGACCGACCAGTCCGCCATTGTCGTGTACGACGACAAGACCCTGAAGGTGAAGCGTGTAATCACCGATCCGCAGATGGTCACGCCGACCGGCAAGTTCAACGTTTACAACACCATGTTCGACGTCTACTGATCGTTCCCGATCGCTTGCTGAATGCCCCCGTGCTCCGGCACGGGGGTAGTCAAGGACACCTCCATGACAGATCACAAGCAACAACCCGGCGGACGGTTCCGCCGAATCCTCGCCACGCTGCGGCGCCCGAGTCTGCAGTACTCGCTCGGCACGCTCCTGCTGGCCGGCATTGTGCTGGGCATCCTGTTCTGGGGCGGTTTCAACACCGCGCTGGAAGTCACCAACACCGAAAGCTTCTGCATTTCCTGCCATGAGATGCGCGACAACGTGTACCCCGAATACAAGGAGACCATTCATTACAGCAACCGCACCGGCGTGCGCGCCACCTGCCCGGATTGCCACGTTCCCAGGGAATGGACCTACAAGATGGTGCGCAAGGCCCAAGCCTCACGGGAACTGTGGGGCAAGCTGGTCGGCACCATCGACACACCGGAGAAATTCGAAGCCAAGCGCCTGACCCTGGCGCGCAGCGAATGGAAGCGCATGAAAGCTTCCGATTCTCGTGAGTGCCGCAACTGCCACAGCCTGGAAAGCATGAACACCGAGACGCAGAAGCAGCGGGCCCGCAAGCAGCATGAAATGGCGATTCGCGACAACATGACCTGCATTGATTGCCACAAAGGGATTGCCCACCACAAACCCGCGGGCATGACTGAAGAAGACGAAGAATAGGGACTGGCCAGAGCCATGAAGAGGAATCGACCATGAACAAAACCTTAATCGCCAGCGCCATCACTGCGGCCCTGGCCCTCGCCGCCACCCAGGCTCAGGCCGCGCCTCCCGCCGACTGGAGCAAGGTGCCGGCCACGGATATCACTCTGTTCTATCCGGGCGTCTCGCCGCTGGAATGGATCACCAAGGGCACCGAACACGGCGGCGCCCGGGCGCTGAGAAAAGGCGAAACTTGCGCCGGCTGCCACTCGGAAGAAACCGCTGACATGGGCAAGAAAATCGCCAGCGGCGCCACGCTCGAACCCGCACCCATTGCCGGCAAGGCGCCCTTCATCAATACCCGGGTGCAGGCCGCCCACGACGGCGAGCACCTTTACCTGCGCTTCTCCTGGACCCAGCCCGCGGCTTCCGGTGCGGCAAAGATGGACGACAAGAACCCGGTCAAGATCGCCTACATGCTCGAAGCCGGCTCCAAGGTGGAACTGGCCGATCGCGGCGGCTGCTGGGCCAGCTGTCACGGCGATGCCCGCAGCATGCCCGGTGCGGACGAGAACAAGACCAAGTACGTCAGCGGCGGTTCGCTGGCCGGTGCGCTGTTCTACGACCTCAACCAATGGCGTAGCGGCGAAAACAAGGCCTTTGACGGCCATATCGCCGATACGCGCGTCATGGACGGCGGTCAGGCACTGATCAGCGCGGTCGGCACACGCAACGGCGATACCTGGACAGTGGATTTCACCCGTAAATTCACCGGCGGCGCAGGCGACGTCGCCCTCGAACCGGGGCACACCTACAACTTCGGCTTCGCCATCCACGACGACAGCGCCAGCGGCCGCTATCACCACGTCTCGCTCGGTTATCAGTTGGGCATCGACGCGGCCGCGGACATCACCGCGGCCAAACAATAACAACAACCCATCCACGCCCTTTGAGCCCACCCCCCCGTATCTCGGGAGGTGGGCCCGTTTTGTCTGCGCAGCCTGCGCAGGGACGAGACCATCCCTTCGTTTCAGTTTTTTTCCTCAGCGTTTCCCTTGCCGCCGATTCGATTGATTACCGTCAAGGACGCAACGGCGCGTCCCGGCGATCCTCTGCCTCAATCACAACCGGTGCGGGGCATCGGCTGAACAGCGTTTCCCACTGGCAAGGCAGTCAACAAGAACCTGAAAAACCACGTAGTGAACACCCAGATAAACAACGTACCCCCGCGGTACAACGCCCGCACCATGTTGTCGGTCCGGCCTCCAACCCGCCGGCCCTAAGGAGTTACACAATGAGTTATGTTGGCAAACCGCTACTGACAGGGTTTATTGCCGGCTTGTCGCTGCTCGGTTTAGCGATAGCCCAGGCCAACACCAATCCGGAAAGCGCCAGTGCCGCCTATGCCGGACAAGCCTCCGTGATCGATCCGGCCAGCGCTCAGGTGGTTCATACCCCCGGCGCACCGGACCTCTCCGCCGCCGAGTTTGAACAGGCCAAAGAAATCTACTTCCAGCGCTGCGCCGGCTGTCACGGCGTGCTGCGCAAGGGCGCCACCGGCAAACCATTGACTCCGGACATCACCCAGCAACGTGGTCAAGCCTTCCTTGAAGCGCTGATCACCTACGGCTCACCGGGCGGCATGCCGAACTGGGGCACCTCGGGCGGCCTCACCTCGGCCGAAATCACCTTGATGGCCAAGTACATCCAGCACACCCCGCCGACGCCGCCGGAGTGGGGCCTGGCCGAGATGAAGAATTCCTGGAAGGTGCTGGTCAAGCCGGAGAACCGTCCGAAGAAGCAGATGAACAAGCTGGACCTGCCCAACCTGTTCTCCGTCACCCTGCGTGACGACGGCAAGATTGCGTTGATCGACGGCAACACCAAGAAGATCGTCAAGACCATCGACACCGGTTACGCCGTGCACATTTCGCGCATGTCCGCCTCCGGCCGTTACCTGCTGGTGATCGGCCGCGACGCGAAGATCGATATGATCGATCTGTGGGCCAAGGAGCCGATCAAGGTCGCGGAAATTAAGGTGGGCATCGAAGCCCGCTCGGTGGAAACCTCCAAGTTCGAAGGTTACGAAGACAAGTACGTGATCGCCGGCGACTACTGGCCGCCGCAGTTCACCATCATGAATGGCGAGACCCTGGAGCCGCTGCGCATCGTCTCCACTCGCGGCATGACCGTTGGCACCCAGGAATATCACCCGGAACCGCGCGTGGCGGCGATCATCGCCTCCCACGAACACCCGGAGTTCATCGTCAACGTCAAGGAAACCGGCAAGGTCTTGCTGGTCAACTACGAGGACATCGACAACCTGACCACCACCAGCATCGACGCCGCGCCCTTCCTGCACGACGGCGGCTGGGACGTCAGCCATCGCTACTTCATGACCGCCGCCAATAACTCCAACCAGGTCGCCGTGATCGACTCCAAGGAGCGCAAGATGGCAGCCCTGGTGGATGTAGGTAAAATCCCGCACCCCGGTCGCGGTGCCAACTTCGTGCACCCGCAGTTCGGTCCGGTCTGGGCCACCAGCCACCTGGGCGACGAAACCATCTCGCTGATCGGCACTGATCCAGACAACTACCCACAATATGCCTGGAAAGTTGTAGAAACACTCAAGGGACAGGGCGGCGGGTCGCTATTTATCAAGACCCATCCGAAATCGAAGCACCTGTACCTGGATACCACCTTCCATCCAGAAGCAAAAATCAGCCAGTCGGTGGCCGTTTTCGACATCACCAACATGAACGCCGGTTACACCGTTCTGCCTATCGGCGACTGGTCCGGGATCAAGGAAGGTGCCAAGCGCGTCGTGCAGCCTGAGTACAATAAGGCCGGCGACGAAGTCTGGTTCTCGGTATGGAGCGGACAGGACGAGGAATCGGCCATCGTGGTGGTCGACGACAAGACCCTAAAGCTGAAAAAAGTGATCCGGGACAAGAGGTTGATTACTCCCACCGGTAAATTTAACGTGCATAACACTCAGTACGACGTTTACTGAGTTTCTCCAGGACGGGCTGCAAGGCCCGTCCCCTTAGCCTTGAAGGAAGTACCCATGAAAAAACTGCTGATCCCACTGCTCGCTCTGGGCGGTGCACTGAGCTTGCAGCCGGCGATAGCCGCTGACGGCGAGGCCCTGTTCAAGAGCAAGCCTTGCGCTGCTTGCCACAACGTGTCCATGAAAATGGTCGGCCCGGCACTGAACGAAGTCGCCGCCAAGAATGCCGGTGTTGAAGGCGCAGCCGCTACCCTGGCCGCCAGCATCAAGAACGGCAGCAGTGGCAAGTGGGGCCCGATCCCGATGCCGCCAAACGCGGTAAGCGAAGAAGAAGCCAAGACCCTCGCCGAGTGGATCCTGACGCTGAAGTAAGCACGTCCAGGAGGGACGCCATGATGGTCACACGAGCCGCGCAATTTCGTTTGGGACTGGCTGTGGCGTCCCTCCTCTCTTTTCCCCCGGTACTGCACGCGACACCCAGTGTCGAACGGCAGGCCCAATTGGAGCACCTGCTCCTGCAGGATTGTGGCTCGTGCCATGGCCTGCGCATGACCGGCGGCCTCGGCCCCGCGTTGACTCTTGACGCTCTCGCCGGCAAA
The DNA here is from genome assembly GCA_964410065.1 of uncultured Pseudomonas sp. Lineage (GTDB taxonomy): Bacteria > Pseudomonadota > Gammaproteobacteria > Pseudomonadales > Pseudomonadaceae > Serpens. Next base: position 63,361 of record CAYPFO010000004.1, read on the forward strand.
CCCCGCGAATTTCTGATCGCCACCGTGACCCACGGTCGCCCCGGCACTGCCATGCCCGGCTGGAAAGCCCTGCTCGATGAGCAGGATGTGGCCTGGCTGGTCGACGTCTTGCTTGAAGGATACCCCTCGCCATGATCCGTCCGTCCCTGTTTCTGGCCGCCGGCCTGCTGCTCGGTGCCTGCGCCCAACAACCGTTGCGCGGTACGGGCGATCTGGGCGTGGTGGTTGAACGTGCCACCGGCAGCCTGCAATTAATCGAAAGCAGCAGCCAGACCCGCCTGGCGCGCATCGAAGGGCTGGGCGACCTGTCCCACGCCTCGGTGGTGTTTTCCCGCGACCAGCGCTTCGCCTACGTCTTCGGCCGCGACGGCGGACTGACCAAAGTCGACTTGATCCGCCAACGCATCGACAAGCGCGTCATCCAGGCCGGCAACAGCATCGGCGGCGCCATCAGCCAGGACGGTCGCCTGATCGCCGTGGGCAACTACGAACCGGGCGGCGTCAAGGTCTTCGACGCCCAGACCTTGGAGTTGGTGGCCGACATCCCCGCCACGCCGCTGGCCGACGGCAGCCGCAACTCGCGGGTGGTCGGCGTAACCGACGTGCCCAACCAGGGCTTTATCTACAGCCTGTTCGACACCGGCGAAACCTGGCTGCTGGACTTCAGCCAAGGCAACACGCCGGTCGTCAGCCGTTTCGAGAATATCGGCAAGCAACCCTACGATGCCCTGCTTACCCCGGAAGGCCGCTATTACATCGCCGGCCTGTTTGGCGAGGACGGCATGGCCAAGCTCGACCTCTGGCACCCCGAGCGCGGCGTTGAGCGCATCCTCGACGGCTACGGCCGTGGCCAGCAGCCGCTGCCGGTCTACAAGATGCCGCACCTGGAAGGCTGGACCGTTGCCGGCAACCAGACCTTCGTGCCCGCCATCGGCCAGCATCGCGTGCTGGTGATGGATTCACAGAACTGGCAACAGACCGCCGCCATCGACGTCGTCGGCCAGCCGGTCTTCGTCATGGCCCGACCGGATGCGCGGCAGATCTGGGTCAACTTCGCCCACCCGGACAACCACAAGGTGCAGGTGATCGACAGCGAAAGCCACGCCATCCTGGCCACTCTGGAACCCGGTCCGGCCGTGCTGCACATGGAGTTCACCGCCCGTGGCGACCAGCTCTGGCTGTCGGTGCGCGACAGCGGCGAAGTGCAGGTGTGGGACCCCTATCGCCTGGAGCTGATCAAGCGCCTGCCGGCCGACAGCCCGAGCGGCATCTTCTTCACCAGCCGCGCGCATGAAACGGGGCTCTGACATGCACGACCTCGATCCGCTCAGCCGTCGCCTGATCGAACGTTTCCAGCATGGTATGCCGCTGTGTGCCGAGCCCTACCAGGCCATGGCCGACGTCCTTGAGTGCAGCGAGGCCGAGGTGCTCGATTGCCTCGCTCGCCTTGAGCAGAACGGTGGCCTGTCGCGCATCGGCCCGGTGTTCGAGCACAGCCGCGCTGGCGCCAGCACCCTGGTGGCCCTGGCCGTGCCCCATGAGCAACTGGAGCAGATCGCCGCGCGGATCAACCGCTATCCCGAGGTCAATCACAACTACCTGCGTGAACACGCCTACAACCTGTGGTTTGTGCTCACCGGACCGGACCGCGCCCACCTGGACCAGGTGCTCGACGAGATTGAGGGCGACACCGGACTCAGCCCGCTCGACCTGCCCATGCAGCGCGCCTACCGCATCGACCTCGGTTTTTCCCTGGAGCACAGTCCATGTGCAGCGCCCTGAACAGCGAACAACGTTTGCAACTGCGACGCCTGCTGGAAGCGGGCCTGCCGCTGGCCAGCCGGCCCTACCAATCCCTCGCCGAACAGATCGGCGCCGACGAACACGCCGTACTCGCGCAAATGCAGCACTGGAACGATAACGGCCTGTTCCGTCGTATTGGCCTGGTTCTGCAACATCGCGCCCTGGGCTTTCGCGCCAACGCCATGCTGGTGCTGGACATTGCCGACAACCAGGTCGACGAGGTCGGCCACCGGCTCGGCCAGGCACCGGGCATCAATCTTTGCTATCAGCGCCCACGTCGCCTGCCGCACTGGCCGTACAACCTGTTCTGCATGGTGCACGGCCGCGAACGTGAGCAAGTACGCGCCCACATCGCGGCGCTGCTCGCCGAGTACCACTTGAGTGGCGTTTCGCATCAATTACTGTTCAGCACCCGTGCGTTCAAGCAGCGCGGCGGTCGCTATACCCCGCCCGCCCCACGTGAGGTGTGCCATGGATGAACTTGACCGGAAACTGATCAACCGCCTGCAGCGGGGCCTGCCGCTGGTGCCGCGGCCCTGGGAAGCCATGGCGCTGGAACTGGACACCACCCCCATTGAGTTGCGCACACGAACCCAGGCACTGCTCGATGACGGCACGCTGACCCGCTTCGGACCGATGTTCGACATCGAGCGTCTGGGCGGCGCCTTCACCCTGGCGGCCCTGGCCGTGCCGGAGGAGCGCTTCGACGCGGTGGCCGAGATCCTCGCCGCCATGCCTGAAGTGGCCCACAACTACCGTCGCGAACATGCCTGGAACATGTGGTTCGTACTCGGCTGCGCCACGCCCGAAGGCATCGCCGACTGCATCGCTTGCATCGAGGCGCAGACCGGTCTGCCAGTCCTCAACCTGCCCAAGGAGCAGACCTACCATGTCGGCTTGCATTTCCCGGTATGAACCGCAGCTGGTCAGGCAACTGATCGAACTCACCGAAGCCGGCCTGCCGCTGGTGGACGATCCTTGGGCCTGGCTGGCCGAGCGGCTTCAGTTGAGCGTTACCGCCACCCTGAACCTGCTGCAGCAACTGCAGGACGACGGCGCGATCCGCCGCATCGCCGCCGTGCCCAACCATTACCGCCTCGGCTATACCTTCAACGGCATGACGGTGTGGGACGTGGACGATGCCGAAATGGACCGCCTCGGTCCGTTGCTGGGTGCCCAGCCCTATATCAGCCACTGCTACCGGCGACCGCGCCGCGAGGGCTGGCGCTACAACCTGTTCGCCATGGTGCATGGTCGCAATGCCGCAGAAATCGACGCCTACCGTGCCGACATCCGTCATCTGCTCGGCCCCGCCTGCCACGCCGACGAAATGCTGGTCAGCAGCCGCATCCTGAAGAAGACCGGCCTGCGCATCGGCCGCCCAGGCAAAGCGTAATCACGGGTGTGTCGGCACACATAGCTCAGTGGGCGGGATCGCTCGCTGCAAGCTGCCGGGATGGCTATGCGGCTGGCCGAGCACCCCGCCATCACGCCGAGCCTGAACGGGGCCAAAAACGGCGGGCTGCCCGAAGACTCCGCGTTCCACCTTCACTCCCTGCCAAGGGCGAGGCCGCCCTACCCAAGGCTACCCACGAACGAGACCACCCGACGCGCAACGTCACCTTGGCCGTAGAGCGGCGTCGCTCGCAGCACGGTGCCGAAATGGAAACTCGCGGCTGGGCGAGCACCCCGCCATCACGCCGAGCCCGATCGAGGCCAAAAACGGCGGGCTGCCCGAAAACTCCGCGTTCCCACCTTCACTCCCTGCCACGGGCGAGGCCGCCCTACGCGCAACGCTACCCGGCTACCCACGAACGAGACCCACCCACGCGCAACTAATTACGGATCGCCTTGGATGCTTGCATGTTCTGTTTCCGGGCCTCCGGCCCAATCGGCGGGATATACACCCCGTTCCACCAAGCGATGAAACGTTGAGTACGGCCAATCGCGTACCTGCTCGACCAAGCCATGCTTCAGCGGGTTAATGTGCACATAATCCACATGCCGCAACAGGTCCTGTTCATCGCGTATCCGGTGCTCCCAATAGCGGCGCTGCCAGACGCCTCGCTCGCCACACACCAAGCGGGCCATGGAGCTGCGCTCTGTGACCGCCACGCTGCGTGAAAAAATCAGCTTGATCAGCCGCCAACGCAACGCGAAATCGGCATCTCCGGACGGCAGTTCAAGGACGCAATGCAGGTGTTCGGGCAAAACCACCCAGGCATGGATGTGAAAGGGATGGCGTCGTTTCACCGTGGCGACAGCGTGGCGCAGCGCATCGACGTTGCGTACCAGCAGATCGTTGTTGTGGCGGCGAACCAGGGTATGGGTAAAGAAATACGTGCCACCCGGGCACCAGACACGTCGATAGTTGGCCATGTATGTCATCCATGACAGAACAGGACATCGCAGTGTAGGCCGCATGATCGTAGGGCGGCCTCGCCCGGAGCAGGGAATAGTGATGGCGGGGTGCTCGGCCAGCCGCGTATCCATCCCCGCACCGTGCAACGCGCGACGCCGCTCTACGCCCACCCCAACCACCCTGAGTTTGACCGGGACCCGAAACGGCGGGCTGCCCGGGACACACCGTATTACCCTGATATCTCCGTGTCACGGGCGAGGCCGCCCTACCCGAGTAATGCTCTTCTACGCCCCCGTCACGGAAGTTCCGCTCTGCGCCAGGTCGGCCACTTCGCGGCTGGCCACGGCGTACATGGCGTAGTCGCTGCCGGTAGCGGCGCGCAGTTCGGCGAGCATGTTGCGCCAGCGTTTGACCATCACCTTGTGATGTTCCATCCAGGCGTGCAGGCGGGCGTCCAGGTCGAGGTCGTCGCTGCCCGACGTTTGCAGCAGCGACACAGTGATCGCCTGCTGTTGTCCGTCCAGGTCGTCGCGGAAGGCTTCGCGGGCCAGGGCCTGCCAGTTGTTCTTTACCGGCAGTTCGCTGATCTGTTGCAAGAACCAGGTCAGCTCCAGGGTGCTGCCCACCGCAAAGTACGCCCGCGCCACTTCGGTGGGTTCGAGGCCCGTCTGGTCGGCGGCTTCGAGGATCGGCAGCAGCGTATACAAATGGCTGACGCCGGCCACCATGCGCGCCAGCAACTCGGGCACGCCAGCATCGACGTAACCGCGATAGCGCGTCTGCCAGTGTTCATGGGTCGGCCCTTCGAGTAACTCGTTGAGCTTCAGCCCCAGCGCCGCGACGCGCGGGCCAAAATGCGCCATGTCGCGGGCGGCATTCAGCTGATTGCGCCGGCTGCGCAAGAACCAGCGCGTGGCGCGCCGTCCCAGGCGCATTAGCTCGTCCATCAGGGCCAGTTGGGTTTCCGCCGTCACCTGATGATCGAGCAGTTCGATCTGCCGGAACCAATGCGGCAGGTGAAAGATGTCACGCACGATCACATAGGCTGCCGCCACCTGGGAGGCGCTCATGCCGGTGGATTCCTTGAGCCGCTGCACGAAGGTGATGCCCATGTGGTTGACCAGATCATTGGCAATCTGCGTGCTGACTATCTCGCGCTTGAGGCGGTGACGGCGCATGGCCGGCCCGAACTTTTCCGCCAGCAACTGCGGAAAGGCGCTCTCCATGTCGCGGATCAGGTAGTCGTCGTCCGGTAGCTTCGACTTGAGCAGTGCCTGCTTGAGATCGATCTTGCTGTAGGACAGCAGCACTGCCAGTTCCGGGCGGGTCAGTCCCTGATTGTTATTGCCGCGCTCGACCAATTGCTCATCGCTGGGCAGAAACTCCAGCGCACGGTCGAGCTTGTCCCGGCTTTCCAGGTCGGTGATCAGCCGACGGTACTCGGCGCCGCGATCGCGGGCGCGCCGCTCGGCCAGCGACAGGGCCTGGGTCTGTTTATAGTTGTTGGCCAGCACCAACCGACTCACCGCCTCGGTCATGGCGGCCAGCAGCTCGTTGCGCTGCTTGCCGGTCATGTCGCCGGCCGTGACCACCTCGTTGAGCAGGATCTTGATGTTCACCTCATGGTCGGAACAGTCCACCCCGCCGGCGTTATCAATAAAATCGGTGTTGCTCGCCCCGCCATTCAAGCCATATTCGATGCGCCCCCGCTGGCTCATGCCCAGGTTGCCGCCCTCGCCCATCACCTTGGCGCGCAGTTCGTTGCCGTTGACGCGCACCGCGTCGTTGGCCTTGTCGCCAATGTCGGCGTGGCTTTCCGTGCTGGCTTTGACATAGGTGCCGATGCCGCCGTTCCAGATCAGGTCCACCGGTGCCTTGAGCAGCGCATTGATCAGTTCGTTGGGGCTGAGCCGCTCGGCCTGGATGTCGAAACATGCCTGCATCTGCGGGGTGATGGCGATGCTCTTGGCGCTGCGCGCGAACACGCCGCCGCCGGCCGAAATCAGCCCGGCGTCATAATCGCTCCAGGCCGAGCGCGGCAGCTCGAACAGGCGCTTGCGTTCGGCGTAGCTGGCCGCCGGGTCGGGGTCCGGATCGATGAAGATATGCAGATGGTTGAACGCCGCCAGCAGCCGCACCCGATCGGACATCAGCAGGCCGTTGCCGAACACGTCGCCCGCCATGTCGCCGATGCCGATCATGCTGATGCTGTCCTGCTGCACATCGATGCCGCGTTCGCGAAAATGCCGCTGCACCGAGATCCAGGCGCCCTTCGCGGTGATGCCCATGGCCTTGTGGTCGTAGCCGGCCGAGCCGCCCGAGGCGAAGGCATCGCCGAGCCAGAAGCCATAATCGGCGGACAGCGCATTGGCGATATCGGAAAAACTCGCCGTGCCCTTGTCGGCCGCCACGACCAGATAGGGATCGTCGCCGTCATGGCGCACCACGTTGGCCGGCGGCACCACCTGGCCTTCCTTGATGTTGTCGGTGATATCCAGCAGGCCGCTGATGAACAATCGATAGCAGGCAATCGCCTCAGCCTGGATCTCATCGCGATTACCGTTTATCGGCATGCGGCGCGGCACGAAGCCGCCCTTGGCACCCATGGGCACGATCACCGCGTTCTTCACTTGCTGGGCCTTGACCAGGCCGAGCACTTCCGTGCGGTAATCTTCCTCGCGATCCGACCAGCGCAAACCACCCCGAGCCACCGGCCCACCGCGCAGGTGAACGCCCTCGAAGCGCGGCGAGTAAACGAAAATCTCATAGCGCGGCACCGGCTTGGGCACGCCCGGGATCGCGCCGGGATCGAACTTGAAACTGAAGTAGGGTTTGTCCGCGCCCTGGGTATCCGGCTGGTAGAAATTGCTGCGCAGCGTTGCCTTGATCAGCGCCAGGTAGCGCCGCAGGATCAGGTCCTCGTTAAGCACCGCCACCCTGTCCAGCGCGGTGAGAATCGCCTGCTCCAGCTTCAACTGCTTGTCCTGCAGATCCGCCTCGACCAGCTTGCGCGCCAGGTAGAAGCGGGTTTTGAACAGACGCACCAGCTCACGCGCGATGTCCGGATGGTTGTTCAGCGCGTTGGCGATATAGCCCAGGTCGAAGCCCAGGCGGATTTGCTTGAGGTAACGCGCATAGGCGCGCAGCAGCGCAACGTCCCGCCAGGGCAGCGCGGCGCTGAGCACCAGCCGGTTGAAGGCATCGTTTTCAGCGTCGCCGGCGACGACATGCACAAAAGCATCCTGGAAGGTTTCGTTGAGCTCCTGGATGTCAATCTGCAGGCCTTCGGCATAGGTGAAGGTGAAGTCATGGATCCAGAACGCCCGGCCGCTGCGCTGGTGCAGGTAATAGGAAAACTCGCTGAGCACGCGCAGGCCAAGATTCTCCAGAATCGGCAGCACATCGGACAGCGGCAGGGGCGTGTCGCCGTGGTAGACCTTGCAATGCAATTGCCGGTCATCCGTGCCCAGCGGCAGATAAAAGCTCATCAGCAAAGGACGCTGTTCGGACAGCTCGTGGATGTGCTGCATGTCCACCGCTGCCGAATGGGCTTCGTAGCGCTCGCGGTAGCCGGCCGGAAACCCCTGCGGAAAATTGGCCAGAACTTCCCGGCCACGGGCCTCGCCGAACCCTTCCAGGATCAGGTTGGCATAGTCGTCCTGCCAGGACCGGCAGGCCTGAATGACTTCCTGCTCAAGTTGCCGGGTGTCGAAGTGCGGCGGATGGCGGGGATCGATGCGCAGGATCAACTGCACCCGCGCCAGCTGGGACTCGGAAAAGTACGTCCAGAACTCGCAATCGCTGGCGCCCAATCGTTCCATGAGGATGCGCTGGACCTTCACGCGGATTTCCGTGGAGTACAGATCGCGCGGCACGTACAGCAGGCAGTACATGAAGCGACCGTAGGGGTCCCGACGCAGGAACAGCCGCAGCCTGTTGCGCTCCTGGATCTGCACGATGGCCATGGCGGTCTCGAACAGCTCATCAACCGGCGTCTGGAACAGCTCGTCGCGCGGCAATACCTCCAGTACCTGGCGCAGCTCCTTGCCCAGATGCGCCTTCGCATCGAAGCCCGAGCGCGTGACGATTTCGTCCACTTTGCGCCGGATATAGGGAATGCGCTTGACGCTTTCGGCATACACCATTGAGGTGTACAGGCCCATGAAACGGTATTCGCGAATCACCCGGCCGGCATCGTCCAGTTCGCGCAACGAGACGAAATCCGGATAGGCCGGACGGTGCACCCGGCTGGGCCGCGCGGCCTTGGCGAACGATAACAGCAGCGGCTGACGCAGATAGGCCATGGTCGCAGCTTTGACATGGGTGTCCTCACGGCTCAACCCCTTGCGCAAACGCCGCGACAGGCCCAGCAATGAGGCCTCGTCATAGGCCACGCAACCGCCTTCGGCCTCGTCCTCCAAGGTGAACTCTTCATAGCCCAGAAAGGTGAAGTGATCGTCCAGCAACCACTGGATGAACACCTTCATTTCCGCAACGTCCTCGACGTCTACCTCGACCGGGCACTGCTCCAAGCGAGTGATGGCTTCGCGGGCGCGGGCCTGCATGGCCGGGAAGTCACTGACCGCCAGGCGCACCTCGTCTAGAACATCCAGCAAGGCCTGCTGCAACTCATGCAGCTCGCTGGCCGTCGCGCAGCGGTCAATCTCCAGGAACATCAACGCCTCGGCGTGCACCCCTTCGCCCGTGGAGCCCCTGGGCAACAGCTCCAGCAACTCGCCGGCGGCGTTGCGGCGCACGCTGAACACCGTGTTCTGCAGGGTATGGATGCTACGCCCACGGCGCGCCAGCTCCATGCGCGCGGAGTCCACCAGAAAGGGCATGTCCGGGTGCAGGATTTCCACTGCACTGTGGCTGGACTGCCAGCCATGCTTTTCGTAGTCGGGGTTGAACACCCGCACCTGGGCCGTTTCGCTACGGGAGCCTTCCAGTAAACGCCAGGCCGACAAGGTGCAACCGGCAAGGTCGGTGAGGCGCCGCTCGACCAGTTCGTCGAGCGCGATCACGGCAAAGAACTGCTCGGCGAAGCGACAGACCTGCGACAAGACGTCGGCGTCCACATGGGAGGCTAGAATCGCCTGCAATTGCTGCTGGAAATCGGTCTTGCCGGTCGCAGTGAAAAACACCATGGCGATACTCCATCAAAACAGAGAAACCCGTAGTTGCCCCAGGCGCGCCTGGCACGAACGTGTCTGCAATGACATTCCCGTGCTGCACGCCGCTTCTGGCGGTGTACAGGTCGCACCCTGCGACATTCATGCACCGCGACCCTGCCTAGAACGTTAGCCCAGCTTCCCATCTTCGATTAAAGTGGCCGCCACCAGGCTGCGTCATATCGACCCTCGCCCCGTTTCGATCCGAGTCCCGATGATGGAACACCGTGAAGCGTTGCTAACCCTGCGACAATTTCTTGCTGGCCAGATTCTCGGCCAGGAAAAGCTCATCGACCGCCTGTTGATCGCCCTGCTCGCCGATGGCCACCTGCTGGTGGAAGGCGCGCCCGGTCTGGCCAAGACCAAGGCGATCAAGGATTTGGCCGACGGCGTGGAAGCCGAGTTCCATCGCATCCAGTTCACCCCCGACCTGCTGCCGGCCGACATTACCGGCACCGAGATTTACCGGCCGGAAACCGGCAGCTTCGTGTTCCAGCAAGGGCCGATCTTTCACAACCTGGTGCTGGCGGACGAAATCAACCGGGCCCCGGCGAAGGTGCAGTCGGCGCTGCTCGAGGCCATGGCCGAGCGCCAGGTGAGCATCGGGCGCAGCACCTATGAACTGTCGCCGCTGTTTCTGGTGATGGCCACGCAGAACCCCATCGAGCAGGAAGGCACCTACCCGTTGCCCGAAGCCCAGCTCGACCGTTTCCTCATGCACGTTAAGATCGGCTACCCGGATGCCTCGGTGGAACGGCGCATTCTCCAGCAGGCCCGCGGCGAAGCGCTGAACGGCGAAACCCACCCGGAAAAACGCCTCAGCCAGCAATCCATTTTCGCGGCGCGCAAGCAGATTCTCGGCCTGTACATGGCCGATGCGGTGGAGGAATACCTGGTGCAGCTAATCATGGCCACGCGCTTTCCGGCCAAGTTCGACGCGGAACTGGCCGAGTGGCTCAGCTACGGCGCCAGCCCGCGCGGCTCCATCGCCCTGGACCGCTGCGCGCGGGCCAATGCCTGGCTGGCCGGACGGGATTTCGTCAGCCCCGAGGATATCCAGGCGGTGCTGTTCGACGTGCTGCGCCATCGCATCATTCTGTCCTTTGAGGCGGAAGCCTCCGGCGTCGATCAGGACCAGGTGATCCAGCGCGTGCTCGACGTGGTCGCGGTGGCCTGATGAAGCCGCTGCCGGCTGCCCACCCCGCCCCCGCAGCGGAGCGCTGAACCATGCATACCCTGGCGTCGCAGCCCGGCGTGCGCGTGAGCCTGGCCGAATTGATCGACATCCGTCATCGCCTGCGCGAGGTGCAGCTGTTTTCCACGCCCAGCCGGCGCAGTCCGTTGATCGGCCTGCACCGTTCCAAGCTGCGCGGGCGCGGCATCGACTTCGACCAGGTGCGCGTCTATCAGCCGGGCGACGACGTGCGCACCATCGACTGGCGCGTCACCGCGCGCACCCAGGAACCGCACACCAAGCTGTTCCACGAAGAGCGCGAGCGGCCGGTGTACCTGCTAGTCGAGCAGAGCCGCCCGCTGTTCTTCGGCAGTGGCCCGCAACTCAAATCGGTGATTGCCGCCCAGGCCGCGGCACTCTTTGGCTGGGCCGCGCTCACCCACAACGACCGCATCGGCGGGCTCGTGTTCGGTGATGGCGAGCACCATGAAGTGCGCCCGCGACGCAGCAAGCAAAGCCTGTTGCAGTTGCTCAACCGGCTGGTGGGCGCCAACCACGCCCTGCACGCGGACATGCAGGCTCCGCAGGGCACCTTCGGCCCTGCACTGCGCCGTGCCCGCGAAGTGCTGCGCCCCGGCAGCCTGCTGGTGGTGATCTGCGACGAGCGCGCGCTCACCGACGCAGCCGAGCAGCAACTGGCCCTGTTGGGCCGACACATCGATCTGATCCTGCTGCCTATTTCCGACCCCCTCGACCACGCGCTGCCCGCCGCCGGTCTGCTGCGGTTTGGCGAACAGCAAGCAGTGCTTGAACTGGACACCTATGACAGCGATCTGCGCCGCGCCTACCGCGAATTGGGCGAAGCACGGCGCCTGCGCTGGCAGCACGCTGCGCAGAGGATGCGCGCCCTGCTGCTACCCCTGAGCAGCCAGACGGACATGTTCGAGCAATTGCGCGACTACCTTGAACAACCTGCGGACTCCCGCCGATGAGCACGCTCGACGCACTGCAACCTCTATTGCCGCCCCCGCCGGTGCCCTGGTGGCCGCCCGCGCCGGGCTGGTGGTTGCTGGCCGTCGGCGTGCCGTTGCTGCTCTGGGCTCTCTGGCGCCTGTCTATCCGCCTGCACCGTCGCCCGGCCTACGAACCTGAACTGGACCCCCGTCGCCAGCGGGCGCTGGACGAGCTGGCCAGCCTGGCCAAACCCTACTACCAGCAGCCGGCAGGTCCCTGGCTGCAGCAGCTCAACGGCCTGCTCAAACGCCTGTGCCTGCAGCATTACCCGGACAGCCACTGCCAGACCCTCAGCGGGCGCGCCTGGCTGGCGTTTCTCGACAACCGTTGCCCAGCCGCCGGGTTGACCCGCTGGATGGTGCTGGTGGACGGCGCCTATCGCCCGCAGTGTCTGCTCGACGACAAGGCCGTGGACGATCTGCACCGCGCCGTCGAAACCTGGATTCGCAAGCATGTTTGAATTCGCCTGGCCCTGGGTCTTTCTGTTCGCCCCGCTGCCCTGGCTGCTGCGCTGGTTGCTGCCACCGGCGGACAATGGCGAAGCGGCGCTCAAGGTAAATTTCCTCGCCGAGCTGGAGAGCCTCGCCGGCCACAAGGCGCGCGCCAACCTGCCGGCCTGGCGTCAGCAAGCGCCGTTCGCCCTGCTCTGGCTGTGCCTGTTAATCGCCGCCGCACGCCCGCAATGGCTGGGCGAACCCCTGCCGATTCCGGCCAGCGGCCGCGACCTGATGCTCGCCGTGGATGTGTCCGGCTCCATGGATTACCCGGACATGCGCTGGGGCGAGCAGGCCATCAGCCGCCTGACCCTGGTCAAACGGCTGATGGGCGATTTTATCGAGGAGCGCCACGGCGACCGCGTCGGTCTGATCCTGTTCGGCAGCCAGGCCTACCTGCAATCGCCGCTGACCTTCGACCGCCAGACCGTGCATACCTGGCTCGATGAAGCCCTGATCGGCATCGCCGGGCAGAACACCGCCATCGGCGATGCCATCGGCCTGGCGGTCAAGCGCCTGCGCGAACGTCCGGCCGACAGCCGCGTGCTGGTGTTGGTCACCGATGGCGCCAACACCGGCGGCACCCTGGACCCGCTCACCGCCGCGCGCATGGCGACCTTGCACAACGTGACGATCTATCCAATCGGCATTGGCGCCGCACCGGGCCAAGGCCAGCGAGGCGTATTCGCCTTCACGCCGGGCATGGACCTGGACGAAGGTCTGTTGCAGGAAATCGCCGCGCTCACGGGCGGGCAGTATTTTCGCGCCCAGTCCCGCGAACAGCTGCAGGACATCGAAGCGCTGCTGGACACGCTCGAGCCGGTGGCTCAGCAACCCACCCAGGCACGGCAGATCCGTGCGCTGTACAGCTGGCCGCTGGGCGCTGGCCTGGCACTCAGCGTGGCACTGGTCGGCCGCGTACTCTGGCCGCGTGGCCCGCGTCCCTACTGGCTGCGGAGGTCACGCTGATGGAGTTCTGGCCGCACTGGCTGCGCCCCGCGTGGCTGTTGCTCGCTCCCCTGCTCGGCTGGCTGCTCTGGCAGCTGTGGCACCGCGAGCGGCGAGCCGGCCGCTGGCAGCAGATCCTGCCCAGCGCCTTTCATAGCCTGCTGCTCACCCGCAGCAACGGGCGTGGCAATCGCCTGCCGTGGATCGCGCTGGGCTTGGCCTGGCTGTTGGCCCTCTTGGCACTGCTCGGACCCAGTTGGCAGCAACTGGAACAAACCGTCGACAAACCGGCCGATCCACTGGTGATCATGATCGACCTGACGCCGCAGATGCTGGCGAGCGACACCCCACCCAATCGTCTGGAACAGGCCCGGCGCAAGATCCTCGACCTGCTCGAGGCCCGCCGGGACGCCCAGACCGCCGTCGTCGTGTATGCCGGCAGCGCCCATGTGCTGGTGCCGTTGTCGGACGACATGGCCACCACGCACAACCTGCTCGACGCGCTCAAGCCCTCGATCATGCCCGAGCCGGGCCAACGTGCCGACCTGGCCGTGGCCAAAGCCCTCGACCTGCTGCGCCAGGGCGCTCGCGATCAGGGGCGGCTGCTGCTGATCACCGGTGATCTGAGCGATGCGGAACGCAGCGCCATCGCCCGACAACTGGGTCGGCAAGGCGAACGACTGCGCCTGCTGGGCATGGGCACGCCACAGGGCGCACCCATTCTTCAGGAGGGAGGCGGCTACCTGTTGGATGACCAGGGCGCAATCAAACTGTCCCGACTCGACAGCGCTTCACTCAATCGCTTCGCCGATGAGATTGGTGCCCGCTATGCATCCTGGCGCCTGGATGACGGCGACCTACGAACGCTGGACCTTCTCGACGCTCCGCAGCATTTACGCGAAGAAGGCGGCGAGCGTGTCCGCCTCGCCCACTGGGTCGACCAAGGCCACTGGCTGCTACTGCCCCTGCTGCTGCTCGCCGCCTGCGCGGGACGGCGCGGCTGGTTGTTCTGCCTGCCCTTGCTGCTGGTCTTGCCGCAGCCCGGGTATGCCTGGAGTTTCGATGACCTGTGGCTGCGCGCCGATCAACAAGGCCAGCGCCTGCTCGATGCGCAGCGTCCCGCCGAAGCCGCGCAGCGCTTCACTGACCCGCTACGCCAGGGGCATGCCCTGTATCAGGCCGGTGATTACCCCGCCGCCGCTCAGCGCTTCGCCGAGGGCGACAGCGCCGCCGACCACTACAATCGCGGCAACGCCCTGGCCCAGGCCGGCGAGCTGCAGGCTGCGTTGGAGGCCTACGATCAAGCCTTGGTCTTGCAGCCGGAACTGCCCCAGGCCCTGCACAACCGCACGCTGATCGAAAATCTGCTGCGCGAGCGTGAAGAAGAACAGCAGCACGACGACAGTCCGTCATCCAGTAGTACACCCCAGCCATCCCCTGCCGGCACCGCCAGTCAGAAAAGCCCGGAGCGCGACGCGGATAACAACCCCGAGGGCGAATCCTTGGAGACCGACGGCGCATCGACCACCCCGGCCAGGGGCACCGCCAGCGAGTCGGATAGCGAGCAACCGGCTCATGCCACCGCGCAACCGGCCGATGCGCTGGGTGACGAACGCCGCCAGGCGCTGGAACAATGGCTGCGCCAGATACCCGATGACCCCGCCGAACTGCTGCGCCGCAAGTTCTGGTATGAACAACAAACCAGGGATCCCCAGCAATGATGCGCCTGCTCTGCGTCTTTTTCTTCTGCCTGCTCAGCGGCCTGGCCAGCGCCGAGGCCCGGCTGCACGCCAGTGTCGATCGCCAGCAGATCAGCATGGGCGAAACCCTGCAACTGAGCCTGGAAGTCGCCGGCGTAACGCTGGCCGGCAAGCCGGACCTCAGCCCCTTGCAGCCGCTGTTCAAGGTGCTCGATAGTCAGCAGATCAACCGCCTGGTCACCGTTGACGGCGTGGCCCACACCATCACCCGCTGGACCATTGCCCTGGCGCCCCGGCAAACCGGCTTCGTGGTCATCCCGCCCCTGAAGCTGGGCGAGGCTTGGTCCACGCCGATCACCTTGCATGTCACCCCGGCCCAGGCCCCCGCCGATGCACCCGGCAAGCTCGCCCCGGTGTTCATCGACGCCAGCCTCGACCGGGACAGCGTCTATGTGCAGGCACAGGTGGTACTCACCCTGCGCATCTATCATTCGGTAACACTGTTCGATGACAGTGCCCTGACTCCGTTGCAGACACCCGAAGCCCGCGTTGAACAGCTCGGCAAGCCGATCACCTATGAAAAAATGGTGAACGGTGTGCGCCACGGCGTCATCGAAATTCGTTATGCGATTTTCCCCTTGCGCAGCGGCGACATCGAACTGCCGGCGCAGGTGTTCAGCGCCACCTTGGTCGAACGCAACAATCCTGACCAGCTCAACCCCTTCGGCCCGCGTTCCGGCCGTACCGTGCGGGTTACCTCGCCGGCCATTCCGCTGCGGGTCAAGGCCAAGCCCGCCGACTACCCGAGCGACGCGCCCTGGCTGCCCGCCAGGGCCCTGACCCTGAGCGAAACCTGGACCCCCGAACCGGACCAGGCCAGTGTCGGCGACTCGCTGACCCGCCAACTGGTCCTGCGCGCCGAAGGCCTGTCCAGCACCCAGTTGCCGCCGCTGCCGGCCACGCAAAGTGCCGAACTGCGCCATTACCCGGACCAGCCCAAACTGAGCAACGAAACCACCGAACTGGGCCTGGTCGGCAGTCGCGAACAGAGCGAAGCGCTGGTGCCCAGTCGCGCCGGCCAGGTGCAGGTGCCTGCCGTTGAAATCGTCTGGTGGAACACGCAAACCGACAACCTGGAACGCACCCTGTTGCCGGCGCGCAGCTTTGCCGTGGCCAGCAACCCGCAGCTGGACATGGCACCGCCGGTTATCCAGTCGGCGCCCCGCCAGATGCTGTGGCCCTGGCAGCTGAGCAGCGCACTGCTGGCCTGCACCACACTGCTCGGTTTCGGCCTGTGGTGGCACGCCCGGCGCCAGCCCGCCATTCAGCGCGCCGCGCTCAATGCCCCGAGCACGCGCAGTCTGCTTGACGACCTCAAGCGCGCCTGTCTGGCCAACGATCCGCAGGCCACCCGGCATGCACTGGACGCCTGGGCCCGTGCGCACCCGGAAACCCTCGCCGACATGGCTGCGCGCCACGTGCCGCTGTCCGATGCCCTGGATGGCCTCAATGGCGTGCTGTACAGCGAAACCGAACAAACCTGGAACGGCGAAGCCTTATGGAAAGCCATCCGCGACCTGCCCGAGCCGCAACGGGGCGGCGGCCAGGCCACCGACACCGCCCTGCCACCGCTGTATCCGCTCTGAGCGTGGGGCACCTTTTCTCTACCAACGGAACTCTCTTACATGACCGCTGATCTCGACCCTGTCTGGGTGCAGATGTGCAACGCCGCCGAACTCGACCCGAGCCGTCGCCTGACCGCCCGCCAGGCGGTGCTGGACAGCAGCGCGGCCTTGGAGTGCACGCTGTACCGTCCCGACGACAACGATCCGGACGCCGAGGAGGAAGAACTCGGCGATGCCCGCATTTTGTTCACCGGCGCCTTCCAGGCTCCCGAGGCGTGGAGCGAGGCCGAACGCGCCGATTTCTTCGGCGAGGAAGACCCCGAGCAGTTCGTGACGGCCGACATCGAATGCACGGAATCCCCTGCCTCACCGCGCTTTTTCACCGTCGAGCCGGGCGACTACGTGGCCGTGATGGAGAATGGCGTGGTGGTGATGTATTACCTGTACGACTGCCAGGAAGATGAACAAGGACTGCATGGCGTGCTGATTCGCGATGAGCAGGAGCTGTTCTGAGCCAGCCCCTCGCGGATTAACCAAGGCTTGCGGCGTAGGGGCGCCCGACCCGTTGCAGAGAATTTGGGTGGGGCACCACCACGGGCGGGCCCGCCCCTACGGTTATGTACGCGTTATGGTTTTGGCATAGGCCATTTCTCTGGCCTCCATAGCCACTCGTCTGCCCCCAAGGGATAGCAGCACGATAGAATCAACGTCATGTTCTTTGCGAACGCCTGCGGCTTAGCGCGCTGCGTTCCGGCGGTTTTTTTCTGGTTACCAAGGAGTTGTCATGTCGTCTTACCAGCCAGGGATTCTTGCCTCGCCGGTGCCTCTTCTGGCCCGACATCTGTTTTTTACCCTCGAGGTGGCGGATGCCCTGCCGGCGGCCCTCGATCGCCTCGGCCAGCTCGTCAACGGCGATGCGACTGTGGTCGGCTTTGGCGATTCACTGGTCCAAGCCCTGCCTGCCAAGATCGACGGCCTGCGCACCTTCCCGGCCATCTGCGGCGTGGGGGTGGATGTTCCCTCTACCCAGCATGCGCTGTGGTGCTGGCTGCGCGGTGAGGATCGCGGCGAACTGCTGCACCGTACCCGCGCGTTGGAGGCCGCACTGGCGCCGGCGCTGCGCCTGGTGCAGGCGACCGACGCGTTCCGTTACAAAACCGGTCATGACCTGACGGGCTATGAGGACGGCACAGAGAACCCCAAGGGTGATGACGCGCTGCACGCCGCCTTTGTCAGCAATGCACCGGCCGGCATGGAAGGTGGCAGCTTCGCCGCGCTCCAGCACTGGGTGCATGACCTCGACCAGTTCGCGACCTTTTCACCCCTTGAGCAGGACCATGTCATGGGCCGGCGCAAGAGCGATAACGAAGAGATCGAGAACGCGCCCGAATCGGCCCACGTCAAGCGCACCGCACAAGAGAGCTTCAGCCCGGAAGCCTTTATGCTGCGCCGCTCCATGCCCTGGTCCGATGGCCAGCAGGCCGGCCTGCTGTTTCTCGCCTTCGGTCATTCCTTCACGGCGTTCGACGTGCAGATGCGCCGCATGGCCGGCCTTGATGACGGCATTATCGACGCGCTGTTCCGCTTCAGCCGCCCGATAACCGGCGGTTACTACTGGTGCCCGCCGGTGAGCACTGGCCATCTCGACCTGAGCGCGCTGCGTCTGCACCAGCAGTAAGCCTGCCCTCGCCGTTCCCTCGCCCGACCGTGACGGTCGCGCGCGAGGGGTTCGATGTTCAGTAACCTTTGAAACCGATCAAGTAGTCACGCACCCACTCGGCGACCTTGCGATTGCCCGCTTCATTCAGATGAATATCGTCGTCGCGCAAGGAGTGCGGTGGAATGCCCTTCTGATAATCGGCGACATCACGGGGATCCGACGGGTCATAGCTTTGCACCAGCAACTGCCAGACATCGAGGAAGTTGTTGGGGTAGGCATTGCGCAAGCCATCGCGGATCTCGACGAAGTAGTGGTAGTTCGGCGCACCCATGTACTCGTCGCGGTAATTGCCATTGGGTGGCGAGAGCACCACAAAGCGCTTGTTGAGGGGTTTGAGGAACTCGACCATGGCGCGCACATCGGATAAGACTTGCGCCGGTTCGTCATAGTTGTTGCGCCCCGCCCAGATCACCGCAATCTCGAAGTCGGTCTCGCCCACGTCGGGAATGAATGGCAATGCCACCGGCACCTCGACGGCGGCGCCTGGCGCTGAGCGGATGAATTCGTAGGTTTCCTGGGACAGTCGCCGCAGCTCCCCCTCGACGCCGCCAATACGCCCAGTGATCACCTGCTTGCCGTAGATGCCCATGGGCGTGACGGTGAACGACTCCACCCGCACCGCACCACTGGCGGGGATCCGTCCGCCCACGAACGTCATGTAGGTGGGCCGGCCGCCTTGTCGGGCGGCGATTTGCGCACTGGTGTTGCCGCCCACCCCGCGGCTGGTCACGGGACGGCCGGTGAGCTTGGCCAGAATGCGCGGGTAGGACGCACTGGTCAGCGAGTCTCCCCAGCACACAATCGAAGGCAGTCCGTGCAGCCATTTTTCCGTTGTGCCCTGAACATACTGGCCGCTCGCAGTACTGGAATATCCCGAGACGTGGGGCATAACCCGGTCGGATGCGGCCTGGGCCATACAGGCCAGAACCAGTACGAGGCCGGCGAGAATTCTCATATATCGCTCCTGCGAAAAAACCTGTCCAAATCCCATGCCGACCAAGGGAATCAGCGGGCCGAAGTCTTCGGTCTAGCTGTTTTTGACCGCTTGTCAAAACCCGCGGCGCACGTTCTTTGCCTACCGCCACGGCTGCTTTACTTAATTTCTCCAGGGCCGGATACCCGTCTGCCCGTTTCCCTTACTAGAGCACACTTGGATGTGGCTCGTTAACCGACAGAAATGGAGTTCTGCATGCCTTCCGCTGCCCCGCTTATTCCCGACAAACTCGACAGCATCCAGTTACTGCGCGCGCTCGCGGCCACTGCGGTGGTCGTCTACCACATTCCGCTGCTTCGCAACGGTGCCTGGGGAGTCGACATTTTCTTCGTCATCAGCGGCTTCATCATGGCGTTGGTCACCGCCAAGCCGACCCGGCACTTCCTCACCAAACGGATTATCCGTGTCGTCCCTCTTTACTGGCTGGGCACATTGGGGGTATTCGCCATTGCCCTGTTGTTGCCGAGTCTGCTGGACAACACCACGGCGGATCTTGAAGGGCTGATCAAGTCACTGCTGTTCGTCCCCTACCAGAAAGGCGAGTACGTGCAGCCGCTGCTGTTCCTGGGCTGGACGCTGAATTTCGAGATGTTCTTTTATGCCCTGTTCGCCTTGTCCATGGCTATCAACCATCGCCACCGACTGCTGATCTGCTCCGTGGTGATCGCGGCGCTGGTGCTGCTGGGCCAATTGATGCGGTTCGACGCGGTGGTGCCGGCTTTTTATACGGACGCGATTCTTCTCGAGTTCATCTTCGGCATGGGCTGTTATGCCCTGTATGCACGCACGGCGGCCTGGCGCGCCAGCCTGTCCACCGGCACGCGCTGGGCGCTGGTGGCGCTGGGTGTAGTCTGCCTGGCCTGCCTGCCGTTCAGCGACGTGCTGGAGCCCATGCTCGGGCGCGCCGGCTACTGGGGCATTCCGGCGCTGCTCGGGTTCCTGGCGATTGTGCATGGCCTGTCGAGCCTCCGGCTGCCCACGGCGGTGGTGCTGATCGGCGACGCCAGCTTCTCCTTGTACCTGTTCCATCCCTATGTGATGAAAGCGTTCAACAAGGTTGTCCCGGTATTTGACACACCCAGCGCCCTCGCCTACCTGGCCACGCCGCTGGCTATCGGGCTTTGCTACCTGGTGGCGGTCATCATGTACCGCCGGGTGGAAGTGCCGATGACCAACGGGTTACGCGCCCTCGTGCTGGACCGTCGCCCAACCGAGCTGGTGGTGTTGCCCGTCCCCAGCAAGGTCGTCAGCGAGCGGTAAACGCGGGGTCATAGCAGCCAGTCAATGGGCAGCAGCGCCAGCACACCCACCCCCAGGCGTTGCCAGACACTGGTATGAGGTTCGCGGGTATGGCGCACGGCCTGCCCGTCGACTTGCTCGAGCCAGTAGAGCTGGTTGTCGTCCGTCA
The DNA here is from genome assembly GCA_964410065.1 of uncultured Pseudomonas sp. Lineage (GTDB taxonomy): Bacteria > Pseudomonadota > Gammaproteobacteria > Pseudomonadales > Pseudomonadaceae > Serpens. Next base: position 83,774 of record CAYPFO010000004.1, read on the forward strand.
GGCGCACTTCGTAGGCCGTGCGGGCGATGCCGCTCTTGAACATGTCGTCAATCTGACCGGCCAAGTGCGAACTGTCGATCACCAATCCCAGCTCGGTATTCAGGTTGACCGAGCGCGGATCGAAATTGAACGAGCCGACAAATACACGCTGGCGATCCACCGCGAAGGTTTTGGCATGCAGACTGGAGCCGGAACTGCCGAACGGGCCGCTGCGCTTGCGCTTGTCCATTTCAGGATTCAATCGACGCATTTCATACAGCTCGATGCCCGCTTCGAGCAACGCCTTGCGGTGTTTGGCATAGCCGGAATGCACGGCCGTCACATCGGTGGCATCCAGCGAATTGGTCAGGATGCGTACCTTGACGCCCTGCTTCGCCAACGAAACGAAAGACTCGACTCCCGCGTGGGTGGGCACGAAATACGGAGAAACCAGTTCCACATCGCTGCGCGGCACACCGATGATTTCCTGCAACTGATAAGGCAGCAGCGCTTCGGGCTCGGCCTGGCCCAGCCCCTTTGCCGGGTCATCGCTGACCAGGCGGGTGGGGGACCACTGGAACGTCAGCGATCCCTCCAGCATCTGGCCGATGAAGTTCGACTCACGGATGGCCTGCACATAACTGGCAGCGGCAGGGCTGCGCTCCACCAGCGAGGCGGAGGCCGCCAGGCGCGAGAGCTGTTCGGGATCGGCCGGCGGCAACAGCAGCCCGATGGGATAACTGGATTCGCTGGCCCAGTAGCGGTCGAAATCGTTCGACACATCCTTGGCTACCGGCCCCACGGCGATCACGTCCAGATCCGCGAACAGCACGCCGTCGCCGGCACCGAAGTATTCATCGCCAATATTGCGTCCGCCGACGATGGTCGCCTGGCTGTCGGCAGTGAAGGTTTTGTTGTGCATGCGCCGGTTAAGCCGCGAAAAGTCGCTGAGAAAGCCGAACGCGCGCGGACTGCGCACCAGGAATGGATTGAACAGCCGAACCTCGATCAACGGATGCGCATCCAGCGCACGCAGGGTCGGGTCCAGGCCCGAGGTATTGTTGTCGTCGAGCAACAGCCGCACGCGCACCCCGCGGTCGGCGGCCTCGTGCAGCGTTTCGAACAACAGCGTGCCGGTCATATCGCCGCGCCAGATGTAGTACTGCACATCGAGCGTGCGCTCGGCGGCGCGGGCCAGTAGCACACGGGCAGCGAAGGCGTCTTGGGCATCGGCTAGCGGAAAGATGCCGGAGAGCCCTGGGTGAGCCTCGATCTCTGACGCCAGGGCACGGCCCAGCGCAGTGGCGGCAGACTCGGCAGGTTCGAGAGTTTTCGAGTCAAGGCGCCCGTCCAGCGGCGGCAGCGATTTGCAGCCTGCCAACAAGGCGACGCACAGGCCGCCAATCAACGTCCAGCGCGTCACATCTCCCAGCACCTGTACCCAGTCCGCCATCATTTTTCAGTCATCCCTTTGACCAGCAGTCAACGCCACGAGCGCGGCAGTATAAGGAAACGCCGCCTGGCAGGCCGTGCCAGACGGTTCGCCGCAGGTTAGAGAAGGCTCAAGCCCCAACCTCCCAACCCGCATCCCAGCACCACCAACCAGGGCGGCAACTTCCAGCGCATCAGCGCCACCAGAGCCAGCAACGCCAGGGCGAAATCACCAAAGGTAAGAATGGCGCTGGTCCACACCGGCCGATACAGCGCCGCCAGCAGCAGCCCGACCACCGCCGCGTTGACGCCGATCAGCGCCGCCTGGGTGCGCAGGCTGCCGCGCAGGCGCTCCCAGAACGGCAGCACGCCGATGACCAGCAGGAAAGAAGGCGTGAACACCACCAGCAGGCACAGCAGCCCGCCCAACCAGCCGCTCGGCGCGCTGTTCATCGAGGCGCCGAGAAATGCCGAAAAGGTGAACAACGGACCGGGGACCGCCTGGGTCGCCCCATAGCCGGCCAGGAACGCCTCATTACTGACCCAGCCGGTGTTGACCACTTCGCTTTGCAGCAGAGGCAGCACCACATGGCCACCGCCAAATACCAGCGAGCCTGCGCGATAGAAGGCATCGATCAGTTGCAGCGTCTGGCTTGGCCAGAGCTGCGCGAGCAGGGGCAAGCCCAGCAGCAAGGCGAAAAACAGCCCCAGCAACAGCAACCCGGCGCCATGGCCGACCGTTATCGGCAAAGGCTCGTGCTCACCGTCGCGGCTCGGCTTGAACAGCAACAGGCCGAGCACACCGGCTCCGAGGATCACACCGACCTGGCCCAGCGCCGTGGGCCAGGCCAGCAAGATGCCGGTGGCCAGGGCCATGATGGCGATACGCGGCAGATCGGTGCAAAAGCTGCGGGCCATGCCCCACACCGCCTGGGCCACCACCGCCACGGCGACCACCTTGAGACCGTGCAGCAGCCCCGCCGGCAACAGCTCCCCCCAACGGGTGATCCCCAGGGCGAAAAGAATCAGCAGGATCGCCGACGGTAGGGTGAATCCCGCCCAGGCGGCCAGCGCACCGCGATACCCGGCGCGTGACAAACCCAGCGCGATGCCCACCTGACTGCTGGACGGTCCGGGCAGGAACTGACACAGCGCCACCAGGTCGGCAAAGCTGCGCTCGCTCAGCCACTGGCGTCGATTGACGAACTCGTTGCGAAAATAACCCAGGTGCGCAATCGGCCCGCCAAACGAGGTCAGGCCCAGACGCAAAAAAACCTTGAACACCGACCAGCCGTTATCGGCGTGGCGAACTGCAGGGGTAGCGGACATGCAGGGAATCCGTAAGTGAATAAGCCAGCGATCATAAGACCGGGCGTATGTTACATGCGTCCGAGTGGGGCTAGACATGCCGCGCTGGCGGGTTGTAGGCGAGGCCGCCCTTACGGGTGCGTTCATGCTTCCCCACCCCCAGCGCTATTCGCGGATCTTGATAAAAATCAATCCTTCGCGTCCTGGTGCAGGGCAGACTCACTTCCCGAATACCCCCTTGACCTTGCCCTCGTGGCAAGGTCAAAAATAGTCCCCAAGGTCCTACGCCCTTATTGCACGAGGAACCACTATGAATACGATTGAATTGCACGTTGAAGGCATGAGCTGCGAATCCTGCGTCAAGCATGTCAACGAAGCCCTGTTACCCCTCAGCGGAGTGCAAAGCGTCCAGGTTGATGTAAAGGCCGGACGCGTGCGCATTGCTGGCGAGGCGGATAGCGCCGCGCTGATCGCCGCCCTGGACGAGGCCGGTTATCCCGCCACTATTGACGTACCCCCAGCTAAAAAAGCCTCCTCGTGCTGCGGCGGCTGCTGCGGCTAGTCACACTCTGCATACACTGGCGCACCAGGCAGGCTGTGCAAGCATCCGCCTAGTGCGCTCATCCAAGCCCGGAACATCGGAGCAACCACCATGCATTTCCCCACTCTTAAAGCCTTGCGCATCGCCGCCCTGAGCACCCTGCTGTTCAGTGCCTTCGGCCAGGCCGCAGAACCCGTGGTCATCGATGTACACCGCGATGCCAACTGCGGCTGCTGCAAGGACTGGATCAAGCACCTGGAAAGCAACGGCTTTACCGTTCGCGATCACGTGGAGCGGGACATGGTCGCCGTCAAGCAGCAGCTCGGCGTGCCGCCGCGCCTGGCGTCCTGCCATACTGGCGTGATCGACGGGCGCTTCGTCGAAGGTCATGTGCCCGCGGCCCAGGTACTGGAGCTGCGCAAGCGCCCCGATCTGCTCGGCCTTGCCGTACCTGGCATGCCGATGGGCTCACCGGGCATGGAAATGGGCGATCACCGCGATGCCTTTCAGGTCATCGGACTGCGCAAGACCGGCGCCGAACAGGTCATTGCCGACTACCCGGCGCACTGACCTCACCTCTTATTCCGCCGCGCTTCTTTAGCGCGGCGTTTCGTTATGCGCAACAAAGCGAGCATGTATCTCGGCAGTCAACTGCTCGATCCGCTCGCTCAGCTGCTTGGTTGTCTCGGTCAACCGCGTGTTTTGTTCCAGCAGTTGCAACAATTGCTGCGTATTCTGCGCGGCCTGCGCCTGACGGCGTTCATTGGCCAGCGCCAGCTCTTCGCGATGCCGTGCATCGGCCTCGGCGTGGGCCTTGTCTCGGGCGGCCTGGCGGGTCTGGGCCAGCAGGATCAGCGGCGCGGCATAAGCCGCCTGTAAACTGAACGCCAGGTTGAGCAGGATGAACGGGTAGACATCGAAACGGGCAACGCCCAGGGTATTGGCCGCCATCCACGCCAGCACGATCAGTGTCTGCGCGCCGAGAAACAGCGGCGTGCCGAAAAACCGCGCGAAGGCCTCGGCCCGCAGGGCAAAGCGGTCGTTGCCGAAGGTCGGCGTCAGGTGCGCATGGGGACGATGGAAACGCAGGTGATCGACCGACGTTTTATCCCCAGGGGGGGCGGATCCGGCTGATGGGGTATTCATGGCAGTCCTCTCGGGCAGCGGCACGTGCCAAAACTATAGCGGTAGCCGTACCTGTCAGGCCCGTTACCGTCCCATGCCTCCCGACAACCCATACTCGCGCAGCTTGTTGGCAATGGTGGTGTGCGACACGCCGAGGCGCTTGCCGAGCAGCCGGCTGCTCGGGTATTGGCCGTGCAGCCGCTCCAGCACGGCTTTTTCGAAACGACCGAGAATCTCATCGAGACTCCCCTCGGTGGAAAATTCGCCCAGCGGGTGCGGTGCGCCGTAATCCGGCAGGCGAATATGCTCGGGCTTGACCACCCCGCCCTCGCACAACGACACCGCCTGGAACAACGCGTTCTCCAACTGGCGCACATTGCCCGGCCAAGGGTAATTCAACAGCCGCTCCAGCGCCTTGGGCGCAAGCCCAGGCAAGGCACAACCGATCTGCCGGCTGGCCTGATCGAGAAAGTGCTCGGCCAACGCCGGCAGCCCGTCGAGGCACTCGCGCAGCGGCGGAATATGCAGGCTCAGCACGTTAAGCCGGTGATACAGGTCCTCGCGAAATTCGCCCCGCGCGCACAGCTCGGACAAGTCCACCTGGGTGGCACAGATCACTCGCACATCCAGGTACACCTCTTCGTCGCTGCCGACCTGGCGAAAACCGCCATCCTGCAGAAAACGCAACAGTTTGGCCTGCAGGCGCGGGCTCATCTCGCCAACGCCATCGAGAAACAGCGTGCCGCCGGACGTGAGCTCCAGCAGGCCGAGCTTGCCTTCCGGACGCGCTCCGGCGAAGGCGCCAGGTCCGTAGCCGAACAGTTCGGTCTCGGCCATGGACTCCGGCAGCCCGGCACAATTGAGCGCCATAAATGGCGCCTGGCCACGTGGGCTGGCCACATGGCAGGCGCGGGCCAGCAGCTCCTTGCCAGTGCCGGTCTCGCCCTCGATCAGTAATGGCGCGTCCAGCGGCGCCATGCGCCGCGCCTCGCGCACGACGGCGCTCATGCGTTTCGAACTCTGGAAAATGCTGTCGAAACCGCGTAGCTCATGCTTGCGCACCTGGTAGATGCGCTCGCCAACCCGATCAGCGCGATGCAGGCTGAGGACCGCGCCGGCCAGCGCATCATTGCCATCGTGCTCAACCTGCAGCGGCGCGATATCGGCCAGAAACACATCGCCCTTCACGGTGACGCGCAGGCCATTGATCCGCGAGCGATTGGCGCGCACCAGGGCGGGCAAGTCGAAATCGTCGACATAACGCGCCAGGGCAATACCCGGCACTTCGTCCACACGCACGCCAAGCAATTGCGCCGCCGCACGGTTCGCCGCGACGATAGCGCCGGCCATGTCTATCGACAGCACGGGAAACTCCAGCGCACCGAGCAACGCATTGAGTTCCAGGTGGCGCCGCTCGCTAGGCATCAGGCCCACACGTTTAACGCCGAACACGCCTTCAATCGCTTCCAGCTTCGGCTGCAAGGCATGAAATTGCAGATTGATCAGGTTCGGACAATGCAGGTAGATGGCGTTGCCCTGCTCGCCGCCTACCTCGCCACGGGCCACATTGACGCCGTAATCCACCAGCTGATCGAGAATGTCACGCAGGATGCCCAGGCGGTTCAGGCAGTGAATCTTGATGCGCATGTTTTCAGCCTCACAGGAAAAAGCAGCCGAATCAGATCGTGCCGCTTTTGGCGTCAGCTTTTCGTGACAATCATTCCAGCTCAGCGTAGCCGAACAGGCCAATTTCCGAATGGCGTAAGCCAGACGTTACAGGCGGCGCGAATTTTCCGTTTTGGTGACTGGCCCCTTAGCCACATCTGCCGCCTGCGTGGGCTAGGTTCGAGGTATCAACTGCCTATGGGCGGAGGCCATTCATGAGCACTCAGTACCAAGCCCGAAAGCCGGACGAAAACGGCTTCATCGCCTATTCCGATACCGAGCATCAGGTCTGGCAGACACTGATTGAGCGTCAGTTGCGACTGATCGAAGGACGCGCCTGCCAGGATTATCTCGACGGTATCGCACAGCTGGCCTTGGCGCGCGAACGCATTCCGCAGCTCGATGAGATCAACCGTGTACTGGGTAGCACCACCGGCTGGCAAGTGGCCCGGGTACCGGCGCTGATCCCCTTTCAGACGTTTTTCGAACTGCTGGCCAGCAAACGCTTCCCGGTTGCCACCTTTATCCGTACCTTCGAGGAGCTGGATTACCTGCAGGAGCCGGACATTTTCCACGAGCTGTTCGGCCACTGTCCGCTGTTGACCAACCCCTGGTTCGCCGCTTTTACCCACACCTACGGCCGCCTCGGCTTGCAGGCCAGCAAGGAAGAGCGTGTGTTCCTCGCTCGGCTGTATTGGATGACAGTGGAATTCGGCCTGGTCGACACCGAGGCCGGGCGACGCATCTATGGCGGCGGCATCCTCTCCTCGGCCAAGGAAACGGTCTATTGTCTGTCCGAGACGCCTGAACACCTGCCTTTCGACCCACTGGAAGCCATGCGCACGCCGTACCGCATCGATATCCTGCAGCCGCTGTACTTCGTGCTGCCGACCCTCAAGCGTTTGTTCGAGCTGAGCAACGAGGACATCATGGGCTGGGTACACCAGGCCATGAAGCTGGGATTGCACGCGCCGAAGTTTCCGCCCAAGGCCGCGTAGTCCTCATACCAACAAAAACGCGCATGTTAGGAGATTCTCCATGTCCGATCTGACCCAAGCCCATTGCGAAGCCTGCCGCGCCGACGCGCCCCAGGTCTCCGAGGATGAACTGGCCAGCCTGCTCAAACAGATTCCCGATTGGAGCGTGGAAACCCGCGACGGCGTCCTGCAGTTGGAAAAGGTCTTCACCTTCAAGAATTTCCGTCAGGCCCTGGCGTTCACCCAGGCGGTCGGTGAGATCGCCGAAGCCGAAGGTCATCACCCTTCGCTGCTCACCGAATGGGGCAAGGTCACCGTGACCTGGTGGACGCACAAGATCCGTGGTCTGCACCGCAATGACTTCATCATGGCGGCGCGCACCGATCAGGTTGCTGAAAGCCCTGGTGTCTGAACGGAACCGGCCGCGCGCTGCTAGAAATCCACCTTGCCGCGCCCGGCCTTGATCGTGGCGCGCTTGCTCTTGCCTTCGAGACGCCGCGTCTTCGAGCCTAAGGTCGGTTTGGTGGGCCGGCGGGTCTTTTCCACCTTGGTCGCGCTGCGGATCAGCTCGACCAAACGTTCCAGGGCATCGGCACGGTTCTGTTCCTGGGTCCGGAACTGCTGCGCCTTGATGACGATCACCCCATCGGCGGTGATGCGGCTGTCGCGCAGGGCCAGCAGACGCTCCTTATAGAACGCAGGCAATGACGAGGCGCGGATATCGAAACGCAGGTGCAGCGCACTGGACACCTTGTTGACGTTCTGTCCACCCGCGCCCTGGGCGCGAATGGCGGTCAGTTCGATTTCGCTGTCAGGCAATTCGACGCTGTTGGAAATGTGCAACATGGACGTTCCGATAAGCCAGGGCGGCGTGAGGATAACGCAGAACACCGTTGGTTTTGACCACCAACGCCAGCCAGCTGCTTTCCGACCAGTGTCATCACCGATCCATCCAACTCGCTCTAATTTATTTATGCAGGCTCCTATTTACATAAGGAGGGTTTCGCCATGAATGACACTGACAAATCCATGCAGGTCGATCAGCAGCGCGGGCGCTCTTCCAACATGCAGGAATCCGGGCACCATCCCATCAGCCGCCTGCGCCGACAGATCGACAACCTCTTCTCGGATTTCGGCCTGGGTTCGCCTATGTCGCCGTTCGGACGCAGTGTGTTCGAGTCGCCTTTATGGGGCGCGGAGACTGCGGCTAATCGCCTGATGCCCGCCGTGGATATCTGTGAGAAAGAGGATGCATTCGAAATCACCGCTGAATTGCCGGGTCTGGAAGAAAAGGACCTTCAGATAACACTGGCCAACGGCAACCTGACGATTCAAGGTGAGAAGAAGGCGCAATCGGAAGAAAACAACAAGAACTCCTATTACTCGGAACGCTATTACGGCAGCTTTCAGCGCAGCTTTTCACTGCCACAGGATGTGGATGCCGAGAAAATCGAGGCACGCTTCAACAATGGCGTGCTGACCCTGCATTTGCCGAGAAAGCCGGAAGCCATGCCCTCGCAACGGCAGATCCCCATCTCCTCCGGCTGATGACCGGCTCCGCTGGCGCGTTCGGCGCAACCGAACGCGCCAGCGTTCACTCCAACGTGGACGTGAAGGATTTGCACAAGATTAATCACTGTTTCTTTTCCGCCTCTCGGGTAAGTTAACCACCCCGTCCGTTACCCGGAATCTCCATGGATTCGATAACCCAGGCTGTGCTCGGCGCCAGCATTCAGGGCGCACTGCTCGGTCGCTGGCAGGGGCGCAAGGCCCTGCTATTTGGCGCCATGCTCGGCACCCTGCCGGATCTCGATGTGGTCATCGACTACGGCGATGCCGTGGCGCAAATGACCTATCACCGCGGCTTCAGTCATTCGCTATTCGTGCTCAGCGGCGTAGCGCTTCTGTTGACGTGGCTGGTGCGACGCTGGCGACCGAATCCGGGCTACACCGGCGCCCGCCTGCTACTGACGATCTGGCTGATACTGGTCACCCATACCCTGCTGGACTCTTTCACCAGTTACGGCACCCAGCTGTTTTGGCCACTGGCCACGCCTCCGATTGCCTGGGCGAGTATTTTCATCATCGACCCGCTGTACACCCTGCCCCTGCTGGGTGCGGTGCTGGTCGGGGCGGTCATTGGATTAGGAAAAAAAGGCCTGCGTTGGCAATACGGGGCGCTGGGCCTGTCGAGCATGTACCTCGCCTTCACCCTAGCCGGCCAGCAGATGGCGGAACATCGGGTTCAGCAGGCGTTGACCCGCGACGGCATCCAGGCCGAGGCTATGTTCAGCACCCCGACGCCATTCAACAGCCTGCTCTGGCGGGTCATTGTGCTGGACGGCGGGCAGTACCACGAGGCCCTGGTGAGTTGGTTTGATAGCCAGCCGCCCGCGTTGCAATCGTTACCGCGCGGCCTTCACTGGCGCGAATCGCTGCAGGACTCGCCTCAGCATGCTCGATTGGAATGGTTTTCCCGGGGCATCCTGCGCTATGACCGCATCGGCGATCAGTTAGTGGTCACCGATTTGCGCATGGGCATGGCCGGTTATCACCCGTTCCGCTTCCCCATGGCCGAACTGCACGACGGTCAATGGCAGCCGATTGCCTGGGTGGAGCGGCGCCCCATGCAGCGCAACGACACTGCCCGCCTGCTGACCCTTTGGCAGCGGATCTGGAACCCGCAAGAAAACGTGCCGGTGGTGGCCTGGGCAGAGGAGTTGCGCCGGTAAGACCAAGCCGGACTCCGCCGTGTAGGACGTTGAACGGAGTTTCCTTATGCGGCGACTTAGCAAATGGAATGGCTGTCCCGAGCCTGTAGGGGCAAATTCATTCGCCTGGCATTGACTCCTCAGGCGAATGAATTCGCCCCTACGGTTCTGCGTTTCGAGGTGAGACGAAGCCTATGGCTGCCCTTCTGCTTCCTGCCCCCCCTCCACTGTCACCGCCACCGGCAACCAATCCTCTGCCACGCGCAGGTTGGCGCGGCGGACAGCCTGTACGAAGCTCGCGAAGGGACGGTCGGTGATGCCGACCAGGCCCAAGTGGCCATTTTCCCCATCAAGCAAGCGGCCGGTCACGGGCTGGTCGAGGTACTGGAACCAGTGGACGCCGACCAGGCTCGGCTCTTTCGCCGACCGCTCGAGGAAATGTGCATAGGCCGAGCCGCGTGCTTCTTCCGTCGGCACTTCGAGCAACCCCGGCCAGAACGGGCCGCGATCCCGCGAGCCGAAGCTGAATTCGCTGATCAACACCGGTTTGTCCAGCGCCTGCAACGCGGCGAAGTCATAACCCTGCTGCGGAGCACGGGTGTAGAAATTGAAACTCAACACATCGCAGTACTGCGCGCAGGCCGCCAGCGCCTCCGGCGTGCTGACCGCGAATCGCCCGCCGAGCAGCAGATGATTGGGTGCATGCCAATCCAGCGCATCGGCGACGGTCTTGAAATAGGTATCAGCGTACAGGCGCAGAAAGCGCTGGAAATCCTCTTCGATGGCAGGAAATTCCGCGCTGGGCAACGGCGCCTCGAAGCCGGGGTCTTCCATTAATTCCCAAGCCGGCAGTTCGATGCCCCAGGCCTGGGCCAACCCTTGCTGGTTGCGGTACTTGTCGCGCAACAGCTTGAGAAAGGCTCGTTTGGCCGGCACATCGGTCGTCGCCCGCAGCGTGCCATAGGCGAGCGCATAACGCGCATGGGGATGGTCACCGGGCGCCGCCCAGGCCAATTCGTTGTCAGCGAAGAAGCCCAGCAGCCAGGGATCGTCCCTCCGCCCGCGCGCGGCAATGGCAATGTTGCGCTCGGCGGCCATGGCGAAGCGTGGATCGAATGGATCGGGCATGGCGCCCCACCAGTCGTGGCCGGTGGAGATGGTTGCGTAGTCCCCGCCGATCAACAAGGGCAGCGTATAGGGCATGCGCTGCGGATCGCGCAGCTCCGCGTCGCTCCAGTTGCCGATGCTGTTAAAGCCCCAGGCCTTGAGACGCTTCTGAGACTGCTCGGCCCATTGTCCGACAACGGCCTGGTTACGCATCAGAATGCAGGCTTGCGCTTCTTCCTCCGTGACCTGGTTGATTCTGACTGCCTCTTTGGCCGGGTCGCAGGGCGCACAATCCGCGCTTTGCCGACAGGCCTGCTCGGCCCGTACCCGGTAGCGATTGGCGTTGTAGAAGTCGTACCAGTGGCCATGGTCGAACGCCCGGTTGCGGTTGGCGCCGATCTCGCTGCGGTTGTCCGACTCGCCATAAAAAGCCGCCAGGGCATTGTCAGGTGATGGCAGGTCGCGAAACATCGCCTCGCGCCCCTGCACATAGGTCTGGCTGTGCTGACGCGTGACGGCGTTGACGCCCAGGGAGAAGAACGGGTTGCCTTCTGGCGTTTGCAGGTACCAGCGTCCGTCGACCTTCACCGTGGTGAAGAACCCCGTGGCCGGGAAGCTGATGCCACCCCGTAAACCGCCAAACCGGTCCTGCTCGGGCAACTGCGCAAGCCAGGCATCCAGAACCTCGTCATCCTGGGCCAGGCTATCGCGCAGCTGTTCATCGCTGCCGATTTTCTCCGGCCACTCGCCTCGGGTGAACTGCCCGTAGCCATCGACGACCCCCTCATACGCCGCCTGCAGCAAATCGTCGGCCGTCACGCCAAAATGGCCGAGCAACACGTGCTGCGGCACATCGGGATTGTCCAGCAAGAGGGTCACGGATTTGACCTGATCCACGTCTATTTCACCCTCCACCGAGGTGGCGATCAGCAGTCGGTTGCCATCGCGTATCCAGGGCATGGGCGGTGCCGCGCGCATCCCCTGCTGCAAAGGCGAAGCGACGCGCAGCGGCACCAGCAAGGTTTGCACCGGCCCGGCCGGCAATGCGACGTGGGCGACCAGCGTCTTGGCATCGCCGCTGTTGATACGGACCTTCAGGGTCAGGTCCCAGTCCATGGCATTCTGGATACGCAACGTGATCGCTTGCGCCTGGCTCCAGTCCCAGCTGCCGGACTGCGGCTCCATGCGCATGCGCGGCCGCTGCGCCGCATTGAAGCTGAGTCTGCGCAGCACCTGACCCTCGGGCGTCGTCTCCGCGCTCAGCTCGGGAAACCAGGCGTCCCGCGTACTGACCTGCACCACATCGACCGGCCGCACGAAGCTGAACAACGTCTGCTCGTCGGCTTTGACCGGTGTGGCAAGGCAACAGCTCACAATCCATATAAAGAGGGCAGGCTTCATCGCAACGGTTCCCTGAGACACCGGCAATAGACCACGCTGCGCCACAAAAGATGCCAGTCGGCTTAGAATGCAAACCAACCCTTTATTCGGAGTGTTCTCCATGCCTGTTGCCCGTCTCGGTCTGCTTCCCGCTGTCATTCTAGGCGCCGCCCTCGCTTTCGCCGGCTGGTCGGTGGGTCAAGGCGTGGAGCGGTTTCGCATGGCCGACCGCACGGTGACGGTCAAGGGCCTGGCGGAAATGGATGTGAAAAGCGATTTCGCCATCTGGACCCTGGCGTTCCGCCGCGGCGGCAATGCCTTCGACGAGGTGCAGCGTCAGCTCAGCGCAGACCGCGAGCAGGTCGTAGCTTTCCTCGCCGCGCAAGGCTTCAGCGCCGATGAAATCGAGGCCCGGCCCCTGCAAGTGCAGGACCTGCTCGCCCGCGAATGGGGCAACAGCAATGTCGCCCTGCGCTTTACCGGACAGGGCCAGGTAGTGGTCAAAACGCCGCGCGTCGATCTGGTGGCCAAGGCCGCCAATGCCAGTGATCCGCTGATCCAGGCCGGCGTACAACTCGACAATCAGGATGGCTACGCCGGGCCGCGCTATCAGCTGCGCGGCTTCAATGACGTGAAGCCGCAGCTGCTTGAAGAGGCCACGCGCAATGCGCGCGAACAGGCGGCCAAATTCGCCGCTGATGCCGGCGCCACCCTCGGCGGGCTGAAAAATGCCAATCAGGGAGTGATCAGTGTAAACAGCGATGACGGCGGCGACATGGACAGCTCACGCACCATCGGCAAGCGCCTGCGCGTGGTCAGCACGTTCCAGTTCGGCCTGGAGTGACTCGCTGCTGCGATTCAAGACCCCTTTACGTAACGAGGCAGTGTGATGACCCTGGCCATTTTTGACCTGGACGAAACCTTGATCGATGGCGACTGCGCCAGCTTGTGGAGTCAGGAAATGGCCCGCTTGCAATGGGTGGACGGCGAGTCTTTCCTGCACCAGGAAAGTGCGCTGATGGCCGAATACGCCTTCGGCCGCCTGGACATGGAGGATTACATGACCTTCAGCCTGGCGCCGTTGGTGGGCCGCACGCGGGAGGAAGTGGACTACGTCGTCGAGCCCTTCGTGGAAAACATCATCGAGCCGCTGATCTACAGCGATGCCATGCGCTGCGTGGCCGAACACCGCGCCTGCGGCGAACGTATTCTGGTGATCTCCGCCTCGCCGCAGTTTCTGGTCAGCGCGATTGCCGAACGGCTGGGCATCGACGACGTGCTGGCCATTAACGTTGAAGAACAGCACGGCTTTTTCAGTGGCCGTACCCAGGGCGTGCTCACGTACCGCGAGGGCAAGGTGCAACGCTTGGAAGACTGGCTGGCCGAACAGGGCGAAACGCTGCAAGG
>CAYPFO010000005.1:0-93708 GCA_964410065.1 uncultured Pseudomonas sp.
CCGGCAAGCAAGGATTCAACAGCGATCTGACCGCTGCCGAAATCATCGGCCAGGTCTGGGTCGCCAACAAGTCGTTCGGTACCGTGCCGGCGAAGATCGACCGTGCCATCACCAACGTGGTGATGATGGGCATGGGCGAGCCGCTGCTGAACTTCGACAACGTGGTCGCCTCCATGAGCATCATGATGGACGACCTCGGTTACGGCATTTCCAAGCGCAAGGTGACGCTGTCCACCTCTGGCGTGGCGCCGATGATCGACAAGCTCGGCGAAGTGACTGACGTAGCGCTGGCCCTGTCGCTGCATGCGCCCAACGATGAGCTGCGCAACCAACTGGTGCCGATCAACAAGAAGTATCCTCTGGCAGTCGTACTCAAGGCTTGCCAGAACTACATTGCCCGTCTGGGTGACAAACGTTATCTGACGATCGAGTACACCCTGCTCAAGGATGTGAACGATCAGCCTGAGCATGCTGCGCAGATGATCGCATTGCTCAAGGATATTCCTTGCAAAATCAACCTGATCCCGTTTAATCCCTTCCCGTATTCCGGGTATGAGCGGCCGAGCAACAATGCCATTCGCCGCTTCCAGGACCAACTGCAGCAGGCTGGACACAATGTCACGGTGCGCACCACGCGCGGAGACGACATTGACGCGGCATGCGGTCAGTTGGTCGGCAAAGTGCAGGATCGCACCCGGCGCAGCGAGCGATATATCGCCGTGCGCGAACTGAGCGTTGACGCCAGCGAGCAGCGCGGCACCACCAGTCGTCCCTGAGGGAGTGAGTGCATGTTCCCGCGCATTGCGCTGCTTGTTTTGTTTGCCGGGCTGTTGGCCGGATGTATGACCGGTGGCAGTCACAATCCCATGAGCACCAGCCAGGGGCGCGATGACGCCCGCGATGCCTATATCCAGTTGGGCATCGGCTATCTGCAGCAAGGCGCCAGCGAGCGCGCCAAGGCGCCGTTGAGCAAGGCGTTGGAGCTGGACCCCAACAGTGCCGATGCCCATGCCGCACTGGCCCTGCTGTTTCAAACGCAGATGGAACCGCAGCTGGCCGACCAGCATTACCGCAAGGCGCTGGCCGGTCGGTCCGGCGATGCGCGCATCCTCAACAATTACGGCACGTTCCTGTTTGAACGCGGCCAGTATCCACAAGCCTACCAGCGCTTTCGTCAGGCCAGCCAGGACACCCTCTACGGCGAGCGTTCGCGGGTGTTCGAAAACCTCGGCATGACGGCCAGCGCCATGGGCAAGCCGGCCCAGGCCGAGGAGCATTTTCAGCGTGCTTTACGCCTGAACGCCAGGCAGCCACGTGCCTTGCTGGAAATGGCTGCCATTTCGTATGAAAAGCGCGAATACATACCGTCCCGCAATTATTACGAGCGTTTCAGTGCCTTGTCGGAGCAAAATGCCCGTAGCCTATTGTTGGGCATCCGCCTGGCCAAGGTCTTCGCTGATCCCGACAAGGCGGCCAGCTATGGTCTTCAGCTCAAGCGCTTGTATCCTGCCTCGCAGGAATATCGGCTATATCTGACGGAGCAATGATGAACACGTCGTATCCTGAATCCGAAGCGATTTCCCCGGGCCATCCTGGCGAGGCTCTGCGTGCAGCCCGTGAAGCCCGTAACTGGCTTAAGTCGGATGTGGCCATGCAGCTTCACCTGAGCACGGATGCCCTGACCTATCTGGAGACTGGTCAATTCGACAAGCTGCCGGGCATGACCTTCGCACGTGGATATGTCCGTGCCTATGCCAAGCTGTTGGGCCTGGACCAGAACCAGTTGGTGCGTGATTTCGACGTGACCACAGGCTCCACCAGCACCGTGGTCAGTAATGTGCACAACCTGGGCCGTATCGAAGAACCGTCGCGTCTGTCGCAAACCATGCTGCGTGCCGGTGTGGCCGTTGTGCTGTTGGTGATGGTCGGTGCCGGTGTCCTGTGGTGGCAGGAGCGTTACGCTGCGAGCCCGCAGGAGCAAGCCGCCAGGACAATCGAGCACGTAGAAGTGGAAAGCGCCGATGGAAGCACACAGATTCATCCGCTGGATGAATTGGAAGATCAGGCCGTACAGGCTGCCCAAGTGCCCATCGATCTGTTGGCCGGTGAGCCGGCTTCGTCGGTTGACGTCGAGCCGACCGTGGAGGCACCGGTAGAAGAAGCTCCGGTAGCCGTTGCCAATGGTCAGGGCGCGCTGGTGCTGCAATTTACCGAAGAATGCTGGACCCGTATCGTCGATGCCGACGGCAAGGTGCTCGCCAACGCGCTCAAGCGCCCCGGCGAAACGCTGGAAGTCAGCGGCAGGGCGCCGCTGGAAGTGCGCCTGGGCTATGCGCGCGGCGTGCAGGTCAGTTACAACGGTGAGAACGTCAATGTGGCCCCCTTCATGCGTGGTCAAACCGCGACATTGAAGCTGGGCCAATAGAGCTGGACAATCATGCATAGCGAATCCCCCATCAAACGCCGCCTGTCCCGCAAGATCTGGGTGGGCGCGGTGCCGGTTGGCGGCGACGCGCCGATTGCGGTGCAGAGCATGACCAATAGCGATACCCACGATGTGGCGGCCACGGTGGCGCAGATCCAGCGCCTGGAAGCTGCGGGTGCCGACATCGTGCGCGTCTCGGTACCGGACATGGACGCCGCCGAGGCGTTTGGCCGCATCAAGCAGCAAGTTAACGTTCCACTGGTGGCCGATATCCATTTCGACTACCAGATCGCCCTGCGTGTGGCCGAGCTGGGCGTTGATTGCCTGCGCATCAACCCTGGCAACATCGGTCGCGAAGACCGGGTCCGCGCCGTGGTCGAGGCCGCTCGTGATCGGGGCATTCCGATCCGCATAGGCGTTAATGCCGGCTCGCTGGAAAAAGACCTGCAAAAGAAATACGGCGAGCCGACGCCTGAGGCGCTGGTTGAATCCGCACTGCGTCACGTCGAGCACCTGGATCGGCTGAATTTCCCCGACTTCAAGGTCAGTGTAAAGGCGTCCGACGTGTTCATGGCCGTGGAAGCCTACCGCCTGCTGGCCCGCCAGATCGAGCAGCCGCTGCACCTGGGCATCACCGAAGCCGGTGGTCTGCGCTCGGGAACGGTCAAGTCCGCTGTCGGTCTGGGCATGCTGCTGGCCGAGGGTATTGGCGACACCATCCGTATCTCGCTGGCCGCCGATCCGGTGGAAGAGATCAAGGTCGGTTTCGATATTCTCAAGTCGCTACGCCTGCGCTCGCGGGGCATCAACTTCATTGCGTGTCCTAGCTGCTCACGGCAGAACTTCGACGTGGTCAAGACCATGAACGAGCTGGAACAGCGGGTCGAAGACTTGCTGGTGCCACTGGACGTGGCAGTGATCGGCTGCGTGGTCAACGGGCCGGGTGAAGCCAAGGAAGCCCACATTGGCTTGACCGGCGGCTCGCCCAATCTGGTCTATATCGACGGCAAGCCGGCGCATAAGATGAGTAATGACAACCTGGTGGATGAGCTTGAGCGCTTGATCCGCCGCAAGGCCGCCGAAAAGCTGGAAGCCGATGCTTCGCTGATCGTCCGCAGCTGATTTAAGGAACGAACTTGAGCAAGACCCTGCAAGCCATTCGTGGCATGAATGACATCCTGCCGGCGCAAACGCCGGTGTGGCGCTATCTGGAAGGCACCTTCGCCGAGCTGCTGGACAGCTACGGCTACAGCGAGATCCGCCTGCCGATCGTGGAATATACCGAGCTGTTCGCCCGCGGTATTGGTGAAGGCACCGATGTGGTCGACAAGGAAATGTACACCTTCCTGGACCGCAACGAAGAATCTTTGACCCTACGCCCTGAAGGCACCGCCGGTTGCGTGCGTGCCGTGCTGGAGCATGGTCTCTCAGGTGGCGGCCAGGTGCAGAAACTCTGGTATCTCGGCCCGATGTTCCGCTATGAAAAGCCGCAGAAAGGCCGTTATCGGCAGTTTCACCAGATTGGCGTGGAAGTATTCAACCAGCCCGGCCCGGACATCGATGCCGAACTGATCGTGCTGACCGCGCGACTGTGGAAGAAACTCGGCATCGCCGATGCGGTGACCTTGCAACTCAATAGCCTGGGCTCCAGCGAGGCCCGCGCGGCCTACCGCGATGCGCTGGTGGTGTACTTGCAGCAGCGTTTCGACCAGCTCGACGAAGACAGCCAGCGCCGCTTGACCACCAATCCGCTGCGTATCCTGGACAGCAAGAATGCCCAGACCCAGGCCCTGCTGGCCGATGCGCCGACCCTGCTCGAGTATCTCGATGAAGATTCGCGCAGCCACTTCGAGGGCCTCAAGTCGCGCCTGGATGTGCTGGGCATAGCTTACGAAATCAACCCGAAACTGGTGCGTGGCCTGGATTATTACGGCCGCACCGTGTTCGAGTGGGTCACTGACAAGCTGGGTTCCCAGGGCACCGTGTGTGCCGGCGGTCGCTACGACGGGCTGATCAGCCAGTTCGGTGGCAAGCCGACCCCGGGCGTCGGTTTCGCCATGGGGGTGGAGCGCCTGGTACTGCTGCTGGAAACCCTGCAGCAGGTTCCTGCGGAACTGTCGCGTCCGGCACATGCCTATATTTGCGCCTTTGGCGAGCCGGCCGAGTTGGCCGCCCTGACGCTGTCCGAACAGCTGCGTGATGCGCTGCCGGGCCTGCGCGTGTTGGTCAATGCCGGTGCCGGCAGCTTCAAGAGCCAATTCAAGAAAGCCGACAAGAGTGGCGCGCAATTCGCCCTCATCCTCGGTGAGGATGAGCTGGCCAAGCGCGTGGTGGGCTGCAAGCCGCTGCGTGATGACAGCGAACAACAAAGCATTGCCTGGGATGCGCTGGCCGGCCATCTTGCGGGTCTGGTGCAAGACAGCGGCCGATAACGAAAAAGGAGAAGTTGGGTGAGCATGACCGAAGACGAGCAGATCGCGCAGCTGAAGGATTGGTGGCAGCGCAACGGCAAACCCCTGTTGACCGGCGGCATTCTGGCCCTGGCCCTGGTGTTCGGCTGGCAGGCGTGGCAGAAGCACCAGGTCAACCAGGCCAATGGAGCGTCCATGCTCTATCAGCAGTTGCTGGATACCGTCCTGAATCCGAACGCACCGGTGGACACCGCGCGTGTCGCTGAGCTGGCTGCCCAGTTGAAGAGTGATTTCGGCAGCACTCACTACGCGCAGTACGGCAGCCTGTTCGTGGCCAAGGTGGCCGTCGAAGCCGGCAAGCTGGATGATGCGGTGAACGAGTTGCGCCCCGTCGTGGCCGACCCGGCCGATGCAGAAGTGGGCGAGCTGGCACGCCAGCGCCTGGCCCGCATTCTGGCGGCACAAGGCAAGGCGGAAGAGGGCTTGGCCTTGCTGGATGGCAAGGTTGATGCAGCCTTCCAGGCGGGTCGTGAGGAAGTCAAAGGCGATCTGCTGGTCCAGTTGGGCCGTGCCGATGATGCCCGTACTGCCTATAACAACGCCAAGACGGCGCTGCGTGACAATGCCGCAGTCGGCGAGTTGCAACTCAAGTTGGACGATCTCGCTGACGGAGGCGTCTGACTGTGAAAGCCTGGACCTACGCTGTGCTGCTGTCCCTGACCGCTCTGGTCGCGGGCTGCGGCAGTTCGAGCAAAAAAGAATTGCCGCCGGCTGATTTGCCGAAATTCAAGGCGGAGATTCAGCTGAGCAAGGAATGGAGCCGTTCCATCGGCAAGGGCCAGGGTGACAACTACAGCCTGCTGACGCCGGCGGTGGACGGTGAGCTGATTTTTGCCGCCGATGTGAAAGGTCGTGTAATGGCCATGGACCGCACCACTGGCAAGGTGCAGTGGAAGAAGGATTTGAAGGTGCCGGTGTCCGGTGGTGTCGGCGCCGGCAATGGTCTGGTGCTGGTCGGCACGCTCAAGGGCGAAGTGATTGCACTCGACAGCGGCAGCGGCGAGCGCAAATGGCGTGCTCAGGTGACTAGCGAGGTGCTTTCCGCGCCGGCCACCAATGGCGACGTGGTCATCGTGCAAACCCAGGACGATCGGCTGATCGCCCTGGAAGCAAGCGATGGCACGCAGCGCTGGATTTACGACAATACGCCGGCGGTGCTCACCCTGCGCGGCACGGGTGCTCCGCTGGTCACCAGCCAGCTGGCGTTTGCCGGTCTGTCCACCGGCAAGGTCATCGCTGTGGACACTCGCCGTGGGCTGCCGGTCTGGGAGCAGCGCGTCGCGGTGCCACAAGGCCGTTCCGAGCTGGAACGTGTGGTGGATATCGACGGCGGCTTGCTGCTGTCGGGCGGTAATCTGTACGTCGTGACTTATCAGGGCCGTGTTGCCGCTCTGGAGCAGAACAGTGGACGAATCCTTTGGCAGCGCGAGGCGTCCAGCTACGTCGGTGTCGCCCAGGGGTTCGGCAGCGTATATGTGAGCCAGGCCGATGGCACCGTGGAGGGCATCGACGAGCGCTCCACGTCGGCGTTGTGGAGCAATGATGGCCTGGCGCGTCGTCAGCTGACGGCGCCGGAAGTGTTTTCCAGCTATGTCGCGGTGGGCGATCTGGAAGGCTATCTGCACCTGATCAGCCAGGTGGATGGTCGTTTCGTCGCTCGCACCCGTATCGACAGCGACGGCCTGCGCGCCCGACCGCTGGTCGTGGGTGGCTGGCTGTATGCCTATGGCAACAGCGGAAAACTGGTGGGCTTGACGATCAAGTAAGCCGAACGGTGGCCTGGGTTCGCCCAGGTTGTGCCGAATGGCCATCTGCTTCGGCAGACGTTTAAATTGCTGGCCGCTGCCCTTGCAGCGGCCTTTGTGTTTTCTGATTTATCGCAGTGGAGAGCCGTATGGTTCCCGTAATCGCCTTGGTTGGCCGCCCCAATGTGGGCAAATCGACCCTGTTCAACCGCCTGACCAAAACCCGCAACGCCATTGTGGCCGAATTCGCCGGGCTGACCCGCGACCGCCAATACGGCGAGGCCAAGTGGCAGGGTAAAACCTATCTCGTCATCGACACCGGGGGGATCTCCGGTGACGAAGAAGGCATCGATGCCAAGATGGCCGAGCAATCACTGCAGGCTATCGAAGAAGCCGATGCCGTGCTGTTCATGGTCGATTCGCGCGCCGGCCTGACGGCCGCCGACCAGATGATCGCCGAGCACCTGCGCAAGCGGAACAAGCGCTGTTTTCTGGTTGCCAACAAGGTCGATACCGTCGACCCGGACCTGGCTCGCGCCGAATTCAGCCCCCTGGGCCTGGGCGATGCGCTACCGATTTCCGCGGCCCACGGGCGCGGGATAAGCCACATGCTGGATGCCGCGCTGGGGGCCTATGCCAGCGAGGATGCAGACGCTGAAGGGGAGGGTGAAATTGTCGCCCCGGGCCAGGAAGCCAAGCGTATTCCGGGACCCAGCGAGAAGGATGGCATCAAGATCGCGATCATCGGTCGCCCCAACGTAGGCAAGTCGACGCTGGTGAACCGCATGCTGGGCGAAGAGCGAGTCATCGTCTATGACGAGGCCGGTACTACCCGCGACAGCATCTATATCCCCTTCGAGCGCGGCGACGAGAAATACACGCTGATCGACACCGCCGGGGTGCGCCGGCGCGGCAAGATCTTCGAGGCGGTGGAAAAGTTCTCCGTGGTCAAGACACTGCAGGCGATCCAGGACGCCAACGTGGTGATCTTCGTCATGGACGCTCGCGAAGGGGTGGTCGAACACGACCTCAACCTGCTCGGCTTCGTGCTGGAAACCGGTCGTGCGCTGGTCATCGCGCTGAACAAGTGGGACGGCATGGACCCCAAGGAGCGAGATTATGTGAAGACCGAGCTGGAACGTCGGCTGTTCTTCGTCGACTTCGCCGATATCCATTTCATCTCGGCGCTGCACGGCACGGGTGTGGGCAATCTGTACAAGTCGGTGCAGGCCTCGTTTACCTCGGCGGTGACCCGCTGGCCGACCAATCGTCTGACGCAGATCCTCGAAGACGCGGTGCAAGAGCACCAGCCGCCGATGGTCAACGGCCGGCGCATCAAGCTGCGTTATGCCCACCTGGGTGGCGCCAACCCGCCGCTGATCGTGATCCATGGCAACCAGGTCGACGCGGTGCCCAAGTCCTATTCCCGTTACCTGGAAAACACCTTCCGGCGGGTACTCAAATTGGTCGGCACACCGATTCGCATCGAGTACAAGGGCGGTGAAAACCCCTACGAGAAAAACAAGAACACCCTCACCGACCGCCAGGTGAACAAGAAGCGCCGTCTGATGAGCCACCACAAGAAGGCCGAGAAGAAGCGCAAGGACAAACGCTAGTAGCTGCAAGCTGCAAGCTGCAAGCGACAAGCGACAAGCGACAAGCGACAAGCGACAAGCATGGCGTCGTCGGGGCGCTTTTTCTTGTAGCTCGAGGCTTGTAGCTTGTCGCTTGCCCATCATCAGGAACGCGTCATGCTCGCAAGCAAACTGCCTCACGTCGGCACCACCATCTTCACCACCATGTCCCAGCTCGCTGCTCAGACCGGCGCGCTTAACCTGTCCCAGGGTTTTCCCGATTTTGACGGCCCGGACGCGCTACGTGAAGCGGTGGGCCGGCATGTCATGGCAGGGCACAACCAGTACGCGCCGATGACCGGCTTGCCCGCCCTGCGTGAGCAAGTGGCCGCCAAGATCAGCCGCTTGTATGGCCGGCAGGTGAATGCCGACACGGACATCACCATTACCCCCGGCGCCACCCAAGGCATTTTCTGCGCTATCCAGGCGTTGGTGCGTGCGGGCGATGAGGTCATCGTCTTCGATCCCTGTTACGACAGTTACGAGCCGGCGGTTGAGCTGGCCGGTGGCCGCTGCGTTCACCTGCACCTCAGCCTGCCGACCTTCAGCATTGATTGGCAGCGCCTGGCCGATGCCATTACCCCACGCACGCGGTTGATTGTGCTCAACACGCCGCACAACCCCAGCGGTGCCTTGCTGGAGCGTGCCGATCTGGATCGGCTCGCCGCGTTGCTGCGCGGTCGCGAGGATATCTACCTGCTCAGTGACGAGGTCTATGAACATCTGGTCTATGACGGCCGCGAACATGCCAGCGTGCTGCGCCATGACGAGCTGTATGCGCGCGCGTTAGTGGTGAGCTCGTTCGGCAAGACCTACCACGTCACCGGCTGGAAGACCGGCTACGTGGTGGCGCCGCCGGCGCTGTCTGCCGAGCTGCGCAAGGTTCACCAGTACGTCAGCTTCACCGGCGTCACGCCTCTGCAATTCGCGCTGGCCGAGTTCATGGCCGCTCACCCTGAGCATGTTACCGAGCTGCCAGCGTTCTATCAGGCCAAGCGCGACCTGTTTTGCGAGTTGCTGGCCGGCTCGCGCTTTGGTTTTACGCCGACGCCAGGCACGTATTTCCAGGTCGCCGACTACTCGATGATCCGCCAGGATCTCAACGATGTGGACATGGCCCAGTGGCTGACGCGCGAACATGGCGTGGCGAGCATTCCGGTGTCGGTGTTCTACCGGAACCCGCCGGCGGACTTGCGCCTGGTGCGCTTCTGCTTCGCCAAGCGCGAGGACACCCTGCGCCAGGCGGCGGAAAAACTCTGCGCGGTGTAATCCCCATCAGCCCAGCAAAATGCGCTGCTGTGTTTCCAGGCGACCGAACAAGTCACGGCTGTCGTACGTGGCGTAGCGCAGCTCCTCGACCTTGAGCTGCGGATCGGCGAGGGCCGGCAACTCCTTTAAGCGTTGGCGCAGTTCCTCCGCACCGATCCGCCGCTTGTACAGGCCCAGGGTGATGTGCGGCACATAGGCAGCCTGGCGCACCTCCCAACAGCTTTGTGCCAGGGCTGATCGCCAGCGCTGCAGATGCCCTGCGTGATCGACCACCGGCAGAAACGCGGCGCTGGCAAAGCTGTCCGGTGGGCCAATCTCCAGCGTACAGGCGGGGCTGCGTAGCTGGCCGAGGTGCTCGATCTGCTGTCGCAGCTGTTCGGGAGTGAAGTCATCGTTAACTAATGCGTGCGCCTGTTCGAAGCCGCACACGAACAAGGTCAGGTGCGCCTGGCGACGGGTGGCATGCAGCAGATCGCCTAGCTGCGTTTGCAGGGCGTGGATGTGCGAGAGTAGGGCCGGACAGCAAATCGGTACCATCCAGATGGCGTAGCGCTGTCGGCCACGATGCCAGTCGGGATAGTCGCGAACGTCGGTGACGAGGGTGGCGTCGGGCGCCTGGGTCGGATGAGACAGCAGCATGGGGCTACGCTTGGAGGGAAGAGGATAGGAGTGTGACCTGATGGGCGCGGGGGCTCCAGTGTCGGTTGAATTTAGCGCTGCATCGAGGTGCGACCTCTGGGATGGAGAACTTACGAGTCTCTCCATGGTCAAAAAAACGCAGTTTTTCAATGAGTTATGAGGAGCAACAAATGGACAGCACAGGACAGGCGTTACTCGCCGCATTGGCTCCCTACAATGTTTCCCTGGGGCCGCAGCGACCCGATGGCGGGCGCGTGCTGATGTTGATGGACGATGCGGGCGAGCTGTTGATCCAGCGAGTCCTGAATACCCAGCAGCTCACCCAACCTGAATTATTGGCTGATGTGCTTGATGGCGTGCGCCGCGACCTGCTGGTCGCCGGCGGTTGCACGGCGCCGGAAGTGCTGGCCTCCCTACGCCACAGCGACCGGGTCAAGCCTTACGCGGCCTGAGACTGGCTCACCTGACCCAGGGCCGGAATCCGTCTGAGGATGATTCCGGTCACTGCGGGTTGGCACGGCGTTCGACCGTGTCATCGCTCGGCGTCCCTTCCTGGTACGCTTTCGGAGTAGACTTGCCGGCTTTCTGATCAGCCAAGAGCCCGCCCATGGCCCTGCAAGCCACTCCGTACAAGATTGAGATGAACCTGACCGACATGGACAGGAACGTCTACGAAAACCTGCGTTTCACCGTTGCCCGCCATCCCTCGGAAACCGAAGTGCGAATGGGTGCGCGCCTGATTGCCTATGCCTTGTGGTACAGCGAACAGCTGGCCTTCGGTCGCGGACTGTCGGATGTCGACGAGCCGGCCCTCTGGGAAAAAAGCCTGGATGACCGCGTCCTGCACTGGATCGAAGTCGGCCAGCCGGATGCGGAGCGCATGACTTGGTGTTCGCGCCGTACCGAGCGCGTCAGCCTGGTCGCCTATGGCAATCTGCGCGTCTGGCAGGGCAAGGAGCTGGATGCCGTTAGCAATCTGAAGAACCTCAGCGTGGTGGCGGTGCAGCCAGAAGCGCTGGAAAACCTGGCCCGCGACCTGCCACGTTCGCTCAACTGGAGCGTGATGATCAGCGACGGCGAACTGTTCATCACCGACGAACGCGGCCAGCACGAAATACCCCTGCAGTGGCTGGTCGGCGAACGCTGATCTACGGGCTTGAAACCGAGTGGGCCATTCCCGTCCCACTCGCGCGGTAAAGCCTGAACCGACCCTGCACCTGACGAGTCCCCCTGAGTTATCCATGCGTATCGAACCCCGCCCCTTACCCGACATTCTGCCCGATCTGGGCGAGTTGCCTCCCTTGTTGACCCGCCTGTACGCCGCCCGGGGTGTGCAATCGGCCGCCGAGCTGGACAAGGCACTGGCGCGGTTGATTCCGTATCAACAACTGGCTGGCATCGACGCTGCAGTCGCTTTACTGGTGGAGGCGTTGGAGCAGCGCCAGCGCATCTTGATCGTTGGCGACTTCGACGCCGACGGCGCCACTGCCAGCTGCGTCGGTGTGCTCGGCTTGCGCCTGCTCGGGGTGACCCATGTCGATTACCTGGTGCCCAATCGTTTCGACTACGGCTACGGCCTGACGCCGGAAATCGTCGCGGTGGCCCTGCAGCGCCAGCCGGACCTGCTGATCACCGTGGACAACGGTATTTCCAGCGTGGACGGCGTGGCGGCGGCCAAGGCGGCGGGTCTCCAGGTGCTGATCACCGACCACCACCTGCCTGGCGCGGAATTGCCGGCTGCGGATGCCATCGTCAACCCCAACCAGCCGGGCTGCGGGTTCCCGAGCAAGGCGATGGCCGGGGTTGGGGTGATCTTTTATGTCTTGCTCGCCTTGCGGGCGCGCTTGCGCGAGCAGGACTGGTTCGCCCGCACCGGGCGCGCGGAGCCAAATCTGGCCGAGCTGCTCGATCTGGTGGCGCTGGGCAGTGTCGCCGACGTGGTGCCGCTGGACGCCAATAACCGCATCCTGGTTCACCAGGGGCTGGCGCGTATCCGTGCCGGCCGGGCGCGACCGGGCCTCAAGGCGATTCTTGAGGTGGCCGGCAAACAAGCGGAGCGTATTACGTCGACGGATCTGGGCTTCATCATCGGCCCGCGCCTGAATGCGGCCGGCCGGCTGGATGACATGAGTCTGGGCATCGAATGCCTGCTCTGCGAAGACCCAAACCTGGCCCGCGACATGGCGGTGCAGCTCGATCAGCTTAACCAGGACCGCAAGGCCATCGAGCAGGGCATGCAGCGCGAAGCCTTGGCCCAGCTGAAGGACCTGCCGCTGGAGGAGATGCCGTTCGGCCTGTGCCTGTTCGAGCCGGAATGGCACCAGGGGGTGATCGGCATCCTCGCCTCGCGGATGAAAGAGCGCTATCACCGCCCGACCATTGCCTTCGCCGACGCCGGGGAAGGCATGCTCAAGGGCTCGGCGCGCTCGGTGCCGGGCTTTCATATCCGCGATGCGCTGGACGCCGTGGCCGCCCGGCATCCGGGGTTAATCAGCAAATTCGGCGGCCATGCCATGGCGGCCGGGCTCTCGTTGCCGGAAGAAAATTTCGGCGCGTTCGCCGCCGCGTTCGATGCCGAAGTGCGACGCCAGCTGCATGAGGATGATCTGACCGGGCGACTGTTGTCCGACGGCCAGCTCTCGGCCACGGAGTTCCATCTGGAGCTGGCCCGCGCGCTGCGCCATGCCGGCCCTTGGGGGCAGCACTTTCCCGAGCCGCTGTTCCATGGCGTGTTCCAGTTGGAGCAGCAGCGCCTGGTGGGTGAGAAACACCTGAAGATGGTGGTGCGCACCGAGTGCGGCTCGCTGAGCCTGGACGGCATCGCCTTCAACATCGACCGCGAGCAGTGGCCCAACCCCACCGTGCGCTGGGTTGAGCTGGCCTACAAGCTGGACGTTAACGAGTACCGCGGGCGGGAAAGCGTGCAATTGTTGGTAGCGCATATCGCGCCACGCTGATTCGCGCTGGTTTAGCCCGCCAGTCTCTACCAGCCCAGCTGTTTGTTGAAACCCAGCGCATCGTAATAGTCGCCCTGGTAGGTAATCA
The DNA here is from genome assembly GCA_964410065.1 of uncultured Pseudomonas sp. Lineage (GTDB taxonomy): Bacteria > Pseudomonadota > Gammaproteobacteria > Pseudomonadales > Pseudomonadaceae > Serpens. The sequence goes on from CAYPFO010000005.1 coordinate 13,229, forward strand.
GGCCATTCTCGATGCGAATAAAGCTGACGCCCTCGAAGGACAGCGGCTTGTCGGTTGCAGGCGTTTCTGCGCTCCAGGGGCCGCTGTTGGTGCCGCTGAAACGCCACTGGAAGGCGATGCCGTCGGGGGCCACGATGGGCGCACTGGTCATTTCCCATTTCAGATCGGGCACAGCGGTAATGAAGACCGCGATCACGTTGTCACGCGCGGCGGCGCGACCATTCTGCGGCGTGCCAACCGTAGCGTCGAAATACACCACGTCCTCATCCAGGTAGGTGGCGGCTTTCTGTGCATCGTGGGCATTCCAGGCGGTCATGTAGCCGTCGATTATGGCGCGTACATCATCAGCGGCCTGGACCAGGCCGCTGAGCAGAAGCAGAGCAAGAAGCGTGAGGCGGCTGAGAAAGAGGTTCATGGTGAGGCTCCAAGGCACGGTGCGGATGCCGTATCTGCCCGGGGGCCGCAGCCGGCATGCCTTGAGTGTTGACCGGCCGCCATTGCCCCGCCGACGCGCTGACCAGCGGTGCCGTACCGATGCGGCGGGTTGCTCAATCCGGCCGCAAAGGGGACTATCCCAGCATTACTTCGCCAAGGCTTGTACCCGCAGCCTGGCGAAATCGCCCCACTCATGAACTGCCCAGGTTATGCACGGGCAGTTCGGCCACTGACCCGAAGCGGTCTTTAATTGGAGGATGTCTGTCATCTTCCGCCAGCCGACGAGGCCTGCCATGTCCCTACTTTTTCAGCCCCTCACCTTGCGTCAGTTGACCCTGCCCAATCGCATTGTCGTCTCGCCCATGTGCCAGTACTCGGCGGCCGTGGACGGCCTGGCCAACGATTGGCACCTGGTGCACTTGGGCAGCCGCGCGGTAGGCGGTGCCGGGCTGGTGATTTTTGAAGCGACAGCGGTCCGCCCGGAAGGGCGCATTTCCGCCCGTGACCTGGGCCTGTGGAACGATGAGCAGATCGAGCCGCTGCGGCGCATTACCGCGTTCATCGAGTCCCAGGGCTCGGTGGCCGGTATTCAGCTGGCCCATGCCGGGCGCAAGGCCGGTACCTGGTGGCCCTGGAGTGGCCAACATGGCAGCGTGCCGGTGGCCGAAGGCGGCTGGACGCCGGTTGGCCCGTCGGCGATTGCCTTTGACCCCAAGCATGTGGCTCCCACGGCGCTGGATGAGGCGGGTATCGCCGATGTGATCCAGGCCTTCGTGCAGGGCGCCGAGCGGGCGCTGGCCGCTGGCTTCAAGGTCGTCGAGGTGCACGCCGCCCATGGCTATCTGCTGCACCAATTCCTGTCGCCGCTTTCCAATCGCCGCCAGGACCAGTACGGCGGCTCGTTCGAGAATCGCATCCGCTTGTTGCTGGAAGTGACCCAGGCGGTGCGTCAGGTCTGGCCGGAAGAATTGCCGGTATTCGTGCGGTTGTCCGCCACCGACTGGGTGGAAGATGGCTGGAACCCGGACGAGACCGTGGAACTGGCCTGTCGGCTAAAGACCCTGGGCGTCGACCTGATAGACGTGTCGTCGGGCGGCACTTCGGCCAATGCGGAAATTCCCATCGGCCCCGGCTACCAGACGCAGTTCGCTGAGCGCGTGCGCCGCGAAGCCGGGATCGCCACCGGCGCGGTGGGCATGATCACCGAGGCGGCCCAGGCCGAGCATGTGCTGCGCACCGGCCAGGCCGATTTGATCCTGCTGGCCCGCGAACTGTTGCGCGACCCCTATTGGCCGCTGCACGCCGCCGATTACCTGCGCGACAAATCAGTGCCCTGGCCGGGGCAGTATGTACGGGCAGCGAACCGCGATACGCCGATTCGCTAACAAACTACCTGCGTTGGCGATACGGGGCCGATCATCCATCGGCCCCGCATCAATGCTTGATCATGATGTGCCGCACCGCCGTGTAATCCTCCAGCCCGTACATCGACAGGTCCTTGCCGTAGCCGGACAGCTTCATGCCGCCGTGGGGCATTTCGCTGACCAGGGTGAAGTGGGTGTTGATCCAGGTGCAGCCGTACTGCAGGCGCGCCGCCAGGCGATGGGCGCGGCCGACGTCGCGCGTCCACACCGAGGAGGCCAGGCCGTAGTCGGAGTTGTTGGCGAAGGCCAGGGCCTGGGCTTCGTCGTCGAACGGGGTGACCGAGACCACCGGGCCGAACACTTCGCGACTGACGATTTCATCGTTTTGGCGGGCGCCGGCCAGCACTGTGGGCAGGAAAAAGAAGCCGGCATCGCCCGGTGCCTTGCCGCCGGTGACCACCTCGATGTGCGGCAGGGCGCTGGCGCGCTCGACAAAACCGGCGACGCGCTGGCGCTGGCTGTCGCTGATCAACGGGCCGAGTTCGGTGGCAGAATCGTCCTGCAGGCCATGCTTGAGTGTGCCGACCGCCGCGCCGAGCGCCGCGACGAATTTTTCATAGATGCCTTTCTGCGCATAGATGCGGCAGGCCGCAGTGCAATCCTGGCCGGCATTGTAGAACCCGAAGGTGCGGATGCCTTCCACGGCGGCGTCGAGGTCGGCGTCATCGAAAATGATCACCGGAGCCTTGCCGCCCAGCTCCATGTGCAGGCGTTTGATGCGCGGGGCGCTGGCGGCGATGAGGTGCGAACCGGTAGGGATCGAGCCGGTCAGCGACAGCATGCGCACCTTGTCATGATTGACCAGGGTCTCGCCGACGCTGCTCCCGCGTCCGAACACGATGTTCACCACTCCAGGGGGAAAAATCCCGGCCATCAGCTCGCCCAGGCGCAGCGCGGTCAGCGGCGTCTGCTCGGAGGGCTTGAGCACCACACAGTTGCCGGCGGCCAGGGCGGGCGCGAGTTTCCAGGCGGCCATCATCAGCGGGTAATTCCATGGCGCGATGGAAGCGACCACGCCAATCGGGTCGCGGCGGATCATCGAGGTGTGGCCAGGCAAGTATTCGCCGGCGGCCGAGCCGTGTAGGCAGCGACTGGCGCCAGCAAAAAAACGGAACACATCGGCAATGGCCGGCAACTCGTCGTTGCGTGCGGCGGCGTACGGCTTGCCGCAGTTTTGCGACTCCAGGCGGGCCAGCTCATCAGCATGGGTGTCGATGGCATCGGCCAAAGCTAGCAAGCAGGCGGCGCGCTCCTGGGGCACGGTTTGCGACCAGCCGACGAAAGCGGCCTCGGCAGCGCGAACGGCCGCATCGATTTGTTCGGCGCTGGCTTCGGCAATGCGCGCCAGCTCGGTATTGCGGGCTGGGTCGAGCACCACCTGGGCCTCACCCTGGCCGGCGACCCGTTCACCGTTGATCAACAGATGGGTTTGCATGTCGGACTCCTCGAGTTGTTGTTGTGAGTGTCTGGCTCATTTGCCGCTCCCCGCCACACCTTCGCCGCCACGGGTCAGGTAATACGCGGCGAGGATCGGCAGCATGGTCGCCACCATCACCAGCATGGCCACCACGTTGGTGATGGGCACATCGCGCGGGCGTGACAGCTGGTTGAGCAGCCACAGCGGCAGGGTGCGTTCATGGCCGGCAGTGAAAGTGGTAACGATGATCTCGTCGAAGGACAGCGCGAAGGCCAGCATGCCACCGGCCAGCAGCGCCGAGCCGAGATTGGGCAGCACGATGTAGCGGAAGGTTTGCCAGCCATCGGCGCCCAGGTCCATGCTGGCTTCGATCAGGTTCCAGGACGTGCGGCGCAAGCGGGCGATGACGTTGTTGTAGACGATAACCACGCAGAAAGTGGCGTGGCCGATGACGATGGTGAGAATGCTCGGCTCGATGCCCAGGGACTTGAACGCCGAGAGCAGGGTCAGGCCGGTGACGATGCCGGGCAGGGCGATGGGCAGCACCAGCAGTAGCGACACGCTTTCCTTGCCAAAGAAATCGCGCCGCCACAAGGCCGCCGCCGCCAGGGTGCCGAGCAGCAGGGCGACGAGGGTGGCAATCGCAGCCACTTGCAGCGACAGGGTGATGGCCTCCAGCACGTCGCGGCGTGCGAAGGTCAGGCTGAACCATTTCAGGGTGAAGCCCTGGGGCGGAAAGCTGAAGCCGGCGCTTTCGGTGTTGAAGGCATAGATGAAGATGATCAGGATCGGGAAGTGCAGGAACACCAGCCCGCCCCAGGCGGCGAGCTTCAAGCCCATGGATGCTTTATCAGAGTGCATCGAAGGCCCCCAGACGTTTGACGATGGACAGGTAGATCGCGATCAGCACGATGGGCACCAGGGTGAATGCCGCCGCCATGGGCATATTGCCGATCGAGCCCTGTTGGGCATAGACCATGTTGCGGATGAAATACCCCGGCGGGCCGACCAGTAGTGGCACGATGAAATCGCCCAGAGTCAGGCAGAAGGTAAAGATCGAACCGGCGGCGATGCCCGGCAGCGCCAGCGGCAAGATCACCAGGCGGAAGGTCTGCAGCGGCCGGGCGCCCAGGTCGGCGGAGGCCTGCAGCAGAGTAGGCGGCAGGCGTTCGAGGGCGGCCTGGATGGGCAGGATCATGAACGGCAGCCAGATATAGACGAACACCAGAAAGCGCCCCAGGTGCGAGGTAGACAATGTGCTGCCGCCAATGCCCGGAATGCCGAGGATGACGTGCAGGACCGGCGCCAGGCCGAGGCGTTCGACGAACCAGTGGGCCACGCCGCCCTGGGCCAGCAGCAGCGTCCAGGCATAGGCCTTGACGATGTAGCTGGCCCACATCGGCAGCATCACCGCGATATAGAAAAACGCCTTGATGCGCCCCGTGGTGTAGCGCGCCATGTAGTAAGCGATGGGAAAGGCCAGCAGGGCGCTGGCCAGGGACACCGCCATGGCCATGGCCAGGGTGCGCTGAATGATGTCGAAGTTGGCCGGCTGGAACAGCGCCCGGAAATTGGCCAGCGTCAGCGCGGGCGTCACCGACATGGTGAAGTCGTCGAAGGTATAGAAACCCTGCCAGAGCAGGGCCAGCAGCGAGCCCAGGTAAACGATGCCAAACCACAGCAGCGGCGGGATCAGCAGCAGCGACAGGTACAGCGTCGGCTTGCGGTACAGCAGGTCGGACAGCTGGCGCAGCAGGCCGGGGAGGATGGCCGGCGCCACGCTAGCCGGGCGGGTCGTCATGATGGCACCTCGCGCAGCGGCACCATGGCGGCGCGGGCCCAGCGGGCGGTAACGCGCTGCCCCGGCAGGCAGGTGGCATCGCCACGATCCCACTGGCTGTTGGCCTGGCTGACGGCGAAGCTTTGGCCGTTGTCCAGGCGCAGCTCGTAGCGAGTGGCAGCGCCCAGGTACTGGATATCATGCAGCTGCCCGGCGATTTCCGTCTTGTCTGAAGCCAAGGGCTCGCTGCCGGCCAGGCGGGTGTGTTCCGGGCGGATCGAGAAGGGGCGCGGCGAGCCGGCCAACTGTTGGGCCAGCTCGCCCCGCAGCACATTGGACGTGCCGACGAATTCGGCCACGAACGGCGTCGCCGGACGCAGGTACAGATTCCGCGGGCTGTCCAGCTGCTCGATGCGCCCTTGGCGGAACACCGCCACCCGGTCCGACATCGACAGCGCCTCGCCCTGGTCATGGGTGACGAACACGAAGGTGATGCCCAACTGGCGCTGCAGTTTTTTCAACTCGCCCTGCATCTGTTCGCGCAGCTTGAGGTCCAGCGCGCCGAGCGGCTCGTCGAGCAGCAAGACCCGCGGGCGATTGATCAAGGCGCGGGCGAGCGCCACGCGCTGACGCTGGCCGCCGGACAATTGCGCCGGCTTGCGCGCGCCGTAGCCGCTGAGGGCGACCTGCTCCAGCGCGTCTTCGGCACGTTTATGCCGCTCAGCGCGCGCTACTCCTTTGACCTTGAGACCGTAGGCGACATTGTCCAGCACGCTCATGTGGGGAAACAGTGCGTAGTCCTGGAACACCGTGTTGACGTCGCGTTGATAGGGCGCCAGGCCAGTGGCGTCCTGCCCCTGGATGCGAATGGTGCCGGAGCTGGGCTGTTCGAAACCGGCGATCAGGCGCAGGCAGGTGGTCTTGCCGGACCCGGAGGGACCCAGCAGGGTGAAGAACTCGCCATCCTCAATGTTTACCGACACCTGATCCACGGCCTTGACCTCGCCGTACAGGCGCGAGACGTCGGTGAGTTCCACGGCAAAGGTCATGGTTCCTGCCCCCGAGAAAGCAGCTGCGAAGGGCAGGCTGCACGTCGTTCTGGTGTTGTTCTGCTTAACGTCGACAGACTTTCAGGATGAGGTGGACGACCTCTTGGCCATCCACCGTTACGGAATCAAGGGCGGACAGAAAAACGTCGTCCACCCCGTGAAGACTCCCGTTACCGACCACCCATGATCGCAATGTAGTCCTGGGTCCAGCGGCTGTAGGGCACGTATTTGCCACCTTCGGCTTGCGGGGTTTTCCAGAAGGCGATTTTCTCGAAGTTGTCGAAACCGTTGGTCTTGCAGCCCTCGGCGCCGAGCAGGGCGTTGCCTTCGCAGGCCGCCGGCACGGCTGGCACCGAGCCGAACCAGGCGGCCAGATCCCCCTGCACCTTGGGTTGCAGCGACCAGTTCATCCATTTGTAAGCGCACACCGGATGCTTGGCCTCGGCATGCAACATGGTCGTGTCGGCCCAGCCGGTGGCGCCTTCGACCGGCACCACCGAGGCAATCGGCTGTTTTTCGGCCTGCAGCGCGTTGACCTGATACGGCCAGGCACTGGACGCAGCCACGCCCTCGTTCTTGAAATCGTTCATCTGCACGGTCACGTCGTGCCAGTAACGGTGGATCAGCGCATGTTGCTGGCGCAGCAGTTTGAGTGCAGCGGCGTATTGCGTTTCGTTGAGCAGATAGGGGTCCTGGATGCCGAGGGCCGGCTGAGTGCTCTTCAGATAGAGCGCCGCGTCCGCGATGTAGATCGGCCCGTCATAGGCTTGCACGCGTCCCTTGTTGGGCTTGCCGTCCGGCAGGTTCTGCGGCTCGAACACCGTCGCCCAGCTGGTCGGCGCCTGCTTGAACACGTTGGTGTTGTACATCAGCACGTTGGGCCCCCACTGGTAAGGCGTGCCGTAGTGCTGGCCATCCACCGCGTGCCAGGACGCTTCCTTGAGGCGTTCATCGACCGTGTTCCAGCTTGGAATCAGCTCGATATTGATAGGTTGCACACGCTTGCCGGCAACCAGGCGCAACGAGGCGTCTCCGGAGGCAGTGACCAGGTCGTAGCCACCCTTGGCCATCAAGCTGACCATCTCATCCGAGGTGCCTGCGGTTTTGACGTTGACCTTGCAGCCGCTGTCCTTCTCGAACCCAGTCACCCAGTCGTAATTCGCATCGGTGTCGCCGCGCTCGATGTAGCCGGGCCAGGCAATGATGTCGAGCTGGCCTTCAGGCTGACCCAGCGATTTGAGCGGTTCGGCGGCGTGCAGGGTGCTGGCGGCTAGTAGGGCGGTGGCCAGCGTGCCGAGGAGTGCAGTGTGCGGTGCGGACATCGGAATTCCCTCTTGTTGTGCGCGATTCTCTGGGCAGGTGAAAGGCCGCTCGGCACAGCCGTTGCCGAGGAGATGTGATCAGTCTAGTTGGTGTCTGGGCGGCGTCATGGCGAGCCTGGCGCGCTACTGGATCGGCCTTTCAGAGCATGCAGGCGCGACCGCCGGGCGGCGGCCGCGGGCGATGAGTTTTGCCGGCGCTATGGTTTCAGTCAGCACTCCATTGCGAAGGGAGAGAAACCATGAATACCGGGGCTTTACTGGAACAATTGCTGCGCTCGCGGCTGGGCTCTTCAACCGGCGCTGCAGGAGGTGCGCCATCGTCGGGTGGGCTTGGCGATCTATTGGGCGGGCTGCTGGGCGGTGGCACCGCTTCCGGTCAGGCACCAGGACGCCAAGGCGGGCAGGGTGGTCTGGGCGATCTGCTTGGCGGTCTGCTCGGTGGCGCTACGCCACAAGGTGGGCCGGCAAGCCAGGCGCAGCGTGGTGGCTCGGGTGGCTTGAACCTCGGCAGCCTGGCCACGCTGGGCATGCTCGCCTACCAGGCCTACAGCGCCTGGCAGCGACAGCAGGGCCAGACTCAGCCACAGGAACCGCAGACGGTCAACCGCCTGATGGGCGCGCAGATTGAGGAGCACAGCACGGCGATCCTGCAGGCGATGATTGCCGCCGCCAAGGCCGACGGGCGTATCGATGCCGCCGAGCAGCAACTGATCCAGGCGGAACTCGCCAAACTGACCGACGACCCTGAGCTGCAAGCCTGGCTGGACCAGGAAGTGCGCAGCCCGCTTGATCCGGCACGCGTCGCCGAATCGGCCAGCAGTCCGGAACTGGCAGCGGAAATGTACCTCGCCAGCGTGCTGTTGGTGGGCAGCGAACAGACCGGTGAGCGTCCTTATCTTGATGCGCTGGCGCAGCATCTGCGCCTCGATGCCGGGTTGCGCGAGAAACTGGAGGCGCAGTTACGGGCGGTTTGATCGGGTAGGCCCGTTTGCAGGAGGCATCATGGCAGTCCGCCATGCTTTTCCTGGTATCCCTGAAAAGTAGGGATTGCCGCGCGCTGACGGGTTGCGTGCTGTCAGCGTCGGCTGGCTGCGTTATAATCGCCGGCTTTTCGAACTGTCCGACTGCGAGTGCCGCCCGCCATGGAAATCAATCCGATCCTCAACAGCATCAAGGACCTGTCCGAACGTTCAACCACTATTCGGGGGTATCTTTGACTACGATCAGAAAGCTGATCGCCTGGTCGAAGTAAACCGCGAACTCGAAGACCCGAACGTCTGGAACAACCCTGAATATGCCCAGAACCTGGGCCGCGAGCGCGCCCAGTTGGCGCAGATCGTCGAAACCCTCGACGAAATGAGTAGCGGCCTGGCTGATTCCCGCGACCTGCTGGACATGGCCGTCGAAGAAAACGACCAGGGCGCGGTGGATGACGTCGCCGCCGAGATCGAGCGCTTGCGTGAAATTCTCGAGAAGCTGGAGTTCCGCCGCATGTTCAGCGGCGAGATGGATGCCAACAACGCGTATCTGGACATCCAGGCCGGCTCTGGCGGCACCGAGGCCCAGGACTGGGCGAACATCCTGCTGCGCATGTACCTGCGCTGGGCCGATCATCGCGGTTTCGACGCCACCATCATGGAGCTGTCTGAAGGCGAAGTGGCGGGCATCAAGGGCGCCACCGTGCACATCAAGGGCGAGTACGCCTACGGTTGGCTGCGCACCGAGATCGGCGTGCACCGTCTGGTGCGCAAGAGTCCGTTTGACTCCGGCAACCGCCGCCATACCTCGTTCACCGCCGTGTTCGTATCGCCGGAAATCGATGACAACATTGAAATCGACATCAACCCGGCCGATCTGCGCACCGACACCTACCGTTCTTCGGGCGCGGGCGGTCAGCACGTGAACACCACCGACTCGGCGGTCCGTATCACCCACGTGCCGACCAACACCGTGGTCAGCTGCCAGAACGAGCGTTCTCAGCACGCCAACCGCGACACCGCGATGAAAATGCTGCGCGCCAAGTTGTACGAGCTGGAAATGCAGAAGCGCCGCGAGGCGTCCCAGGCGCTGGAAGACAACAAATCGGATATCGGCTGGGGGCACCAGATCCGTTCCTACGTGCTCGACCAGTCGCGCATCAAGGACCTGCGTACCGGCGTCGAAGAGAGCAACTGCGATGCGGTGCTCGACGGCGACCTGGACCCGTTCCTCGAAGCCAGCCTGAAACAGGGCCTGTAACAAGGCAGTAACATCCCGCCGGCGCGGCCCTGTCCCGCCGGCAACTTCGAATCGCAAACCTGGTGCGCCAGACGCACCTGTACATGGGCACGAAACCTACCGTGCCCCACCGGGAATACACGACGACCATGAGCGAACAACCGCTGAACCAGCACGCCATCCAAGAGGAAGAAAACAGCCTGATCGCCCTGCGCAAGGAAAAACTTGCCGCCGAGCGCGCCAAGGGCAACGCCTTCCCCAATGACTTTCGTCGCGACAGCTATGCAGCCGACCTGCTGAAACAGTACGCGGACAAAAGCAAGGAAGACCTGGAGGCAGCGGCGATTCCAGTCAAGGTGGCCGGGCGCATCATGCTCAACCGTGGCGCTTTCATGGTGATTCAGGACATGAGCGGCCGCATCCAGGTGTATGTCGATCGCAAGACCCTGCCGGCCGAGACCCTGGCCGAGATCAAGACCTGGGACATGGGCGACATCATTGCCACCGAAGGTACTCTGCAGCGCTCCAACAAGGGCGACCTGTTCGTGCACATGAACAGCGTGCGCCTGCTGACCAAGTCGCTGCGCCCGCTGCCGGACAAACACCATGGACTGACCGACACCGAGCAGCGCTACCGCCAACGCTACGTCGACCTGATGGTCAACGAGGAAACCCGCCACACCTTCCGCGTGCGTTCCCAGGTGATTGCCCATATCCGCAAGTTCCTGGCCGAGCGTGATTTCCTCGAAGTGGAAACCCCGATGCTGCAGGTGATCCCGGGCGGCGCGGCGGCCAAGCCGTTCGAGACCCACCACAATGCCTTGGACCTGCCGATGTTCCTGCGCATCGCGCCGGAGCTGTACCTCAAGCGTCTGGTGGTCGGCGGCTTCGAGCGCGTCTTCGAAATCAACCGCAACTTCCGTAACGAAGGCGTTTCGACCCGGCACAACCCCGAGTTCACCATGCTCGAGTTCTACCAGGCCTACGCGGATTACGAAGACAACATGGACCTCACCGAGGAGTTGTTCCGCGAACTGGCTCTGGCCGTGCTGGATTCCACCGACGTGCCCTATGGCGACAAGGTGTTCCATTTTGGCGAGCCCTTCGCGCGTCTGTCGGTGTTCGACTCGATCCTCAAGTACAACCCGGACATCACCGCGGCCGACCTGCAGGACCTCGATACCGCCCGCGCCATCGCCAAGAAGGCCGGGGCCAAGGTGCTGGGCTTCGAGGGCCTGGGCAAGCTGCAGGTGATGATCTTTGAAGAGCTGGTCGAGCATCAGTTGGAACAGCCGACCTTCATCACTCAGTACCCGTTCGAAGTCTCGCCGCTGGCGCGCCGCAACGATGAGAACCCGAACGTCACCGACCGTTTCGAGCTATTCATCGGCGGTCGCGAAATCGCCAACGCCTATTCCGAGCTTAACGATGCGGAAGACCAGGCCGAACGCTTCCTGGCCCAAGTGGCCGACAAGGACGCCGGCGACGACGAAGCCATGCACTTCGACGCCGACTTCGTGCGCGCCCTGGAATACGGCATGCCGCCGACCGCCGGCGAGGGCATCGGCATCGACCGCCTGGTGATGCTGCTGACCAACTCGCCGTCGATCCGCGACGTGATCCTGTTCCCGCACATGCGCCCTGAGCAGTGATTGTTGGTTGAATGAAAAAACCGCCTTCGGGCGGTTTTTTTGTGTCGCAGATTCAGTCATCGTCCACGCGGCTGCGTAGAGCGGCGTCGCTCGCTGAAGGGGGCCGGCTGGACGCTGGACGCCGCGAAATCGTCACGCATTGCTACCGGAACGCGGTTTGTCCATTCCGTACAGCGGCTTGCTTGCTCTTGCTAAGCTTTCTGCACATCAAGAGGCCGACCTATCCAAGCCGAGTCGACCGTCAACAAGGAGTGTGAAATGCAAGCCTGGCGAATGCTGCTGTTGGTGCCCTTTTTATTGCTCGGTGGGTGTTTGGTGTCTTTTCGTGAGCCGTTGCCAGCCAACGAGCCGGCACCCATCCCGTTGCTGGGCGAATGGACACACAAGAACGAATGGGGCGAGCGGATCCATATGCGGGTCAGCCGTGCCGGCAGCAATCTGTACAAGGCACTTGTCTATCAGGCCGATCCGGATGATCCCGAGGATGCGCGCGAATATGGCTTCACCGTGGCCCAGCATGGCCGGCGCTGGTATTTCTCCGCCGGCTTGCCGAAACGCCTGGGCAACAACTTCGCGATAGCTGGCTTCGAGCTCACCACCGACAACGAATTGGTGATCTACACCCTCGATGTTCAGCGTATCCTACAGGCGATAGATGATGGCACGCTGGCGGGAAAGCCGGTGGATACCCCCGAGGGTGAAGGCGTGCTGATCAACAGCGATTTACAGCAGGTGTTTGCCTATCTCGACGATCAGGCCAACACCGATACCTTTATCGAAGTGGCGCGCTTTCAGCGCGTCGGCCAGTGAGGGGCCGATGAATTCACGAGAAGAACTGGACGACTATCAACTGACGGTTCGTGCGCTGTCCGACCGGCTTGTAGAGGCACAAACGCCGATCCGCGTCCTCGATGCGGTGAAGTGGGACGACAGTATTCGACAGGGTTTCTTCGACGCGCATTGCAAGCGCCTGCCACAAATTGACCAGGCGTATTACCAGAGCCGTCCGTTGGCTTTCGAGGCTGAGGCCAAGAAGCGCGAATTCCAGGAAATCGAGCGGGACATCACACGCCAGCTGGGCCAGTTCAACCCGGTCGGGCAAATCATGCGGCGCATGTGTCGCGAATACCGCATGGTTATTCGTATGCTCGAAGCGCGTGGCACTTCAGATTTCGGCCTGATTTCCCAGGAATTGTACGGCGCGGCCACGGACGCCTTTCATGCCGGTGACCCAACCCTGGCCGACCTCGGCCTGATGCTCTCCGATTACCTGAATAACATTGCCGACCGCAGCGACCTGCAGGACGAACCTCGGACGCTGACCGCCAAGCAGGCGGTGGAGCTGTTGCAGGGCCGTCTGGATGGCGTTTTCGGCGAGGGTGAGGGGGTGATCAGGGTATTCGAGTCCGATGGCATCCTGGCCGATGCGGCGGCCGGCGCCGATTACATCAAGATTCGCAGCGACGCCATGTTCAACCCCCGCGACATCAAGGCGCTGGAAGTCCATGAGGGGCTGGTGCACGTGGGTACCACGCTCAATGGGCTGAGTCAGCCAATCTGTACATTTCTGGCCAAGGGCCCGCCTTCGTCGACCGTGACCCAGGAGGGGCTGGCGATTCTCATGGAGGTGATTGCGTTCGCGTCCTACCCGACCCGCCTGCGCAAGCTGACCAACCGTACCCGCGCCATTCACCTGGCTGAGGAGGGTGCCGACTTCCTGGATATCTTCCATTTCTTTCATGACCAGGATTACAGCCAGGAAGAGAGCTACAGCAACGCCAGCCGAGTATTTCGAGGTTCAACGCCCAACGGCCTGCCCTTTACCAAGGACCTGTCTTACCTGAAAGGCTTCATCCTCATCTACAACTACATCCAGCTCGCCGTGCGCAAGGGCAAGCTGGAGCAGATTCCGTTGTTGTTCTGCGGCAAGACCACCCTGGAAGACATGCGCACCCTGCGCAAGTTGGTGGATGAGGGACTGGTGGCACCGCCGCGCTACCTGCCCGAGCAGTTTCGCGACCTCAATGCACTGTCGGCGTGGATGTGCTTCTCCAACTTTCTCAACCATTTGAGCCTGGACCGAATCGAGGCCGATTACGCGAATATTCTGTGATGCCCAGGTGAGCCCACGCTGACGTTCTGTGTAAGGTGATGTCGCTCTTACATCCCCCCAGCTTTGGGCCTCCCGTGGAAAAGCGCTTCGCGGGTTGCACCTTGGAACTTGCTGCGTTTTTCTACCGGCTGGCCGACAATGGCCGGCAGAATCCTTCAGTAGTGGACCTTCGCATGACCGAACGCAATCTCATCCCCTATATCCTCACCTCCATCGGCACCGTCGTCGCCACTGTCGCGGTGCTGACCTATTACGGCTATGTGCATGTCGCCAAACCCGAAGATGCGCTGCTGCTGGCTGACTTCACCATGCTCAAGACGGTGCCGGGCGAGGACTACAAGCTGTCCCTCAAGCCGGCGGCGCAGGTGGCCCAGTGCATCGATGGCGTGCTGGTGCTGTTCGACACCCAGCAGAAAGGCCTGACCGGCGTGCTGGTAGACAACCGGAAGCAGGCGGTGCGCTGCATGGGGGAGGAAACCCCGCAACTGATCAAGTAAGCCTGGAATCAATGAACCCTCCCTGGGATTCAGGCCTACCTCACATCCCGCGTGGCATCGCGCCGATACTCATCAATGTCTAAACGCGATGGGTATCGCTGCGCTCAACGCCATCCTACGCAGCGGCATGCCGAGGCAGCCAACGTAGGCCCGCTTGTCACCTCGACGCGCCTCAATGGCTTTTCTGCTCGCTGCTCAAGCGTCGCAGGTATTGGCGCGACAGGGCCAAAAAACGCGGCGTCGGGCCGATATCCTCATACAGCGGATCGCCCTGCTCATCGGTGGCCACCACCTGGCTGCCCTTGACGTAGGGCAGGCTGGCCTCAAGTTCTTCCAGCGCGGCGGCAATCAGCTCGCCGAGTAATTCCTCGACACTGCGCTTGGGATACATCTCAGACAGGGCAGTGAGCCGCGCGGCCGACTCCAGATCAAGGTGCAGTTGATAGCTCTGGGCGGTCATTCGCCCCTTGGCATTTTGTTCCCAGTGCTGAACAAGCTCGCGGATTTTCATGCAGACCTCGCCTTGACGTGTTCTTTAAAGCTAGCCCATCCGTGCGTGTCGGCTTGTAAACCGCGGGTGCGCTGCCACGCTGTTCTGGGGTAGAGCGAAGGAGCCAACAGATGGCGACAATCGATGCACGGCTGCGTGAGGACGTACACCAGCTCGGCGACTTGCTCGGCGAGACCATTCGCGAGCAATACGGGCCGGGCTTTCTGGACAAGATCGAGCGTATCCGCAAGGGTGCGAAAAGTGCACGTAAAGGCTCCCAGGCGGGCGCCCGGCAATTGACGGAAACCCTTGATGCGTTGGCCGAGGACGAGCTGTTGCCAATGACCCGCGCCTTCAATCAGTTCCTCAATCTGGCCAATATCGCCGAGCAATACCATCAGGTTCGCCGGCGTGCGCCGCGTGGGCCGGAGCCTTTTGAAAGTCGCGTGTTGGAGGATCTGTTCCAGCGCTTGATTGCGTCGGGCATGGGAGCCGATGACCTGGCCACTCAATTGGCGGGGTTCGACATCGAGCTGGTGCTCACCGCCCATCCCACGGAAGTCACACGTCGCACCCTGATCCAGAAATACGACGCCATTGCCAATGAGCTGGCCGTCGCCGATCACGACGACCTGAGCCCGGCCGAGCGCACGGCCAGCCGAGCGCGCTTGCGGCGACTGGTGGCAGAGGCCTGGCACACCGAGGAAATCCGCCGCCAGCGACCCAGCCCGCTGGACGAGGCCAAATCCGGTTTCGCGGTCATTGAGCATTCGCTGTGGCAGGCACTGCCGGCGTTCATGCGCGGACTCGATCAGGCTTTACTGGAATGCTGCGGTCAGCGCGTGCCCTTGAATGCCGCGCCGATCCGTTTTGCCTCCTGGATGGGGGGCGATCGGGACGGTAATCCCAACGTCACCGCTGCGGTGAGCCACGAAGTGCTGCTGCTGGCGCGCTGGATGGCCGCTGATCTGTTTCTTCGGGATGTCGAGCAACTGATCGATGATCTGTCCATGCAGCGCGCCAGTAACGCGTTGCGTGAGCGAGCGGGGGAGTGCGCTGAGCCCTATCGGGCCGTGCTCAAGCCGCTGCGCGAGCGCTTGCGCGCCACACGTGCCTGGGCCGAGGCAGCGCTGGAGGCGCCGTTGACAGCGAGCGCCGGCACGCTGACCGACACGGCCGAACTGCGTGAGCCGCTGGAGTTGTGCTACTCCTCGCTGCAGGCCTGTGGCATGGGGGTAATTGCCGATGGCCCGCTACTGGATTGCCTGCGCCGGGTGGCGGTGTTCGGCTTGTTCCTCACCCGCCTGGATATCCGCCAGGAAGCCGGCCGCCATGCAGCGGCGCTGGACGAGATCACTGCTCTTCTCGGTCTGGGGCATTACAGAGACTGGGACGAAGAGCGCCGCCTGGCCTTCCTGCAGGACGAGTTGGTCAATCCACGTCCGTTGTTGCCGCGCGGTCATGTGCTAAGTGCCGAGAACGCCGAAGTTCTCGCCACCTGTGCGCTGATTGCCGAGGCCCCGGCTGCGGCGGTGGGCTCCTATGTGATTTCCATGGCCGGTGCACCCTCCGATGTGCTGGCGGTGCAATTGCTGCTCAAAGAGGCCGGTGTGAGGCGCGCCATACGCGTGGTGCCGCTGTTCGAAACCCTTGCCGACCTGCAACACGCAGGTCCGGTCATCGACCGATTGCTGGCGCTGCCGCTCTATCGGGCGAGCCTGGCCGGGGTGCAGGAAGCGATGATCGGCTACTCCGACTCGGCCAAGGATGCCGGGACCACGGCCGCCGCCTGGGCGCAGTACCAGGCGCAGGAAAATCTGGTCGAGGTGTGCCGGCGGCATGGGGTCGAGCTGCTGCTGTTCCATGGCCGTGGCGGCACCGTCGGGCGCGGCGGTGGTCCGGCCCATGCGGCCATTCTGTCGCAGCCGCCGGGCTCGGTGGCCGGTCGTTTGCGCACCACCGAGCAGGGCGAAATGATCCGCTTCAAGTTCGGCCTGCCGGCCATCGCCGTGCAGAACCTCAATCTCTATCTGGCCGCTGTGCTGGAAGCCACGGTACAACCGCCTCCAGAACCCGAGGCGGACTGGCGTGCGCTGATGGACGAACTGGCCGCTGCGGGGCTTGCGGCCTATCGGGGCGTGGTGCGTGAGCACGCTCAGTTTGTTGAGTATTTTCGCCAGGCCACCCCGGAGCGGGAGCTGGCGCGCTTGCCATTGGGAAGTCGCCCGGCCCGGCGTCAGGCGGGCGGCGTGGAAAGTCTGCGGGCGATTCCGTGGATCTTCGCCTGGACGCAAACGCGGCTGATGCTGCCAGCCTGGCTGGGTTGGGAGGCCGCGCTCGGCGAGGCGCTGCGGCGCGGGGAAGGTGAGCGGCTAAAGGCTATGTGCGAACACTGGCCGTTCTTCGGCACTCGCATCGATATGTTGGAAATGGTACTGGCCAAGGGCGATGCGGACATTGCCCGACTGTACGATGAGCGTCTGGTGGACGAGAAACTGCGCGATCTGGGCGATAAATTATGCGGCCTATTGTCGCAGGCGTGTGATTGCGTGCTGCGGTTGACCGGACAGTCGGTACTCTTCAGTCACAACCCGCAGACTCTGGCGGCGATCAACGTGCGTAACACTTACCTGGACCCGTTGCATCTCTTGCAAGTAGAGCTTCTGGCGCGTTCGCGAGCCCTGCCGGAGGGGGGTAGTCAGCAGGTCGAACAGGCGTTGCTGGTCAGTGTCGCGGGTATTGCCGCCGGGTTGCGAAATACCGGTTGAGCGGCTTTTTTTGTCGTTTTTCTGTGGCTTGTGCGCCTCGAAAGCGCTGTGTATCTTGGTCAGCCTTTCGCTGTTGGGTGGGCGAACCGGTTGTTTTACGAAACCGGCCCACTAAAGACCATACGACTTTTTTCTTGTTTACTTCATCTTGAGGAGCACAACGATGCGCGTGATTCTGCTGGGAGCGCCCGGTGCCGGCAAAGGTACCCAGGCCCGCTTCATCACCGAAAAATTCGGTATCCCGCAAATTTCCACCGGCGACATGCTGCGCGCAGCCGTCAAGGCTGGAAGCCCGCTGGGCCTGAAGGTGAAGGGCGTGATGGAAAGCGGTGGCCTGGTGTCCGATGACATCATCATCGACCTGATCAAGGAACGCATTACCCAGCCCGATTGCGCCAATGGTTTCCTGTTCGACGGTTTCCCGCGCACCATTCCGCAGGCCGAAGCCCTCAAGGATGCCGGCGTGACCATCGACAACGTGGTCGAAATCGCCGTTGATGACGAAGAAATCGTTTCCCGTGTCGCCGGCCGCCGCATGCACCCGGCATCCGGGCGCACCTACCACATCCAGCACAACCCGCCAAAAGTCGCCGGCAAGGACGACGAAACGGGCGAAGAGCTGATTCAGCGCGACGACGACAAGGAAGAAACCGTGCGTCATCGCCTGTCCATCTACCACTCGCAAACCAAGCCGCTGGTGGACTTCTACCAGAAGCTGTCGGCTGCCGAAGGCACGCCGAAGTACAGCGCCGTGCCGGGTGTTGGCACCGTGGAAGACATCACCGCCAAGGTGTTGGCCGCGCTGAGCTGATCGGCGTTTGCTGCACACAACGGCCCGCTTGCGGGCCGTTGGCGTTTCTGGAATCGACTTCAGCCGGCCGCTATCCGCCACACAGTCTC
This sequence comes from uncultured Pseudomonas sp., assembly GCA_964410065.1. Classification (GTDB taxonomy): domain Bacteria; phylum Pseudomonadota; class Gammaproteobacteria; order Pseudomonadales; family Pseudomonadaceae; genus Serpens. The sequence goes on from CAYPFO010000005.1 coordinate 31,293, forward strand.
ATCCGCCGGGCTTATAATGCCCGCCCTCCTGATTTGCCCGGAAACCTGCTCATGACCACCTTGCTGGCCCTGGATACCGCCACTGAAGCCTGTTCCGTTGCCTTGCTGCATGAGGGCCGCGTGTACAGCCATTACGAGGTGATCCCGCGCCAGCATGCCCAGCGCCTGCTGCCGATGATCCAGGACCTGCTGGCCGGGGCAGGCGTGGCGTTGTCTGCGGTCGAGGCCATCGCATTCGGCCGGGGACCCGGGGCCTTTACGGGCGTGCGCATTGCGGTTGGCGTGGTGCAAGGGCTGGCCTTCGCCTTGCAGCGTCCCGTGTTGCCGATTTCCAATCTGGCGGTGCTGGCCCAGCGCGCCCACCGCGAACATGGCGCCGTGCAGGTCGCTGCCGCCATTGATGCGCGCATGGACGAAGTCTATTGGGGCTGCTATCGAATGGAGCAGGGCGAGATGTGCTTGGTCGGCAGCGAGGCGGTCCTGCCGCCGGAAAACGTCGCCTTGCCGCGCGATGCGCAGGGCGACTGGTTCGGCGCCGGCACCGGCTGGGGCTATGCAGACCGTCTGCCCGTGGTACCGATAGCGTCGGACGCGGGAATGCTACCGCACGCCGAAGACCTGTTGCGCCTGGCTGAATATGCCTGGCGGCGCGGCGAAGCCGTAGAGGCTGAGCACGCCCAGCCGGTATATCTGCGCGACAAGGTAGCCACGCCTAAAGTGTGATGGGGTTGGCCTGGTTGCGCTCTGGCCTCGCACATTTCCTGAACTCGTAATAGCCAAGCCGGTCGGATGATCCGGCAATGCGCTGTCGATCACGGCTGACGCATTGCTCGAGCATTTAGAGTGGCGGCCCTTGCGAGGTTCAACATATGCGTATCGATGCAATTCGGAGCTCGGCGCTCCCCAAGCGCCCCGGCCGACCTGGACGAGGGTGGCGTGCCTCCAACGCAGCTGAGGCGGTAGAAGATGCGGTGGTCGAAACCCGACGACCCGCTATCGAGGGCGATTACCAGGCGGCTTCCACCGCGCGTTCGGTCATTCGTCCGGCCGCTGCCCTGCAGACGCCCAGCACCCGCGTGCTGCACGCTTTGGAAAGCTATGCGCGCATTGCGGCCATGGTGGCCGAGCCGGGGGATTACCTGGATACCTACGCCTGACGCCCTGCACGTAGGCTGCTAGGCGGAGTAGAGCCACTGCGGTTGTCCACGGGCTACAATCCGCGTTTCCTCAGGTGTGTCAGGCTTTTTTCCACGTGTTGCCCTACTTTATCGGCTGTCCCTCCTGGAGCGAAGCAGGCTGGCGGGGTCAGCTTTACCCCGAAAACGCCCGCGCTGCTGAGTTCCTCGGCCACTACTGCCAGGTCTTCAATGCCGTTGAAGGCAATACCACCTTCTACGCCCGTCCCGCCCCGGACACCGTGCAGCGCTGGGCCGAACGCATGCCGGCAGACTTTCGCTTCTGCGCCAAACTGCCCCGTGACATCAGCCACGAGGGCGATTTACGCAGCCAGTTCAGCGCCACGGACAGCTTCCTGAAGTTGCTGGCGCCGCTGGGTGAGCGAGTCTCACCGTTGTGGTTGCAGTTGCCGGCCGCGTTTGGCCCGGCGCGCCTGAGCGAACTGGCCGCCTGGCTGGATGAGTTCCAGCAGCGCCGAATTGCCGTCGAGGTCCGCAACTTGGCCTTTTTTGCCAAGGGCGAAGAGGAGCGCGCGCTGAATCGCCTGTTGCACGAGCGCGGCGTGGAACGTATCTGTCTCGACGCTCGCGCCCTGTTCAGTCACCGCTCCGATGATCCGGCAGTCTTGCATGCTCAGGCCAAGAAACCGCGCGTACCGGTGCGCCCGGCAGCCTTCAGTGACCAGCCCCAGGTGCGGTTTATTGGCGGGCCTGATCTGGCTGCCAATCAGCGCTTCCTGGCGCCCTGGGTGGACAAGGTGGCCGGCTGGATCGAGCAGGGGCGGGCGCCGTATGTGTTCCTGCATACGCCGGATAACCTCCTGGCACCGACCTTGGCCCGACAGTTTCACGCCGCCTTGACCCTACGCCTGCCGGGGCTCCCCGCGCTGGCGCAAAGCCAGCCCGAACCGGCCGAAGAGCAGCTCGGGTTGTTTTAACGTCGAGCGGCAATCGCGCTTCAAACAGGGCTGCTAAGGTGCAACGTGGACTGTGGAAGGAGCGAACGATGGCCACCCAAGCACAACGTGCTGAAACCTTTCGAGCCCTGGAACAGCGCAAACAGCTGCTGGTGCTGCCCAACCCGTGGGATGCCGGGTCGGCAAGAATTCTCGCTTCACTGGGTTTCGAGGCGCTGGCGTCCAGTAATGCCGGATTGGCCTTTTCCTTGGGGCGTTGCGATGGCGAAGGCCGCATCAGCCGTCAAGAGGCGCTCGCCAATGCGCGGGCCATTGTCGAAGCCACCGATTTGCCGGTCGCCGCCGATCTGGAAAACGGTTATGGCGACACGCCTGAAGATTGCGCCCTGACCATTGAACACGCTGCGCAGGTCGGCTTGATTGGTGCTTCGATCGAAGATGCCAGCGGCAATCCCCTGGCGCCGATCTACCCCTTTGAATTGGCTGTGGAGCGTATTCATGCGGCGGTGCAGGCGGCGCGCAGCCTGGATTTCCCGTTCAGCCTGTGTGCGCGGGCGGAAAACTACCTGCATGGCCGTCCCGACCTGGACGACACCGTACGCCGCTTGCAGGCTTTTGCCGCCGCCGGTGCCGATGTGCTGTATGCCCCTGGGCTGACGCATCGTCAGCAAATCATTGCGGTAGTCCAGGCGGTGGCGCCCAAACCGGTCACTGTTATGGTGGGCATTGCCGGCTTGCAGCTGTCGCTGGTCGGTCTGGCGGAAGTGGGCGTGCGACGTGTCAGCCTGGGGTCCAGTCTGGCGCGGGTCGCCTATGGCTCGTTTTACCAGGCAGCCGGTGAACTGGCCCGACGCGGCAGCCTGCACGTAACGCGGCAAGCCATTTCGCTTGAACGCATGAATGATCTGTTGCGTTATTAGGGCATGCGAATTGGCCTGCTGCTGATCGTGCTGGTGCTGGTTGGTGTGCCATTGGCCATTAACCGCGGCTGGCTGGACGTACCGCCACGCTGGGACCCCTGGGCGCCGCTGGATGTGCACGCTCCGCGCAACCTGCTGACCAGCTTCAAGTTGTGGCGTGTGCAGAATGAGCCACCGCTGTGCGAGGCAGCCCTGCAAACCAGTTCGCTGCGTTATACCCACCAGCCGGACAGCTCGCCTGCGGCGCAATGCCCATTGGAAAATGTCCTGCGCATTACGGAATCCGAACTGGGCTTCAACCAGAGCTTTCTGGCCACCTGCAAGCTGGCGGTGGCCTTTGCGCTGTTCGAGCGGCACGGTCTGCAGCCAGCGGCTCAGGCGGTGTTTGGCCAGTCCGTGGTCCGCATCGAGCACTATGGCAGTTTTGCCTGCCGGAATATCGGGGGCAGTCAGCGACGGAGCCAACATGCGTCGGCCAATGCCCTGGATATTGCTGCCTTTCGTCTGCAGGATGGCCGTCGCATCAGCGTGGTCAACGACTGGCAGGGGGCGACGGAGGAAGCGCTCTTTCTACGCCGGGTGCATCAGGCGGCGTGTGAGCATTTCAAAGTCACCCTCGGTCCGGAATACAACGCTGCCCATCGCGATCACTTTCATGTGGATATGGGCGGGTTTCGCATGTGTCGCTAGCAGGCCGTTGAAAAAAATTACCTGCGTTGGCAATCCGTCGTCAAAAGCGGCCTCAGTAAGCCGCTTGCGGCTAACGCGCTTTAGCGCGGCCTGAAAGGCGAACGTAGTGAGTCATGCTCATTTCGCTACGTTTTTCAACGGCCTGCAAAGGCGGGGCGCGCAGCGGCCGTGCCTCTGGCACAATGCGGGCCGTTTTAAAGTCATCCGTTGTGAGCCGCCCCCATGTCCGTGTCCCTGCCTGCCATCCGCGTCGAATCCCTTGCGCCCCATTATGCCGAGGTTGCCCAGTGCTGGGCCGAGCGGCTGGGCCTGCCGCTGGACGGCGAGGCTGAATTCGCCCTGCAAGTGGGCGAATCAGGTTTGCAACTGGTTGAGCTGGGTCCCAAAGCGCCAGGGCCGGTGCGGGTGGATTTTGTTGAAGGTGCGGTGGCCCACCGACGCCTGTTTGGTGGTGGCAGTGGGCAGATGATTGCCAAGGCGGTTGGCGTGCAGAGCGGCGTGCGTCCACGGGTACTCGATGCCACGGCCGGGCTGGGTCGCGACGCCTTTGTGCTGGCCTCGCTGGGCTGTGAGGTGCAATTGATCGAGCGCCAGCCGCTGATCGCTGCGCTGCTTGAAGACGGCCTGCAACGGGCGTTGCGTAATCCTGACGTGGCCTCGATTGCGGCGCGCATGCAGCTGCACCAAGGTAATGCCATTGAACGGATGCAGGCCTGGCAGGGTGAACCCCCACAGGTGATCTACCTCGACCCGATGTTTCCGCACCGCGACAAGAGCGCGCTGGTGAAAAAGGAAATGCGCCTGTTCCGCCCATTTGTCGGCGACGACCTGGACGCGCCGGCGCTGCTGGCCGCCGCGCTGGCGCTGGCCTCCCACCGCGTGGTGGTCAAACGTCCACGTAAGGCGCCAATTGTCGACGGCCCCAAGCCCGGTTACAGCCTGGAAGGGAAGTCCAGCCGATATGACATCTATCCGCTAAAAACCCTGCAGCCTCAGCGCAGCGAGTGAGGCGGCTACTGGCGGGCAGTGATGATGAGTCCTTACGGAGTGCCAGCCTGGCGCTTCCACACTCTCGCGTGCAGCTCAGACGCTGTATGCCCTGATAAATAAACTCACTACTTCGCGTACATGCCGCTCGGCTTCCTCGTTGTTCTGGGAAGTGGCGCAGCCGATCAGCTGGCGAAAATTGTGGCCGCCTTTGAGCAGCGAGCAAAAATGTTCGGCGGCGATTTCCGGGTCGGGGATGCACAAGGTGCCGGCCCGGTCGGCCTGGCGCATGACCTGTTCCATCTTGTTGAGGATGCGCTGCGGCCCGGCGGCGTAAAAAAGTTGGACGAGCTGGGGGTTGGACTTGGCCAGGGTGAACATCAGGCGATGCATGGCCAGAGATTCCTCGCTGTTGATCAGCGCGTTAAAGGCGCGGCCAATTGCCTGGAGGTGGACTTGGATGGGAGCGGCACTGCTCAGCTCGGTGAACAGCTGCGGCAGTTGCTCCTCGCACTTGGCTTCCACAGCTGCGCAGAACAGCGTGTCCTTGTCAGTGAAGTGGCTGTACACGGTGAGTTTGGATACGCCCGCTTCGCGGGCGATGGCGTCCATGCTGCTGCCTTCGTAGCCATGGCGCAGGAACAACGTCTTGGCGGCTTCGAGGATGGCCTGGCGTTTTGCCGGGTCTTTTGGACGACCCGGGCCCTGATTGGGTAAAGCGTGCTCAGACATGCGATCTCGTACTGGACGGTTGGGGTGAGTGTTTTTACTATACCCGCCAGTACAATTATTCCAATACGCCTCCGCGCGAAAGGTCACCCTCATGTTTCGTCATGTTCTGTCTCTCGCTCTGCCTGTCTCTTTAATCGCTCTGCTAGGCGCATGCGGCAATGGTCAGGAGGTGGAGGCGCCGCCGCGCCCAGCGATGGTGGTCCAGCCACAACCGGCCGGCGCGGCGCTGGACACCTTTGCCGGTGAGGTGCGGGCGCGGCTGGAGCCGGAGCTGGCGTTTCGCATTGGCGGCAAAGTGGCCAAGCGCCTGGTGGATGTCGGCGAGCGGGTAAAGAAAGACCAGCCACTGGCGGAGCTGGATCCGCAGGACGTGCGCTTGCAGCTCGATGCCGTGCGCGCCCAGGTAGCCGCTGCCGAGGCCAATCTGCAACTGGCCAGCGCCGAGCGTGACCGGTATCGCACGCTGCTGGAGCGACAGTTGGTCAGCCGCTCGCATTTTGATAACGCGGAAAACAGTTACCGCTCCGCCGCCGCACAGCTCAAGCAGATTCAGGCCCAGTACGATGTGGCGCGTAATCAGGCGACCTATGCGGTGTTGCGCGCCTCGGAAGATGGCGTGATTGCCACGCGGCGCATCGAGGTCGGCCAGGTCGTCGCGGCCGGGCAGACGGTGTTCACCCTGGCCGCCGATGGCGAGCGGGAAGTGGTGATCAGCCTGCCGGAACAGGCACTGGATCGCTATCGCATCGGCCAGGACGTCACTGTGCAGCTCTGGTCGCACATGCAGCAGCGTTTCCCGGGGCGCATTCGTGAGCTGTCGCCGACCGCCGATCCGCAGTCGCGCACCTTCGCGGCGCGGGTAGCCTTTCAGGATGCCGATGTGCCGGCCGATCTGGGTCAGAGCGCCCGGGTATTCATTCGCAATGCCGAAGACGTACCGCTGGCGGTGCCGCTGGCAGCGGTTTCGGCCGAAGGCGGTCAGCCGTTCGTCTGGGTGGTATCCCCGAACACGGCAACCCTGGAGCGTCGCCCGGTACGCCTGGGTGCCTACGGTGAAACCCTGGTTCCGGTACTCGAAGGTCTGCACGAGCATGAGTGGGTGGTGGCCGCCGGCGTGCACGTGCTGCGCGAAGGGCAGAAGGTGCGCCCGGTGGACCGCGACAACCGTCTCGTCGAGCTGGCGGCTGGGGAGTAGGTCCGAATGAAATTCAACCTGTCTGCCTGGGCGTTGCAGAATCGCTCCATCGTGCTCTACCTCATGCTGTTGCTCGGTGTCGTCGGCGCGCTGTCCTATACCCAGCTGGGGCAAAGTGAAGACCCGCCATTCACCTTCAAGGCCATGGTCATCCAGACCCAGTGGCCGGGTGCCAGCGCCGAGGAAGTCTCGCGCCAGGTGACCGAGCGCATCGAGAAGAAGCTGATGGAAACCGGCGCCTATGAGCGCATCGTGTCCTTCTCGCGACCAGGCGAATCCCAAGTGACCTTCCTGGCTCGCGACTCGATGCATTCCGACGAGATTCCCGAGCTGTTCTATCAGGTGCGCAAGAAGATTGGCGACATCCGCCACACCCTGCCGCCGGGCGCCATCGGCCCCTTTTTCAACGACGAATTCGGCACCACCTTCGGCAACATCTATGCACTGACCGGCGACGGTTTTGACTACGCAGTGCTCAAGGATTACGCCGACCGCATCCAGTTGCAGCTGCAGCGCGTCAAGGATGTCGGCAAGGTCGAGCTGCTCGGTTTGCAGGACGAGAAGATCTGGATCGAACTGTCCAATACCAAGCTGGCCACCCTCGGCCTGCCGCTGGCTGCCGTGCAGCAGGCGCTGGAGGCGCAGAACGCCGTGGCGGCCGCCGGTTATTTTGAAACCCAGACCGACCGTATCCAGCTGCGCGTCAGCGGGCGTTTTGAAACCGTCGAGCAGATCCGCGCCTTTCCCATCCGCGTGGGTGATCGCACCTTCAATCTGGGTGACGTGGCCGAAGTTCGCCGTGGTTTCAGCGATCCGCCAGCGCCGCGCATGCGCTTCATGGGCGACGACGCCATTGGCCTGGCGGTGTCCATGCGCGAGGGCGGCAACATCCTCGTGCTCGGCGAGGCGCTGGAAGCCGAATTCGGCCGCCTGCAGCAAAGCCTGCCGGCCGGAATGCAACTGGGCAAGGTGTCGGATCAACCGGCGGCGGTGAAAACCGGCGTCGGCGAATTCATTCAAGTGCTGACCGAGGCGGTGATCATCGTCCTGCTGGTGAGCTTTTTCTCCCTGGGCCTGCGCACGGGCATGGTGGTGGCGCTGTCCATTCCGCTGGTGCTGGCGATGACCTTCGCCGCCATGTATTACCTGGACATCGGCCTGCACAAGATTTCGCTCGGCGCGCTGGTGCTGGCGCTGGGGTTGATGGTGGATGACGCGATCATTGCGGTGGAAATGATGGCCATCAAGATGGAGCAGGGCTACGACCGCCTCAAGGCGGCCAGTTTCGCCTGGACCAGTACGGCCTTCCCGATGCTCACCGGCACATTGATTACGGCCGCGGGCTTCCTGCCGATCGCCACCGCGCAATCCAGCACAGGCGAGTACACCCGCTCGATCTTCGAGGTGGTGACCATCGCCCTGCTGGTGTCCTGGATCGCCGCGGTGGTGTTCGTGCCGTATCTGGGCAACCGTCTTCTGCCGGACCTGGCCAAGCTGCATGCCGCCAAGCATGGCGGCGCCGCCGCCCATGACCCCTATGCCACGGCATTCTACAAGCGCGTGCGCCGACTGATCACCTGGTGCGTACGGCGTCGCAAGACCGTGCTCGTCCTGACCCTCGCGGCGTTCTTCGGCTCGGTGCTGCTGTTCCGCCTGGTGCCCCAGCAGTTCTTCCCGCCTTCGGCGCGCCAGGAGCTGATGGTGGATATCAAGCTCGCCGAAGGCGCCTCGCTGCGGGCTACGGAGAGTGAAGTGCGCCGTCTGGAAGCCTTGCTTGCCAAGCAACCCGGCCTCGAAAATTACACCGCGTATATCGGCAGCGGCTCACCGCGCTTCTACCTGCCTTTGGATCAGCAACTGCCGGCCACCAGTTTTGCCCAGTTCGTCGTGCTGGCCAGTTCCATCGAGGACCGCGAAGCGCTGCGTAGCTGGCTGATCGAGACCGTCAACGAAGAGTTCCCGACCTTGCGCACGCGGGTGTCGCGCCTGGAGAACGGCCCGCCCGTGGGTTATCCGCTGCAGTTCCGGGTCAGTGGCGAGCATATCGATGAGGTGCGCGAGCTGGCCCGCGAGGTGGCGAGCAAGGTCCGCCAGAACGCGCATGTGACCAACGTGCACCTGGACTGGGAAGAGCCCAGCAAGGTGATCCGCCTGGAACTGGACCAGGAGCGCGCTCGCGCGCTGGGGGTGAACACCGCGTCGCTGTCGCGCTTTTTGCAAAGCGCGCTGAGCGGTTCGCGGGTCAGCCAGTTTCGCGAGGACAACGAGCTGATCGAAATTCTGCTGCGCGGCACCCTGGAGGATCGCCAGAGCCTGACGTTGCTGCCCAGCCTGGCGGTGCCCACCGACAGCGGCCAGAGCGTGCCGTTGTCCCAAGTGGCGACTCTGGAGTACGGTTTCGAGGAAGGCATCATCTGGCACCGCGACCGTCTGCCGACGGTGACCGTGCGCGCCGACGTTTATGGTGCGGAACAGCCGGCCACGCTGGTGCAGGAGATCCTGCCCCACCTGGCTGAACTGCGTGCCAACCTGCCGGATGGCTACCTTTTCGAGGTGGGCGGCACCGTGGAGGACTCCGCGCGTGGTCAGCGCTCGGTGATGGCCGGCATGCCGCTGTTCGTGGTGGTGGTCATGAGCCTGCTGATGCTGCAACTGCGCAGCTTCTCGCGCTCGATCATGGTGTTTCTCACCGCGCCACTGGGCCTGATCGGCGTGACGCTGTTCCTGCTGATCTTCCAGCAGCCGTTCGGTTTCGTCGCCATGTTGGGCACCATCGCGCTGTCGGGGATGATCATGCGCAACTCGGTGATCCTGGTTGATCAAATCGAGCAGGACATCGCCGCTGGGCACGAGCGCTGGACCGCAATCATCGACGCCACGGTGCGGCGTTTCCGACCCATCGTGCTCACCGCCATGGCGGCGGTGTTGGCGATGATCCCCTTGTCGCGCAGCGTGTTCTTCGGACCCATGGCCGTGGCCATCATGGGCGGGCTGATCGTCGCCACGGCATTGACGCTGCTGTTCCTGCCGGCGCTCTATGCCACCTGGTTCCGTGTGCGTGAGCATGAATAGGCGCTTGGAATAATCCTCTGCGGGGTGGTACAGGTAGCCACCCCTGTGCACGGAGCAAACGTCATGCCGGCGCCTCGCATTCTACTGCTTACCCTGTTGGCCATGCTGGGGTTCGCCGGTAATTCGCTGTTGTGCCGCCTGGCGCTCAAGGAGGGTGCGCTGGATGCGGCCAGTTTCACCAGCCTGCGGCTGCTGTTTGGCGCGCTGACGCTCTGGCTGCTGGTGCGCCTGGCGCAGCGCCGTTTGGCCGGCAACTGGCTTTCGGCACTGGCCTTGTTCCTGTATGCCGCGGCATTCTCCTTCGCCTACCTGCGCCTGGATACGGGAACCGGCGCGTTGTTGCTGTTCGGTGCGGTCCAGGTCGGCATGGTCGTGGCGGGCTGGCGGCGGGGCGAGCGTTTGAACCGTTGGCAGGGAGTGGGATTCTTGCTGGCGGTCGGCGGCCTGCTGGCGCTGTTGTTGCCAGGCGCCAGTGCGCCCGATCTGCTCGGTGCCCTGCTGATGGCGCTCTCCGGGCTGGCCTGGGCGCTGTATTCGTTGCGCGCACGGAACACCGCCGACCCGTTGGCGGTCACTGCGGGAAATTTCCTGCTCGCCGCGCCACTGGCTTTGGGCGTGAGCCTGCTGCAGGTTGCCGAAGTGCGCTGGAGCGGTATGGGCGTGTTCTATGCCGTCGTATCGGGCGCCCTGACCTCGGGTGTCTGCTATGCCATCTGGTACAGCGCACTGCGAGGACTGACGGCGGTGCAGGCTGGAACCGTGCAGCTCAGCGTACCGATCCTGGCGGCGCTTGGCGGCAGTCTTCTGCTGGATGAAGCGCTGTCCTTGCGCCAGGCGCTGACAGCCTTGGCCGTGCTTGGAGGGATCGCCCTCATGCTCCGAGCAAAACAGGCCTGAACGCAGCACACAGCTCAACTTGCTGAGCGTATGCCTGTCACAGCATGACGAACGTCGTCATCCACGAGGGAGGATGGTCATGAGTCAGAAGTTCAACGTCGGCGATCACGTCAGCTGGAACTCAGAGGCTGGGCGGGTCAGCGGCAAGATTACCAAGGTGCATACCCGCGACACCGAGTACAAGGGCCATCCGCGCCACGCCAGCGAGGAGGAGCCGCAGTACGAGATCAAGAGCGACAAGACCGACCATGTCGCCATGCACAAGGGAAGCGCGCTGAAGAAGATCGACTGACATGGCTGATCCGCATACTGTCTGGACCATCGGCCACTCGACGCGATCGCTGCAGGAGTTGGTTGCGCTGCTGAGGCATAACCGGATCGAGGCCGTCGCCGATGTGCGGCGTTTTCCCGGGTCGCGGCGTTTGCCGCAGTTCGGCGAAGCGGCCCTGCGTGCTGGCCTTGCCGAGCAGGGCATCGATTACCACTGGATCGTGGAGCTGGGCGGGCGTCGCCGCCCGTTGCCGGATACGGTCAATACCGCCTGGCGCAACAGCTCGTTTCGCGGCTATGCCGATCATCTGCACAGCGATGAATTCGCTGCGGGACTGGCGCGCCTGCTTGGGCTGGCCAGCCACAAACGCACCACGCTGATGTGCGCCGAGCTGCTTTGGTGGCGCTGTCATCGCTCCCTGATTGCCGACGTGCTCAAGGTGCGCGGCATCGAGGTGCTGCATATCCAGGATGAGACCCACTTGCTGGTTCACCCTTACACCTCGCCGGCGCGGTTGCTGAACGGTCAACTGAGCTATGCCCAGGGGCAGGGCGAGCCGCTGGGCGAAAAGTCGCCCGGCAGCGGTAGTCAGATCAGCCTGGAATTGTGAGGGAGACTGGCAAGCGATGACGGAGCGTAGGAGCCAGCGTGATGGCGATCCGTTGCACTAACGGCGGCCAATCGCCAGCAAGCTGGCTCCTGCAACGCCTTCCGGCCTAGGGGTTCGAGGCCTGTTCCGGCATCGGCTCCGGGCTGGGTTGCCGTTTCAACGTGACCTGACGGATCGACAAGCGCACTTCGGTAGGCAGCACGCGCTTGGCGGCGCCTTCCACCAGTTCGGCCAGCTTGGGCGAGTGGCTGAGTTGCCCTTGCTCGTTGCGGCGCAGCACGCCCTGATCGATCAGGGTATTGATGAAGTGGCGGAACAGGCTCTTGTCGAAGAACTCCGGGGCGTTCAGACCGTGCAGGATCGACAGGCGCTGGGCCATGACCGTGCACAGACTTTCCAGCTCCTCGGCGTCCAGGCCGTACTGCGGATGGTCGAGGATCAGCGCCACGGCCATGTAGAAGCGCTGCAGCGTCTGCACGATGGCGCGCGACAACAGTGTGAGCAGCACGAACTCCCCGGAGCTGGGCGCCGGGCGGATGAAAAGATCGTCTTCACGGCGCAGCAGGCCCTGCTCCACGAAGGCGTCCATCCACTCGTCAACCACCGCTTCCAGCTCATCCAATTCATAACGAATGAACAGCTCGGCCTGCAGGTACGGATACAGCGCGGTCACGTAGCGCAGGATCTGTTCGCGGCTGATGCGCCCGCTGTTCTGGAAGAAGCTGGCCAGCAGCGACGGCAGCGCGAAGACGTGCAGCACGTTGTTGCGGTAGTAGGTCATCAGGACCGCGTTCTGCTCATCCAGATAGAGGATTTCGCCCAGCGCGTCCTGCTGGCTGGCGATCAGCTGCATGTCCTGTACATGGGCCGTCAGCTGCCGGCCATCGCCATCGGGCAGGGTGGTGTGCGGCGAGTAGGGCACCCGACGCAGCAGCGCCAGGTAGCGGTCGAGCACGCTGGCCAGGCCGCGATCGTCGATGGCCAGCTTGCTGGTGGAAAGCATGACCATGGCCACCAGGTTGACCGGGTTGATCGCCGCCGCTTCGTTGAGGTGGCGGGCGACGGTGGTGCCAAGCTTGTTGGTGGCGGCGGTCAGCCACTCGGGGCGGTAATCCGGGCCCAGATCCTGCTGGCGCCAGCCGGGCTGCTGCTGCTCGAGGAACTCGGCCAGCTTGATCGGTTCGCCGAAGTTTACCGACACCTGGCCGAAGCGCTGGCGCAAGGCACCGATGACTTTGAATAGGTCGCCGATGGATTCCTTCTTCTTGCTCGCGCCGCGCAGTTCGCCCAGGTAGGTGCGGCCTTCCAGCACGCGCTCGTAGCCGATGTACACCGGCACGAAGACGACCGGCAGGCGGTGGGAGCGCAGGAAGCTGCGCAGGGTGATGGCCAGCATGCCGGTTTTCGGCTGCAGGGTGCGCCCGGTGCGCGAACGACCGCCTTCGACGAAGTACTCGACCGGGAAGCCCCGGCTGAACAGGGTGTGCAGGTACTCGTTGAACACCGCCGTGTACAGGGGATTGCCCTTGAAGGTGCGGCGCATGAAGAAGGCACCGCCACGGCGCAGCAGGCCGCCAATCACCGGCATATTCAGGTTGATGCCGGCAGCGATGTGCGGCGGCGTCAGCCCGTGGGTGAACAGCAGGTACGAGAGCAGGAGGTAGTCGATGTGGCTGCGGTGGCAGGGCACATAGATGACTTCGTGACCGCGGGCGATCTCCTGCACCTGCTCGATGTGGTTGACCTTGACGCCGTCGTAGATCTTGTTCCAGAACCAGGACAGAACCAGTTCGAGGAAGCGGATCGCCGTGTAGGTGTAGTCCGAGGCGATCTCGTTGCCGTAGCGCAGGGCGCGGGCTTCGGCCTTGGCGACGGAGAATTTCTCCCGTTCGGCTTCGTCCAGAATCGCCTGGCGCACAGCGGGCGCATGCACCAGGCCCTTGACCAGGTTGCGTCGGTGCGACACGTCCGGGCCGATGACGGCGGCCTTCTGGTTGCGAAAGTGCACCCGCAGGATGCGGTGGGCCATGCGCTGGGTGCGTTCAGGACCCTTGCCTTGGCCGACCAGCTCACGCAGCTGAATCGGCGCGGCGAACTGCACGCGGGTCTTGCGGCCGAGGAACAGGATCGCCAGCAGCTTGCGCAGCCGCCCGGTGACCGCCCAGCTATCAGCAAAAAGCAATTTCCAGGGGCTGGTCTCGCGGGCTGGCGATTGGCCCCAGTACACGCTGACCGGCACGATCTGCGCTTCCGCCAAGGCATTCTGGCTGACGGCGGTGACCAGGCGCGCCAGCGTCGGGGAAATGATGCGCTTGTCGCGGCGCCCCAGCCAGCCGGTGGGCGCATCCAGAAAGAAGAAGGCCGACGGTTCTTGGTGGCTGTCCATCGACACCTGCACCACCGGACGCGGCAGACCGGCCTTGGCGCATTCATGGTCGACCACCGCCAAGTCGCTTAGCGACGGCTTCTGCAGCACGTAGAACACGGGTTTGCTGCGATCAAGATCGAGAGTGGCGGCGGACTGGCTGATGGTTTCCGAACGAACCCACAGATACAGCAGGCGACGCAGGCTACCGAAAACAAGACGGTGAAGGGGTGTGCGGGTCATACGTCTGGTCGAATAAAACGAGCAATTGCTCGGGAGCGCTAGTGTGCCGCATCGCTGGGGGAGGGAAAAGCGGCAAAACGCGGAAAGAATTGGCTCTTGACGTGCCTTGCCATGGCTTGGAGCGTGCTTTTATAGTCCCGCGGCGTTGAATTCTCGGCCTGGTTTCCAAGGGCCGGGCAGTGATCGGAGGATGGGACTCCCATGATTGAGATAAGAAACCTGACCAAACGCTTCGACCGGCACACGGTGGTGGATGATCTGTCGTTCGAGGTTCGCCCGGGTGAAGTGCTGGGCTTTCTCGGCCCCAACGGTGCCGGCAAGTCGACGACCATGAAGATGCTCACCGGCTTTCTCGCCCCGACGTCGGGCACGGCCAGCATTCATGGCTTCGATATCCAGACCCAGCCCCTCAAGGCGCAACGCCTGATCGGCTACTTGCCCGAAGGCGCACCCTGCTACGGCGATATGCACGTGCGCGGGTTTCTCAGCTTTATGGCAGAAATACGCGGCTTTCGCGGCGCGGAAAAAAACCGGCGCGTGGCCCGTGCGGTGGAGCAGCTAGAGCTGGGCAGTGTGCTGGGCCAGCACATCGACACCTTGTCCAAGGGATTCAAGCGCCGTGTTGGCCTCGCCCAGGCGATTCTCCACGATCCCCGGGTGCTGATCCTCGATGAGCCCACCGACGGCCTGGACCCGAACCAGAAACATCAGGTGCGCCAGCTGATCCAGGGCCTGGCCGAGGACAAGATCGTCATCATCTCCACGCATATCCTCGAAGAAGTCGGCGCGCTGTGTAGCCGCGCTGTGGTGATTGCCCACGGCAAGCTGGTGGCCGATGCCACGCCCCTCGAGCTGGAACGACGTTCGCGCTATCACCAGGCCGTGACCCTGGTGAGCGAAGAGCCGCTGGACGAAGCCGCGCTGCGGGCCTTGCCGGGGGTTGCCGGCCTTGAACACAACCGGCGCGAACAGAGCCTGACCGTGCTGGCTGAGCCGGGCGCGGTGATTTTCCCGCCGATCAACGACCTGATTCGCGCACGCGGCTGGGCCATTCGCGAACTGAATGTGGAGCGCGGCCGCCTCGATGAAGTGTTTCGCAATCTGACCCGGGGGGAGGCGGCATGAAGCAGTTGCCGGTGATCTTCAAGCGCGAGCTGGCGAGCTATTTCGCCACGCCGCTGGCTTACATTTTCCTGGTGATTTTCCTGGTGCTGACCGGGGTGTTCACCTTCTATCTGGGTGGTTTTTTCGAGCGTGGCCAGGCCGATCTGGGCAGTTTTTTCGCCTTCCATCCCTGGCTGTACCTGTTCCTGGTGCCTGCCATCGCCATGCGTCTGTGGGCCGAGGAGCGCAAGTCCGGCACCCTGGAACTGCTGATGACCTTGCCGATCACCCGCACCGAAGCGGTGGCCGGCAAGTTTCTCGCCGCCTGGGTGTTCGCCGGTCTGGCGCTGCTGCTGACCTTCCCGGTGGTGCTCACCGTGAACTACCTGGGCGAGCCGGACAACGGCGCGATCCTCACCGGGTACCTGGGCAGCTGGCTGCTGGCCGGCGCCTATCTGGCGGTCGGCTCGTGCATGTCGGCACTGGCGCGCAATCAGGTGATTGCCTTCATCCTCACCGTCAGCTTGTGCTTTGTATTCATCGTCAGCGGCTTTCCCATGGTGATCGACGCCTTCAGCGCCTGGGCGCCGCAGGGCATGATCGATGCGGTGGCGTCGATGAGCTTTCTGATTCGCTTCGAGGCGATCAGCAAGGGCGTCATCGACCTGCGCGACCTGCTGTATTTCCTCAGTTTCATCGTGGCCTGGCTGGCCGCCACCGCCGTAATGGTTGATCTGAAAAAGGCGGACTGAACCCATGAAAAGACTGCTGTATTCCGGTGCCGGACTGCTGCTTATCGCCGTGGCATTCCTGGCCTTCAATCTGATTTCCGGGCTGACCCTGAGCCATGCCCGGCTGGACCTCACCGAGCAGAAGCTCCACACCCTGACCGAAGGCACCGAGCGGATTCTGGCTGGGCTGGACGAGCCATTGACCCTGCAGCTGTTTTATTCGGACGCCGCCACCCAGGATCTGGTGGCGCTGCGCAACTACGCGCGCCGGGTTGAGGAATTGCTCAAGACCTATGTGCGCGCCGCCAATGGCAAGCTCACGCTGCAGGTGATCGATCCCGAGCCGTTTTCGGAACGGGAAGACCAGGCCGCCGAGTACGGCTTGCAGGCGGTGCCGCTGCGCGCCGGCGGCGAGCGTATCTACTTTGGCCTGGCCGGCAGCAACGCCCAGGGCGACCGGCAGGTGATTCCGTTCTTCCCGCTGGATCAGGAGGAGTTCCTTGAGTACGAGATCAGCCGCCTGGTCAACAGCCTGGCCAATCCGCAGTTGCCGGTGGTCGGTGTCCTGTCCGGGCTGCCGCTCAACGGTGGCTTCGACATGCGGGCCCGCCAGCCCAGCGCGCCGTGGATGATCATCGAGGAAATCCGCCAGTTGTTCCGCATCGAAAGCCTGCAGACGGATGTCGACCAGATTCCCGAACAGGTGTCGGTGCTGCTGCTGGTGCATCCCAAGCAGTTGCCGGAACACACGCAGTACGCCATCGACCAGTTCGTGCTGCGCGGCGGCAAGCTGCTGGCCTTTGTCGACCCCTACAGCGAAGCCGACACGGGCATGGGGCTGCCGGGCGAGCTGGACAAGTCATCCAATCTCGACAGGTTGTTTCAGGCTTGGGGGCTGCGCATGCTGCCTGACCAGGTACTGCTGGATGGCGCTTATGCGTTGCCGGTGAGCCTGGGGGCGGGGCAGCGCCCGGTGCGCCACGCCGCCTGGCTGAACCTGCCGGCCGAGGCGCTGGATCAGGAGGATGTCAGCACCGCCAACCTGGAAACGCTGATTATGGCCAGCGCCGGCGTGCTGGAACCGCAGGAAGATGCCAAGACCACCTTTCTGCCGATCATCCGCAGCTCCGCCCAGGCCCAGCCGGTCGACGTGCAGCGCCTGGCCATGCTCGACAATCCCGAGTCGCTGATTCGCGAGTTGCAGCCCACCGGTACGCGTTACGCCCTGGCCGTACGGATTAGTGGCCCGGCGCAGAGCGCCTTCCCGGACGGCATCGAAGGGCAGAAGGACGGCCTGAAACAAGCTGCCAACGTCAACCTGCTGGTGGTCGCCGACACCGACCTGCTCAGCGACCGCATGTGGGTGCAGGTGCAGGACTTCTTCGGGCAGCGCATCCCGCAGCCGTTCGCCGACAACGCGGGCTTCGCCGTCAATGCGCTGGACAACCTGGCCGGCTCTGACGCACTGATCAGCGTGCGCTCGCGCGGTCGCTTTGATCGACCCTTCACAGTGGTGAATCGCTTACAACGCGAGGCTGAAGACCGCTTCCGCATCAAGGAGCAGCAGTTGCAGCAGCGCCTGGCGCTGGCCGAGCAGAAGCTGGCCGAGTTGCAATCCGATGATCCCGCTCAGGCGCTGGAGCTGACGCCTGAGCATCAGGCCACCTTGCAGCAGTTCCTGCAGGAAAAGCTGCAAATCCGCAAGGAGCTGCGCGAGGTGAATTACCAGCTCAATGCCGATATCGAAGCGCTGGGCCGCAGCCTGAAGTTCATCAATATCGCTTTGGTGCCGCTGTTGTTGACCCTCGGCGTGCTGGTGCTCTGGCTTATTCGACGGCAGCGGGCCTGACGGCAGGCGGCTCGAACGTAAGCTGTGTCTAGCGCGCCTGGCGTGCTGGGTCATGCGGGCAAGGAGCGCCCGCTGCGGCTCGGCACGAGGCGGCTGTTGCAGCGAAACCTGGGTATCTTCGTCAAATGTCTTAATAAGTATCCGCAATTACCGGAATTCATTGAGATTTGTAGACGCGACGAAAAAGCCCCCTTTTCAGCGGGGATGGTTCCTTTATACTCCGCGGGCAGTTGTCCCCTGGCCATCATCGTGCCCACTGCGGCTCACGGAGTTGGGCGGCAACTGTCCAGGCTCTTCGCGATAAGAGGAGCGGTTTAATAAAAATGAGTTGGAGATGCAGTAATGGCTGATCGTGAGTTGGGCACCGTCAAGTGGTTCAATGACGCCAAGGGCTATGGATTCATTCAACGCGAGAGCGGTGCGGACGTGTTTGTCCATTTTCGTGCGATTCGCGGTGAGGGCCACCGCACCTTGCTGGAAGGCCAGCAGGTCGAGTTCGCGGTAATTCAGGGCCAGAAAGGCCTGCAAGCTGAAGACGTCTCCACGCTCTGAATGGCCCATGCAGAAAAAACCCGTCCGTCGTGACGGGTTTTTTATTGGCGCGAGAAGGGCTCGGGGGTGATTGCCGGTAGCGCGGGAGGTCGGATAGTCCCGCTCCGGGTGGCGAGATTGCAGAAGTATTTGCGATGATGCGCAGCGCGAGCGGAGGGGTTATTCCTGCGAGCCTTGGGTTTTTATCAGTCATACGGGGTAGGGCGTGCCATGAGCCTGACAATGGAAGCGATTTTGCAGCAGGCCCGTCCGGTTCTGCCGGTACTGGTCATCGAGGATACGGCAAGTGCAGTGGAGCTTGCCCAGGCCCTGCATGCCGGGGGTGTCCGAGTGCTGGAAGTGACGTTGCGTACGCCACGGGCCCTGGATGCGGTGGCCAGCATTCGCCAGGCGTTGCCCGACCTGCTGGTCGGCGCCGGCACCTTGATCCATGCCGCGCAGTTCCTCGAAGCCCGTGACGCGGGGGCGCAGTTTGCGGTAAGCCCAGGGTGCACAGAGCGCCTGGCGATGGCTGCGGTGGACGCCCAGCTGCCGTATTTGCCTGGCGTGTTGACGCCCTCCGAGGTGCTGATGGCGCTGGAGTTCGGCCATCGTTCCCTGAAGCTGTTCCCGGCCAACGGCAGTGCCAGCGTGAAAATGCTCAAGAGCCTCAAGGGACCCTTCACCGGCATCCGTTTCTGTCCCACCGGCGGGATCAATGCGGACAACTTGCTGAGTTTTCTCAGCCTGCCGAATGTCGCCTGCGTCGGCGGTACTTGGATCGCGCCAGCCAACCTGGTGCGTGCCCGTGCCTGGGATCAGATTACCCAGTTGGCCCGTGAGGCGTGCGAGTTGGCGCGCAGCTTGGAGCAGCACCCGTGAACTGGGATCTGGACACGCCGTTCATCGTCGATATTGAGGTGGGCGCGCAGGATATCGACGGTCTGGGGCATGCCAACAACGCGGTGTATGTGAGTTGGATGGAGCGTTGTGCCTGGCAGCATTCGCAGAGCCTGGGGCTGGATCTGGTGGAATACCGCCGTCTGGACCGCGCCATGGCCGTGCTGCGCCATGAGATCGATTACCTGGCCAGTGCCTATGAAGGTGAGCGCCTGCGGATCGGCACCTGGATCGTGGAGTCCGACCACAAGCTGAAAATGCTGCGCCGCTTCCAACTGATCCGTCCGGACGATGCCAGTACCTTGTTGCGTGCCCAGACCACCTTCGTGTGTATCGAGCTGTCCAGCGGCAAACCCAAGCGCATGCCGGTGGAGTTCGTCGACGGATATGGGCAAGCGTTGCACGGGCGCTGAGTCGGCCAGGGTATTCATACAATCTGCAAACGTCGGCCGAGGTGGGCCTCTCGCGCTGGATCTGAGTGACTTGGAGTGACGAGGGCGCGGCAACCGCGCCTGAAGGCTGTACCGGGACGTGTTGCGCCTTGCCCCGGCTTCCTTACACTACGCGCCTTTTCTGTTCGAGATTTCCGCATGCAAATCGCCCTGGCGCCTATGGAAGGGTTGGTCGACGACATTCTCCGCGACGTGCTGACCCGAGTCGGTGGCATCGACTGGTGCGTGACCGAGTTCATCCGCGTCAGCGAGCGGCTGTTGCCGGCCTCGCAGTTCCACCGGCTTGCCCCTGAGCTGAGGCAAGGCTCGCGCACCCCGGCGGGCACGCCGATGCGCCTGCAACTGCTGGGGTCCGATCCCGCCTGCCTGGCCGACAATGCAGCCTTTGCCTGTGAGCTGGGTGCGCCGGTGATCGATTTGAACTTCGGCTGCCCGGCCAAGACCGTCAACAAGTCACGCGGCGGTGCGGTGCTGCTCGACGAGCCGGAATTGCTGCACGCCATCGTTCGCGAAGTGCGCCGCGCAGTGCCGGCCGCAATTCCGGTGACGGCAAAAATGCGCCTGGGCTTCGACAGTCCGGACGGCGCGCTGGATAGCGCACGCGCCCTGGCCGAGGGCGGCGCGGCGCAGATTGTGGTGCATGCACGGACCAAGCGAGATGGCTACAAGCCGCCCGCCCACTGGGAGTGGGTGGCGCGGGTGCAGGACGCCGTGGCGGTACCGGTATTTGCCAATGGCGATGTGTGGAGCCTGGAGGACTGGTACCGTTGCCGGGAAATCAGCGGCGTGGACGATGTCATGCTGGGTCGCGGCCTGGTCTCGCGCCCGGACCTGGCCAGGCAGATTGCCGCCGCACGGTCCGGCCTGCCGGTGGTGGAAATGAGCTGGCTGGAGTTGCAGCCGCTGTTGCGCGATTTTTGGGCGCGGGCGCGCCACAAGTTGTCACCTCGCTATGCGCCGGGGCGACTCAAGCAATGGCTGGCCATGCTCACCCGCAGCTACCCCGAGGCGGCGGAGATGTTCGCCGCGCTGCGTCGTGAAAATGACTGCGCACGTATCGATGCGCTGTTCAAGCTGCCTGCCAGCAGAGGCGTAGAGCCCGTTGTTTGGGCGGGAGCAGGCCTCTGAGCAAAAGGGTGCGTCATGGCCTGCGTGCTTTGTATCGGCAAAGCGGTGCGCTTCAAAATAGCCTGCTAAGGTGACAGTCGCGTTACGAAGGAGTCGCCCCTGCTTGCATGGATGCAAATTGTGTTTTCTCTGTGCGCCTGGGTGTCGTAGCCGTCGTTGGGTCGCGCGTGCCGCAATGACCGTGTGTTCAACCGGGCTCGTCACCATTTTCTGAACTGCCCTCGTCCGAAAGACGAAAGAGGCGGGCTGGTCTGGCAGGGAACATAGCTACATGGCTCACTTGAAAATCGGCTTGATCATTCTTTATCTGCTCAGCGCCTACGACTATTACCTGGAGCGCCTGGAGGCGATGGGGTGGGGCCTGGGCAGTGCGCTCTACCTCGGTGTGTTTGCGGCGCTGCTCACGGCGTTGCTGCTCGGAGCCTTCATCCGACCGCGCGGGTTGCGCTATGCCTATGCGCTGGCGCTCTTCCTTGCCGCGGTGTTCTTCG
The DNA here is from genome assembly GCA_964410065.1 of uncultured Pseudomonas sp. Classification (GTDB taxonomy): domain Bacteria; phylum Pseudomonadota; class Gammaproteobacteria; order Pseudomonadales; family Pseudomonadaceae; genus Serpens. The sequence goes on from CAYPFO010000005.1 coordinate 52,553, forward strand.
AGGCCCATCGGCAAATTACCGCTGATTACCTGACCTACAGCGGTTTCGTTTCCCTGTTGCATTCCCAGGCGTTCATCGGCGATGCCCTCCAGCAGTTCAGCTCCAGCATCCTCCCCGCTGTGGGCAGCGGGTTACTGTTGCTGCTCGGGATTGGTCTCAAACCTGCGCCTATCACGCGTGTTCCGCTCTGGCTGAGTGCGGGCGCACCGATTGCCGGAGTGCTGTTGCTTTCGGCGATCCTGTTCTTGCGCGGCGGTGAAGGCGCCCGCGGGCTGCCGATGATGTTCACGCCGCTGACCTACCTTAATCTGTACACCTATGAGGCGCTGCAGAACACGGTGGGGCCGCGTCAGCCAGTCACCCTGGCGCGGGGCGCCAAGGATATCGACTACAGCATCGTGCTGATCATCGATGAAAGCGTGTCTGGGCATTACCTCGACATCAATTCCGAGCATGGCGTGTACAGCGGGCTGAAACGTTCGCCCGAGGGCGTCGCGATTTACAACTATGGATATGCGGCATCCATCGCCAACTGTAGCGCCGACACCAATGTCACCCTGCGCTATGGCGGTACTCGCGATGACTACTTGCGCATCAATACCACCATGCCGTCGATCTGGCAGTACGCCCGCAACGCCGGTCTGCGTACCGTCTACATCGATGCCCAGCGCACCGGTGGCCATCTGCAGAACCTGATGACCCGCGACGAGCAGCGTGAGATCGATCTGTTCATCCAGTTCGAGGATGTTGCCGTGCGTGACCGCGACATGGCAGTGGTCGACAAGCTGGTCGAGGTGCTGGACAGCGCGATTCCGTCACTGGTGATCATCAACAAGGTCGGAGCGCATTTCCCGGTCCACGACAAATATCCCGACTCCTTCATGCGCTATCAGCCAGCGCTGCCTCGCGGCCGCTATACCCATATCACCGATACCGGCGAGCGTGACGGGTTCGACGGCAGCGCCGCAGACTGGCAGCGCTACCGCAACGCCTACAAGAACACCTTGCTGTGGAATGTCGGCGAATTCTTTGCGCGGCTGTTCTCGCGGGCCGATCTGAGCAAGACGGTGGTGCTCTACACCTCCGATCACGGCCAGGATTTGCATGAACGCGGCAATCCCGGGCTGAACACCCATTGCGGCGGCGACCCGGTAGTGGAGGAGGGACTGGTTCCGCTGTTGGTGATGCAGGGTCGCGAACTGCAGACCCTGGATTGGGAAGCTGAACTGGCGGGCAACCGGAATCGCTCCAGCCACTACAACCTGTTTCCGACGCTGCTGCACCTGCTCGATTATGACTTGCCCGGCCTGCAGCAGCTGTATGGCAATCCCTTGAGCGTGCACACCGAAGACGATTTCACATTCAATACCCGTTTCAATGCGCGCCTGGGGGAAAAGCCGACCTGGAAACGCATCGATCTGGACGAAGTGGTCGTGCCTCAGGTGCATTAGGGCGCGGGAGAGCCGTTGAGCGAAGCGATACCCATCGCGCACTGCTGTAGGAGCCAGCTTGGTGGCGATTGGGTATTTTCAGCTACGGACCGCGGGCAAGCTCGCTCCCACACATTGAGCGCGCGCTGCGGCTAACGTTTTCCACCAGGCGGAGTGGAACCACCGGGTCAGTCTTGCAGTGCGCGCAACAGCGCCTGGGTCTCTTCGGCGCCCATCAGCTCGGCGGCAGCCAGCGGTGTGGCGCCATTGGCGTCGCGGGCATGAGGGTCGGCGCCGTGGTCGATGAGGCAGCGGACGATGTCCACGCGGTTGAACATGGCGGCGATCATCAGGGCGGTCTTGCCGTCGGGCGAGACGCCTTCCACGTTCGCGCCACCGGCCAGCAGCAATTCAATCATCTGCAGGTCGCCTTTGAAGGCGGCGCCCGCCAAGGGGGTTTGTCCGCGGGCATTGATTAATTGCGGGTCGGCACCGTGGGCCAGCAGCACGCGCACTGCCTCCGCATAGCCGTGGTAGCTGGCCAGCATCAGCAGACTGTCGCCCTTACTGTTGCGCAAGTTGGGAGGCAGACCCTGGCTGAGCAGGTGTTCAAGGCGCTCGGCATCGCCGTTGCGGGCACTGTCGAAGACCTGTTCGGCGAAGGCCAGGGTGGCATCATCCAGCGGTTTAGGAGTGTCTTGATCGCTCATGAGGCTCAGCCTTCTGCCTGTTCGGCGCGCAGCGTTTCATAGGCCGGGGCGGCATAGATGCCCAGCTCCACGGCCAAGGCCATCACCCGTTCCAGATCGCTGGTGTACACCAGCGCCGCCTGCAATTCATCATCCAGCGGTTCGCTGAAATCCACCAGCACGTAGCCGCCTTTTTCCGGATACAGCGCGTTGAGCTGCACTTGAATGCGGTTGAGTGCCTTCAGTGGCTCGGTTTTGGCGAGCTGCTTGGCTTTGAGCACGAAATTTACATCCGGACCGAAGGAGTCGAGGATCTGCTGAAACAGCTCTTCGTAAGTGTCAGCCTGGAACAATACGGTGTCCGGCAGGCTGCCGACCACCACCCATTCACCCAGCGGGATGGGAAAGCTGTCGTCATAGTTGATATCAGGGTTGCTGGCCAGAAACGCATCGGCATCGGTATAGGCCTGGGCAGCCTCATCGGCGATGCGCAGGATTTCCTGCTCTGCCAGGCAGCCCGAGCTGACAAGGCGGATCAATTCGGCAAGTGCAGTCTTCATGGCAAAGCTCTGGCTGATCAAGGGGTTGCACAGGATAAACCATAGAGCGCTGTTGCGGAGGCTGGTCGCAGGGGGTTGCTGAATGTCTCGCTAACAGGAGTAAAGTGCAGTGGCAAAATGATAGCTTTTGTCGCCTCAGGCGCCGGAAAAGGCATATTTGTACGGGAGACCGGGCGGTAAAGCGGGAAATTTTCGGGCACAATATCGGCCATTACATTCAGTTAACAGCCAAGAGGAACGACAGTGCATAACGTCGTGATCAGCGGTACCGGCTTATATACCCCATCCCAGAGCATCTCCAACGATGAGCTGGTGGCTTCTTTCAATGCCTACGTTCAACAGTTCAATGCCGACAACGCCGCTGCCATCGAGCGAGGCGAGGTTCAAGCGCTGAATGAATCCAGTGCCGCCTTCATCGAGAAGGCCTCGGGCATCAAGAGTCGTTTCGTAATCGACAAGGCGGGCATTCTCGATCCGCAGCGTATGGCGCCGCGCATTCCCGAGCGCAGCAATGACGAGTGGAGCATCCTCTGCGAAATGTCCGTGGTCGCTGCGCGCGAGGCGCTCGAGCGCGCCGGTCGAAAGGCTGCCGACATCGATGCGGTGATTGTCGCCTGCTCCAACCTGCAGCGCCCGTACCCGGCCATCGCGGTGGAAGTCCAGGCAGCGCTGGGCATCCAGGGCTTCGGCTTTGACATGAACGTGGCCTGCTCTTCGGCAACCTTTGGCATCCAGACAGCGGCCAACGCCGTGCAACTGGGCCAGGCACGCGCGGTATTGCTGGTCAGTCCGGAAATCTGCACGGGCCATTTGAACTTCCGCGACCGCGATAGCCATTTCATTTTTGGTGATGCGGCCACGGCTGTGATCCTCGAACGCGCCGATCTGGCCACTTCGCCAAACCAGTGGGACATCGTTGGCACCAAGCTGGTAACCCAGTTCTCCAACAACATTCGCAACAACTTCGGCTTCCTCAACCGCGCGGCGGAAGAAGGCGTCGGTGCTCCCGACAAGCTGTTCGTCCAGGAAGGCCGCAAGGTGTTCAAGGAAGTCTGCCCGATGGTGGCCGAGCTGATCGGCCAGCATCTGCAGGAAACCGGTATTGCCGTCGAAGACGTGCAGCGCTTCTGGCTGCACCAGGCCAACCTGAACATGAACCTGCTGATCACCCGCCGGCTGCTCGGTCGCGATGCCCTGCCCAGCGAAGCGCCGGTGATTCTGGATACCTACGCCAATACCAGCTCCGCCGGTTCGGTGATTGCCTTCCACGCGCACCAGGATGACTTGCCCAGCGGCGCGGTTGGCGTGCTCAGCTCGTTTGGTGCCGGCTATTCGATCGGCAGCGTGGTGCTGCGCAAGCGCTAAGTGTTGATGGCGGCGGGGTGCAATGTCCCGTCGCCTGGCTTGCCCGCATATTGAGCCTCCGGTGCGGCCAATGACTAGAATCGTGGCCCGCGCGTAATCCGTTCTGCGCTTTTTCCCTCTCTTTTTCGAAGTCTGTCACAAGTTGGACAGCTTTTTGCTATCAGAGCTGAACGCCTTCGAGTGCGTCAAAAATTTGGTTCAGCGGTAGGAGAAGTGGGTGGATCGCACGCGGTTGGTGAACATGCGCAGCAGCCTGGTGGGGGCGGGTCGGGGCAATCTTGGTGTGCCGATCATGGTGTTGGTATTGCTGGGGATGATGACCCTGCCGGTGCCGCCGTTCCTGCTCGACATAATTTTTACCTTCAATATCGCGCTGTCGATCGTTGTGTTGCTGGTGAGCGTGTATGCCCTGCGCCCGCTGGATTTTGCCGTCTTTCCCACCATTCTGCTGGTCGCTACGCTATTGCGCCTGGCGTTGAACATTGCCTCCACGCGCGTGGTCTTGCTGCATGGTCAGGAGGGTGAGGCCGCCGCGGGTAAGGTCATCCAGGCATTTGGCGAGGTGGTGGTCGGCGGCAACTACGTGGTCGGCGGCGTGGTATTCGCCATTCTGGTGATCATCAACTTCGTGGTAATCACCAAGGGTGCCGGACGCATCTCCGAAGTCAGCGCACGTTTTACCCTGGACGCCATGCCTGGCAAACAGATGGCCATTGATGCGGACCTGAACGCCGGGATCATCAACCAGGATGAGGCCAAGGTGCGCCGCGCCGAAGTGGCCCAGGAAGCCGATTTTTACGGCTCGATGGACGGTGCCAGCAAGTTCGTGCGCGGCGATGCCGTGGCCGGTTTGCTGATCATGTTCGTCACCCTGCTCGGGGGTATCGCCATTGGCTGTTTGCAGCACGACCTGTCGCTGAGCGAGGCGGGGCGTATCTATTCCCTGCTGACCATCGGTGATGGCCTGGTCTCGCAAATTCCCTCGCTGCTGCTGTCCACTTCAGCGGCCATCATGGTCACCCGGGTGTCCAGCTCGGAAGACATGGGCCAGCAGGTGAGCCGGCAGATGTTCACCTCGCCCAAGGCGCTAGCCGTCGCCGCGATGATCCTGATCGCCATGGGCTCGGTGCCCGGCATGCCCCATGTGTCGTTTATCGGCCTGGGCCTGCTGGCCGCCGGCGGCGCCTGGCTGATCTGGAAAAAAGGTCAGAAGACCAAAGCGGCAGAGTCGACTGGCGCGCCCGGTACACCCGGCGCCGCGGATCAATTGCCGACCTTGCCCGCCCCGGAAACCAAGGAGTTGGGCTGGGACGATGTGACCCCGGTGGATCTGGTGGGCCTGGAAGTGGGCTACCGGCTGATTCCGCTGGTGGATCGCAATCAGGGTGGCCCGCTGCTGGCGCGCATCAAGGGCGTGCGCAAGAAGCTCTCCCAGGACCTGGGCTTCCTGATGCCTTCGGTGCACATTCGCGACAACCTCGACTTGCTGCCCAACGGCTATCGCCTGACGCTGATGGGCGTCAGCGTGGCCGAGGCCGAGCTGTACCCGGATCGGGAAATGGCCATTAACCCGGGCCAGGTGTTCGGTACGCTCAACGGCATCGCCGGCACAGATCCGGCTTTCGGGCTGGAAGCGGTGTGGATCGATCCTGGGCTGCGCGAGCAGGCGCAGACCCTCGGTTACACCGTGGTGGATGCCAGTACGGTGGTGGCCACGCACCTGAACCAAGTGCTCTACAAACATGCCCACGAATTGCTGGGCCACGAAGAGGTTCAGCAATTGCTGCAACTGCTGGCCAAGGCCTCGCCCAAGCTCGCCGAAGAGTTGGTGCCGGGCATGGTTTCGCTGTCTACCTTGCTCAAGGTGTTGCAGGCGTTGTTGCAGGAACAGGTGTCCGTGCGCGATATCCGCAGCATCGCCGAGGCGATCGCCAGTGCGGCTGGCAAGAGTCAAGATCCCGGCGCGTTGGTCGCTGTGGTGCGCGTGGCTCTAGCACGCGGAATCGTGCAAAGCATCGTGGGACTAGAGCCGGAGCTGCCGGTGATCACCTTGGACCCGCGGTTGGAACAGATTTTGCTAAATAGCGTGCAGAAAGCCGCCCAGGGGGGCGAAGAAGGTTTTCTTCTCGAGCCGGGCATGGCCGAGAAGCTGCAACGTTCCCTCGTCGAGACCGCGCAACGTCAGGAGACGCTTGGCAAACCGGTGGTTCTGCTGGTGGCCGGCCCGATCCGCGCGATGCTCTCGCGTTTTGCACGTCTGGCTGTACCCAGCATGTACGTGCTGTCCTACCAGGAAGTCCCGGACAACAAACAAGTCACCATCGTTGCCACCGTGGGCCAGAATTAACTGAGGGTAAAAGAGCATGCAGGTCAAACGCTTCTTCGCCGCCGACATGCGACAAGCCATGAAGCAGGTGCGCGATGAGCTGGGCGCTGATGCCGCGATTATCGGCAATCGGCGTATTTCCGGCGGCGTGGAATTGATGGCGGCGCTGAATTATCAGCTGCCGAGTGAACTGCTGCGTGAACCGAACCTGCAGTTGGAGGCTGAGCTGCGCAAAACCCAGGAAATGATCGCCTCGGCTCAGGTCGAGCTGGCCATTCGCAGCGAAGGCGATAGTGCTCCGGAGAACCAGGTGTTTGCCGCACCGTTGGTGAAAAAGCCTCGTCCGCGCGCTGAGACCCAGGCGGAGGGTGCGCTCAACGCTGTACGTGACGAGCTGAGCGGCCTGCGCGAACTGATCGAAATGCAGCTGGGCACCATGGTCTGGGGCAACATCCAGGAAAAACAGCCGCAGCGCGCCAGCCTGTGGCGGCGTTTGCAGCGCATTGGTTTGCCGGTGGAAATTTCCCGCAACCTGCTGGAGCAGATTGGCGACGAGGCTGACCAGCGCAAAGCCTGGCGCCTGCTGTTGGCACACCTGGCCCGTAGTGTCCGGGTGCCGGATATCGAACCGCTGGAAGAACGTGGCGTTATCGCCTTGGTGGGGCCTGCCGGGATGGGCAAGACCACTACCCTGGCGAAGATGGCTGCGCGTTTCGTGCTTAAGTACGGCGCCAAGAACGTCGCCCTGGCAAGCATGGACAGCTACCGGATCGGTGCCCAAGAGCAGCTCAAGACCCTCGGGCGGATTCTCAACGTGTCGGTCACCCAAATCGAGCCGGGTGAGTCCCTGGTCGCGGCGATCGAGCCGCTGGCCGAGAAGCGCCTGGTGCTGGTCGATACCGCTGGGTTGCCGGCCAGCGATCCGGCCCTGCGCATGCAGCTCGACGCGCTGGCCAATCGGAACCTGAAGTCGCGCAATTACCTGGTGCTGGGTGCCACCAGCCAAGAGCAGGTACTCAAGGCGGCCTACAACACTTACCAGCGCTGCGGCCTGGCCGGATGTGTGATTACCAAGCTCGACGAGGCACTGAGCCTGGGTGAGGTACTGGGCGTGGTCGTTGGACAAAATCTGCCGGTGGCCTACCTGGCCGATGGCCCACGCATTCCGGATGACTTGCACATCCCACGCAGCCATCAACTGGTGAGCCGCGCGGTGCGCATGCAGATGACTGAAGATCCCAGCGAGGATCTCATGGCCGACATGTTTGCCGGCCTCTATAACAATGATGCGACGCGTCGCGTTGGATAGACCAGGGGAAGCAAGTTGTGGCCTTACGAGCATGTCACGCCCAAGAGCGGTGCCCGGGGTTACGGGCAGTGAGCGCAGAAAGGCGAGGTTAAGAGAACATGGGTAGCTTGCATCCTGTACAGGTGATCGCCGTAACGGGCGGCAAGGGTGGCGTGGGGAAGACCAATGTTTCGGTCAACCTGTCGCTGGCCTTGGCCGAACTCGGCCGCCGGGTGATGCTGCTGGACGCCGACCTTGGTCTGGCCAACGTAGACGTCATGCTCGGCTTGGCCACCAAGCGCAACCTGGCCGATGTGATCGCCGGTGACTGCGAGCTGCGTGACGTGGTGTTGCAGGGCCCGGGCGGCATTCGCATCGTGCCGGCTTCGTCCGGCACGGCGAGCATGGTGCGCCTGTCCACTCAGCAGCACGCCGGGCTGATCCAGGCGTTCAGTGATCTGAGTGAAAACCTTGATGTACTGATCATCGATACCGCCGCCGGGATCGGCGAGGGTGTGGTGAGTTTCGTGCACGCCGCCCAGGAAGTGCTGGTGGTGGTCACCGACGAGCCGACGTCGATCACCGATGCCTATGCCCTGATCAAATTGCTCAACCGTGATTACGCCATGAACCGTTTTCGTGTGCTGGCGAACATGACCCGCACGGCGGACGAGGGGCGCAATCTGTTTGCCAAGTTGACCAAAGTGACCGACCGCTTCCTGGATGTCGCGCTGCAATACGTGGGCGCCATCCCCATGGATGAGACGGTACGCAAGGCGATGCAGAAACAGCGCGCCGTCTATGAAGCCTATCCGCGCTCCAAGGTTGCACAGGCGTTCAAAGCCATTGCGCAACAGGTCGATAGCTGGCCACTGCCCGCCAACCCGCGCGGGCATCTGGAATTTTTTGTCGAGCGACTGGTGAAAAGGCCGGGTGATACTTCCGTATGAATTCTCAAGGACTCCGCATGTATAGCCGGGCTCAGCCCGAGGATTCGCAAAGCCAGTTGATCGAGCGTCATGCGCCGTTGGTCAAGCGCATCGCCTATCACCTGCTTGCTCGCCTGCCGGCCAGTGTGCAGGTGGAGGATCTGATGCAGGCCGGCATGATCGGCTTGCTGGAAGCCTCGAAGAAATACGATTCGGGCAAGGGTGCGAGTTTCGAGACCTATGCCGGCATTCGCATCCGAGGCGCCATGCTGGATGAGGTGCGCAAGGGCGACTGGGCGCCGCGTTCGGTGCATCGCAACAGCCGCATGGTCAGCGATGCGATCCGAGTTATCGAAGCGAGAACCGGTCGTGACGCTAAAGATCACGAGGTTGCGGCCGAACTCCAGTTAAGTCTCGAAAATTATTACGGCATTCTCAACGATACCCTGGGAAGCCGACTGTTCAGTTTCGATGACCTGCTGCAGGAGAACGAAGGCAATGCGGTGGATGAAGATCCCAACCATTCCCATCCCAGCCCTGCGCGCGAGCATGAAGATGAACGCTTTCAGAATGCTTTGGCCGAGGCGATCTCCAATCTGCCGGAGCGTGAGCGTCTGGTGCTGTCGCTGTATTACGACGAAGAACTGAATCTCAAGGAAATCGGTGAAGTATTGGGGGTCAGCGAATCCCGCGTCAGTCAGTTGCACAGCCAGTGTGCCGCGCGTTTGCGGGTACGGCTGAGCGCCTGGCGGGCACGCTGACCAGGGGTACGCCGGTTTTCGGGATATAGGGGACGCAGTCGGGGGACCGACTGCGTTTTTAGACTGTGTGGAGGTCGAATTTGGACAAGAACATGAAAATCCTCATCGTTGATGATTTCTCAACGATGAGGCGCATCATCAAGAACCTGCTGCGTGACCTGGGCTTCACCAATACCGCCGAGGCCGATGATGGCCTGACGGCGTTACCCATGTTGCAAAGCGGCAACTTCGACTTCCTGGTTACGGACTGGAACATGCCCGGCATGAGCGGTATCGATCTGCTGCGCATCGTGCGTGCGGACGAGCGCCTGAAGAACCTGCCGGTGCTGATGGTGACTGCGGAAGCCAAGCGCGACCAGATCATCGAAGCGGCGCAGGCAGGGGTTAATGGCTATGTCGTCAAGCCTTTCACTGCTCAGGGTCTCAAGGAAAAAATCGAAAAGATCTTCGAGCGAGTCAACGGCTGACAGGCCTCGGGGGCACAATGGAAAACCGCGATGTGAAGGGAGAGCTGGAAACCAGCTTGATGCACAACGCCCGCCAGTTGATGGACAGCCTGGAAAATCGGCAGTTCGGCGAGGCCGTGCAGATCATTCATGAGCTGAACAAAGTACGCGATCGCGGCCTGTATCACGAAGTGGGCAAGCTCACCCGCGAATTGCATACCGCCATTGTTAACTTCCATATCGATCCGCGTTTGACGGATGGCAACGAGGCGTCGCAAATCACCGACGCCACCGAGCGCCTGTCCTACGTGGTGGAGATGACCGAGCGGGCGGCCAACCGCACCATGGACCTGGTGGAAGAGTCCGTGCCGATGGTCAGTGCCCTGCATGACGAAGCGAGCGCGTTGCGCCAGGAGTGGCAGCGCTTCATGCAGCGTGAAATGGATGCACAGGGGTTTCGCCATCTGGCCCGTCGTGTCGAGCAGTTTTTCGCGCGATGCGAGCAGGACAGTGAGCGCTTCAGTGCGCAATTGAACGAAATCATGCTGGCCCAGGACTTCCAGGACCTGACCGGACAAGTCATCAAGCGTGTCACCACGCTGGTGACCGAAGTGGAGAGCGATCTGATCAAACTGATGCTGATGGCCAGTGATGTCGATCGATTCACGGGTATTCAGCACGACCATGCCGAGCTGCGCGCGGAGCTGGAACAACAAAAAAACACTTCACAGGGTGAAGGTCCGCAACTTAATGCCGATAAACGTGATGATGTCGTGTCTGGTCAGGACGACGTCGACGATCTGCTTTCCAGTCTTGGGTTTTAGGGGGCACCAGTTATGAGCTTCGACGCCGATGATGAAATCCTCCAGGATTTCCTGGTGGAGGCCGGCGAGATTCTCGAGCAGCTGTCCGAACAGTTGGTGGAGTTGGAAAACCGTCCGGATGACATGGATCTGCTCAATGCGATCTTCCGCGGTTTCCATACCGTCAAGGGCGGCGCAGGCTTTCTGCAGCTCAATGAGCTGGTGGAATGTTGTCATATTGCGGAAAACGTCTTCGACATGCTGCGCAAGGGCGGGCGACGCGTCGATCCCGAACTGATGGACGTGGTACTGCAGGCTCTGGATGCCATCAACGGTATGTTTACCGAGGTGCGTGAAGGGTCCGAGCTGACGCCGGCCACCCCCGAGCTGTTGGCTGCGTTGGCTCGCCTGGCCGACTCGAATGCCGCTCCCGTTGCTGCTCCTGTGGTTGCGCCTGTTGCACAGGTTGCGCCCCAAATGCCCGAAGCCGCCAAGCCTGGCGCCGATGCGGACGTTACCGACAGCGAATTCGAGCAGTTGCTCAGTGCCATCGCCGAGCCGGTGTCCGCAGTGCCGGATGAAATCACCGACGACGAGTTCGAACACCTGCTCGATCAGTTGCACGGTAAGGGCAAGTTCGTGCCGGACGCTATCGAAGCGCCGGTGCAAACGTCCGCCAGCGAAGAGATCACCGACGACGAATTTGAAAAGCTGCTCGACGATTTGCACGGCAAAGGCAAATTCGTGCCGGATGCAATCGAAGCGCCGGTGCAACCGTCTGCCAGTGAAAATATCTCTGATGATGAATTTGAAAGCCTGCTCGACGAGTTGCATGGCAAGGGTCAGTTCAAGCCCGAGCAGGTAGCCACGCCGGCACAAAGCGTTCCCGCCATTGTGGCCGCGCAACCGCTGGCGGCCGCCAAGTCGAGCAAGCCCGCGAGTGCCCCGGCCAAGCCGGCGAGCGAGGCGGAAACCACCGTGCGGGTAGACACCGCGCGCCTGGACGAGATCATGAACATGGTCGGCGAACTGGTGCTGGTGCGTAACCGTCTGGTGCGCCTGGGCCTGAACAGCGGCGACGAGGAGATGGCCAAGGCCGTGTCCAACCTCGACGTGGTCACCGCCGACCTGCAGACCTCGGTAATGAAGACCCGCATGCAGCCGATCAAGAAGGTGTTCGGCCGCTTCCCCCGCCAGGTCCGCGACATGTCCCGCCAGCTCAAGAAGGAGATCAACCTCGAGCTGATCGGCGAAGACACCGACCTGGACAAGAACCTGGTCGAGGCGCTGGCCGATCCGTTGGTGCACTTGGTGCGCAACGCGGTGGACCACGGTATCGAAATGCCTGACGAGCGCGAAGCCGCCGGCAAGCCCCGCACCGGCAAGGTGGTGTTGTCCGCGGAGCAGGAAGGCGATCACATCCTGTTGCTGATCACCGATGACGGCAAGGGCATGGATGCCGAGGTCCTGCGTGCCAAGGCTGTGGAAAAGGGCATGTTGGACAAGGATGCCGCTGACCGCCTGAGCGACCTCGAATGCTACAACCTGATTTTTGCGCCGGGCTTTTCCACCAAGAAGGAAATTTCCGACGTGTCCGGACGCGGCGTGGGCATGGATGTGGTGAAAACCCGCATTGCCCAGCTCAACGGCAGCGTCACGGTTCACTCCACCAAGGGCGTGGGCTCGAAGGTAGTCATCAAGGTGCCGCTGACGCTGGCGATCATGCCGACGCTGATGGTCATGCTGGGCGATCAGGCCTTCGCCTTCCCGCTGGTCAACGTCAACGAAATCTTCCACCTCGACCTGTCGGACACCAACGTGGTGGACGGTCAGGAAGTGGTGATTGTGCGCGACAAGGCCCTGCCGCTGTTCTACCTCAAGCGCTGGCTGGTGCCTGAGGTCGCGGACCAGGAGCAGAGCGAAGGGCATGTGGTGATTCTGTCGATCGGCAATCAGCGCATCGGTTTCGTCGTCGACCAGTTGGTGGGTCAGGAAGAAGTGGTTATCAAGCCGCTGGGCAGGATGCTCCAGGGCACGCCCGGCATGGCCGGCGCCACCATCACCGGCGACGGGCGCATTGCCCTGATTCTCGATGTGCCGAGCATGCTCAAGCATTACGCACGTCGCATCTGATGCCAGACGCCGGCCCTCAGGGGTCGGCGCGTTTTAGGAGTAGTTATGGCTATCAACGTCCTGGTTGTGGACGATTCCGGCTTTTTTCGTCGTCGGCTGACCGAGATTCTCGGCTCCGATCCACGGATCAAGGTAGTCGGCACGGCCAATAACGGGCAGGAAGCGATCGATAAAACCCTGGCCTTGAAGCCGGATGTGATCACCATGGATTATGAGATGCCGTTGATGGACGGCATCACTGCGGTACGCGCGATCATGCAGCGCTGCCCGACTCCGGTATTGATGTTCTCTTCGCTGACCCATGAAGGCGCGCGGGTGACGCTCGATGCGCTGGATGCCGGAGCGGTCGACTACCTGCCGAAGAATTTTGAAGACATCTCGCGCAATATCGAGAAGGTCAAAACGCTGCTGTGCGAGAAAGTGCTGTCGATTGCCAACGGCAGCCGGCACTTGCGTCGCAGCGCTGCGGCGCCGGTGCGTGTCGATCGCCAGCCGCTGCGCAGCGAAGCGCCGTCGCGCACTGTCGAAACGAGCCCTGTCGAGCGCTTTCCGGCGCCCAAGCGAAAGGCGTACAAGCTGGTGGCTATTGGTACCTCGACCGGTGGACCGGTCGCGTTGCAGCGCGTACTGACCCAATTACCGGCCACGTTTCCCAGCCCCATCGTGCTGATCCAGCATATGCCGGCGGCGTTCACCGGCGCGTTTGCCGAGCGCCTCGACAAGTTGTGCAAGATCCGCGTCAAGGAAGCCGAGGATGGCGATGTCCTGCGCCCCGGCCTGGCGCTGCTGGCTCCGGGTGGCAAACAGATGATGATCGATGCGCGTGGCGCGGTGAAAATTCTTCCCGGCGACGAGCGCCTCAATTACAAGCCCAGCGTGGACCTTACCTTCGGCTCGGCGGCCAAGTCGTTCCAGGACAAGGTGCTGGCTGTGGTGCTCACCGGCATGGGGGCGGATGGTCGCGAAGGCGCCCGTCTGCTCAAGCAGAGCGGCAGCCAGGTGTGGGCGCAGGATGAGGCGAGCAGCGTGATCTATGGCATGCCCATGGCCATCGCCAAGGCCAACCTGGCCGATGCCATTTTCAGCCTTGACGATATCGGCCGACAGTTGACCGAGGTGTGCCAGTAATGGATGTATTGAGTCTGATCGGGATTCTGCTGGCGTTTGTGGCGATCCTGGGTGGCAATCTGCTTGAAGGCGGCACGGTAAGCTCACTGCTCAATGCGCCGGCGGCGCTTATCGTAGTGGGCGGCACGCTGGCGGCCAGCTTGCTGCAGACCCGCCTGTCGGTGCTCAAGCGCACCTTGCAGATCAGTCATTGGGCGTTCCTGCCGCCACGGGTGGAACTCACCGAAGGCATCGAGAAAGTCACCCGTTGGAGCCTGGTCGCCCGCAAGGAAGGGCTCTTGGGCCTTGAACCGATGACCGACGACGAGCCCGATCCCTTTGCGCGCAAGGCCATGCAGTTGCTGGCCGATGGGGTCGAGCCGGGCAATATCCGCAATATTCTCGAAGCCGACATGTTCACCCAGGAAGAGCGCGACGTGCAGGCCGCCAAGTTCTACGAAGCGATGGGGGGGTATTCGCCCACCATTGGCATCATTGGGGCGGTCATGGGCCTGATCCAGGTGATGGGTAACCTCAGCGATCCGTCCCAACTGGGCAGCGGCATTGCCGTGGCGTTCGTGGCAACCATCTATGGCGTGGCGTTTGCCAACCTGTTGCTGCTGCCGATTGCCAACAAGCTCAAGGCGGTGGTCCGCGTGCAGTCGCGTTATCGGGAAATGCTCATCGAGGGCATCATGTCGATTGCCGAGGGTGAGAACCCGCGCTCCATCGAATTGAAGCTCAAAGGGTTTTTGGACTAGCCATGTCGCTTCGACGTCGCAATCGCGGGCTCGATGAGGAGCCCTCCGGCAATGATCGCTGGCTGGTGTCCTATGCCGATTTCATTACCTTGATGTTCGCCTTTTTCGTGGTGATGTACGCCAGCTCGACCGTCAACGAGAACAAGTACAAGGTACTCTCCGACAGCCTGGTTGGCGTGTTCAAGCAGCAGGAGCGGGCCACCCAGCCCATCCCGATTGGCGATGAGCGCCCGCGCACCCGTACGCAAGAAGAACTGTTGCGCGATGACGGCGGGCCGATGCCGGACGAGGAAAACGACCCGCTGGCGCAGATCACGCGTAGCGTCGAAGAGGCCTTTGCCGGGCTGATCGAGGCGGGGCAGCTGATCGTGCGTGGCACCGAGTCCTGGGTGGAAATCGAGCTCAAATCCAGCCTGCTGTTTCCCAGCGGCGATGCCCTGCCGCAGGACGCAGCGTTCGACATCATCGAGAAGATCGCCAAAATCCTGGCACCGTTCGACAACCCCATCCAGGTGGAAGGGTTCACCGACAATCTGCCCATCAGCACGCCGTTGTACCCGACCAACTGGGAGCTTTCCGCTGCGCGCGCAGCGAGCATCGTGCGCATGTTGCACATGGACGGGGTCGCCGCGCAGCGCATGGCGGCTGTCGGTTATGGCGAACATCAACCGGTTGCGGACAACAGCAGCGCCACTGGGCGCGCGCAGAACCGGCGCGTTGTGCTGGTCATCTCGCGCTTCCTCGATACGCGGCGAAGTGCGGATACGCGCGCGGATCAACGTCAGACATCGAATGGCATGCAACCTGCAAAAATGCCGGTCGGTCAGGAGCCGGGGGGTAGCGCTGTCAATTCCCCGGCAGTCGCCATGCAGGCCGGCAGTAGCTCGCGCTGAACGCAGCGAGTTTTAGAGGGCGGTGAATGAAAGTCTGGGCAGTAGCCAATCAGAAAGGAGGGGTCGGCAAGACCACCTCAAGCCTCGCCTTGGCGGGGTTGCTGGCCGATGCCGGCCAGCGTGTGCTGGTCGTGGATCTCGACCCCCACGGTTCGATGACCAGTTATTTCGGTTATGACCCCGACACGCTGGAGCGCAGCGGCTTTGATCTGTTTCTGCACGGTGGCCAGGTGCCCGAGGGGCTGCCGCGCCAATTGCTGGTCCGCACCAGTCATGGACGGATCATGCTGTTGCCCGCCAGTACCGCACTGGCCACGCTGGAGCGCCAATCGCCTGCCAAGAGCGGCCTGGGGCTGGTCATGTCCAAGGCGCTGGCGCAATTGTGGAACGATTTTGATCATGTGCTGATCGACAGCCCGCCATTGCTCGGCGTGTTGATGGTCAACGCCCTGGCCGCCAGCCAACAACTGATCGTGCCGGTGCAGACCGAGTTTCTGGCCGTGAAGGGTTTGGAGCGTATGGTCAATACCCTGACCATGATCAATCGTTCGCGTCGTCAGGCGCTGCCCTACCTTATCGTGCCGACCTTGTTCGACCGTCGCTCGCACGCGTCGTTGTCCACCCTGAAGCTGCTGCGTGGACGTTATCCCGAGCATATTTGGCCCGCCTACATACCCGTGGATACGCGCTTGCATGAGGCCAGCCGTGCTGGGCTCGCGCCCTCCCAGTTCGATCCCGGGAGCCGCGGCGTGATCGCCTATCGGTCGTTGCTGAAAACCTTGCTGGGCCGGCAAACGGGAGCGCAGCCGACATGATGCGCCGTCTCTCAAGCAATGCACCGGTGCGGTCGATAGCGAGTAAAGGAGGGTTTAGCGAATGCAAGATTTGAGCACGCGCGTGGTCACGCTATCGGCCCCCCAGCAGGCCCTGCAGTCCTATCTGGATGAGCTGTTGCAGGATGCCGCACTAGAGCTGGAACAGAGCCAGGTCAGCGAGGACGACTTCCAGGCGGCGGTTCGTGAAGAGCAGCAACGGGACCGTCAGGCGCCGCAGCGGCCGACCGCTGTGGAGGAAAAGGTGGTGGTGCCGGCTGAGGCTCTAGTTGTGGCGCCGGTTGCAGTGCCGGTTGCATTGCCGGTTGCCGCCCCTGTGACGCCTGCGGTCAGCGTGGCGCCGAGCGTCACCCCGGCTACGGTGGAAACGGCGACCCCCGTCGCGGCGCCCGTTGCCAAGGCCCCAGTGATGCCGGTAGTGCAACCGCTCGTCGTTACCCCGACCGCCGCCATGACGGCTGCTGTTCCCGCCCCTCCGCCACCGCCGCTGATTCAGGCCGCGCGACCGGGTTGGGGTGAGGATCCATTCGAGTGCCTGTTGTTCGATGTTGCCGGCCTGACGCTGGCTGTGCCGCTGGTGTGCCTGGGCACCGTGCATTCGCTACAGGGCCAGGAGCTGACGCCGATCTTCGGCCAGCCGGACTGGTTTCTCGGCATGCTGAGCACCCACTCCGGCAACCTCAAAGTGCTCGACACAGCGCGTTGGGTGATGCCCGAGCGTTACCGCGACGAGTTTCGCGAACACCTGAAATTCGTGATCACCATTCAGGGCTACGACTGGGGGCTGGCCGTCCACCAAGTCGACCGCTCGATTCATTTGCAACCCGGGCAGGTGAAGTGGCGGACTCAGCGGACCCAGCGCCCGTGGCTGGCGGGCACGGTGATCGAGCACATGTGCGCGCTGCTGGATGTCGCCGCGCTGGCCGAGCTGATCCGCAGCGGCGCGCATACGCGCAAGAGTTGAAGAATTTTTAAGGCCTTCGCGGGCCTGGACACGCATTCGGCCTACTGGCCGCGCATCGCACCAGACGGTTCTTGGAAGAGGTTGAACTATGAAAAACATGACAGCACAAGGTTCTGACGATCCCATCCTGCAGTGGGTAACCTTCCGCCTGGACAACGAATCCTATGGCATCAATGTCATGCAGGTGCAGGAAGTGCTGCGCTACAGCGAGATCGCGCCCGTACCGGGTGCGCCCAGCTATGTGTTGGGGATCATCAACCTGCGCGGCAATGTCGTGACGGTCATCGACACCCGTCAGCGTTTCGGTCTGGACTCGGCGGACATCACCGACAATAGCCGTATCGTGATCATCGAGGCGGACAAGCAAGTCGTTGGCATACTGGTCGACAGCGTTGCTGAAGTGGTTTACTTGCGCCAGTCTGAAATCGAAACCGCTCCCAACGTCGGTAATGAAGAGTCGGCCAAGTTCATCCAGGGCGTGTGCAACAAGAACGGCGAGTTGCTGATTCTGGTTGAACTGGAGAAGATGATGAGTGAAGACGAATGGCTGGAGCTTGAGAACTTCTAAATGATCTTGAACCTCGTCGCGATCGTTCTGGCCGTGATCTCTCTGACTGCCTTGGGCACAGTGATCTGGCTAGCCGCCCACCTGCGTCGCTTGAATGCAGGTGTTGAACATCAGTTCCGCCAGCATGCCGAGCGCCATAGCAAGCGTGACAAGCGCATGCAGGAGTTGAGCAAGCAGCTCGAAACCTACATTGGCGTTTGCGTGAAGATGGGCGACGAGTTGCAGGAGCTGCGCCAACTGGTGACGCCCCTGCCGGAACGCCTGGGCAAGCTCGAACAGAGCGATCCGACCATGGTCTCCTTCATCCAGGCGTCGCGCCTGGTGGGGCTCGGCGCGAGCATCGAAGACCTGACCCAGTCATGCGGCCTGACCAAAGGCGAAGCCGAGCTGGTCAGCAAGCTGCACCAGGCGCGACGCCCGGAGTAATCGGCGCGCGCGCGTGCGTCGGGGCCCGGTCCACGGGCCTGACCTTCTATTTTCCTTTCTCGGGCGCTCGCCCTGTAATGGACTCCTCCTCCATGAGCAAACGCTTACAACTGATCCTCATCATCGCCGCCTTCGTGCTGGTGGGTGGCTACTTCTCCGCCCACAGCTACGTTGAGCAAGAGATCCAGGGCGCCTTGGCCCGCTGGCTGGACGAGAACGAACTGGAAGAGCGCATGAGCTGGGAATCCTCATCGGTTTCCTTGTTCGATCAGTCGCTGACGCTGACCGGCGTCACCCTGGAACTGGACGGCGCAGAACCGCTGAGCGCCCGCGAAGTGGTGATTTCCGACTACCTGGAAAACACGGAGCGGCTACGCAGCCGCGTGCGGATCAGCGGCCTGATCCAGCAGGGTGCGGAGCTCGAACAGATCAACCAGATGCTGCGCGACCAGGCGGCGCTGTTGAACATCAGCGAAGCCCAGATGCTGCAGATCACGCCCATTGATCTGCAGGTGCTCAGCGATCAGAACGATGTCACCGGCGAGGCCTTGTCGGAATTCAACCTGACCATGCCGGGTGTGATCAGTGCCGACGTGCACCTGAGCATGACTGACCTTTATGACCTGCGCGCGCAGAGCAAACGCCTCAATGCGCAGCTGATGGCCAAGACCACGCCGGAGCAGTTGTCCGCTGAGGATATTCAGCAGGTGCTTGATGTGCTGCTCAAGGGCAGCCTAAAGGCATTCAGTGTGCGGCTCGAAGACCAGGGGCTGCTGCCCTTTGCGCTGCTGGCCTGGCGTGAGAACCACGGCGTCAGCGAAGAGCAATTCACCCAGTGGATCGAGAACAACCGTTTGGGCTGCCAGTTTGTTTTCTACTCCCTGCCCGAGACACTGACGCCGACCTGCGACCTGGTCGAGCCGCTGTTGCGCGGCCAGGTGCGTGAACTGACGCTTGCCGCCAGCCCGCAGCAGCCGGTGAAACTGGCCGAGCTCTACGAAGTGACCAGCAATCCGGCAACGGTGACGGTGTTCGATCAGCTCAACCTGAGCATAAGCGGCCAGTAACTGCCTGAGAGCAGGGCAGCGTTTCACTCCTCGCTTCTGTTCGATTTGCGTTTCGTGGGGTGGATGTCGTTTCTACATCCACCACGTCCACCGCTCAGTGGGCCGCCACCCAATGGATCGCTGGCGCGTGATCGACCCTACAAGCCCTAATCCGGGGTAAATCCTTCCGGACGCTTGCCCTTCAAGTACCAGGCGAAAGCAATGATCTCCGCGATGCAGCGGTACAGCGCCTCGGGAATCTCGTCGCCCGGTTCCAGACGAGCCAGCAGGCGCAGCAAGTCGGCATTCTCGTAAATGGGCACCTGATGCTCACGGGCCAGGGCGAGAATCGCCTCGGCCAGGCCATCCTCGCCCTTGGCGGTCAGGGTGGGGGTGTGCTGGCCGTCGTAGCGCAGGGCGATGGCGTGGCGGATGTTGTGGTCAGTCATGCGTTGTCGTCTATCCAGCGGTGTTCAATACGCGTCACGGACGGCTGCGGCGGTACACCCTCCCGGCAGCTCAGCTCGCCCACCGTAAGACCCGCGGCCTGCAGCCGCTCGCGCAAGTGTTCCAGTTCTTGCGCAATGAGGGTTGCGGTCTGCGCGTGCGTGGCCCACAGCTGCCCGGACAGCCGGCCCTGGCTCAGCTGCGCCTGAACCTGCAGTGCGCCCAAGGGCGAGAGGTCGAAGGCCAAGTCGATCTTCCACAGGCTCTCCCGTTCCGACTCGCCTTGGCGAGCGTCGGGCTGTTCCTGCTGAATCTTTATCTGCAGTGGAGTGGGCTGATCGCGCAGCGGCAGCTCCATCTGCCACGTGGTGGTCATGGAATTTTCCGGTCCGGCCTGGGTCTGCGCCAGACTGGACAGCTGATGGGTCTGCACCCGGGAAATGGCCGCGGCAGCCAGCTTCAGCAGGTTTTGCACATCACCTTCGCTTTCCAGTTCGGCGGCCAGGCGGCTCGGCAGGGGAAAACTTAGCCCCGGCGCGCGTCCGCTCTGCTGGCCCAATGCACCCAGCAGGCTGCGGGCGATGCTCGGCAGGCTGCTGGCCAGGGCGGCGCTGGCGGGCGTGGTGGCCAGCGCCAGGCTGTTCAGCGCGGGCGCCAGTTGGGCAACCAAGCGCAGCAGGTTGGCCTTGAGGTCTTGGGGCAGGGCGCCCGCCTGGCCGCTTAACAGTCGCTGCTCAAGACCCAGGCCGCTGTTCTTCATCGCCTGTGCCAGTCGTTGCGAATCACCCAACTGGCTCAGGGTCGGCAGGCTGTTGTGCAGCTGTTCGACACTCTGGCGCAGCGCGGGTGACAGGTTGTGCGGCTCCAGGCGGGCGAGGGCATTGAACACGGCGTGCAGCGAGCCTTGGCGCGAATGTTGGGAGGCCAGCTGTTGCAGCACGTCGAGCTGCTCAAGGCGTGCTCCCAGCGGCAGGAATTGCAAGGTCTGGCCATCGCGCACCTGGGCGCTGAGCAGACTGCCGACCGGCAGGGGCTGAGCACTTTCCAGCACTAACTGGCGTCCGGCCAGCGGCGGGCTGAGCACCTGCACAATGATCTGTTGCAGGTTCGTCACGCTGTTCGGCGTGTTGCTCAATACCCGGGCCTGTAGGAGGCTGCCAGCCGGCAGTTGGCTCAGATCCAGGCGCTGTAATGGAGGCTCTGCCGTCGTGACCAGGCTGGCCAGCAGACGGTTGCCTGCCTGCGCGGTGAGTTGTAGCTGGCTGCCTGCGGGTAGAGCGGGACTGTCGCCGGTGCGCACCTGGAGCTGGGCGGTGCGTCCATCGGGCAGGGTCAGGCGCAGCGTCAGGTGCTGACCTGAAGAGAGGTCTCGCTGGGCGATGACTTCGCCCTGCGCACGTTGGCTGGGCGCGAGCATGGTCTCTAGCGGTTGCAACGCAGTCAGGCTCATGTGCGGAGCCGTCACGGGTGCCGAGCTGCTCAGGGAGGCCGTGCCGGGTGGGGAAAAATTGATTTCGCTCATGAAATGGTTATACGCCCTTACAACCTGCCCCAATTGCTCGCATTGAGTGAGGGGAGTCACATGTATAATGCCGCCCCAATCGGATCGGCGCTCCCTTCTTCTCAGGTAACGGCCGCCTCCGGACTGACTTGAGGCACGTGATCGGCAGACACCCCGACGTGTCGCTGTTTTGTCGCATTTATTTGGATAGGCATGGCGTGAGCAGTCCCTTTCTCGAAACCGTAGCGCTGACCTGTGAGCGCGACTGGCGAGTGTTGTTCGAAGGCCTGGAGCTGCGGCTGCTGCCGGGCGACATGCTGCAGGTCGTCGGCCCCAATGGCAGTGGCAAGACCAGTTTGCTGCGCCTGCTCTGCGGGTTGATGCAACCCACCGCCGGTGAAGTGCGCCTGCAAGGCGAGCCGCTGGCCGCCAGGCGCGGCGAGCTGGCGCGCAATCTGCTGTGGATCGGCCACGCCGCCGGAATCAAGGGCTTGCTCACTCCGGAAGAAAACCTGGCTTGGTTGTGCGCGCTGCATCAGCCGACCGATCACCAGGCGATCCGCCAGGCACTGACGGCGGTCGGTCTGCGTGGTTTCGAGGATGTACCCAGCCATACGCTGTCCGCCGGACAGCAGCGTCGTGTGGCGCTGGCCAGGCTGTACCTGGAGGCTCCACCCTTGTGGATTCTCGATGAGCCGTTCACTGCGTTGGACAAGCAAGGCGTGGCGCAACTGGAGGGGCATCTGGCCCGGCATTGCATGCAGGGCGGCATGGTGGTGTTGACCACTCATCACTCGCTGGGCGAAAAACCTGCCGGCTATCGGGAACTTGATTTAGGGCAGCGCGCAGCATGAGTAACGTCTTTACCCTGTTGCTCGCGCGCGAGGCGCGTCTGTTGTTTCGTCGCCCGGCCGAGTTGGCCAATCCGTTGGTCTTCTTCGCCATCGTGATCGCCATGTTTCCCCTGGCGGTAGGGCCTGAGAGCCAGTTGCTGCAAACGCTTTCACCGGGGCTGGTGTGGGTGGCAGCGCTCTTGGCCGTGCTGCTCTCGCTGGACGGGCTGTTTCGCAGCGACTTCGAAGACGGTTCGCTGGAGCAGTGGGTCGTTTCGCCGCACCCATTGGCTCTTCTGGTGCTTGCCAAGGTACTGGCACACTGGCTGTTCACCGGGCTGGCGCTGGTGCTGCTTTCGCCCTTGCTGGCGCTGATGCTGGGGTTGCCGTCGCGCTGCCTGCCGGTATTGCTGGCCACGCTGCTACTCGGTACGCCGATCCTCAGCCTGCTGGGCGCGGTGGGCGCGGCGCTGACCGTAGGCCTTAAGCGCGGCGGGTTGCTGCTGGCGCTGCTGATTTTGCCGCTGTACATCCCAGTGCTGATTCTTGGCAGCGGGGCGCTGCAGGCGGACCTGCAAGGATTGCCCACAGCCGGCCACCTGTTGTGGCTGGCCAGTCTGACCGCGCTGGCGGTCACCCTGACCCCTTTTGCCATTGCTGCCGGTTTGCGGATCAGCGTAGGCGAATAGGATTTACATGGCGCACCGGGCGCCACTTGATATGACGAAAGGGCCGGGCGGCGATCCGGTGCCGCGATCCTTAAGAGTGTTGCAATGAACTGGACATGGTTTCACAAGCTGGGTTCGCCCAAATGGTTCTACGAAATCAGTGGTCGCTGGCTGCCCTGGCTGGGCGCGGCGGCCGTGCTGCTGCTGGTCGTCGGCACCGTTTGGGGCTTGGCATTTGCACCGCAGGACTACCAGCAGGGCAACAGCTTCAGAATCATCTATATCCACGTGCCCGCGGCCATTCTCGCCCAGTCGATTTACCTGATGCTGGCGGTTGCTGGCGTAGTCGGCCTCGTGTGGAAGATGAAGCTGGCCGACGTCGCCTTGCAGCAAGCCGCACCGCTTGGCGCCTGGATGACCGTGATCGCCCTGGTGACCGGTGCGGTATGGGGCAAGCCGACCTGGGGCGCCTGGTGGGTGTGGGATGCGCGCCTGACCTCGATGCTGATCCTGCTGTTCCTGTATTTCGGCGTCATCGCCCTGGGCAACGCGATCACCAACCGCGACAGCGCCGCCAAGGCGTGCGCCGTACTGGCCATCGTCGGCGTGGTCAACATTCCGATCATCAAGTACTCGGTGGACTGGTGGAACACGCTGCACCAGCCGGCCACCTTCAAGCTCACCGAGAAGCCGGCGATGCCGATGGAAATGTGGCTGCCGTTGCTGGTCATGGTCATCGGCTTTTACTGCTTTCTGGGCACAGTGGTGTTGATGCGCATGCGCCTTGAAGTACTCAAACGTGAATCGCGCAGCAGCTGGGTAAAGGCCGAGCTGCGTGCCCAACTGGAGGGACGCCGGTGAATTTCGCCTCCTTCTCCGAATTTGTCGCCATGGGCAACCATGGTTTGTATGTGTGGACGAGCTATGGCATCAGCCTGGCCGTCATCCTGCTCAACGTCGCCCAGCCGTTGCTGGCGCGCCGGCGTTATCTGCAAGAAGAGGCGCGTCGTCTGCGCCGGGAGGAAATGAAGTGAATCCTGTGCGCAAGAAGCGTCTGATCATTGTGCTGGCCATCATCGTCGGGGTTGGCGCTGCGGTCGGCCTGGCCTTGTCGGCGCTGCAGCAGAACATCAACCTGTTTTACACCCCGACGCAAATCGCCAACGGCGAAGTGCCGGAAGGTGTGCGCATTCGTGCCGGCGGCATGGTCAAGGAGGGCTCGTTGAGCCGTTCCGAAGACTCGTTGCTGGTGGAGTTCGTGGTCGGGGATGGCGCTGAGGAAGTAACCATGCGTTACCAGGGCATCCTGCCCGACCTGTTCCGCGAGGGGCAGGGCATCGTTGCCCTTGGCCGGTTGAATGCCGACGGCGTGCTGATTGCCGACGAGGTACTGGCCAAGCATGACGAAAACTACATGCCGCCGGAAGTGACCCAGGCCTTGGAGCAGAGCGCCAAGCTGCAGAATAACGCGGAGGCGATCCAATGATCCCTGAGCTTGGCCACCTGGCCCTGATTCTCGCCTTTTGCCTGGCCATTGTGCAGTCCACGCTGCCGCTGATCGGCGCGTGGCGCGGTGATCGCGTCTGGATGGGCCTGGCGCAGCCGGCGGCCTGGGGGCAATTCTTCTTCCTCACGGTGTCCCTGGCCTGCCTGACCTACGCGTTTCTGGTCGACGATTTCTCGGTCGCCTATGTCGCCCAAAACTCCAACAGCGCGTTGCCCTGGAT
The DNA here is from genome assembly GCA_964410065.1 of uncultured Pseudomonas sp. Taxonomy (GTDB): domain Bacteria; phylum Pseudomonadota; class Gammaproteobacteria; order Pseudomonadales; family Pseudomonadaceae; genus Serpens. The sequence continues at coordinate 77,057 of CAYPFO010000005.1, forward strand.
CTTCAAGTTCAGTGCCGTGTGGGGTGCCCACGAAGGCTCGTTGCTGCTGTGGGCCTTTATTCTCGCGGGCTGGACGTTCGCCGTGGCGGTGTTCTCCCGGCAGTTGCCGGAAGAAATGCTGGCCCGTGTGCTGGCGGTGATGGGCATCATCAGTATCGGTTTCCTGCTGTTTCTGATCATGACCTCCAACCCCTTCGAGCGCCTGCTGCCGCAAGCGCCGATGGATGGCCGCGACCTCAATCCGCTGCTGCAGGACTTCGGCCTGATCGTCCATCCGCCGATGCTCTACATGGGTTACGTCGGCTTCTCGGTGGCCTTCGCCTTCGCCATTGCCGCACTGTTGGGTGGGCGCCTGGACGCTGCCTGGGCGCGCTGGTCGCGTCCCTGGACGCTGATTGCCTGGGCGAGTCTGGGCATCGGAATCGTGCTCGGCTCCTGGTGGGCCTATTACGAACTGGGCTGGGGCGGCTGGTGGTTCTGGGACCCGGTGGAAAACGCATCCTTCATGCCCTGGCTGGTGGGTACGGCGCTGATTCACTCGCTGGCGGTCACCGAAAAGCGTGGCGTGTTCAAGAGCTGGACGGTGCTGTTGGCAATTGCCGCGTTCTCGCTGAGCCTGCTGGGTACCTTCCTGGTGCGCTCCGGCGTACTTACTTCGGTACACGCCTTCGCGGCCGATCCGGAGCGGGGCGCGTTCATTCTGGTGTTCCTGCTCATTGTGGTCGGCGCCTCGCTGGCGCTGTTCGCGCTGCGCGCGCCCGTGGTCAAGAGTCAGGTCGGCTTTGCCCTGTGGTCCCGCGAGACACTGTTGCTGGTCAATAATCTGGTGCTGGTGGTGGCCACCGCGATGATTCTGCTCGGCACGCTGTATCCGCTGCTGCTGGATGCGTTGACCGGCGCCAAGCTGTCGGTCGGCCCGCCGTACTTCAACGCCATGTTCCTGCCGCTGATGGCGATCCTCATGCTGGCCATGGCGGTGGGTGTGCTGGTGCGCTGGAAAGACACGCCGATGAAGTGGCTGTTGGGCATGCTCACGCCGGTGCTGATCGGCAGTGCGGTGCTCGGTGGTCTGGCATCCGTGCTGCTGGGCGACTTCCATTGGGCGGTGCTGGCCGTGTGCTTGCTGGCAGCCTGGGTGGTGCTTGCCAGCGTGCGCGACCTGCTCGACAAGACCCGCCATAAAGGCTTGTTCAAAGGCATGCGCAGCCTCACGCGCAGCTACTGGGGCATGCACCTGGCCCACCTGGGGATCGCCGTGTGTGCCATCGGCGTGGTGCTTTCCACCTTGCAGAGCGCCGAGCGTGACTTGCGCATGGCGCCAGGCGAGTCCCTGGAGTTGGCCGGCTATCGCTTCGTCTTTGAAGGCGCGGTGCACCATGAGGGTCCCAACTTCACCTCCGACAGGGCTACCTTGCGCGTATTCGAGGACGACAAGCAGATTGCCGTGCTGCACCCCGAAAAACGCCTGTACACCGTGCAGATGATGCCGATGACCGAAGCTGGCATCGATCCGGGTCTGTTCCGTGATCTCTATGTCGCCCTCGGCGAACCGCTAGAAAATGGCGCCTGGGCCGTGCGCTTGCACGTCAAACCGTATGTGCGCTGGATCTGGCTCGGCGGGCTGATGATGGCCTTCGGCGGCGTGCTGGCTGCGCTGGATCGCCGTTACCGCGTCAAGGTCAAGAGCCGCGTACGGGAAACCTTGGGCCTGACAGGAGTTCCGGCATGAAGCGTGGATTGTTGTTGATTCCGTTGGCGCTCTTTCTGATTGTCGCGGCCTTCCTGGCCAAAGGGTTGTTTCTCAACCCCCAGGAGCTGCCTTCAGCCCTCATCGGCAAGCCGTTCCCCGCCTTTGAGTTGCTGAGTGTGCACGAAGGCGAGGCGGTGACCCGTGACGCGCTGCTCGGCAAACCGGCGCTGGTCAACGTCTGGGCGACCTGGTGCCCGACCTGCCGAGCCGAGCATGAAACGCTCAATATGCTGGCCAGTCAGGGTGTGGTGATCCATGGCGTCAATTACAAGGACGACAACGCTGCGGCGCGCAGGTGGCTGACGCAGCTGCTCGATCCCTATCAGATCAACATTGAAGACAGAGTCGGCAGCCTGGGACTCGACCTGGGTGTCTACGGTGCGCCGGAGACCTTCCTGATCGACAAGAACGGCATCATCCGCCACAAGTACGTCGGTGCCATTGATGAACGCGTCTGGCGCCAGCAATTGGCGCCGCTCTATCAGGAGCTGCTAGACGAATGAAACGTTTGCTTGCCGCCGTGTTGTGCAGCCTGGCGCTTTCCGGCATGGCCTGGGCCGCCATCGATACCTACGAGTTTGCCAGCGAGGCCGAGCGTCAGCGCTTTCGCACGCTGACCTTCGAATTGCGCTGCCCCAAGTGTCAGAACCAGAACATCGCCGATTCCGACGCGCCGATCGCCATGGACCTGCGCCGGGAAATCTACCGCATGATGGGCGAAGGCCAGAGCGACAAGCAGATCGTTGACTATCTGGTGGCGCGCTACGGTGACTTCGTGCTCTACAACCCGCCGGTGGAAATCCGCACGTTGTTGCTTTGGTACGGCCCCTGGGCATTGCTCGGTGGTGGCCTGCTGGTGTTGCTGACGATTGTCGTGCGTAAGCGCAAGGTGGAAAACGCACCGCAAAAAGCCCTGCTGTCCGCCGAAGAGCAGCAGCGTCTCTCTCAATTGCTGGATAAGAAAGACTCATGATCGATTTCTGGCTTGCCGCCACCCTGTTGTTGCTGGTGGCCCTGGCGTTTCTCCTGCTTCCGCTCTTGCGCGGCCGTGGTGCCCAGCGCGAGGAAGACCGCACCGCTCTTAACGTGGCCTTGTACGAGGAGCGTGTGGCCGAGCTGAAGACTCAGCATGCAGCCGGCACTCTGAACGACGAACAACTGGCCGCAGGCAAGGCCGAAGCCGGTCGCGAGCTGCTGGCCGACACCGAAGGTGCGCAGGTGCAGCGCAGCGCGCATCTGGGTCGCGCCGTGCCCTGGCTGGCAGCGGTGATGGTGCCGGTGCTGGGCCTTGGCCTCTACCTCTATTGGGGTGCCAGTGACAAGGTGGAGCTGGCCCGACAATTCGACCAGGCGCCGCATTCGATGAGTGAAATGGTCGCCCGTCTGGAGCAGGCCGTGAAGGCCCAGCCGGAAGCCGCTGAAGGCTGGTACTACTTGGCTCGTGCCTACATGGTCGAAGAGCGTCCAGCCGATGCGGCCAAGGCGTTCGAGCGCACCGTGTCGCTGGCAGGCCGCGATCCCGCCTTGCTGGGTCAATGGGCGCAGGCGCTGTACTTCGCCGGCGCTCAGCAGTGGACCGAGCAGATCCAGGCGCTGACTGATGAAGCGCTGCGCATCGATCCCCAGGAAACGACAACCTTGGGCCTGCTCGGTATTTCTGCTTTCGAGGCGGGGCGTTTCGCCGAGGCGGTCGAGTACTGGCAGCGACTGGTCGCCACCTTGCCGGCCGATGATCCGTCGCGTGCGGCGATCCAGGGTGGTATCGAGCGGGCCCGTGCCCAGGCTGGCGACCAGCCGCAGGACGCCAAGGCTGCCCCGGCAAATGTCCAGCTCAAAATGCGGGTAGAGCTGGGTGCTCATGTACGCGATCAGGTACAGCCGGGTGATAGCGTGTTCATCTTCGCCCGTGCCGTCGACGGTCCGCCCGCACCCCTGGCTGCCAGGCGTCTGAGCGTCGCCGAGCTGCCGGTTGAGCTGACCTTCAGCGACGCCGATGCAATGTTGCCGCAGTTGCGCTTGTCCAACTTCCCGAAGGTCGAGCTGGTGGCGCGCATTTCCCGCGCCGGTGACCCGCAGAGCGGTGAGTGGATCGGGCGTAGCCAGGCGGTGGATTCCAGCAGCACGCAGCTCCAGCAACTGGTCATCGATCAATCCGAAAAGTAACAGTCGGCACCCGCCGGCCTTGGAGACAAGATGCAGAGGCACGCGCCCTGGCTGCGCCTGAGTCGAGTGGCCCTCGGATCGCTGATGGTGGTGCTGGCAGGTTGCGCCAGCGATGCGGTCTATCATCTGCCCGGCTCACAACCACAGCGCCAGCCAGTGCCTTCGCCCGAATCACCGGCACGCCCGGTGATTACACCTGCGGTTCCGGCGACTCCGTCCCCCGGGACACCTTCGGTGCCGGCACCCACTCGCAAGACGCATCCGCGTTACGCGCCGCCTCCGCATCTGGATGCCCATTGGGACAACCGTCTGGGTGTCTATGTGATCAGCGGACAGTCACTTTATTATCGCGAGCGCCTCTACTACCGCTGGAGCAATGGCTGGTACTGCGCCGGCCAGCCGGGTGGTCCCTGGGAGGCGGTCGACGAGCCTAGCGTTCCCACGGGATTACGCGGCTTGCACTGAAGCACTGCTTGCTGCGTGTAGGCTGGGCTTCCACACATCCATGAGTGCAGCGAGAAGCGCTGGTCGGTGGAGTTGCGCGCGAGGTTGACGCGACGAAGATCGAGCGAGAGTGCTGAGGTCGTTTCGGTGGGGCTTTTAAGCGCTAGACAATCCTGTCGAGCGGATTTTAAGAGCCCCAAAAAGCAGAAAGCCCCGCAGGAGAGCGGGGCTTGGGTGTGGGCGGGTAGGTCATGGATCTACCTGTAGCGTTAGTTGTCGGTTACGCCGCCAGAGTCTTGCTGCGGGCGCGTTCGATGACTCGTTGCAAGCGCTCGCTGCCCTGATAGTGCTCAGGGTAGAGGCGTTCGCTATGACAGGCGATGCCGTGCTCATTAACCAGCGTAAAGCTGAAATTACCTTTGCGGCTGGGTGCCAGGAAATGGCAGTCAAGCGGAGCGAAGGCTTCGGATAGAACGCGTATGGCGTCCTGTGCGCGATGTTGAATAGACATATTATTATGTGTTCCTTTTGCAAAAAACGACTGTAGCCGTTTGTGAAGGCTCCGAATCCCGCCACTCACATGAGTGGTCGTAATGTTCCTTATCGGAGCAGTGCCGCCAACGGAAGGTTCCGTACTTGCTAGGTAAAGCTTAAGCAAGCCAGGTGACAGTTGTGCGGCGGGTTATCAAGTTTGCGTGCGGCAGGGATAAGGTTCTGGTCCCTGTGGTTCCGTACTGATCGTTCGTCGGGCTTTTGAGGGTCTTTCGAGGAGTGTCTTCCTGCTGCGGCGAACGGGAATCGCCTGGAAAGTACACACCGGGTGACGGTCGACTTGATAACTAACGAGGGTCACTCTAGCCCATTTGCAGCGGACGTGCATAGGGGTAGAGAAAATTTGAAATAGAAAAACCCGCCGATCAAGGCGGGTTTCTCGGGATTTGGTCGGAGCGACAGGATTCGAACCTGCGACCTTCTCGTCCCGAACGAGACGCGCTACCAAGCTGCGCTACGCTCCGTTTGGATGGCGCGCATTGTACCGAAAAACTTTTGACGCACAAGGGGTTAGCGGGGATTTTTTTCGTTGTCTGGGGACGAACGGGGTCAGGTGCCGCCTGGGTTGGCAGCTGGGAAAGCATGCTGTAGCAACTCCGGAGTGTTCAGGTTGGCGAGGCGCAAATCGTCATCGGGACAGTCCAGGGGAATCGCGCCATGGCGAAGGAGAACGTGCCGAGGTGCGCGTTCGCCGGCGAGCCAGGCCTGCTCGATGCTGTCGCGCAAACTTACCGGAATCAGGCTGAACAGTGGCTGCCAATAGCCGGCCTGACGCAGCATTACAGGTCGCTGTGGGTGTCGGTCGGCCAGGTGGCGTACGGCCTCGATCAGTTCGCGGTCGATCAGCGGGGCATCGCAAGGTAATACCAACAGGTACTCGTGACGGGCTGCCGCCAGGGCTGCGCGGATACCCGCCAGTGGACCTGGAAAATCATTATCCTGATCGGTCACCAGGTGGTCGGCGAAAGGCTGATAGCGCTCGAGATTGCGGTTGCAGGAAATGATCAGGTCATCGGTCAGCGGGCGTACGCATTCGTGCAGCCAGGCAATCAACGGCCGGCCTTGCCACTCGACCAGTCCTTTGTCGCGGCCACCCATGCGCTGGCCGCGTCCGCCCGCCAGCAGAAGTACGGAGCAGAGTGGCAGGGCTAAGGTGTCAGGCATGGCGGGGCTCCGAGGGTAGGGCTGTGATATAACACTGCGACGTGGACCTCACAACTGGAAGCTGGTCATGAATCACAAGGCTGATGCGCTTTTTGTCCCCCTAAGCATTGCCGTACTCACCGTAAGCGATACGCGAAGCCTGGAAACCGACACCTCTGGGCAACTGTTCGTTGATCGCCTGACGGCTGCCGGCCATTCCCTCGCCGAGCGGGTATTGCTGAAGGACGATCTTTACAAGATTCGCGCCCAGGTGGCGACCTGGATTGCCGATGAGCGCATCCAGGTGGTGCTGGTCACTGGCGGCACCGGTTTTACCGGCCGCGACAGCACTCCAGAGGCAGTGAGCTGCCTGCTCGACAAGCAAGTAGATGGTTTTGGTGAGCTGTTCCGGCAGATTTCCTACGCCGACATCGGCACCTCCACCGTGCAGTCTCGCGCGCTGGCCGGCATGGCCAACCAGACCCTGGTGTGCTGCCTGCCGGGCTCCACCAATGCCTGCCGCACGGCCTGGGATGGCATCCTCGCCGAGCAGTTGGATGCCCGCCATCGTCCGTGCAACTTCGTGCCGCATCTGCTGCGCGCCGAGGCGTGCGAGAGTCGGGGATGAGCGCCGAGCCCCATGCCTTGCTGCCCCTGGAGGCAGCGTTGGAGCGCTTGCTGGCTCTGGCCGAGGCGACGCCGATTGTTGATTGTGAAGAGGTGACCCTGGACCAGGCGCAAGGCCGGGTACTGGCCGATGGGCTGCTGGCCGGGCTCGATTTGCCGCCCTGGGACAACAGCGCGATGGACGGCTATGCGCTGAAGCTTGCGGACTGGCAGGGTGAGCCGTTGCCGGTCGGCCAGCGGATCTTCGCCGGCAATGCGACGACGGTGTTGCGGCCGGGCAGTTGTGCGCGGATTTTCACAGGTGCTCCGCTGCCCGAGGGCGCGGATTGTGTAGAGATGCAGGAAAACGTCGAGGTGTTGGCTGATGGCCGGGTGCGTTTTCTGCAACCGCTCAGGGCGCGCCAAAACATACGGCCCAAAGGGCAAGAGACGCGTATCGGTGATTGCGTGCTGGCGGCCTGTACTCGGCTGGGGCCTATCGAGCTGGGTCTGGCAGCATCGCTGGGACAGGCGAGCCTGCGGGTGCGCCGGCAGCCACGCGTGGCGGTGCTGTCCACAGGTGATGAGCTGGTGGAGCCGGGGTTACCGTTGAGTCCTGGACACATCTACAACAGCAATCGCCGTGTGCTGTGCAGCTGGCTGCAACGTTTGGGGTGCGTGGTAGTCGATGCTGGCATTCTGCCTGATGATGCGCAGGCCACCCGCGAGGCGTTGGCGCGTTTGGGCGACGTTGATCTGATCCTGTCCAGCGGTGGCGTTTCGGTCGGTGAGGCGGATTTTCTCGGCCAGGTACTGCGTGAGGCAGGTGAGATGGCTTTTTGGAAGCTGGCGATAAAACCGGGCAAGCCGCTGACCTGCGGGCATTACCGAGGCGTTCCGGTGCTGGGGTTACCCGGTAATCCGGCCTCGACGTTGGTGACTTTTGCGTTGCTGGCCCGCCCCTATCTGTTACGCCGTCTGGGCGTGGCCAAGGTGGCTCCGTTGGGGTTCGAGGTGCCGGCGGGGTTTGTCTGGAGCAAGCCGGGCAAGCGCCGCGAGTTCCTGCGTGCCCGCATGGAGCAAGGGCGTGCGGTGATGTATGCGAACCAGAGCTCCGGCGTATTGCTGAGCGCGGCCTGGGCCGAAGGTCTGGTGGAAGTGCGCGAGAACAGCACCTTTGCCGAAGGCGAGCTGGTGCGGTTCATCCCGTTCAGCGAGGTGCTGAATTAGCGGACAGCCAAGCCTGCCGGCGGGGCACTACAGCTGCGCCGACCTCGGCCGATAACCTGACAGCAACAGGTTAGATCCGACGGATACCACAGGAGCAGGCATGGCCAGCATTCTCGATTCAGTAGACCAACGAACCCAATTGGTGGGTGAGAATCGCCTGGAGATTCTCCTGTTCCGCCTGTCCGGGCGGCAGCTCTTCGCAATCAACGTTTTCAAAGTGCAGGAAGTCCTGCAGATGCCGCGCCTGAACCGCATGCCGCACCGGCATCCGTGCGTGTGTGGCGTGGTCAATCTGCGTGGGCAGACCCTGCCGGTCATCGACCTGGCCAAGGCCATCGGTATGCGCCCGTTGCAGTCTGAAGCGAGCACCATCATCGTCACGGAATACAACCGTTCGGTGCAGGCGTTCCTGGTCAGCAGCGTCGAGCGCATCTTCAACCTCAACTGGGAAGCGGTGCAGCCGCCGCCCAGTGGCGCGGGACGCCAGCACTACCTGACGTCGATCACCAAGGTCGATGACCAGTTGGTAGAAATCATCGATGTGGAAAAAGTGCTGGCCGAGATTGTGCCCTACAACGCGCGGGTATCCAGTGAACGGCTGGCCGATCCGATCTTCCAGAAGGCCGCCGGCCGCGAAGTGCTGCTGGTGGACGACTCTGGGGTGGCGCTGGCGCAGCTTCGCGAAACCCTCTCCCAGCTGGATTTGAAAATCCACACCGCCAGCGATGGTCTGAAAGGCTTGCAGAAACTCCAGCAATGGGCCGACGCGGGTGAAGTGCTCACTGACAAATTGCTGATGGTGTTTACCGATGCGGAAATGCCGGAAATGGACGGCTATCGCCTGACCGCAGAAATCCGCCAGGACCCGCGCCTGCGTGATTTGTACGTGGTACTGCATACCTCGCTGTCGGGTAACTTCAACGAGGCGATGGTCAAGAAAGTCGGTTGCGACAATTTTCTCTCCAAATTCCAGCCGGACCGCCTGGTGGACGTGATTCGCGAGCGCCTACTGCGAGGTTGATCGCGGCGGGCACGCAGGGTACGCAACAACGAGCCTGACCGTTATGCTCATGGCTTTTGCGTGCCCATTCGGAGTTCCTGTCATGCACCTGTCCGCGCTGTATCGTTATCCACTCAAGTCAGCCATGGGCGAGGGCCTGCAGACCTCCCCGGTAGACGGGCTCGGTTTGCACGGTGACCGACGCTGGATGCTGGTTGATGCAGACAGTGGGCGCTTTCTCTCGCAACGTGTACTGCCGGCCATGGCCCGGCTGCAGGCGCGCTGGCAAGGCGAGCGGCAGCTTCTGCTCAGTGCGCCGGACATCGCCCCGTTATTGGTGGACATGCCCGCGGCCGACCAGGCGTTGCGCCCGGTCAGCGTGTGGAAGGACGAATTGAACGTGCCGGATGCCGGCGATGCCGCGGCGGACTGGGCGAGCCGCTTGCTGGGTCGTGCCTGCCGCCTGGTGCATGTTCCGGCGCAGCGCACGCGGCAAGTAGACCGGCGCTATGCCGATGACGGTCATCGCGTGGCGTTTGCCGATGGTTTTCCCCTGCTGCTTATTGGCCAGGCCTCGCTCGAGGATCTGTCGGCGCGAGTGGGGCGCCCGTTGGACATGCGTCGTTTCCGGCCGAACCTGGTCATCGATGGCAGCCTGCCCTATGCCGAGGATGGCTGGCGGCGCATCCGTATTGGCGAGGTCGAGTTTCGCCTGGTCAAGCCCTGCACGCGTTGCGCGATTACCACCCTTGACCCGGATACGGGCGAACGCAGCGTTGACCTCGAACCGCTGGTCACGCTGCAGACCTATCGCCGTGGTGAGAAGGGTGTACTGTTCGGGCAGAACCTGCTTGTTGAGGGTGAGGGGCGGCTGGAAGTGGGGATGCCGATCGAGTTACTCGACTGATCGACCGGCGGTGCGCTGCCACTGCAAGCTGCGCTCGTGACGCTCCACCACCTGCTGCGGGGCGTTGAGTTTCTGACCATAAATCACCGAGTAGGTGAGCACGTTCTGCACGTATTGGCGCGTTTCATCGAACGGGATGTTCTCCACCCAAATGTCGAACTCCAGATGGTCGGCTCCGCGCAGCCACTGGCGCACCCGGGTGGGGCCGGCATTGTAGGCAGCCGAGGCGAGGATACGATTGCCGTCGAACTGGGCGCTGACCTGACTCAGGTAGGCGGTGCCGAGTTGAATATTGGTTTCCGGCTGGAGCACCTGGTAGGTCGAATTCAATGGAATACCGAACCTGCGAGCGGTTTCCCGCGCGGTGGCCGGCATCACTTGCATCAGGCCAATGGCACCGGCATGGGAGCGCGCGTCGTCCATGAAGGCGCTTTCCTGGCGGGTGATGGCGTACACCCAGCTGGAATCCAGGCCACGTGATTTTGCCGCGCGGGTCAGGCTGCTGCGATAGGGCATGGGGAAACGGATGTCGAGGTCATCCCAGTGGCGCGCCTGACTAAGGGTGCGAATGGCCGGGAAATGCCAATCCAGGTCATGGGCGAGCTTGGCTTGGGCGATCAGCTCCTCGCGGCTGAAGACGCGGCTGATGTGATACCACTCGCGGCGGGCATCGACATAGTGCCCGCGCGCATGGAATTCCAAGGCGCGACGAATGCCGGCGGTACTGCGCACGCTGTGCAGAGTCTTGGGATCAATGCTCAGGGGCTGGTGATTGAGGTTGTAGGGGCTTTTGATCCGGTCGGCGGCCAGAAACCCATAAAAGTCGCGCTCACCCGCCACCAGACGGTACAGCTCCATAGCGTCCCGATTACCGGGTTGCGCCAGTTGCAGGGTGCGTGCGTGCCAGTAGCGCCAGCGGCTGCTTTGGGCCAGTTCGCCGCCCAGGCGCGATGTCAGCTGGTGGGCTTCATCCCAGCGACCTAGGCGCAGCAGTAGGCGTGCGCGCCACTCGCTGACCGTATCGTCACGCAGCTCCGGGTCGTATTCGGCCATGACCTGCAGGGCGCGGGAGTCGAAACGCTTGGCCAGGGTCAGGCCGATTTCACGGGCAATGGCGACCTTTTCATCGGCAGAGAAGCGCAGGCGAGCAGCGTAGTCGTCGAGCAGTTCCAGGGCCAGGTCCGCATTCTGGCGAGCCAGGCGGCGCAAGCCGAGGCCGACGATATCGGTCATGGCGGTGCTGGTGGAGGAAAACCGGCCGCGCTGGCGCAGCAGTTCGGGGTTGTTAATGACGTCCAGCAGCAAGGCGCCTTCACGGTGGAGGGTGCCAAGGCCCTTGACCAGGTAGTTGGCCAGGCCCAGGTTGCGCGCTTCGGCGGCCAGCAGGGCGCGTTGCCAGCGCAGGCCTTCGCTGGGCTGGCCTTGTTTGGCCCAGAGTGTGAAGAGGGCATCACAGCTTTCAGGTTGGGATTTGCCGACCAGCCAGAGACGCTCGGCTGTCGCCTGACCTTCTTCACGCTGGCCATGGGTGAGCTGGTATTGGCCATACAGGCAATCCAGTTCGGTTTCATTCAGTGCCGGGTCGTAATGGTCCAGGAAAGGTTTCCAGTCATTGCGTGCGGCCAGCAGTTTCAACCAGTTGCGCTTCAGGGTGCCGGCCTGGGGCAGGTCGCCGTGCTCAATGAGAAACTTGCTGACCTGAGCGTTGCTCGCCTGTTTCAGTCGCGAATTCAGTTCCGTATAGGCCAGATAGGGCTCGAGCGGATAACGTTGCAACTCCGCACGGTGTCGGTAATAGGGGCCGGCGTCGCCCTTGGCCAGTGCGCGCTGGGCCTGGTCGAACCAGGTGCGTTGCTGGTCGAGACTGGCTGCTTGGGCTGTGGTCGTTGAGCCGAGGGCAAGTACCAGGCAGGAAAGATGAAGCAGGCGTCGGTACATGGGGCTCCCTGACAACGTAACGCGAGGTGGCAAGAGCTTAGCCGGATGTCTTGCCCAAGCCCGTGATCATCCGACGAATGCCCTGTATCAGGCCATTTCGGGAGCTGCGAGCGCGAAGCTGCTAGAATGCGCGCCCTGTTTCCGGAGGCGCCCCATGACGTTGCTCAAATTCACCGATGTATCCCTGGCTTACGGCGCCACGCCGCTATTGGAACAAGTGTCCTGGCAGGTGGCCCGGGGCGAGCGGGTGTGCATCATCGGCCGCAACGGCACCGGCAAATCCAGCATGCTGCGTCTGGTCAAGGGGGAGCAGGCCCCCGATGACGGTGAGATCTGGCGAGCCCCATCGCTGAAGATCGGCGAATTGCCGCAGGAACTGCCACGCGCCGATGAGCGCACGGTGTTCGACGTGGTCGCCGAGGGATTGGCCGGCGTGGGCGAGCTGTTGGCTCAGTACCATCATCTGAGCCAGAACATTCATACCGACGAAGACCTTACCAGGCTCATGCATGTGCAGCAGGAGCTGGAAGCCAAAGACGGCTGGCGCCTGCAGCAACTGGTGGACAGCACCCTGAGCCGCTTGCAACTGCCGGCCGACAAGACCCTGGCCGAGCTGTCTGGCGGCTGGCGTCGCCGTGTGTTGTTGGCCCAGGCTCTGGTGGCAGAACCCGACCTGCTGCTGCTCGACGAGCCGACCAACCATCTGGACATCGGCGCCATCGCCTGGCTGGAAGAAGCCTTGGTGAATTTCAACGGCGCGGTGCTGTTCATTACCCACGACCGTTCCTTCCTGCAGAACCTGGCCACGCGCATCCTCGAGCTGGATCGCGGGCATCTGATTGACTGGAACGGCGATTACGCCAGCTTCCTGGTGCACAAGGAACAGCAACTGGCGGCGGAAGAAAGCGCCAGCGCGCTGTTCGACAAAAAGCTGGCCCAGGAAGAAGTGTGGATTCGTCAGGGCATCAAGGCCCGACGCACTCGAAACGAAGGGCGTGTGCGCGCCCTCAAGGCGATGCGCGCCGAGCGTGCCGAACGGCGTGAGCGTCAAGGCAAGGCGACGTTCCAGGTCGAGACGGCGGAGAAATCCGGCAAGCAGGTCATTGTCGTGGAGAATGTCAGCTTCGCCCATGCCGGCGGCGAGCCGCTGATTCGTGATTTCTCCATGGTGCTGCAGCGTGGCGACCGTATCGGCCTGCTCGGTGCTAACGGTACCGGCAAGACCACCCTGCTCAAGCTGTTGCTCGGCGATTTGCAACCTACCAGTGGCGGCATCGAGGTGGGCACCAAGCTGGAAGTGGCGTATTTCGACCAATTGCGTCACCAGCTTGAGACGGAAAAGACTGTGATCGACAACGTGGCCGAGGGCCGCGATTTCATCACCATCGATGGCCAGAGCCGTCATGTGCTCAGCTACCTGGGCGACTTCCTGTTCAGCCCCCAGCGTGCCCGTACCCCGGTCAAGGCGCTTTCCGGTGGCGAGCGGGCACGTCTTTTGCTCGCCAAGCTGTTCAGCAAGCCGGCCAACCTGCTGGTGCTCGACGAACCGACCAACGACCTCGACGTTGAAACCCTGGAGCTGCTCGAAGAAGTGCTGTTGAACTTCCCGGGCACGGTGCTGATGGTCAGCCACGACCGGGCCTTCCTCGACAACGTGGTGACCAGCACGCTGGTGTTCGAAGGCAATGGCCAGGTGCGTGAATACGTCGGCGGTTACCAGGATTGGCTGCGTCAAGGCGGCTCGCCGCGACTGCTGGGTGCCAGCGACAAGGCAGACAGTGACAAGGCGGACAAGGCCGCGGCCAAGAGTGAGCCGACAGCCACGGCATCGCCAGTTAGCGAGCCAGTACCGGCGGCGAAGAAAAAACTCAGTTACAAACTGCAGCGCGAACTGGAGGCGATTCCCGGGCAGATCGATGCGGTGGAACAGCAGTTGGCGGCCCTGCAAGGGGAGACTTCCGATCCGGCGTTCTATAGCCGCCCGGCGGAGGACGTCAGCACGGCGCTGGCGCAGCTGGAAAGTCTGCAGCAAGAATTGGATGGTCTGCTTGAACGGTGGGCCGAATTGGAACATTAACCAGGGAGCGCTGAATGGCGATCGAGTACCGGATCATTCTCGATGAAGAGCACGAGTTCAGTTACCGGATCCAACTGGACCGTGCCTACGACCGCAGCCTTGCGGTCGCAGCGCCGGCCTGGACGCGACTGGAACATCAGCAGTGCAGCAATTGCCCGCTGAGCAGGAATGACTACAGCCACTGCCCGGCAGCCGTGGACCTGCATAAGGTGATCGAAGATTTTCAGGGCCTGCCGGCCTTCACCCGTGCAATGGTCTGGGTGCGCACGCCCGAGCGGGAATATCACAAGCTGGTGAGCCTGGAAGAAGGCCTGCGCTCGTTGCTCGGGGTGATCATGGCCACCAGCGCCTGCCCGGCGTTGTCGCGGCTAAAGCCCATGGCCCAGCAGCATCTGCCGTTTGCCAGCAATCAGGAGTTCATCCTGCGCGCGGTTTCCCTGTATCTGGCACGCCAATATTTCAACTTCCGCGAAGGTCGGCGGCCGGACTGGGAGTTGCGCGGGCTGGTCAAGCTGTTCCAGCAATTGCAGCTGGTCAATCAGGCGTTCTGGCAGCGAATTCACACCACTTGCAAAGCAGACTCCAACCTCAAGGCCTTTCTGACCTTCTTTTCCATGGCCTCGAGCATGACGGTTTCCCTGGAAACTCAGCTGCAGAAAATTCGTCCGCAAGTGATGAGTTCTGGAGACGGGCTGGAATAGAGAGCGCTTGGCTGATGTGGGCAGGGTGAAGGGGTAACCCCTGTGGTTACCCCTAGGCGCAACGGCTTATTCCGCCTTGCGCAGACGCACCGCCAGCACATCGCAGGGCGCGCCATGCAGCAGGTCGTTGGCGGTGGAACCGAGCAGCAGCGCCAGACCATGTCGACCATGGCTGCCGACCACGATCACGTCGCAATTCTGTTCAGTGGCCAAACGGTGAATTTCCTGGCGTGGTTGCCCGTAGGTCAGGTGTATGTGGTCCTCGGTCAGTTGCGGATAACGTCCGGCAAAACCATTCAAACGTTCACGTGCTTGATCGAACTGCTGTTGCTGCAGCATTGACAGGTCCATGGGCACATCGCCGCCAAACGCCATGGCCATCGGTTCGATGATATGTACCAGGGACAAACGCGCCTGGTGAGCCTGCGCCAAGGATTGGGCTCGTTCTATGACCGCCTGACATTCCTCGGTCAGGTCGATGGCCGCCAGAATGTGGTGATAAACCATGATGTCTCTCCTTGAGCGTGCGGGTGCGGGTGCGGGTGCTGGTGACTCTAAGTATGACCTTGCTGGGGGAACTGCAAGGCACGGGATGCCGTCTGCAGGGTTCTAACCCATGGGGGCGGCACAGTCTATGGCTTGCGTTCAGTTAGCAGCTGCACAACGCCCTTCCCTATGGTGGTAAAGGGTATGCGATAGCGTTTCTCGGTAATTGACAAGCGGGGCCTTTTCCACGAAGGTGAGCGCACCCGAATCAAACGATCGTATGAATTGAGCGTTTGCCTAGCGCAACACTCTAAACGCACGACTACTAATGCATCGATGGGTGTGCCGGAATGGCAGGCCGATTGCCTGTTGCAACCGGCGTTCGATGTATAACTGTTCAGCTTCCATACCTGGAGATCAGTTGATGATTTACGAAGGTAAAGCCATCACGGTTAAGGCTCTTGAGGGCGGCATCGTCGAATTGAATTTCGACCTCAAGGGTGAGTCCGTCAACAAGTTCAACCGCCTCACCCTGAACGAGCTGCGTCAAGCCGTCGACACGCTCAAGGCCGATGCGTCGGTCAAGGGCGTCATTGTCAGCAGTGGCAAGGACGTATTCATCGTCGGCGCCGACATCACCGAATTCGTCGACAACTTCCAACTGCCCGATGAGCAGCTGGTTGCCGCCAACCTCGAAGCCAACAAGATCTTCAGCGATTTCGAAGACCTCAACGTGCCCACCGTGGTCGCCATCAACGGTATCGCCCTGGGTGGCGGTCTGGAAATGTGCCTGGCCGCGGATTACCGCGTCATGGCCGACAGCGCCAAGATCGGCCTGCCGGAAGTCAAGTTGGGCATCTACCCAGGCTTTGGCGGGACCGTGCGCCTGCCGCGTATCGTCGGTGCCGACAACGCCATCGAGTGGATCGCTGGTGGTGCCGAAAACAGAGCGGACGCCGCACTGAAAGTCGGTGCCGTGGATGCCGTGGTCGCTGCTGACAAGCTGCAGGCCGCTGCCCTGGACCTGATCAAGCGCGCCATTTCCGGTGAGCTCGATTACAAGGCCAAGCGTCAGTCCAAGCTGGAAAAGCTCAAGCTCAACGCCATGGAACAGATGATGAGCTTCGAGACCGCCAAGGGTTTCGTCGCTGGCAAGGCCGGCCCGAACTACCCGGCGCCGGTTGAAGCCATCAAAACCATCCAGAAGGCCGCCAACCACGGTCGCGACAAGGCGCTGGAAATCGAAGCTGCCGGCTTCGTCAAACTGGCCAAGACGCCGGTGGCGGCGAGCTTGATCGGCCTGTTCCTCAACGACCAGGAACTGAAGAAGAAGGCCAAGGTTTACGACAAGCAGTCCCGCGACGTGAAACTGGCCGCTGTTCTGGGCGCCGGCATCATGGGTGGCGGTATCGCCTACCAGTCGGCCGTCAAGGGCACGCCGATCCTGATGAAGGATATCCGTGAAGAGGGTATCCAGATGGGGCTGAACGAGGCCTCCAAGTTGCTGGGCAACCGCGTCGACAAGGGCCGCCTGACCGCTGCGAAGATGGCCGAGGCGCTTAACGCCATCCGTCCGACCATGTCCTATGGCGATTTCGGCAACGTCGACATCGTCGTCGAAGCCGTGGTCGAGAACCCGAAGGTCAAGCAGATCG
>CAYPFO010000006.1:0-3373 GCA_964410065.1 uncultured Pseudomonas sp.
AGCGCCGCGATGTGATCGTCAAAGGGCTGCACGAAGCCGGCTGGATGGTCGAGAATCCCAAGGCCTCGATGTACATCTGGGCGAAAATTCCCGAGCCTTACGCACACATGGGTTCGCTGGAATTCGCCAAGAAGCTGCTGTCAGAAGCCAAGGTATCGGTCTCGCCGGGGATCGGCTTTGGTGACTACGGTGACGATCATGTGCGCTTCGCCCTGATCGAAAACCAGGATCGCATCCGTCAGGCAGTGCGTGGCATCAAGGCCATGTTCCGTGCCGATGGCCTGATCACACCTCCCACCAAGGCGCGCAAAAGCGAGGCCTGAACCTCATCCTGCCTGAACTATGGGGCCGGCTTTACGCCGGCCAGCGGAGTATGGCTCAGCGCTTCGGCTCCATCCTCACTACCTCTACGCCGGGATAAACCCGGCCCCAGAGATGAGTCGGTAAGCCATCACGTCCAAAAGCGGCCTGAAACTATGGGCCGCTCTCGGCATGCTCCGCCCTGGCGCAAAGCGCTTACGAGCCCGCACAACTAAAAGGCACTGATCTGCCTCCAGCCATCAAGCGAATCGTAACCTACTGTTTTAAATAGCTTTATCATAAAAGAAAAGCTGGCAAGCCCTTTGCTTAGCTACTGATAACTTCACGTAGCACGCCAACGGCGGCGGGCTGCGGATCGCGAACAACGGCGTTCGTCAGACTGACCTCATCGAGGATCCGTCTGGTGCGCCGTTTTTTATTGCCTCGAAAAAAGGAACCATCCGATGAGCGAGCGTGATTCAACCACTCCGCAGGACAACAACCGTCGCCACTTTCTCAAGCAGTCCATTGCCCTTGCCGGGGTCACCGGTCTGAGCCTCGCAGCGCCCGGCTTCCTGCGCAGCATCGCCTGGGCTGCCGGCTCGGATGCGCCGGAGAAGACTGACCTGAAGATTGGCTTCATCCCCCTCACCGATTGCGCGTCGGTGGTGGTCGCGGCCACCCAAGGTTTCGGCAGCAAGTACGGACTGAATATTGTTCCGAGCAAGGAAGCCTCCTGGGCCGGCGTCCGCGACAAGCTCAACACCGGCGAACTGGATGCCGCCCACGTGTTGTACGGGATGATGTACGGCGCCCAACTGGGCGTGGCCGGTCCGCAAAGGGATATGGCCGTGCTCATGGGCCTGAACCAGAACGGCCAGGCCATCACCCTCTCCAAGCAACTGCGCGACGCCGGGGTGACCACCGGCGAGCAACTGGCCGCCCATGTCAAACAGTCCTCCACGCCACTGACCTTCGCCCAGACCTTCCCCACCGGCACGCACGCCATGTGGCTGTACTACTGGCTCGCCGCCCACGGCATCAATCCGCTGAGCGACGTGAAAACCATCACCGTGCCACCGCCGCAGATGGTGGCCAACATGCGCGTCGGCAACATGGACGGCTTCTGTGTCGGCGAGCCGTGGGGCGCGCGGGCCATTTTCGACAAGATCGGCTTTACCGCAACCACCACCCAGCAGATCTGGCCGGACCACCCGGAGAAGGTGCTCGGCACCACCCGCGCCTTTATCGAGCAGTACCCCAATACCGCCCGCGCCCTGATCATGGCCTTGCTGGAAGCCAGCCAGTTCATCGATGCCAGCGCGGAAAACCGCAAGAGCACCGCCAGGCTGATCGCCGGCAAGGCGTATGTGAACGCGCCGGTGGAGGTGATCGAGCAACGCTTCCTCGGCCATTACGAGGATGGCTTAGGCAAGAGCTGGCACGATCCGCACGCCATGGCCTTCTGCCGGGAAGGCAGCGTTAACTTCCCCTATCACTCGGACGGCATGTGGTTCCTCACCCAGTTCCGCCGCTGGGGCCTGATCAAGGAGGAGCCGGACTACGCTGCCGTGGCCGCAGGCATCAACCAGACCGCGCTGTACCGCGAGGCGGCCAGCGCGCTCAACCTGCCAGTGCCACAAAGCGTGATGCGCAGCAGCACCCTGTTCGATGGCCAGGTCTGGGATGGCAGCAACCCCGCGGCCTATCTCCAGTCGTTTGCCATCAAAGCCTGACCCAGGAGAGTCACCATGAATGCTTCCGTGACGCCACCACTCACCACGCCCAACGCTCAGTTGCCGGCAAAGCGAGCCAGCGTGCTGCGCCCGGCACTCAAGGCCTGCGTGCCGCCCTTGCTGGGGATTGCGCTGTTTCTGTTCGTCTGGTCACTGATTGCGGCGAAAAGCGCAGGGCTTCCAGGGCCGCTGAGCACCGGTCAGGCCGCACTGGTGCTCTTCGCCGATCCTTTCTACGACAACGGCCCCAACGACATGGGCATCGGTTGGAACATCCTCAACTCGCTGGGCCGGGTTGGGGTCGGTTTTGGTCTCGCAGCGCTGGTCGGCATTCCGCTGGGCTTCGCGATTGGCCGCTTCGCTTTCCTGGCCAGCATGCTGTCGCCGATCATCAGCCTCCTGCGCCCGGTCTCGCCGCTGGTCTGGCTGCCGATCGGGCTGCTGGTGTTTGAGGCTGCAGGGCCGGCGTCCATCTGGGTGATTTTCATCAGTGCAATCTGGCCGATCATCCTCAACACCGCCGCCGGCGTGGCCAGCGTGCCGCAGGATTACCTTAACGTCGCACGGGTGCTCAAGCTCTCCGAGTTCAAGGTGCTTACTCGCATCCTGTTCCCCGCCGTCTTGCCGCACCTGATGACCGGCATCCGCCTGGCCATTGGTGTCGCCTGGCTGGTGATCGTCGCGGCGGAAATGCTCACCGGCGGTATCGGTCTGGGCTTCTGGGTGTGGGACGAATGGAACAACCTCAACGTGGAACACATCCTCATCGCCATCATCATCGTTGGCCTGGTCGGCCTGATGCTGGAGCAAGGCCTGGTCTGGGTGGCCAAGCGTTTCGACTACGCCAGCTGAGTATTCAGCCGCATCTGGCGATCCGCTGCGGCGGGTCGTCAGCGATGAAGCGCGAACCACCTTAGGTTTCTTATGGAGAATTCTGATGGATAAATTCGTTGAACTGACCCAGGTCAGCAAACACTTCGATACCAAGAAGGGCCGTTTCCAGGCCTTGGCCAATGTCAATCTGAGCATTGCCAAAGGTGAGTTCGTCTCGCTGATTGGCCACTCCGGTTGTGGCAAGTCCACCGTCCTCAACCTGATTGCCGGCCTGCTGGACACCAGCGAAGGCGGCCTGATCTGCAACGGCCGAGAAATCGACGGGCCAGGGCCGGAGCGTGGCGTGGTGTTTCAGAACCACAGCCTGCTGCCGTGGATGACCTGCTTTGCCAACGTCTACCTGGCGGTGGAAAAAGTGTTCGCCCAGGAAAGCAAAGCCCAGCGCGCCGCACGCACCGAAGCGGCGTTGCACATGGTCGGCCTGGATCATGCCCTGCACAAAT